>CAMJXD010000001.1 GCA_946409635.1 uncultured Prevotellaceae bacterium
GCAATACCCAAAAGGGTGAATAGTCAGCCGAGGGCGTGTTATTGTCCCTCGGCTGGCCACGGTATCGAAGAAGCTATTTCTGTGTATTCCGTTTACAGGCGATTGCTCTCGTCTTGGACAGCATGGCTGCTCAAAGCAGTCCTCTATCTTTGTTCTTCTCGTCGTCAAATTTTGATTGGTTCTTGACTTTGAAGCGCTTGTTGTTGTTCAGACGGAATCCCACCCTGAGCAGTATGAGGTTGTCGTAGGTCTTCAGGTTCAAGCGTTGATGCTCTTTATAGAAGTCGGTATCAATGATTCGATGCTGATTCTCCCTAACTCCTAACCGGATGGGAGGCAAATAGGTGAGCGAGACATTGATTCTGTCGTGCCAGAAGGTCTTGAACAATGAGACCGCCCACATGTCCTGCTCCTGCTGCTCATATCCTTGAAGCAAAGGCACCTGGCGCAACGAGCGTGAATAATCCACCTCAAGCCTTGTCTTGAGCGGGTTGATATAATAGGACAAGTTACTGCTGAAGTTCAGGTTGTTGGCATGGTTTTTATAAGTGTCCCAACTGATGTTCATATGAGAGTACTGCAATGAGTTGCTCCATGTGAGGTTTTTATTGATGCTCCAGTTGTGCATGATCACCAGCGCGAGTGCGGAGTGTCTCGCGTTCACGAATGACTGCTGATACAGTCCATCCACGTGACTATAATAGTCGCTGATAGCATGCTTGGAGGACTGATAAACACCCGCCAAAATGAGATTCTGCCACAGCACCGCCTGCAGGTTCACTTCGTGTTTCAAACTGGGTTTCAGCCCAGGATTCCCTTGAAAGACCATCCTCTCGTCCAGGTTGTAACCGATGGGCGATAACTGATACAGTTTTGGGTATTCCATCCTTGTGGAGTAGTCCGCGCTGATCTGCACATTCTGTGAAGGGACAAAATTCAGCGATGCTGCAGGTAGCAGTTGATTGTATGTATTGGAAGTAACCTTGTCACTAATATGGATAGACTCGAAGGCCAGTCCTACTCGTCCACTCAACTTGTCGTTCAACGTGTAATCGAGATAGGAGAACACATTGTGCCTGTTCTCATCTGATTTTGTAACAGGAATATTGCGTTGGCCGAATCTGTAGAGGGCCCAAGTGGCCGAATATCCAAAATCCACAGAAAGCTTGTCATTCGGGCTGAACACTGCATCAACGGTTCCCTTATAATAATTCTTCTTGTGGGTGGAATAGACATCGTTGAGTAAGGTTTCATTCATCGAATAGGCATTGTGGTTGTCTGTCTTGAATAGGTTGTAATTCAAGTCAGCATATAACTTCCACTTTTGGCAGATGGTCCAGTTATAGATAACAGAAAACTTGAAGTCATTGCTTTTCACGTCATTGCCTATCAGTTCGCTAAAGTTGGTTGGCACATTGTCCGTGGAAGTGCCCGCGTAGTCATATAGGGTAGAATGACGCCTGTTGTCATGTATAAAAGAGCCCCGCAGTGACAGCGTCTGGTTGTCGGCAACTTTCCAGTCCAGACCGAGGTTTGCCGCATGCGCATTGCTCTTATTGTGGTCATTGGGATTGTCCGTAGTGTATTCCTTGCTGGACAAATCGGACAGACCTGGATAGACCTTACTGTAGGAAATCGGGTAGTTCCACCTGATATGGCCATAGACATAGCCAACGTTAAAGTTCCATTTCTTGTCGGTATGCGAGTACTGGATGTTGGGTTGCTCATTGACAATGTGGTCATCGCCATTGTTGCCTGGCGATACAATCGTGAAGTTGTTAATGGACAAGCCGTTTCCCACATAATCATTTTTGAGTTTGATGTCAATGACATATTTATAGCCGGCAATAACGTATCTGCCAGGCAATTCATGGATGATTTCTATCTCCTTGACCCTTTTAGGATCAATTGCCCTGACATAATCAAAGTTACGCTCCTGCCCGTCAACTACCACGAGGACCCTCTCGTCATTCTTAACGCTGATTTTGGATTTCAACTGATCGAACTTCACACCAGGCAGCAAGTTCATTATATCGAATACATTGGTAACGCCCTTGCGATGGTTTTCAGTGATTTTAAACACATCGCTATTAGGCTTGTGCTTGATCAGGCTTTCGGTAAACACCAGTTCAGGGAGCGCGATCTCCATGACAGAATCCTGCTCATTTTGTCCGAAAGCCTCGAGGGCCAAACAACTGAGCATTAAGAATAGCCATAAGTTTCTCATAATCAATTGATTTATTTGGTTGAATGTGTTTTGTTGATACAAAATCCATTGGGCTGACAAGGGTATACGATACCCACAATGGGTGCTTCTGGCCCCTAGGGAATAGGGAAGCGCCCATTTTGTAACAGGCTTGAAAAGAGGAGGTTAATCGTTTCGGTACTCGAGGATGTCGCCTGGGGTGCAGTCCAGGGCGCGGCAGATGGCGTCGAGAGTCGTGAAGCGCACTGCCTTGGCCTTGCCGGTCTTAAGGATCGAGAGGTTGGCTATGGTGATGCCCACGCGCTCGCTCAACTCATTGAGCGACATCTTGCGGCGCGCCATCATGACGTCAAGATTCACGATAATCATAACACTTGAAATGGTTTAAATGGTTAACTTCTGGTCCTCGGCCACATCACAGGCCAGCTTGTAAAGCATGGCGACGATGACAGCCACAATCGCATAGACAAAGGGCGTGTCGGTAAGCCTCCAATCAAAATGGTCAGCATCGGAGCAGGCAAAGCCCATGTTGTCGCTGATAAACGAATGGATGGGCAGCACTACGGCCATGATCCACAACAGCGCCACGTTGGCACGATTGAAAATCATTCCGCCCCTCAGGCACTTGAGGATGTTGAACACGAATGCACCCATCAGCACTGCAAGTGTGAGAATCGTGACACGGTTGATGACAAACACCGTCAGCTTGCGACCAATGTGCGGGGAGCCCCAGTTGATAACTCCGTCACCGCTGCCAGTTGTCAAGACGAAATAGGTCTGAACGGCATAGAACACCACCCACATGAGGGTGCAGATGAGCGCGAACACGCACACAATCTTCAATACTTTACTGGATGTCTTTTTCATAATCTACAATACTTTTAGTTGATAATTGCGCTGCAAAGATATAGTTATTTATCGAAATACAATAAATAAATCGTGTTATTTAAGAAATTTTAATCCTTTTACAAGAAATTCGGTTATAGATAGAGTGTATAGGTGTTTACATTGGTTTTTCGATGAAACTTATACATTATTAAAAAAATAATGAGTACCTTTGCACCCTGTAAACCAAACTGAACATTGACTAATAACTAACTATATCAGTTTTTCAAAAATTTTTTATGAGTAAAGAAAAGAAATTCATGACGTGTGACGGCAACCAAGCTGCTGCTCACATCAGTTACATGTTCACTGAGGTAGCCGCAATCTACCCCATCACTCCGTCATCAACGATGGCCGAGCACGTGGACGAGTGGGCCGCTGCTGGCCGCAAGAACATCTTCGGTGAGACCGTCATGGTCCAGGAGATGCAGAGCGAGGGTGGTGCCGCAGGTGCCGTTCACGGTTCGCTGCAGGCTGGTGCCCTGACCACGACCTACACCGCGTCGCAGGGTCTGCTGCTGATGATTCCCAACATGTACAAGATTGCCGGTGAGTTGCTCCCCGGCGTGTTCCACGTTTCGGCCCGTACGCTGGCCAGCCACACCCTGTGTATCTTCGGTGACCACCAGGACGTGATGGCTACCCGCCAGACCGGTTTTGCCATGCTCGCCGAGGGCAGTGTGCAGGAGGTGATGGACCTGGCCGGTGTCGCCCACCTGAGCGCCATCAAGGGCCATGTGCCGTTTGTCAACTTCTTTGACGGTTTCCGCACCTCGCACGAGATCCAGAAGGTCGAGGCCATGGACCAGGAAGACCTGCGTCCCCTCATCGACATGGAGGAGCTGGCCAAGTTCCGCAAGGGTGCCATGAATCCTGACAAGCCCGTTACCCGTGGTACTGCCGAGAACCCCGACGTGTTCTTCCAGCACCGCGAGTCGTGCAACGACTACTATACCGCAGTTCCCGCCATCGTCGAGGACTACATGAACAAGATCAGCGAGATCACTGGCCGCAAGTATGGTCTGTTTGACTACTACGGCGCCAAGGATGCCGACCGCGTCATCATCGCCATGGGCAGTGTGACCGAGGCCATCCGCGAGACCATCGACTATCTGACCGAGAAGGGTGAGAAGGTCGGCCTCGTTGCCGTTCACCTGTATCGCCCCTTCAGCGCCAAGCACTTCCTCGCAGCCGTTCCCAGCACTGCCAAGCGCATTGCCGTGCTCGACCGCACCAAGGAGCCCGGCGCCAACGGTGAGCCCCTGTACCTGGACGTGAAGGACTGCTTCTACGGCACCGAGAATGCCCCCGTCATCGTGGGCGGTCGCTACGGTCTGGGAAGCAAGGACACCACGCCTGCCCAGATTCTGGCCGTGTATGAGAACCTGGCCCTGCCCATGCCCAAGAACCAGTTCACCATCGGTATCGAGGACGACGTGACCTTTGCCTCGCTTCCCATGAAGGAAGAGGTTGCCATGGGTGGCGCCGGCATGTTCCAGGCCAAGTTCTACGGTCTGGGTGCCGACGGTACCGTGGGTGCCAACAAGAACAGTGTGAAGATCATCGGTGACAACACCGACAAGCACTGCCAGGCCTACTTCTCCTACGACAGCAAGAAGTCGGGTGGTTTCACCTGCTCTCACCTGCGCTTTGGCGACGAGCCCATCCGCTCGACCTACCTGGTGACCACGCCCAACTTCGTGGCTTGCCACGTTCAGGCCTACCTGCACATGTATGACGTGACCCGCGGTCTGCAGAAGGGTGGTACCTTCCTGCTCAACACCGTTTGGGACGGCGACAAGCTGGTAGAGAACCTGCCCAACAACGTGAAGAAGTACTTCGCCGACAACAACATCAAGGTTTACTACATCAACGCCACCAAGATCGCTCAGGAGATTGGTCTGGGCAACCGCACCAACACCATCCTGCAGAGCGCATTCTTCCGCATCACCGAGGTTATCCCCGTTGACCTGGCCATCGAGCAGATGAAGAAGTTCATCGTCAAGTCCTATGGCCGCAAGGGTGAGGACGTGGTCAACAAGAACTATCAGGCCGTTGACCGTGGTAATGAGTACACCGAGTTGGCTGTGGATCCCGCCTGGAGCAACCTGACCGTCGAGGGCCCCGCCGCCGACAACGCTCCCGCCTTTGTCCACAACGTGGTACGTCCCATCAACGCCCAGAACGGTGACCTGCTGCCCGTGAGCGCCTTCAAGGGCCGCGAGGACGGTACTTGGGATCCCGGCACCGCTGCCTATGAGAAGCGTGGTGTGGGCGCCTTTGTTCCCGTGTGGAAGGCCGAGAACTGTATCCAGTGTAACAAGTGCGCGCTCGTCTGCCCGCACGCTGCCATCCGTCCCTTCGTCATGGACGAGGCCGAGGCTGCCGCTTCGCCCTTCAAGGAGAGCGACAAACTCAAGGCCATCGGCAAGGGCTTTGAGGGCATGACCTTTGTGCAGGTTGTTGACGTGATGGACTGCCTGGCTTGCGGCAACTGTGCCGACGTCTGCCCGGGCAAGAAGGGCGAGAAGGCCCTCGAGATGGTTCCCATGGAGGGCCACGAGGAGGATCAGAAGCTCTGGGACTACGCCATCAACAACGTCAAGAGCAAGCAGCACCTGGTGGACACCAAGTCCAACGTCAAGAACTCGCAGTTCGCTCAGCCGCTGTTTGAGTTCTCGGGCGCCTGCTCGGGTTGCGGTGAGACCCCCTATGTGAAGCTGATCAGCCAGCTGTTTGGCGACCGCCAGATTGTTGCCAACGCTACCGGTTGCTCCTCTATCTACAGTGCATCGGTTCCCTCGACGCCTTACACCGTCAACGCCAAGGGTCATGGTCCCGCTTGGGCCAACTCCCTGTTTGAGGACTTCTGCGAGTTCGGTCTGGGTATGACCATCGCCGACGAGAAGATGCGCAGCCGCGTTCTGGGCTTCGTCAAGGAAGCTATCGACGACGCTACCGTTGCTGCCGACGTCAAGGCCCTCTACAAGGAGTGGGTTGAGAACTTCAACGACGGTGACAAGACCCGCGAGTTGAGCGACAAGATTCTCGAGGCCATCGAGCACAGCGACAATCCCGCCGACATCAAGGTGCGCGAGCTGGGTCAGTACCTGGTTAAGCGTTCGCAGTGGATCATCGGTGGTGACGGTGCCAGCTACGACATCGGCTTCGGCGGTCTGGACCACGTGATTGCCAGCGGCAAGAACGTCAACATCCTCGTGCTCGACACCGAGGTTTACTCCAACACCGGTGGTCAGGCCTCTAAGGCTACCCCGATTGGTGCTATCGCCAAGTTTGCCGCTGCCGGCAAGCGCGTCCGCAAGAAAGACCTGGGTCTGATTGCCAGCACCTACGGCTATGTATATGCCGCACAGATCGCTATGGGCGCCAACGATGCTCAGTGCCTGAAGGCCATCCGCGAGGCTGAGGCCTATGACGGTCCTTCGATCATCATCGCCTACGCTCCCTGTATCAACCACGGTATCAAGGCCGGTATGGGCAAGGCCCAGGCCGAGGAGAAGGCAGCCGTTGCTTGCGGTTACTGGCACCTGTGGCGCTACAACCCGCAGCTCGAGGCCGAGGGCAAGAATCCCTTCACCCTCGACAGCCCCGAGCCCAACTGGGATGCATTTGAGGACTTCCTCAAGGGCGAGGTGCGCTACGCATCAGTCCTGAAGCAGTATCCCGACGAGGCTACTCAGCTGTTTGCCGCTGCCAAGGAGAACGCCCAGTGGCGCTACAACAACTACCGCCGTCTGGCCCGCCAGCAGTGGGGTGTTGATCCCGAGGCATAATTGACCCGTCATAACTGACTCTTCACTTGGGGCAGGGAACGCGCATGTTTCCTGCCCCAAGTTTTCTTTCATCGGGTGTCCGGGGGAAAGTGTCGAAGACACGGACGGGGACTTACCCTGGGCAATGACAACTTTCTTTGTCTCTCAGCAATGCGGCGCATTATTCCATCTTCACTTCCGTTCAGAGCGCCCATCCAAACCGTAATTTGCCAGAAGCAATAGGCCCCCAAGAAAAATATTTAAATATTGCTACAATCCTTGCAATTATCCAGATAAATGGCTACATTTGTGCGTCATTATATGACACATTCAATATCACCCAAGAAATCTATAGCAACTTGATAACTAATTTATACTTTTAAGATTATGGGATTACTTGACGAACTTCAGAAAAAATTGGAAGAGGCTGCACGCCAGGCTCAGCAGGGCGGAGGACAGGCCCCCAGTGGTAACGAAATTCCCAATCCGTGGGACCAGACACCACAACAGCCCCAACAGCAACAGGTGCCTAACTATCCTCCTGGCTACCAGCAGCCGCAACAGCAGCCACAGATGCCCAACCAGCAGCAGTATCAGCAGCAGTACCAGATGATCATGCAGCAGATGCAGCAGCTCGTGCAGCAGGCCTACCAGCTGGGTTACCAGTATGGCGTGGCCGTGGCACAAGCCGGCGGCTACCGCGCCGGTCTGATGGACGACCAGCCAGAGCAGGAGAAGTAACCTTGACGTGAGACATATCACTTCCACTATCCTTCTCCGGTTTATTGTCTGTTAAAAAACTGCGGCTACTTAAACTCCTAGATATCAATTCATTGCTATCCAGGAAAGATTTAGTGTCGGTGTATCATGCAGGGCCTCGCCTTGGCGTGGCCGTAATGCAGCTGGATGTAGCGCACTGACATGCTGCCTTTTTCCGTTATCTTGCGGTAGCAACGGCCACGCCAAGGCGAGGCCCTACAGCATCAACGGCTACAGGTAAGCAAATAACAATGAATACTAACGAACAAGGGACAACCGCCAATGTGATGCGTTGTCCCTTGTTGTTATAGTGTTGTCAGTGTTGTCCTGAAGCGCTTAGCCGCACTGGAAGTACTCGTTGACGAGCTGGGCGGTGCGCTTGGGATCGTGCTCAATGTCGTGGCGCAGGGTGCGGTCGTTGAACGAGCGCAGCTCGGCGATGATGCCGTCAATCATGTGTGAACTGAAGACGCCATGCTCCTCAAAGGCGGCACGCAGCTTGTCCAGGCAGTCGGCGCTGGCCACGCAGCTGTCGGGCAGGCAGTCGAGCTCGTTGAGGCGGTCGGCGTTGGCAGCATCATGGATGTTGACGTCGACGTAGGTCTTCTTGGCCAGTTCCAGGGCATTCTCCATCTCAAAGCCATGGCGGCAGGCTACGCACAGGCCGGCGAGCAGCTGGTAGATGTCGGCCGAGCCGTCCGGCGAGCGCATCTCGACGGTCTGCTTCTGGGTCGTGTCAAACTTGTTGGCGGGTTCCAGCGGATTGGCGATGCGGCACATGTCGGCACCAGCGGTCCAGCCCAGAGGCACGCGCACGAGCACCGAGCGGTTGCGGTCGCCCCAGCACACGTTGGTGGGAGCCTCCTGGTGGGGAACCAGGCGGAAGTAGGACATCGGGTTCTTGTTGCCGAAGGCTGTGATGGCCGGTGCCAGGTCCATCATGCCGGCGATGGCCTTGCGGGCCTCGTCGCTCAGGACGCCCTTGTCGTTGATCATCATGTTGCGGCCATCCTTCATCATGCGCATGTGGATGTGCAGACCCGAGCCGGCCTTGCCCGTGGTGATCTTCGGGGCAAAGGTGACATTCAGGTTGGCGCGGAAGGCCAGGTTGCGGATCACCCACTTGGCAATCATCAGCTGGTCGGCAGCGTCGAGCACGGGAACGGGCAGGAACTCGATCTCGTTCTGCTCATACACAACGCCGTCCTGCTCAAAGTTGCCCACCTCGCTGTGGCCGTACTTGATCTGGCCACCAGCCTTGGCGATATAGTCCATGCAGCGCTGGCGGAAGTCGTTGGTCTTGGCATAGGGCATCGACTCGTGATAGCCGTGCTGGTCGCGGGCGGGGTAGAAGTCAACCGACGGACGGATGACGTAGTACTCCAGCTCGCCCATGGCGTGATATTCCATACCGGTCACCTCGCGGAAGGCCTGGGCGGCCTTGCGCAGCGTCTGCTCGGGAGAACTCTCCAGCGGGTTGCCGTCCTTGTCAAAGAACGAGCACAGCAGGCACAGCGTGGGAATCTCGGCAAACGGGTCGAGGAAGGCGGTGCTGAACCTGGGCAGCACATACAGGTCGCTCGAGCTGGCCTGGATGAAGCTGAACAGGCTGGAGCCGTCTACGCGCTCGCCACAGGACAGGATCGTGCGCAGGTAATCCTTGCTGCTGATGACAAAGTTCAGGGTTTTCAACTTGCCGTCACCGCCGGGGTACATGAAGTTGACCATGCGGATGTTGTTCTCCTCAATGAAGCGGATGATGTCGGCCTTGGTGAACTCGTGCGGTTCTTTCTGCAGGTAGGCCACTACCTGGTTGGCGTTCAATGCCAGAATCTCGTTTTCCAATTTAAAGTAATAAAGTTTATTGAGGTCTCCTTGAGCCAGCTCAATACCAGCACTTTACACTCATGCGTAAACAAGTCGCCCTCTAAGGTTAATTAATAGTTTCTTGCTTTCAGGCAAAGGTAGTCATTTTTTTATAAGCAGAAAGCTTTTTCACAAAGTTTAATTGCGCACCGCCATCTTTTTTCTATCATTGTCCGGGGCTTTCCCCTGGACAGCAATGAAAAAAATGTTGTCATGGTTGTTGAGGATGTTGTCCAAGTTGTCTGAATTTCCATCTGCACACTTGACTCTTAGGCCTAAAGGTTGTACCTTTGCCCTATCGATTAATCACACTTCACCACATGACAAGAATAAGGATATTATTGCTCACCTGCATCGCCATGTTACTGGGTGCCATTGGAGCCCACGGCCAGCAGTTGCCGCAGTTCACTGCCGACGACAACGAGGGTTGGATCTACAACAACCCCAACGTGCCCATCACCTCATCAAACATCGCCGGCGGCAAAATCAAGCTCTATGTCGACAAGAACGGCCTCGTGCTCAGCCTAGTTTCTCCTGCGTTCGACTGCCAGTCGATTGACAGCATCGATGCATCGGTAATCTGGTACCTCAAGGCCATCAACGACAGCAGCTTTGACCTCTCCAAGACGGCCCTGACCATGGCCATCGACGATGACATGGGCAACCCCGTCGACTCGGTCACCGTGGTGCCGACGACCTCGTCCAGCACCCTGACCCTGAAGTTGTCACTGCCCGTGCCATCAGGGCTGCAAACCGCACGGCTACGCTTCGTCTCCTGGAAGGCCAACGTCGTGAGCAGCGGTGCCATCAAGCGCGCAATCATCACAGCCGTGACCAACTCCCAGCCTCCCACCAGTCCTGACGGTGATGCCGACGGCAACGGCGTGTTCAACATCAGCGACGTCACGCTCACCATCCAATATCTCCTCAACGGGAGCGCCGATATCAATCTCCAGGCAGTCGACATGGACGCATCGGGCGACGTCAACATCAGTGACGTCGTCGCCATTATCCAGAAACTCCTCAACGATTAATCCCGACGGTGGCTCAGCCCGTAAGCCATCACCACCACAAAGCAAATCGCCGGCACGACAAACGACAGGTTTACCGACGGCAGCAGCGACGTCTTGCTGTCGATAATCATCGCCTGCGCCGCCGGTAGCAGACTGCCGCCCAGGATGGCCATAATCAGACCGGCCGAGCCCACCTCGGTATCGTCTTGCACGTCGCCCAGCGCAATGCCGTAGATGGTGGGGAACATCAGGCTCATGCAGGCCGACACGGCCACCAGGCAGCACATGCCCGTGCGGCCGCCCACCAGGATGACGCCAAGCAGCAACAACAGGGCCACGGCGGCAAAGAAGGCCATCAGACGGCCAGGCCTGAAGAACTTCATCAGGTAGATATTGACAAATCGCATCAGGCAGAAAAGCACCATCGCCACGATATTATAACGCTGCGAGAGCACCTCGGCAGCCTGCTCGCTCATCCCTTCGCCCATGAACACGCGCGTGCCATACTGGATGATGAACGTCCAGCAGGTGATCTGGGCACCCACATAGAAGAACTGCGCCACCACGCCATAGCGATAAGCCCGGTTAAGCCACAGCCGCTTAACTGCGGGCCACAACGGAGCTCTTGTGCCTGTGGGCGTAGCCTTGACGGCCGGGATGCGAATGAACAGCAGCACCAGCAGCAAGGCCACCAGCAGCAGCCCCAGCAGTGCATAAGGCTGCACCAGCACGCCCAGGTCGCTCTGCTTCAATGCCTCAAACTGCGCCTCGTCGAGCATGGCTCGTTGCCCAGTGTCAAGCGGCGAGAGACGCGCCTGGATGAATTGCATCGCCACAAACATGCCTGCCAGCGACCCGATGGGGTTGAACGACTGGGCCAGATTCAGGCGACGCGTGGCTGTCTCGCGGTCACCCATGAGCAGGATGTAAGGATTGGCCGTCGTCTCCAGGAACGACAAGCCGCAGGTGAGGATAAAGTAGGACACCAGGAAGGGCCAAAAGCTGCCTATCGCCCGCGACGGGATGAACAGCAGCACGCCCAACGCATACAGCGCCAGCCCCAACACAATGCCGCTCTTGAACGAGTGGCGGCGGATGAACAGCGCCGCCGGCAGCGCCATGCAGAAGTAGCCCCCGTAGAAGGCCACCTGGACCAGCGTGCCATCGGTCACGCTCATGCGGAAAATCTTGGAAAACGCCTTCACCATCGGGTTGGTGATGTCGTTAGCAAAGCCCCACAGGGCAAAGCAGCAGGTCACGACGATAAAGGGCAGCACATAGCTCACGCCCTCGCGCGTCACCAGCAATCGGGATTTATTTTCTTTATCGGTTGTCATTCTGTTTCAAGTTTTTCAAACAACTTGAACAACATTGGACAAATAGGCACATCATAAAAAAGGGTTGTCTTGGTTGTTGTCAGTTGTTCCGGTTGTTTGATTATTTTCAATCATTCTTTTATGGTATAAACATTAAAACGACATGTATCCATTTCCGACTTTGATGACACCACAAAGAAAGATAAGAATACAGCTGGAGTATAGATTTTATCTCCTTTGATAATTATAGGTTCATGTTCTGTCGCAGGGAATGTGTGCTTCCATCCATTCGATTTATTGATAACTACCTTATCATTAATCCAAGCAAATAATCTATTTTGCTTTCTTTCTAAGACATAATTGTCGGTTAAATCAATAAAATCAATAGGCGCCCTAGATTCAATTATCCAGGTCTCTTTTGTATCATCATCAACTACTGTATCGATAGTCAACTTTTCTTCTCCACTCTGCCAGATAGCAAACAGGGTGTCTTGTATTTCCTTGTCAAGTTCTGTGAATCTTACGGTAGAAGGCTCTTTTACAACCGAAGAACGAGAACACTTAAAGGCGATTACACCAATAATCAGAATACCAATCAAAAGCAAAACCTTTTTCATAAACTTTTCACTTTCCTAACTTGAAGATTCGTTCCATCAGTTGCCACTTGGCAGTCGAGGGGGCAGCAGGGTCATAGCCCTGGAAGCGGGCCACATAGGCCTCCCACTCGGCTTGACGGGGCAGCGTGGCCAGCCGGGCGTTGTCGGCCTCCCAGTCGAAGTCATCAACCGTGTCGCAGATCATGAACAGGCGGTTGCCGTGGATATAAATCTGCATGTCGAGGATGCCCACACTGCGGATGCCCTCCTGAATCTCGGGCCACACGTGGGCATGGGCCTCCACATATTTCTCAATCATCTCGCGGTCGTCCCGCAATTCCAGTGTTTGGCAATAGCGTTTCATTGGTTTTCAGTTTTCAGTTGTCAGTTTTCAGTTGCGGCGAATGGTGAGGGAGATGGCATCGGCTGGGAAGCAGGTGCGGTCGCGGCACACGAGGGCCAGGTAACCGCCACCGCCCGCGCCTGGCATCTTCCACGCCAGCACGCCGTCCATGGCGCTGTAGCGGTCTATATAGTCCTGGACGCCGGGCTGGATCATAGCCGGGAACATGGCCACCTGGGCCTCGAACGAGGACTTGTAGGCTGCGGCAAACTCCTCAAGGTCCATCTGCTGGATGGCATTCCAGCAACGGTCGGCGGCCGCTGCCAGGGCTCTCACCTTGACGGGTGTGATATCCTTGCCGTCGACAACGCTGCATCCTGGTCGGCGGGGAAACATGGGGATCATGCACAGGTGGTCCTCGAGCCAGCCCAGCAGGGCAGCGTCACGGGTATATTCAATCTTCTCGGGCCAATAGGAACCATTATAATAATGTCGGGCAAGGCCGGGGACACAGATGCCTATCGCGTCCTGGGCGCCGCTGACGATGCCGTCGCTGCGCTCGGGGTCGTTCTCGAGGCAGAACACCAGCCGCGCCAGCATCTCGGGATCCATGTCGGGCAGGCGGTAGGGCCACACGCGCTTGATGGTGTTGCGCGTGCTCGTCGACAAGCCGCAACGCTCGCGTATCTCAAACGTCGGCTCGAGCGAGATGGTCAGCGCCCAGCCGGGAGCATGACACGAGACGTAGGGCTGGTCGATCCATGTGCCCGCCAGGTCCAGGCGCGTGGGCAGCTGCCCTACGGTCTGCTTGAGGGCGGTACTGCTGCGGGCCGTCAAGCCCTCACCAGGAGTGCGCTTGAGCACGACATACTCCATGCCGCGATCCTGGCACAGCTGCCGTTTCTCGTCACGGTCACCATCCTCGTTGACGACCAGGCAGTCGGGGTGCACAAGGTCCAGCGTGGGCAAGAAATCCAGATAACCGCTGCCCTGGTTGATGTAGGCCTCCGTGACATAGCGTATGGCCCGCACCATGAACAGCCGCTCCTGCTCGCTGTACATCGTCTTGTGTCCCTTCAGGGCCTCGATGGTCTTGTCACTGCCGATGCCCACATAGAGGTCACCTAGCTGCGAGGCCTGCCTGAAAAACTCCACGTGGCCCGAGTGCAGCAGGTCATAACAGCCCGACACAAAAACTTTCTTCTTATTGCTCACTGTCGTTGAAAAACTAATTTATGGTTTCAACGACAAAGATACAACATCCCGTCAACAAAGGCATCATCGGGAGGGCGAAAAATGTCCTCCGCCCCCTCGACATTGTCCTCAGCGGCTATGCCTCATTCAGGCACACTCTGTAGCGTCTGACGGATGCCCTCGTCACTCACACGGTAATTCATCAGGTCTCCATTGAGATATTGCTCATAGGCGCTCATGTCCATCAAGCCATGGCCCGACAGGTTGAACAGAATCACCCGGGGCTCGCCCGACTGCTTGCACTTCAGGGCCTCGCGGATGATGGCGGCAATGGCATGGCTGGACTCGGGCGCAGGGATGATGCCCTCGGTGCGAGCAAACAGCAGGCCCGCCTCGAACGACTCGAGCTGCGGTATGTCCACGCCATGCATCAACCCGTCCTTTATCAACTGTGAGATAATCATGCCGGCACCATGGTAACGCAACCCACCGGCATGGATGTTGGCTGGCTTGAACGAATGCCCCAACGTGAACATGGGCAACAAGGGCGTGTAACCCGCCTCGTCACCAAAGTCGTAACGGAACTCGCCTCTCGTCAACTTGGGACAGCTCTCGGGCTCGGCAGCGATAAACTCGGTCGTCTTGCCGTCCTTGAGGTTGTGGCGCATAAAGGGGAATGCTATACCGCCAAAGTTGGAGCCACCGCCAAAGCACGCGATCACCACATCGGGGTACTCTCCTGCCATCGCCATCTGTTTCTCGGCCTCGAGGCCGATGATGGTCTGATGAAGGCCCACATGGTTGAGTACCGAGCCCAGGGTGTACTTGCAGTTGGGGGTTGTGGTAGCCAACTCTACAGCCTCGGAAATAGCCGTTCCCAGCGATCCCGGATGATGGGGGTCGCGAGTGATAATGTCCTTGCCGGCCCTAGTCGACATCGAGGGAGACGCCGTCACGGCGGCACCAAAGGTGCGCATGATTGACGAGCGATAGGGTTTCTGCTGCATGGAGATTTTCACCTGATAGACCGCCGACTCCAGCCCAAAGACCGATGCGGCATAGGCCAGCGCCGCACCCCACTGTCCGGCACCAGTCTCGGTAGTGACATTGGTCGTACCCTCCTGCTTGGCATAGTAGCACTGAGGCAACGCCGAGTTGATCTTGTGGGAGCCGAGCGGATTGACCGACTCGTTCTTGAAATAGATGTGGGCCGGCGTCTGCAAGGCTTCTTCCAGGGCATAGGCTCGCACTAGCGGTGTCGAGCGGTAGGCCTTATATTTCTCCAGCACCTCGTCGGGGATGGGGATGAAATCGTGCTCGGTGTCAAGTTCCTGAACACAGCACTCATGCGGAAAAATGTGGGCTAGGTCATCAACGCCCAGCGGTTGCCTGGTGGCAGGGTGGATAGGGGGCATGGGCTTAACAGGCATGTCGGCCTGGATGTTGTACCATGCTGTGGGCAACTCGCTCTCCTGGAGAATAAATCTTTTCTGTTTCATTTTGGTTACGGTTATTAAGTGAATAAATCAATGATAGTTTGCGGACTAAAATGATCGAAGGCCTGTCGCAAGCGCGACAGACCTTCGGTATGGGTTGCAATCTCATAACTGCACATGGCTGGGCGACTCACGACTGTTTCAATCTTGAGCTACGCCACCACCAATATGCAGAACACGGGTTCATTTCGGGTTATTTTTGTATCTAATTGCGCTACAAATGTATATTATTCCCGATATACCATCCAAATATTTCATTAAAAATTTTTCCTCTCACCTCAATAACTACCAGAACCCGTACTGTCACAGCATCCCACGACGAGGAAAACGGCAATTCGGGGCAACATCAGGCACGGTGATGGACATTTAGCTGAATAATATGGGAATTTTACAAAAAAAAAGATTAACTTTGTCACCAACAAACATCCTAACGCAACATTCACCCAAAAAATAACTAACAGCATCATGTACACTCAAGAGAACGGATTCTACATCGCCCACGGGCCCGACGGGCCCATCAGCATCCTGGGCAATATGGCCAACCGCCACGGTTTGATCGCCGGAGCAACGGGTACGGGCAAGACGGTGACTCTGCAAGTCATCGCCGAGAGTTTCTGCAAAGCGGGCGTGCCATGCTTCATGGCCGACATGAAGGGGGACCTCTCGGGCATCAGCCAGCCCGGCAAGATGTCAGGCTTTATCGAGAAGAGGTTGCCCGAGTTCGGCATCCAGCAGGAGAGCCTCACCTTTGAAGGATGCCCGGTCAGGTTCTATGACGTCTATGGCGAACAGGGAACACCCATGAGAGCCACCATCGGCGAGATGGGTCCCGACTTGATGGCGCGCATCATGGGCCTGAACGATACCCAGACGGGCGTACTCAACATCCTGTACCGCATCCTCGACGACAAGGGCATCCTGCTCGACGACGTCAAGGACCTGCGGTCGGCCCTCGACTGGCTCTCACGCCACGCCAAGGAGTACACCACCCAGTATGGCAACGTGTCCACAGCCAGCATCGGCGCCATCCAGCGCGCCCTGCTGCACCTCGAGAACCAGGGGGCCGACAAGTTCTTCGGCATGCCCTCGTTTGACATCAACGACCTGATGGAAACCCGCGACGGTAAGGGTGTGCTCAGCGTTCTGGCCGCCGACAAACTCATGATGCAGCCCAAACTCTATTCCACTTTCCTGCTGTGGCTGCTCAGCGAACTCTACAGCACGCTGCCCGAAGTCGGCGACCTCGAGAAGCCCAAGCTGATCTTCTTCTTTGACGAGGCCCACATGTTGTTCGAGGAAACCAGCAAGGCCCTCACCGATAAGATCGAACAGGTCATCAGGCTCATCCGCAGCAAGGGTGTGGGCATCTTCTTCATCTCGCAGCTCCCCACCGACATCCCCGACATCATCCTGGGGCAGCTGGGCAACCGGGTGCAGCATGCATTGAGGGCCTACACGCCGCGTGACCAGAAGGCCGTGAAGGTGGCCGCCGAGACTTTCCGCGCCAATCCCGATTTCAAGACCGACGAGGCCATCACCCAGCTCGAGACAGGCGAGGCCCTGGTTTCATTCCTCGACGAGAAGGGCGCGCCAAGCGTCGTCCAGCGCGCCAAGGTGCTCTTCCCCTTGAGCCAGATTGGCGCCATCACCCAGGGGCAACGACTTGACATCATGAATGCCAACCGCGACATCAACGCCAAGTACCAAGAGGCGACCGATCGGGAAAGCGTCTTTGAGGTGTTCGCTCGTGAGGCCGAGGATGAGGCCAAGGCCGCCGAGGAGGCCGAAGCCGCTAAGCAGGCCGAGAAAGAGGAGAAGTCCAAGAAGAAAGAGAAGACCCTCTGGGACAAGATCTGGAAATCGGTGGTAACGGCTGTCACCGCTACGCTGGCATCCATCGTGGGCAAGAAGGTATCAGACACCGTCACCGGAAAGAAGAGCAAGGACACCAGCATCAAGGACGTGGCTGGCCGAGCTGCCAAAAATGCCACCAGCGCAGCCGGACGACAAATCCTGCGCGACATCCTGGGTAACATCGCCAAGTAAGTAACACGACTGCGCCATTTCACACGCCACCACAAGTCTACCGGCCCTGGAAGGTTTTCCCTCCAGGGCCGGTGATGTTGTGTGCCTAGTGTCGTGGTTTGTTTCTCTATTTTTAAGTGCTCTTATTACAATGGTCGTTTGTTTCTCGATTTCACTCACGGGCTTGCCGGCCCCGCTTCCCACCATTCGATAGCAATGGTTTGAATTATATTCAGGTATTGGAATGTTTTATTATTAATGTGCGGCAAAAGTCGTTGTATAAAAAATTATTTGATGGTGCAGCGACCGGCTAAGCCTTGTGAGTAAATATTCAACATTATTACATAATCATTCTTTCTTTTATTGGGCCGGTTCAAACGCCTCAAACCGTCCGTCACTATAAAACACCATGATATTGACAACGCGACGAGCCTCGGGGGCCGACGATCCGCGGCCACCGCGCGCGCTGATGTTGGTGCTGCGCATGATCGACTGGATAGCCTCGTTGACAGTCAACGGGGTAGCCATCCGCTGTTGCGATCTTGCAGGCTGACGGTAGCCCACCTGGGCATCGTCGTCAAAGGATATCTCTCGCTGGGACATGTCATCAGTAGCATCAACAGCTCCTGAAGTCGACTGCACGTTGCTCTCCCCGGTGGCAGCTGCATTGCTGCCCGAGATGAGCATCTCGCCGTCACCAAACATCAGCCACATGATGTTCAACGAGGGATAAGCGCGATGGATCTTGGCAATCACCTCGTCACTCACTTTCTTGTTGCGGCCATTCAGCAACTGCGACAACGTGGGGCGAGGGATGTCACATGTATCGGCAAACTGGGAATTGCTGATCCCGGCCTGCTGAAGAAACATTTTTAGTCTCGATACAATATCCATTTAAGAACAATTTTTACACTGCGCTCAAGTCGATGAGAGACCCATCTTCCAGAGCAAAAAATTTTCTCGCTCAAAACTCCGATCAGGGAACACCCCAAAATCGGGCCCAAAATCAAAAATTCCGCTATTTGCGTTTTTTAATTTTGGGATTGCAAATTTAAAACGAATTCTTGAACTGACCAAATTTAAAAACGAAAATTTTAAAATTTGCAATTATATTTTCCAAAAATCGGCAATTTTCAGACAATTGCAATCGCAAATGATAAATAATAAAGCACAACTTTATGTTATATATCTTAAATAGCTGATATATAGCGTGTTCGTTGTTTTAAAATAGGACAGATTCACACAGGCACCGCGCAACATTCGATTTCATATAGCAACACTCGAGGTTTTTGTCATATTACATTGATTTTCAGCTATTTGTAGCATAGTTTAAAGAATGTTAATGCATAAATTTTATGCTTTTGCAAACTTTACAGGTGTAAATTTTGGTTTTCTAAACCTTAAGCACAATTGCAAACACCCGATCGGACCCAAAAACCGCCGATTTCGTTCCCCACCCCAGCGTTTGAAATTGCAAACATTGGGGTGTTTCCGAAGCCGAACTCAGCGTTGGTAAAATACCATTTTTGGTTTTCTGGATGCTCAACTCGATTTCCTTGCGATTTTTTCCACCACACCCTATTTCGTCCCAGAAAATAGCATTTTGGCTAAATCTAGAGCAGTATTGAACTTTCCATTTATTGACAACAAGCTAGTATTAATCGCATGTTGCAATACTATTTATAGGTCAAAAAAGGCCCTGTTAAACTAGGCCAAAAAAATGTATTTTGGGCCAAAATCCTCCATTTTCCCGATTTTGGCTTAAAAACCGGGAAAAATAGCCGAAATTCGACTTTTTGACCATTTTTTGCCTGGATCGGCTCGGTAGGCTTCGGATGCCTTCTCGCCCACTCCACAAGCAATTAAGTCCAAAAATGAGCCCCTGGCCGACGCTCATTTCTACAATTTTTGATGGGCGGCACATGGGGCCTGAAGCACACATCAGCCCCCCAAAAGCGAAATTATCTGGACCAAAATCGGTGCAATTTTTCAAAACGGCTGCCTTCACCCCACTCCACAGTCCAGAAAAACGCGCCTGCAGCAGGTCATCAACATCCACAAAATCGTCCCCTGGCTTGACCCGAAATCTTCATCCCACATCGGTTGCTCATGGCATCATCCAGAACATCTCGACAAGTTCACGACATGATCGACGCCAGCACCACCCACATCTTCTCCCCCGCGAGTTATGACTCCTGGCATCCATGCCACCCTGGCGACTACCCTCCCCAATCGTGTTCTTGGCCATGCCATGCACCAATCGATGCGGTCGATATCAGTCCCCCATCCCTCACCACAATCATTACGGGTGGATGCAATTGGCCCGGCATGGATATACATCCAGCGAGGGAACATCCCGAAAATCGGGATATCCCCTCGCGACTAATTTTTACATAAATATCCGTATCTTTTTTTTCCTGAACTCGCTATCCTTGGCCCGAAAATCAGGCCTCAAGTTCTGGCTTGAGAAAACGCGCCGTCACCGAACGACTTGATTCAGCCACCTGCTCGGGGGTGCCACAGGCCACGACCTGTCCCCCGCCCCGTCCGCCTTCGGGGCCCATGTCAATGATGTAGTCGGCACTCTTGATCACGTCCAGATTGTGCTCGATAACAATCACCGTGTTGCCTTTGTCGACTAGACGGTTGAGCACACCCAGCAGCACCTTGATGTCCTCAAAGTGCAGACCCGTCGTCGGCTCATCCAGGATATAGACGGTCTTGCCGGTGTCCTTCTTGGCAAGTTCACACGCCAGCTTCACGCGCTGGCACTCGCCGCCCGAGAGCGTGCTCGAGGGTTGCCCCAGCTTGATGTAACCCAGCCCCACATCCTGCAGGACCTTGATCTTGCGCAAGATCGACGGGACGGCTTCAAAGAATTCCACGGCCTGGTTGATGGTCATGTCCAGCACGTCGGCAATCGACTTGCCCTTGAACTTGACCTCCAGCGTCTCGCGGTTGTAGCGCTTGCCGCCGCACTCCTCACAGGGGACAAGCACGTCGGGCAGGAAGTTCATCTCCACGGCCTTGTAGCCGTTGCCGTTGCACACCTCACAGCGCCCACCGCCCGTGTTAAACGAGAATCGGCCAGGCTTGTAGGCTCTGATCTTGGACTCGGGCAGGTTGACAAACAGGTTGCGGATGTCGGTAAACACGCCGGTGTAGGTGGCGGCATTGGACCGTGGTGTGCGGCCCAGCGGGGCCTGGTCTACGGTGACCACCTTGTCGACATGCTCCAGTCCGCTCACTGTGTCATAGGGCATGGGTGCCTGGTGTGACCGATACAGTTTCTGGCTCAGGATGGGTTGCAAGGTGGCATTGATCAGCGTTGACTTGCCACTGCCGCTCACGCCGGTGACACAGATGAAGCACCCGAGCGGCAGGTCCACATCCACGCCCTTGAGGTTGTTGCCGCGGCAACCGGTCAGGCTCAGCAGCTTGCCGTTGCCGGCGCGGCGATGGTCAGGCACGGCAATGGTGCGCGTGCCGTTCAGGTAATCGGCGGTGAGGGTGTGCTGCTCAAGCAACTGCTGCGGTGTGCCGGCAAACACCACATGTCCACCCTTGCGGCCGGCCATGGGGCCGATGTCGATGACATAGTCGGCCTGCAGCATCATCTCCTTGTCATGCTCCACGACCAGGATGGTGTTTCCATCATCGCGCAGGGTCTTCAACGAGTCAATCAGCCGCTGGTTGTCGCGCTGGTGCAGGCCTATCGACGGCTCGTCGAGAATATAGAGCACATTGACCAGGCGGGAACCAATCTGGGTAGCCAGGCGTATGCGCTGGCTCTCGCCGCCCGACAGCGAAGCCGAGTTGCGGTTGAGCGACATGTAGTCCAGCCCCACCTCGAGCAGGAAGCTCAGGCGGGAATCGATTTCCTTGACAATCTCGCGAGCGATTTCCCACTGCACGGGCGTGAGGTGATTGTGCAAGTCCTGGATCCAGTCACGCAGCTCGCTGATGTCCATTGCGGCCAGCTCGGCAATGTTCTTGCCGTTGAGCTTGAAGTGGAGTGCCTCGCGGTTGAGGCGAGCGCCGCCACACTCGGGACAGGTGGCGCGCGAGAAGAACTGGCCGGCCCACTTCTGGGCAGCGCTCGACGCGGTCTCGTCCTGCTGCATCTCGATATACTTCACAACTCCGTCAAACGACAAGAAGTAGTTGCTCGTCGACAAGGTCTCGGTGCGCAGGTTCAGCCGTTCGGCACTGCCATTCAGGATGTCGCTCAAGGCCTCCTCGGGCAACTCGCTCAGCGGCGTGTCGAGCGTGCAGCCATATTTCTCGCAGATGGCTTGCAGCTGCCAGAATATCTGCACATTCTTGTACTTGCCCAGCGGCTCGATACCGCCGGCGCGAATGCTCAGGCTCATGTCGGGCATGATCTTCTCGCGGTCGATCAGGTTGACATAGCCCAGGCCCTTGCAATGGGGGCAGGCCCCAAGCGGCGAGTTGAACGAGAAGTTGTGGGGAGCAGGCTCCATATATGACAGTCCGGTAGCAGGATCCATCAGCGAGCGGCTGTAGTAGCCCACCTCGTCGGTCTCGGCATCCAGTATCATCAGCTGGCCATTGCCTTGCTTGAAGGCCAGGTCAACGGTGTCGGCCAGCCGCTTGCCGTCCTTGTCGGCGACCTTCAGCCGGTCAACCACCAGCTCCACGCTGTGGTTGACATAGCGGTCAAGCTTCATGCCGAAGGTGATCTCGCGCAACGCGCCGTCGACACGCACATTGATGTAGCCCTTCTTGCGCAGGTTCTCAAACAGGTCCTTGTAATGACCCTTGCGGTTCTTGACCAGCGGCGCCAGGATATAGATGCGGTGACCCTGATAACGGTCCATGATCAGACTCAGGATCTTGTCGATGGTGTATTTCACCATGCGTTCCCCCGATAGATAGGAGTAGGCATCGGCAGCACGGGCATACAGCAGGCGCAGGTAGTCATAGACCTCGGTCGTCGTGCCCACGGTGCTGCGGGGATTGCGGTTCACGGTCTTCTGGCCTATCGAGATCACGGGGCACAGCCCTGAGATCTTGTCCACGTTGGGACGCTCGAGCATGCCCATCATGTTGCGGGCATAGGATGAGAACGTCTCCAGATACCGTCGTTGACCCTCGGCAAACACGGTGTCAAACGCCAGCGACGACTTGCCGCTGCCGCTCAGGCCCGTGACCACGGTCAACTGGTAGTGAGGAATTTCCACATCTATGTTCTTGAGGTTGTGGACGCGTGCACCCAGCACTTCAACGCTGTCAATATCATGCCCGTTAAGTTTCATCTGTCCTTGGTTTTCAGGTTCACTTGTTCAGCCAGAATACCCTTCTCTAGCTTATTGAATAATTTAGTCTACGACCCAGTCCTTGTTATACACGCTATAGGTGCGCTTGCTGCGATACAGCTCGCTGCCCCTGGGGACGCGCACCTTGTAGGTCTTGCCGCCGGCATTGGTCAGCTTGTTCGACCGGATCCATGGATTAGCCTCTCGCAGCTGGGCATAGGTAATACCCTTGTCCTTGGCCCAGTCCACCCAGCTGGCGACTGATCCCGCCACATCCACGGTCGTGTAGGCAACGGGCTGGTACAGGTTCTTGCGCGAGAAACGGTAGCCATAGCGCTTGGGAGACTCCATCACCAGCTTGTAGGCGATGATGCGGAACACATATCGTGACGTCTCTTGCACCAGATACAGGTCGAAGGAGTTATCAACCTTCTGCTTGGACAACTCGTTGCTGATGCGTTGCATTCCGGCGTTGTAACTCGCAGCCACTGTCGGCCAGTGGCCATATTTCTTGTAGGCGGCCTTCAGGTACTTGCATGCCGCTACGGTCGATTTCTCAGGGTCATAGCGCTCGTCGACCTCGTCACTCACCTCCAGGCCGTAGTCGCGGGCCGTGCCGGCGAGCAGCTGCCACAGGCCAGCCGCCTTGGCGCTGGAGTAGGCGTTATAGTCCATCGAGCTCTCGGTCACGGCCAGATACAGGAAGTCAAGCGGGACACCCTGCTCCTTCAAAATCTTGGACATCGCAGGAAAATATCGGTTAGCGCGCTTGAAGCACAGCTCGGTAGTCGTCTGGCCATAGATAATGCCGGTCAACTCGCGATCCAGACGCTCGGCCATGTCCAGACGGTCAAAACTCACCTTCTCGCCGCCAAAGGTCACGCTCATCGGTATGTCAGGACTTGCCGTCGTGCTGAACACGGGCGATGTCCCCGTTGCCGCGCCCTTGCTGTACTCTGGCTTGAGCTGAGCCTGGGATGCGGCCGTCGATGCCATCACCATGATGGCTAGCAGTATCATCTTCTTCATCTCACTTCTCTTGTCATCTATAAATCGACAAATTGCGGCAATCGCCGCAATTCTATTGGTTAGTGTTCTCTATCAACTGGAGTATCAAGCAGATAACATACTCATCACTTAAAATCATTAAGGGATGGTTCCGCCTCCGCTGCTGGCACCCTTCTTGTAGTGCAGGATGTTGATATCGCCGCGTTTCTTGTATTTCTTGCCGTCGCTGCCCGTGGCAGTGATTACATAGTAGTATACACCCGGGTCAACGAGCCGTCCGTTATACGTGCCGTCCCAGCCTCCATCGGGGTCGGTGAACTCATACACCAGCGTGCCCCATCGGTTGAAGATCCAGCAATGGAATTCCAGCAACGACTTGTGCGACACTTTCCACACATCGTTGATTTCATCTTTCACCGTCGGCGAGAACACATTGGGCAGTCGCCCGTCTGAGCCGCCCAGCTCACTCTCACTCACATTGATACGGTAGGTGTCGCCATAGGCCTCACAACTGCCGTCGGCATTGGCTACCTTGTAGCGCATGTAGAAGGTGCCTGATTCGATAAAGGTGTAATCCACCTCATCCTGATTATATTGTAGGATAACATTCTCAAAGTTCTCGTCAAGGGCCATTTCCCAGATGCGGTACACAACGCCATCGGTGGGATAACCGGTAAACACGATGTGGGCTGGAGCCGAGCCACCCAGCTCGCCGTCCTGACTGCTCCCGTCATCATCGTCATCATCATCGCCTTCGTCCTGACCGTCCTGCACGGCCTTGGAACCACAGTTCACGGCTTGAGTCACGAAAACATCACTCTTTTTAGGCTCTCCTTGCAGGCCCCATTCCTCCAGAAAACGGTCGCCGCTCAATGTGAATACCGTGTTGCACAGCGGCTGGTCTATCCTGATGGGGTCGTCCAGGCTCTCAAAGGTCTCTACCACCGGTTTCTGGAACCAGTCACCTTTTTCTTCCCTGTCCAGCGTATTGTATGACAGCTTGATCTGGCGGTCCAGTATCTCAATTTGCCCGTTATAGGTGTACGTTATCTTGGGTGCAGTGCCATCAATACTGAACGACAACAGGCTGCACGGTGTGTCATTGACAACGGATATACCATTCAGCGTCATGTAGTAGTCGGCATAATTCACTACCCACAGGTAGGTGCGGTCGGTACCTTCCTCGATGATGTAGCCCCTGTTGGGAATCACCTGGTCGAGCGTGGTCTCTATTCCGTTCCATTTCACTCCTGGAATGACTTCGGGATAGGCGCCACCGCGCATGTCATAGCTATACCACACGGCGGGTTCACCGGTCGTCGACGGGAACGTCATCCCCACCCCATCGGTGTCATAGACAACATACACCTTCATATTCTTGCCTACGCTGGTGATGATATCGGTCGTAACCTCAATGGGACGATACTGTCCCACATGGGTAAAACTCACCTGGCCTGTCGCCGACAACAAAGCCAGCGCAGCCGCCATGAGCGTAATGATTCTCTTGTTCATAGTGCGCACTCAATATCTGTTTACATGTTATATAACGTGAACTGGCCCTCGGTTATTGCAACAAGCGGCTACTGTTTTTACAAAAAGACGACGCCGCACGATGGCCATGTCATGGGATTGAGCTACCTTTGCATCAACATTAATCACACATTATAATATAATAAACATAACTATCTCACGTAATGGAACACGACGACATGACCAACGGCAGGCCTCGCCGCGAGCGGGCTGTCATGTATAAGCACGACTACAACTGCTGCCAGGCTGTGCTGCTGGCTTATGCTCCCGAGCTTGGACTCACACAGGAGCAGCTGCTGGCCTTGGGAGCATGCTTCGGCAGCGGCATGGGCTGCATGGAAGAGACCTGTGGAGCCTTGTGCGGAGCTCAGATGGTGCAGGGATTGCTCAAGTATGACAACCGCAGGCTCAATCCCCAGGCAGCACAGCTCACGGCCGATTTTCTGAAGCGTTGCGGAGCCACCCGCTGCAAGGACCTCAAGGGGGTCGGCAGCCAGCGTGGTCCGCTATGCTCCTGCGAGGACTGTGTGCGCAATGCCGTCGATGCTCTCGACGATTTGCTCTGACCGGTGCCGTCATCTGAGTGTCATTCCCGCCAATCCGCCTAATTGGTCGGACGACAAAAAAACTATACTAAATCATAGTGGGAATTTGGCAAAACTTCTGTAATTTTGCAGTCCGATTTAAACGGGATTTTTCACTAGACATACCTAACTAACAAACTAACAACATACTGATAACAATCATGGGATGGTTTTCATTCACACAAGAAATCGCTGTCGATCTAGGAACAGCCAACACCATTATCATCCATAACGACCGCATCGTCATCGACGAGCCGTCGGTTGTTGCTCTTGATTCCAAGACCAACAAGCCCATCGCCGTGGGTGAGCGCGCTCGTGAGATGCACGGCAAGGCTCACGAGGGCATCCGCACCGTCAGGCCCCTGAGCGACGGCGTCATCGCCGACTTCAATGCCGCCGAGCACATGATTCGCGGCATGATCAAGAAAGTCAGCGCCAAGAACCACTGGTTCTCACCCTCGCTGCGCATGGTCGTGTGTGTCCCCTCGGGTTCAACCGAGGTCGAGATTCGCGCCGTCCGCGACTCCAGCGAGCATGCCGGCGGACGTGACGTCTACATGATCTATGAGCCCATGGCTGCTGCCCTGGGTATCGGACTCGACGTCCTCGCTCCCGAGGGCAACATGATTGTCGACATCGGCGGCGGCACCACCGAGATTGCTGTCATCTCGCTGGGCGGTATCGTCAGCAACAAGAGCATCCGCACTGCCGGCGACGATCTCACCGAGGACATCCAGGAGCACATGCGCCGCGCCCACAACGTGCGCGTGGGAGAGCGCACTGCCGAGGCCATCAAGATCAACGTCGGCTCGGCCCTTACCGACCTGGGCCCCGACGCCCCCGAGGACTTTATCATCCACGGCCCCAACCAGGTCAATTCACTGCCTCTCGAGGTGCCCGTGACCTATCAGGAGGTGTGCCACTGCATCGAGAAGTCGATTTCCAAGATCGAGGCCGCTGTGCTCAGCGCTCTCGAGCAGACGCCTCCCGAGCTCTATCAGGACATCGTCCACAACGGTATCTTCCTCACCGGAGGTGGCGCTCTGCTGCGTGGACTTGACCGCCGACTCACCGACAAGATCGGCATCGAGTTCCATGTCGCCGAAGATCCACTGCACGCTGTAGCCAAGGGTACTGGCATCGCTTTGAAGAACATCAAGCACTTCAAGTTCCTCATGCGCTAACAGGCGCTGCACTCAACGGGCACGATGAATAATCTGCTCCACTTTTTCATCAAGCACAGTGCGTGGTTCATTTTCGCAATCTATGTGATATTGAGCCTCGTGCTGCTGTTTAGGGATAACCCCTACCAGCAGAGCGTCTATCTGACGTCGGCCAACTCGGTGAGCGCCGCCGTCTACAAGGCGTTCAACAGCGTCACGTCCTATTTCCACCTGCGGGACATCAACGAGAGTCTGCAGGAACGCAACGCTGCGCTGGAGATGGAACTCATCGAGCTGCGCAACCAGATGGGCGAGATGGCACTCAATCTGCCCGACTCCATGCAGCAGCCCGCACTCAAGCAGTACACGTTCGTCATGGCCCAGGTCATCAGCAACAGCATCGCCCAGCCCAACAACTACATCACCATCAACCGTGGATACATGGACGGCGTGAGCCCCGAGATGGGTGTCATCGACCAGAACGGCGTCGTGGGCATCGTCAATGTCGCCGGCCCCCACGCGGCACGAGTCATCTCGCTGCTCAACCCTCACATGAGGCTGTCGTGCAAGCTACAGCGCAGCGGATTCTACGGCAGTCTGGTGTGGGACGGCAAGAGCCCGCGATATGCCGTGCTCGAGGAACTGCCTAAGCACATCACCTACAACAAGGGCGACACCATCGTCACCAGCGGCTACTCGGCGGTCTTCCCCGAGGGTATCATCGTGGGCACCATCGAAGGACTCGCCCATGGCACCAGCGACAGCTTCCTGTCGCTGCGCATCAAGCTGTCGACCAACTTCAGCCAGCTCAGTAGCGTGCGCGTCATCACCAACAGCATGAAGGAACAGATCGACGCCCTCATCCGCGCCGAGCAGGGCATCGACACAGCCACCAACATCCAGACCAGGCCCGAGATCAAGCCTGAGATCATTGATGTCATCCCCGACGAGGACGCTCCCGTCAAGAAGAAGCCTGCCAAGCAGCCCGCCGGCACCCCAGCCAGCGAGCAGCCATCACAGGAACCCCCCGTTCAGCCCCAGCAAGCCGTAGAACCTGAAAATCCCGACCAGCAGCCATGACCAAGACCGTGATCCAATTCATATTGCTGACGCTCGTTCTCATCGTCCTGCAGCTGGTGTGCAACAAGATCGTGTTGTTCAACGTCGCCATGCCCGTGGTGTTCATCTATCTCATCCTCAGGCTGCCGGTCAACCTGCATGCCGGATGGGTGCTCACCGTGGCTTTCTTCATGGGACTGGTCATCGACATCTTCAACAACACGCCTGGCATGAACGCCCTGGCATGTACGCTCATGGCGGCCTCGAGACGGCCCGTGCTCAACGCTCTCATCACCTCTGAGAAGGACATGAACCAGCCCATACCATCGGTCGACACGCTCGGCGTGGGAGACTACTTCAAGTACATGGCAACCCTGGTCACACTGTATTGCACGCTCATCTTTGCCATACAGGCCTTCTCGCTGCACAACATCGCGCTCACCCTGGCACGCATCGCTGCCAGCAGCCTGCTGTCGATTGTCATCATCTTTGGGTTGGACACTTTAGTGAGCACGCGCCGTGAGAAAAGACTATAACCTGGAAAAGCGCAAACTGGTCATCGGCGGTTTCATCGTGGCCATCGTCATCATCTACATCGTCCGCCTGGTACAGCTCCAGGTGCTCGACACTACTTACAAGGCCCATGCCGACAACAACGCCTTCATGGAGAAGGTCATCTACCCCTCCAGGGGGCTCATCTATGACCGCAACGACTCGCTCGTGGTGTTCAACACGCCCGAGTACGACCTGATGATGATTCCTAAGGACGTCCTTCCATTTGACACGATTGACTTTTGCAACACGCTGCAAATCAGCCGACAGGAATTTAACCGACGGTGGCAGGAGATGAGAAAGGGGCGCAACTACTCGGCCTTCACGCAGCAGGTGTTCATGAACCACCTCTCGCCCGAAGACTACGGACGGCTCCAGGAAAAACTCTACCGTTTCCCCGGATTCTTTGTCGTGCAGCGCATCCTCAGGCAGTACAACTATCACGTCGCGGCCAACGTGCTGGGCGACATCCGCGAGGTCAATGCCCGCGACATCAAGGGTGACGACTATTACCGCCCCGGCGACTACACCGGCGACCTGGGCATCGAGAAGAGTTACGAGACCTGGCTGCGCGGCATCAAGGGTAAGGAAATACTCATCCGCGACGCCACGGGCAAGATCAAGGGACGATACAACGACGGTGCCGATGATGTCGACCCCGTCGCCGGCAACAACCTCAAGCTCAGCATCGACATCGGCCTGCAAGCCTATGGCGAGATGATCATGCAGGGCAAGGTCGGCGCCATCGTGTGCATTGAGCCCAAGACGGGCGAAATCCTCGCTCTGGTGTCCAGCCCCACCTACGACCCCTCGCTGCTCATGGGCAAGGAGCGCGGCAAGAACTACCGTGACCTGGTCAACAACCGCCTCAAGCCGCTCTACGACCGCTCCATCATGGCGGCCTACCCGCCCGGCTCGACCTTCAAGCCCACCCAAGGACTCATCTTCCTCGACGAGGGAATCATCACCACGAGCTCCGTCTTTCCCTGCCACCGCGGATACGTCAACGCAGGACTGCGCGTGGGATGCCACGGCCACGGCTCACCCATTTCCCTGAAACCCGCCTTGCAGACGTCTTGCAATGCCTACTTCTGCTGGGGTTTCAAGTACATGATGGACAAGCGCTCCAAGTATGGTTCGACGGGTAAAGCCTTCGAGGTGTGGAAAAACCACATGGTCTCGATGGGATACGGCTACAAGCTGGGCATCGACATGCCGGGCGAGAGCCGAGGCTTCATCCCCAACACGGCCTTCTATGACAAGATCTACGGCGAGGGCAAGTGGGTGGGACAGACCATCATCAGCGACGCCATCGGTCAGGGCGAAATCCTGGCAACGCCCTTGCAGATTGCCAACCTGAGCGCCACCATCGCCAACCGCGGCTACTACATCACCCCCCACGTCGTGAAACACATCGAGGGCGTTGGCATCCTCAAGAAGAACCTCGAGCGACATGACACCGACATCGACAAGCGCTACTATGCCGACATCGTCGAGGGCATGCGCATGGCCGTGCTGGGAGGCACCTGTACCGGCGCCAACATCCCGGGCCTTGACGTGTGCGGCAAGACTGGTACGGCCCAGAACCCCCACGGCCGCGACCACTCGGTCTTCATGGGTTTTGCCCCCATGAACGATCCCAAGATTGCCGTCTGTGTCTACGTCGAGAACGCGGGCTTCGGAGCCACCTATGGCGTACCCATCGGTGCGCTGATGATTCAGCGCTACCTCATGGGCGACTCTCCGGGCCTGCAGGCCAGGGGACGCGCCATGGCCAGCCGCCACACCATCGCCCACCCCAAAGTAAAGAAATCAACAAACGACAACTGACAACTGAATAATGGAAAGGAACGAAGATGAGAATACCAACCTCTTGAGGTCGGTCGACTGGTTCACCATAGTCCTCTACCTCATCATGGTCATCGCCGGGGCGGTAAGCATCTATGCCGCCACCTACGACTACGACAAGGCCAGCATGTTCGACCTGAGCGAGTTCTCGGGCAAGCAGTTCATGTGGGCCGGACTGTCGTTCCTCATCGGATTCTCGCTCCTGCTCATTGACAGGCGCATCTACGAGGCCTATGCCTATCCGCTCTACGGCTTCATGATACTGCTGTTGATTGTCACCATCTTTGTCGCCCCCGACATCAAGGGCTCCCGATCATGGCTGGTCTTTGGCCCGGTGAGCCTGCAGCCGGCCGAGTTTGCCAAGACGGCGACTGCGCTCGCGCTGGCCAAGCTGTTCAGCACCTACGGGTTCCAGCTCAACGGTTGGCGCAACTATGCCATTGCCCTGGGCATCATCATGCTGCCCATCCTGTGCATCATTCTGGAGCGCGAGACGGGGTCGGCCCTGGTCTACACCTCGCTCATCTTTGTCCTCTACCGCGAGGGCATGTCGGGTTTTGTGTTGTTTGCCGCGCTCATGGCTGTCGTCTACTTTGTCGTGGTGCTCAAGTTTGCCGCTGTCACCTTCATGGCCATTCCCCTGGGCATGGTCATCGCCTTCATCATGGTCATGGTACTCATCGTGGCCATGTTGCTGCTCTATTGCCGCTCATGGATCCTGGGGCGCAACGTCATGCTGGGCTACCTAGCGGCAGCAGCCATCGCCGGCGGTCTCGAGCTGGCCGGTATCCACGTCAATGGCTATGCCTTCTTCCTGCCCGTCATCATCCTCTCGCTGCTCTACCTGCTATATGGCATGCTGCATGAGCTTCACCTCAAGAAGGTGCTCACCACAGTCTGCTTTGCAGCAGCCTCACTCATCTTCCTGTTCACGGTCAGCTTTGCCTTCAACAAGGTGCTCGAGCCTCACCAGCAGACGCGCATCAAGGTCACCCTGGGCATCGAGGAGGACTTGCGAGGCGCTGGCTACAACGTCAACCAGAGCAAAATCGCCATCGGCAGCGGCGGCATTGCAGGCAAAGGCTTCCTCAACGGCACGCAGACCAAACTCAAGTACGTTCCCGAGCAGCACACCGACTTCATCTTCTGTACCATCGGCGAGGAGCAAGGCTTCATCGGCAGCGTTGCAGTGCTCCTGCTCTTCCTCGCATTGATATTGCGCATCATCACCCTGGCCGAGCGTAACCACTCCACGTTTGCCCGCGTGTATGCCTACTGTGTCGCATCCTATCTCATCTTCCACCTGGCCATCAACATCGGCATGGTCATCGGCCTGTGCCCCGTCATCGGCATCCCGTTGCCCTTCTTCAGCTACGGCGGCTCCTCACTGTGGGGATTCACCTTCCTGCTGTTCATCCTCTTGCGCATAGACGCCGACCGCGGCAACTACGGCACCTGGTAAAACGCCGTTTCCGCAAAATGCTTAGTCTTTGCCCTTGGCCATGAGCAGGGCCACGCAGATGAAGAAATGGATGACCAGGTACAAGGTGGTGAACAGGACATTAGGACGTGCATCAGCACCAAGTCCCACATTGTGAATTTCCTCGATGATGGGCGGCAGGGACTCCACTTGATAGAGCGGGTCGTTCACGTACTGTGACGAGTTTTCTACAGCATTGACATACTTGTCATATCCCACGTAATTGTAGGCAAAGATGCGATGATAGGTATGGCACTGGTTGTCATTGCGGTGATCGGAAACCTTTTGTCGCAGTTTTTCCTGTGCATCGTCATCGGCCTCTTCAATCTCATCGCTATTTTTCCATCGGGTATTATAGTACACTCTGTCATCAAAGGCCAAATAAACGCCATGGCTATCCCTGATTGGGGCAACAACACGGGCTGTATATTTTCTCCGTCCCCTTCTCTCATGGGATAGACTCACATCATAGCCACGGCAATTATCCATCACATCGATTTCCTGCTCACTCATTATATACTCGGCATCGCCGATGCTCTCGCGAGTGATGCGCTCGCAGTGATGATAGGACGAGGTGGCCCGGTGGACATATTGATCAATGACCAAAAGCCCGCTGCCAATGCTCATGCCAAAAAAGAGATAGGCCACAAAACGATAGTTGTCCTTTTTAGGTATTGCACTGAACTGTTTCCTCAAGAGGAAAACCGTCATCACCACCCACGCTAGACCGACAAAGAAACCCATCGAGCGCCTCTGATACTTTAGGTCGGTACAATTCACGCCCCAACATAGCAGTGCAAATAAGGCTACCGACAGCAGCGAGCCCACTGTAATAACCAGGACCCTTTGCCACCCCTGTGACCAATCATGTTTCTTTCTTCCCATCATGAAAAAATGAATGATATTACTACCGCTTGAGCCAGAGGGCAAAGAATCGGTCATAGACCTGATAAGCGCCTTGGGCGTCCAAAACCAGTTCCTTTTCTACTAACGTCTTGACAGCTGAGCTGATTGTGCTGGTAGCTCCCAGCTGATACCGACTGATAAAAGATTGACCTAAAGCTTGCTGCACTGATCCCTCTTTAGCTATCGCTCTAAGCAGCTTAGCTTGAGCAGGTGTCACCAATCGCATGAATGTCTGGAATGTAGCTTCGTTTTCATCGACAATACTCGTCAAAACTTTATCGACGACTTCTCGTGTGACCAACGTATCTCCAGACTCATACACGCGATTCAGCAACATCTGGACATACCATGTGTGACCAGCAAGTTTTTTATATAGGAACCCAAACACATCAGCATTTAACTGCTGACCATGAGCCTCCAGTTTCTTTTTGGCAAAGTCATAATAAGACTCTTCCTGTATCTCATAAAGGTTCATGATTTGTGTGCTCTGATAAAACGGGCGGTTGGCTGATGCGAACATATTTTCCAATACATGACGCTGGCTGCCCGAGAAGATAAAATGAACATTATTCAGTTGCTGGATGTGTGAACGCAACAAGGCTTCCACATTCTTGTCACCATAATCAGCAATAGACTGAAATTCGTCCATAGCAACGACACATTGCTGGCCCGACTGCTCCATATAGGAGAATATCTCAGCCAACGAATGTTCTGCCAATTCCGGCTTGACATCAACCATAACGGTAGGTACGCCAGTCAAAGAGTCAAAGCTAAACAATGGGCGCAAAGATTTGAAAAAAGAAGTGAGCTGTTTTACAATCTTTCTTTTAGTTGTGTCAAGTGACCCCAATACAACAACGGCCAATTGTTCAACAAGAGAGACCAAGCTATCGGTTTTATATAAATCCACATAGTAGCATTTTGCTCGTTTTTCAGCCTCTAAGCGATGAAAAACATGACGAATTAGGCCCGTTTTTCCCATTCGGCGAGGGCTTATCAGGGTCACATTTCTGCCATTTCTTAATGCCGAAACCAGTTTATTGGATTCTTGCTCTCTATCACAAAAATAAACAGGAGACATATAACCTGTTAAAAGAAACGGATTTAAAGGTGTCGTCTTCTTATTCATAATTTCATTAATTCAAAATTTATTGCGAAAATATTGTTGCGAACTTTTCGTTGCGAATTTTTCGCAATGCAAAATTAAATGATTATTCTCAAGCAACCAAATATCAGTTCAAAAAAGTATCTTTTCTCGATATAAAATACTATTGGGGGTCTCGTTAATCTATTGCAAGTTGGCATCATTCTTTCCAAATCCGAAATTTTTACCACTTTAGGTGGGTTTTTGACCGAAAACAGTGGTTTTTCCCTCTTGTGGGATCCTTTCAACTTGTAAAGAAGATTGATTTCAAGGAGGTGCAGCGAGGATTCTCAATCGCCACTACTCATCTTCATCACCAGGAATTCCCCTCTGCATCCACTGGACATGGACCGCACCAGCAAGGCCTCCACTCAGGAAGCCGGCAAGATGGGCCGACATGCTCATGCCAGGCAGCACCCGCGTCGCTATCGTGAAAACTAAAAAGATAATGGCCACCGTGAACGACACTCTAAAGGTCCTATAGGTCATGCGCCACGCACGGGTCTTATCAAAGAAGATGGCACTGATACAGTAGCCGTACATACCCATTATGGCCCCCGAAGCGCCAGTGACAATTCCGTCGCTGTAGATGGCACTGCACAAGACTCCCACGATGCCCGTCCCGAAAAACACCAGCAGACCACGCCACCCTTGCAGCGACTTGCCGAAAAAGGCCAGCACAGCGCCCAGGGCAAACAGGTTCAGGCCCAGGTGTATGTAGTCGGCGTGCATGAGCATTGACGTGAGCAACCGCCACCACTCACCCAGCGTTATCAAGTGATAGCCTGTGATGGCCCCATAGTCGAGAAGCATCGATGAATGAGTATAGCCCATAGCCATTGCTGTCACATAATAGGCCACAAGCAGGATGACAATCAGCACGCCAGACCAGTTGGCGGGAGTCTTGACAAACCTGATGACCTCGTCAATCAGGTCGGCATCGAGTTCTGCTACTTCTTTCCCCTTTCTTGACAGAGCATGGGATAAAACCAAGGCCAACCACCCAATACAGCAACCCGTATAGAGCCAACGACAGCAGTGAGCCCATCGTGATCGAGAAGGCACCCTTCCCCACTCTTGCCCAATCTTGTCTATTGCCTGTCGTCATGAAATATAAATATCCTCTAAATATTCATTGCAAAATTACTCATTTAACCCAGAGCAGCCAAATAATGGGAGAGGATATAGGCGTAAATATACTAACGCGCACGGGTTACACGTTATTGAATTGTCAGTTGGCATCATTTTTGCCACTGTGTTAACGTATAGATGCAACGACTGCTGACAAAATACTATGTGACGATGCTGTGTGCCCTGTGTGCAACGGGTACACTCAATGCCGTGCCCCAGCTACCTCAGCCTGCCGAGGCCCAAGAGGAGGAGCAACTGGTCGAGGAGCCGGTGAGCGTGAGCCTTGTCACGTTCTATCCTGGCAGTGAGCCGCACAACATCTTCGGTCACAGCGAGGTACGCGTCAAGCAAGGCCCAGTCGACCTCTACTTCAACTATGGTGTATTCGACTTCCAGGCACCCGCATTCATGTGGCGATTCATGCTGGGTGAGACCGATTATATCTGTGCCCCTGTCCCACGAGCCTATGCCACAATGGGTATGGAACAGCGGCGCATGGTTGAGCAGGAACTCAACCTGCCCCAGGATAGAGCCATTGCCGTGAGGGACTTCCTGTGGAACAATGCCCAGCCTGAGAACCGCACCTATCGCTATAAGTTCCTGAGCGACAACTGCTCTACCCGCCCCCGCGACATCATCGAGATGGCCGCTGGCGACGGCCTGCAATACCCGGCGATGGGCGACACAGCTGTCACCTATCGTGACATTTTGGCACACTACTGCCGCAACTACGCCTGGGAGCGATTCGGCATCGACCTGGTGCTGGGATGGGATATCGATACCGTGCTTGACCAGCGCGCCACCATGTTTATCCCCATGCTGCTGATGGATGCCGTGGCTGGAGCCACCATAACCATCGACGGCCAGACCATGCCGCTGGTCAAGGCTACCACAGTGCCTATCGACAAGAGCACCGAGGGCAACGTCAGGCCACCCACGCCCTGGTACATCTCACCACTGGCCATTGCACTGATTGTGCTGGCAATCACACTCATCGTGAGTGGCCGCGACTGGCGGCGCCGCGACGTGTCTCGATGGCTCGACTCGATGCTCTTCACGGCAGGAGGCTTGGCAGGGTGCATCCTGTTTTTCCTCATCTGCTTCTCTACCCACGAGGCCACCTCACACAATGTCAACATCCTGTGGCTCAACCCGCTGCTGTTACTGCTGGCCATCCTGCCCTGGTTCAAGAAAACCCGCAATGCCGCCCGTTGGCTCCATGCCCTCAACGCCCTGGTTGTAGCCCTGCTCATGCTGGCCTGGCCATGGCAGCCCCAGGTGGCCAACATAGCCTTCTTCCCCCTAATGGCGGCCCTGGTGACACGCTCGTTGACCAACGTGTGGCTCACCTGCCAAAAGACCCGCGGCCCCGATTCCCCTACCATTCATTAACTGCCAGCTGGCCCATCACAGGCCTAAGAACCCAGCGCAACCTGTATGGCCAAGAAATCTGGCAAAAAGCTATCCTCTAGCATTTTTATAGCCTCTTTTTGGCTGATAATCGGCTAAGAAATAGTACCTTTGCAATTTGGACAACGAACAAAACAAATCATAACATACAACAAAACCTAATCAAATGGGACTTAGTGACATTTTGAAATCCATGTTTGGCAATAAGTCAACCCGTGACCTCAAGAAGATCATGCCTATTGTCAACCAAATCAAAGCAATTTATCCCGAGATTGATGCCCTGGACATCGACAGCCTGCGACAGCGCACGGCCGACATCAGAGCACAACTCAACGAATCGGTAAAGGAACAGCGCGACGAGATCGACCGCATCAAGGCCGAAATCGAGACCCTCGACTACGAGGAGCGCGAGCCGCTGTGGAAGAAGGTCGACGACCTGCAGAAGGAAATCCTTGACATCCTTGAAGAGAAACTCAACGAGGTGCTGCCCACAGTCTTCGCCATCGTGAAATCTACGGCAAGACGATTTGCCGAGAACGACACTATCACCGTCAACGCCACTCAACTCGACCGTGATCTGGCAGCCCAGGGCAAGGACTTTGTCTCTATCGACGGTGACAAGGCCATCTACACCACCCACTGGATTGCTGGCGGCAACGACATGAAGTGGGACATGGTGCACTACGACGTGCAGCTCATCGGTGGTATCGTCCTGCATCAGGGCAAGATTGCCGAGATGGCCACTGGTGAGGGTAAAACCCTGGTGGCTACCCTGCCTGTCTTCCTCAATGGCCTCACCGGCAACGGCGTCCACGTGGTTACCGTCAACGACTACCTCGCCAAGCGCGATAGCGAGTGGATGGGACCATTATACATGTTCCATGGCATGACAGTGGCTTGTATCGACAAGACCGAGCCCAACTCGCCTCAACGCCGTGCCGCCTACAACTGCGACATCACCTTCGGCACCAACAGCGAGTTTGGCTTCGACTATCTGCGCGACAACATGGCCATGCGCCCCGAGGACATGGTACAGCGCCCCCACAACTTTGCCATCGTCGATGAGGTCGACAGCGTGCTCATCGATGATGCCCGTACCCCGCTCATCATCTCAGGTCCCGTGCCCAAGGGCGAGGACCAGCTCTTCAACGAGTACAAGCCCAACGTCGAGCGTGTCTACAACGCCCAGCGACAACTCGTCACCGGCCTGCTCGCCGATGCCAAGAAGATGATGGCCAGCGACGACGAGGAGACCGTCAAGGAAGGCACACTCAGGCTCTTCCGCGCCTTCAAGGGTCTGCCCAAGTACAAGCCCCTCATCAAGTTCCTCAGCGAGGAAGGCGTCAAGACTGCCATGCTCAAGACCGAGGCCTACTACATGCAGGACAACAACCGCGAGATGCCCACCGTCACCGACCCCCTGTTCTTCATCATCGATGAGAAGAACAACACCGTCGAGATGACCGATAAGGGTATCGACGTGCTCACCCGCGGCACCGACGACCCCGAGTTCTTCATCCTTCCCGACATCGCCGCACAACTCTCGGCCGTGACCAACGAGCCCCTCTCCGACGAGGAGAAGATGAACAAGAAGGACGAGCTCCTCGCCAACTACTCGGTCAAGGCCGAGCGCGTCCACACCGTCACCCAGCTTCTCAAGGCCTACACCCTCTTCAACAAGGACGACGAGTACATCGTCGATGCCGAGGGCAAAGTGAAGATCGTCGATGAGCAGACGGGACGTGTCATGGAGGGACGCCGCTACAGCGACGGCCTGCACCAGGCTATCGAGGCCAAGGAGGGCGTGAACGTCGAGGCCGCAACCCAGACGTTTGCCACCATCACGCTGCAGAACTACTTCCGCATGTACCACAAGCTGGCAGGTATGACCGGTACCGCCGAGACCGAGGCCGGTGAGTTCTGGGACATCTACAAGCTGGATGTTGTCACCATTCCCACCAACAAGCCCGTGATCCGCAACGATATGAACGACCGCGTCTACAAGACGCAGAAGGAGAAGTTCAATGCCGTCATCGCCGAGATCGAGAACATGCGCAACCAGGGACGTCCCACACTGGTGGGTACCACGAGCGTCGAAATCAGTGAGATGCTCAGCCGCATGCTCAACCTGCGACACATCCCGCACAACGTCCTCAACGCCAAGCTGCACCAGAAGGAGGCCGATATCGTCGCTCAGGCTGGTCAGTCGATCGACGGCAAGGGCGTCGTCACCATCGCCACCAACATGGCCGGTCGTGGTACCGATATCAAGCTCTCGCCTGCCGTCAAGGAGGCCGGCGGTCTGGCCATCATCGGCACCGAGCGCCACGAGTCACGACGCGTCGACCGCCAGCTGCGCGGTCGTGCCGGTCGACAGGGAGACCCGGGTTCGTCGGTATTCTTCGTCTCGTTTGAGGACAAGCTGATGCGCCTGTTCGCCAGCGATAGTGTAGTCAAGACACTCGACCGACTGGGACTCAAGGACGGCGAGTCCATCGAGAACAAGATGGTCACCCGCAGCATCGAGAACGCTCAGAAGCGCGTCGAAGAGAACAACTTCGGTATCCGTAAGCACCTGCTCGAGTATGACGACGTGATGAACGCCCAGCGCAAGGTGATCTACACCCGTCGCCACCACGCGCTGCTGGGTGAACGCATCGGACTGGACATCATCAACACCCTCTATGACAGCGTCGAGGACATGATTGAAAAGTACGGCCCCGACGAGTTTGACGACTTCCAGATGCAGGTGCTCAAGACCTACGCCATCGAGCCCCCGTTCGATGAGGAGCAGTACCGTCGCATGGACGATGGCAAGAAGCAGGAAATCCTCTATGACACCGTGCTCAAGACGTTCAACCGCAAGATGGAACGACTCAGCGAGGTCGCCGACCCCATCATCCAACAGATCGTCGAGAAGCAGATTGCCGACGGCATGGAGCCACAGGGACTCATCCGCGTGCCCATCACCGACGGCAAGCGCACCTTCGGCATCGTCATCGACATCAAGGAAGCTGCCGAGACCCACTGCAAGTCGCTCACCAAGGCCTGGCAGAAGGCCGTCATGCTGCTCACCATCGACGACAACTGGAAGGAGCACCTGCGTGAGATGGACCAGTTGCGACAGAGCGTGCAGAACGCCAGCTATGAGCAGAAGGATCCTCTCGTCATCTACAAGACCGAGGCTTTCAACATGTTCAAGCAGATGGTAGGTATCATGAACGCCAAGTCCATCGCCGTGCTCATGCGCGGACAGATTCCCGAGGCACAGCCCCAGCAGAACGTCCAGGAGCGCGAGCCGCAGCCTCGCCAGCAACGCTACAGCGAGAACCGCGGCGGCGAGCCCGATCCCAGCCGGCCCAATGCGGCTCCCGTAGGACCGCGCCCCCAGGGTCCCGTCGGCCCCATCCGCAACGAGGGTCCCAAGATCGGACGCAACGATCCCTGCCCCTGCGGCAGCGGCAAGAAGTACAAGAACTGCCACGGACGCGGCCTGGTATAACCGCGCACCCCGGCACCATTAACTATAAACACGCCAGCCTGATGAACTCCAGGTTGGCGTGTTCTCGTTTTCAGTCACATCCTCTCAGTCAGTCGTCTAACTCGTCGTCCACAATCAGACGCAGCCACTGGGCGATCCTCATGGGGATGGGGCCCGCAGGTTCGCTATACATCAGGCGCTCGTTGAGTTCCTGCAACAGGGGGCGGGCATCACTCTCCCCTGCCCGCTCGATGATGGCATGGGCCTCGGGCATGGCACGCTCCATCACCGCCTGGCTGGAAGGACGCAGCAGGAAGCTGCGCCAGTACAGCCAGTAGGCGTAGTCATAGATGCGTTGGGCATCCTCAGGGTTGTCCAGGTCCACCTCGCTGGCGATGCAGAACTGGCGCGGCACCGGCGCCTGCTCGTATTCCTCGTCAAGCAGCTTGTAGAAGGCCAGCGACAGGGCGTTGAGTTCGGCATCATGCGGGTCGAGCACGTCGCCGCCGCGCTCGCCAGCTATCGTCCACCACATCACATAGCGCACATCATCCTGGTTCAGTTCATAGTCCACATAGTCTTCACGACGACCATAATGAGGCACGGGACTGCCATGACGCTCCATGTGCATCCGCGAGAACGAGCGCCACAGGCCGCCGTCGGCCACCACGTCCTGGTAATAACCCGTCACGGCGAGTACCACATCGCGGCGCACGTCATCATCCAGGCCATGCAGCCAGGGCGCCTCGTCCCACAACTTGGCCAGCCGTAACGCTATCCACAGGTAGAACTGATCGGTCTCAGCCACCTGGGGGGCTCCCGGCTGTCGCTCCATATAATCCTTTACTCTGATTTCCATACGCGATTATTTACATGTTACCGTGGATTCAATAAAAAAAACGACAGGAAAACAATCAACCTTGTCTTCCCGTCGTGTCAGGAGCCGCGAGCGGGACTCGAACCCGCGACCTTTTCGTTACGAATGAAATGCTCTACCGACTGAGCTATTGCGGCTTGGTGCAATGCGATCTCTTGCAATGCGGGTGCAAAGGTAATACCTTTTTCTTAATTTCGCAAACTTTAATCCACAATTTGTTTACTATACGTCATTTTGATTCTGGCCTTGTCAAGCAGTAGCTTCACGATGGCCGGGCGCGACACCATCGGCGAGATCTTGGTGATGACCGATGTCGACGAGTTATTGTAACCATAGTAGCTGTAGGACTGCGGGTAGACATAATTGGTCACGTCGACAGGCGTGATGGTGAAGGTGCAGTCATCCTCGGTCGCCACACCGCCCTGATTGTTGATGATGTTCAGCACATAGTTGCGCAGGCCCGTAAAGGTGTACTCCTTCTGGTCAGCATCATATATCGCGTAGAACGAGTCCTTGTCATTGGCCAGGCTGTCACCGTTGATGAAGTTATCCTTCTGCGACGTCCTCACCATCAGCAGATAGGTGGGTGGCTGGATGTTATACTCGGTCGACGGCACGCTCACGGGCAACTCTAGCGTCACGTCGTTGATCACCGACTGGTTGTTGCCCACGTTGGCCTCATAGCGGTCGATGATGTCCTGGACGGGGAAACGCACCTGCACCTCATAGCCCGCCGGGGCAGCGATGATGGCATCGCCGTTATCGACCATCGACCTCACCGCATCATCCACCTCATAATGGATGATGTTGTCCGATATCACCTCGGGCGTCGATGCCAGGTATGACTGGCTGCGATGATAGATGGTATCACTGCCGTCGTCCTTGGTGCCATGCTGCCGGTAGTACACGTCAAACTCGGTCGCCTTGATGTTGACCACATGGCCGCTGCCATAGCTGTTGGTGATATAGATGCCGGGGAACACGTCGGCAAAGGCCCGGGGAGTGGCAAACTTGTTGGGATCAGCGACATAGGCATTAAACAAGTCACGGCCCAACTCCACCGGCATTGCAACCGAGATGACTCGCACGGTATCACTCTCGGCAGTTCCGTTTGAGGTGTAGCCCGTGCTTGTCTCCACGTTACCCGACGTCGGCGAATACGGTGCTGTGGCCAGCAGGTCTCCTTCGTTATAGTACCCCGTGGGATCAAAGTCACTGTAGATGGGCGTGGGCAACGATTTGTTCAGGCGATACACGTTAAGCCTCATCGGCGCCAGCGCGTCACCCGTGTAACCCTGAGTGTAGGGGATGCGCAACTTCAGCCGGCACGAGTCAATCATCTCGGCCGTGACGCCAGTGGTATCCAGTCTCACCGACGGCATCCACATTGTCACTGCCGATGCCGTCACGCGGCCAAAGCCGTCGGCTGTGAGCGTTCCAAGCATCTTGGTCGTCGTGCGCATCTGCACCCGGTCGTTAAGCACCGAGTGACCCGTGATGACAAATGATGAATCCTCGATAATCGACGACACGCTGTCGGTAATCGACACGCCTATCGTATCGTCGGCACATGCATACAAGCCAAGCAGCATTATGGCTGCCAGTATCACATTTAAGAAATGCCTCATATTCTTGAAATGATGATAGATAACTATTCTTTATGGTGACCGGTTTGCCCCTTTACGCTTGGGGGGGACAATGCCTCCGGTCTCACAACGATGCGTAGAAGTCCTTGACCCTGGTCACGTCATCATCGTCGATGAACTCCAGCTTGGGCAGCGACGCGGCTGCTTCGAGCACGGCCTCGCTCACTCCCGTCTCACACTCGATGACCGCATCGGCATACTTCAGCGAGTAAGCCATCAGGGAGTCATAATCCAGCTCCTTGCCGGCAATGGGTTTCAAGGCGTTCTTGGGGATGCCATCCATGTGCATCTTCTCGCTCAAGCGTGCGTCCAGTGGCCCGGCTATCTGTTCATTGAACAGGGCACTCACGATCTTGGCATCACGGAACGACGGATCGTCGCCGTAGAGTGTGCGGATGTAAACAGGTGCCAGCGCCGAAATCCAGCCCGTGCACTGGATGATGTCAGGTATCCAGCGCATCTTGCGTATCGACTCAATCACCGCACGGACAAAGAACAGGCTGCGCTCGTCATTGTCGGCCGGAGAACAGTTCATCTCCAGCTCATCGATGCGGCTGCTGGCAAAATAATCCTCATTATAGATGAAATAAACCTGAAAATGAGCCTGTTGCAAGGTGGCAACCTTGATAATCAACGGGTGGTCGGTATCATCAATGATTACATTCATGCCCGATAGCCTGATCATCTCGTGAAGCTGATTGCTCCGCTCGGCTATCATACCATACTTCGGCATGAATGTACGTTCCTCTATGCCCTGTTCCTTAATGCCTTGAGGAAATATTCGACCTATCTGGGACACGCGACGCTCGGGCACATAGGGAGCAATCTCTTGTGATATAAATAAGACTTTCTTTACATCCATGTTGCTTACTTTCTTAATTGAAATGCAAAGATAGCAATTTTTTTTGTTTTTATCCCTATTCTCAACTCACAACTACCGCTTTTTTAAGTAAAAACACCCCCTTTTTAACATCTTCTAATCCTTTTTGCCCCCCACATTCACCACCGCCCATCCATTCAGCGCCAACAGCTCCTAACCCTTATTCTCAAAACCGCATTCCTCGCGACATCAGTTAAAAAAAAGCGTATTCCTTTGCTTCCTTTTCAAAGATATACTATAACTTTGCATCCGGCGTTGACCATAGCCGGAATTATTAACTTTTTACAGTGAACTTCTATATCATCGCCACATTGCGATAATGATAGCAGTTCACGCCCCCTAGAAAAAACGGTTTTCGATATGTTTACAGTACAAGTCATCGAGCAATCTACAGGACGACCCGCCTATTACAAGAAGGTAGGCATAATCTTCCACGGACTCTTTCGTGGAGGCACCAAGGACATCTACACCGACCGTAACGGCGAAGCCCACTTCGACTATGACAACGGCAGGGGCACCATCTATGTGGGTGGCAAGAAGGTGTACGACGGTGAGATAAGCGGGCGCAAGGTCATCTACATCTGACCCTGGCCCACAGCTTTCAGGGCGCCTGGGGAAAGATTCCTCAGGCGGGTTGATTATATCTCAGAGATCGAGGTCTTCAAGTCTTTCAGCACCAGCAGCCTGAACAGCCAGTGAGACATGCCGCCCCTGATGCGGTGCACCTTGCCTTTGTCCAGCTCTTCGACATACATCGGCCTGATGCGCCAGCTGTAGTTATACCTGTTACCCCTGTCAAACATGCAGTACTCCCACCACTGTTCATCACGGCGCCACCACTCGCCTGTGGTATAGCCGTGCCTCAAGCCCCAATCGCTCACGCCGACAGCATTGGCCGACCCGCACTGGGCATACACATGCTTGGGCGCCATGCCCAGGTCCAGGACTTTGCCCAGCGACACGCGGCACACAATCAGCGCCTTGTTGCTATGATTGCGGGCATAGTGCGTCGCCGTCTTGCGCACGGGGGCAAAGTATATGCCATTGCCCACATAGTTGCCGCCGCCCACTTGCCAGGTGCCCAGCGTGCGGCCATCATTCAGCCGACCGGGACTCTGGGTGATATTTTCACTGGCATACTGGTTGGTGCCATGATAGACCATCAGCGCGGGAACAACCGTGTCGATAGCTGTCCAGATGACACTCTCTACCACCGTCAGCATGAAGTGCCAGCTATATTTGACTAGCCGTAACGGAATCAGCAGCAGCCATGTGAAAAAGTTAGCACCGCCCTCTATTCGCGAGGTCGGATCGGCTATCTCTGCCAGATAGTTAAAGAACTCAAAACCCACATGGATGATGATGTTGTAGAAAATTGCATTCACCAGGCGCAACGGGGCCAACAACACGTAGAGCGGTAGCTTCATCACTGTCCAGAATCGACGCATGAAGCGGTTGACCTTATCCGACCCGTGATGACTCTTGTAGAGCACGCGCCAGGGCTTGGACAAGTGACGCTGCAGACCATTGAGCAGGTTAAACGGATAACTCACCGTCCTGTAAAACAGATAGAAGAAACGACTCAACCCACTCACACCATAGCGCAGCAGATGCCTCAACAGGTAGAACCCCACCAGCAGCAATGGCACAATTGTCACCAGACCGCCGATTTCCTCGTCGGTCAAGAAGATTAACAAGATGACGCTTTGAATACTCATGAGAAATGTTATTGTTACCATGCAAATTTAGGCAGAATCGCCCAAACAGCCAAATAATCAGCACTTTTTCACGCACGCAGGATAAAAAAATGCTTAAGTTTCGCAAGCAGATAGCTTGCTCACTGATCACTCATCTCTAATCCTCAAGTTGTAAAGTGGTTTGGACACTTTAGAAACTTGATAAAAAAAGGAGGGCACGTCCTTCAAACAGGAAATGCCCTCCCACTTTCAAAACACACACACGATTAAGTCATTTCTTCATTTCACGATTCACTTGTCTTTCTTGCATGCACATCCGCCTTCACATGCGGCCGTTCCTGAATCACCCGAGCGAGTGATTCGGTGATGCTTGCGGTGTCCATCGGGACCTTCATGTCGCTTTACCTCGGCATACTTGGCAGCCTGTTCTGGAGTCAGCAGGGCTTCGATGCGGGCATCGGTCTGAGCACGACGCGACTGCATCTGCTCTCGACGAGATTTCATCGTTGCCTCATCAACGCGCTCGCTTGACTGAGCCGGCATCGACTGCATTTCCTCGATCAAGATGTTGGCAATCTCGCGTTTCTGTTCATCGGTCAGATTCAACTGCCTGTCCAGACGCTCTACTCGGCGCTGAGCCATCCTGGCCGGGTCCTTACTCCCATGGCGCTGAGGCTGTGCCGACATGACAATCGAGCCCATCAGGACCACGGTCATGACTAAAACAATCTTCTTTACTTGTTTCATAATGGTGGTGTTTTGGAATTGATAATTGTAAATAAACATCACATTGATTTTCTCTCAATGATTCGACTACAAAGTAATATCCTTTTTTTAAAACAAAAAAATGTCAAATCGCCACTTCGTGACCAATCAACCAATCATGTTGACAAACGACACTAAAATCAAGACAAAATCAAGGCACGCCACCGGTCAGGCATGGCAATCGCATCCAAAATTCTTGTCAATAAATCAAAAAAAATGTAATCACAGCATACAACATAATGAAAAACGACGTATATTTGCATCACTATAGAGTACACAATCAAGCGCACCAATGTTGACTCAGATTTACAACGGGCATGTGCTCACTCCTGAAGGGTGGATCAACGGCGGATCGGTCATCATCGAGGACAGCCGCATCAAGGAGGTGAGCAAGAGCAGCAGGCTCGTCGATGGCATGGACAAGAGCATCGACGCCCGCGGCATGCACGTCGTGCCCGGCGGCATCGACCTCCACTGCCACGGCGGCGGCGGATGCGACTTCCAGGAATGCACCGCCGAGGCCTTTCAAACCGTCGCCAGCACCCACCTCAAGCATGGCACGACGGCCATCTATGCCACGTTGTCCTCGTCGCCGCTCGACATGATGGAACGCGCCTGTCAGACGTGTGACTCCCTCATGCAGGACCCCAAGTGCACCATCATGGGCATGCACATGGAAGGGCCTTACTTCAACCCCAGCAAGGCCGGTGCACAGATGCCCGAGGTGATTCGCATCCCCGACCCCGCCGAGTATACCCACATCGTCGAGGACTTTGACTGCATGCGGCGCTGGGACACAGCCCCCGAGCTGCCCGGAGCAGTCGAGATGGGCAAGTACATCACCGGCAAGGGAATCGTCGCAGCTATCGGGCACACCGCGGCCGAGTATGACCACGTCAAGGCCGCCTGGGATGCCGGATACACCCTGGCCACCCACTTCTACAACGCCATGCCGGGTTTCCATAACGTGCGCGAGTTCAAGCACGCCGGCACGGTCGAGAGCGTCTATCTGCTCGAGGACATGGCCGTCGAGATTATTGCCGATGGCATCCACGTTCCCACTACCCTGCTCAACCTGGTCTATCACATGAAGGGCGTGGAGCGCACCGCCCTGTGTACCGACGCCCTCGCCGTGACCGACAGTGACACCGAGCACGCCTTCGACCCCCGCGTCATCATCGAGGATGGCGTGTGCAAGCTCTCTGACCGCAGCGCCCTCGCGGGCAGCATCGCCACCATGGACCGACTCATCAAGACCATGGTCCGCGTCGTCGACGTGCCCCTGCAGGATGCCGTGCGCATGGCCAGCGAGACGCCGGCCAGGATCATGGGAATCTATGACCGCAAGGGCTCCATCCAGCGCGGCAAGGACGCCGACATCCTCCTGCTCGACGGCGACATCAACCTGCGCAGCGTCTTCTCAATGGGCGAGTTTGTCAAGGGAAGCGACCGCATCGCCCCGGCCGTCATCATGACCATGTAGTTCGACCGGCCCCGGCACCCCGTCAAGATGTCCAATCGGCTCTATTCACGATTTTTTCAACGTTTTTTTCACAATATTCTTGCACAAGAACAAAATTGGTATTATCTTTGCACCCGCGTTTGGGAGAAAATGCGTTACATGGTGGACGTAGCTCAGCTGGTTAGAGCGTCGGATTGTGGTTCCGAAGGTCGTGGGTTCGAGCCCCATCTTCCACCCCATCAACATCAAAGCCTGCATCAATTGATGCAGGCTTTTGTTATTTTAATTTCGGACGATTAGCGATTCGGCGTGAGGGGCCGTCAACGGTCACTCCAGGCCCAGCTTCGCCTTCACCACAGGCATCAGGTCAATGGTGTTGGGACCGTAGTAGGCAACAGGGGTGACAGCCGTGTCCAGAACCAGGTCCAGGGCTCCCTGCTCTCCGGCCTGACGGATGGCGGCCTGCACCTTATCCACTATCGGCTTGGTGAGCAATTCACGCTGAGCCGCAATGTCGTCGGCAGCACGGCGCTCAAACTCGCGCATCTTCTTGTCACCCTCCTGCAGTTCCTGCACCCGGCGCTCCTTGATGGTCGCTGGCATGGCAGCGTCGGCAGCCACGCTCTGGTAGTCGGCATACTTCTTGTCAAACTCAGCCTGCAGCAGTTCATACTCGGCATGATACCTGTCGCTCAATGTCTTGAGCTGAGCCTCGGCCGCTGCCTTCTCGGGCATGAGGTCAAACAGCTGCTGCGAGTTCACTATGCCTATCCTGGCCTGAGCCATCATCACGAGCGGCAGCACAGCCACTATCATGATAAAAAACCGTTTCATTGCTTCAATTCTCCTCTTTTTTACATGAATAATATAACCGTTACAAAGGTAATCACTTTTTTGAACAATCGGGCCGATCGGGCACTAAAAATTGAAACCCCTAGCGACAGTTTCCCGCCGTCCAGGGGTTTCGCAACTTAGCATTATCGTATTAGTGCTTTAGTCTACTTGATTGATTACTTGATGCCTAACTTGGCCTTTACCTTGGCGCTCACATCCTCGGCATCATTGCCAGTGTAGATGATTGAGCCGGCTGCGTGGTCAAAGATGAAGGTGTAACCGCCCTCGGCACCTACTGCCTGGATGGCGTTCTGGAGCTTCTGAGTGATCGGAGCCAGAAGGGTCTCCTGCTGACGCTGCAGATCCTGCGATGCGGTCTGCTGGAAGTTCTGGATCTTCATGTACTCGTCTTGCAGTTCCTGCTGGTGACGGTCCTTGATGGCCTGGGGCGTTGAAGCGTCCTGGTCGGCTGCCTCATAGTCGGCCATTTTCTTCTGGAAGGCATCCTGCAAGTTCTTGAACTCGGTCTCATACTTGTCACTTACCGTCTTCAGGGTGCTCTCGGCAGTAGCCTTCTCGGGCATCACGTTGAAGATCTCACTGGTGTTGACATAACCGAACTTCTGAGCTTGTGCAGCAAGGCACATCATAGTTGCCGTAATGGCAAAGAGCATAAATCTTTTAAACATGTCTAATAATTGATTTCAGTTGTTAGTATACTAATGCTTTTTTTACTTCATTTTCTGTGCCGAGAATGGGATTACTTGTAACCCATCTTCTCCAGCACCTCGTTGCTCACGTCGATGCGCGGCGAGGCAAAGATGATGCTCTGGCTGCTGGCACGGTCCATAATCATCTGGAAGCCACGCTCCTCACACACCTTCTTGCAGGCATTGTAAATGTCGTCCTGGATGGGCTTGATGAGCGACTGGCGCTTCTTGAACAGCTCGCCCTGGGGGCCGAAGTACTTGTACTGCAGCTGCTGAGCCTCCTTCTCCTTCTCGGTAATCTCGGCCTCTTTCTTCTTCTTCTGGTCGTCGGTCAGGAAGACCATGTCGGCCTGATAGTTCTTGTACATGGTGTCGGCCTCTTTCTTGAGCTCGTCAACTTCACGCTGCCAGCGCTGGGACACCTGGTTCAACTGCTCGTTAGCCATCTCATAGGCGGGAATGTTCTTCAGCACATACTCCATGTCAACGAGGGCAAACTTCTGCGCATTGGCGGCCATAAAGCCGGCAACAAGCGCCACTGCGATTAAAGCGATACGTTTCATTTCTTTCTCCTTTTTTTATTGATTGGTTGTTTATTTTCGACTTTTAGACTACCATCGGGGCAATTCGTTTATCCGTTCTGTTAAAAAATTAACTTAACCGGTTTAGAACTCCTGACCGAGAACAAAGTGGAAGTGGCTGCCACCCTTCTCGCCAAACACGGTGTCAAAGCCATAACCCCAGTCAATGCCCATCATGCCGATCATCGGCAGGAAGATGCGCGCGCCCACACCGGCCGAGCGCTTCACGTTGAACGGGTTAAAGTCTTTCACACTGGTCCATGCGTTACCGGCCTCGACAAACACCAGCGGATAGATGGTCGCGCTCTGCGACAGCATCAGCGGGAAGTGGAGCTCCATCACAAAGCGGTCATAGGCATAGCCCTCAGAGCCGTAGGGCGTGAACGCGCCGTTCTCATAACCGCGCAGGGCTATCGTCTCTGTGGCATAGGTGTAGCTGCCCGACATGCCGTCGCCACCCACATAGAAGGTCTCAAACGGCGACTTCAGCCACTTGTTCCAGCTGCCCAGCAGACCAAAGTCGGCACGGGTCATCAGCACCAGCGTCCAGCGGCCGTCGGGGTCGGTGAGCGGCGTGTAGGTGCGTGCCTGGAACTTGAGTTTCCAGTACTCAATCCAGCGGTACAAGTCCTTCTTTGAGGCATCGGTATTGCTCTGGCTCAATGCCTGCCAGTTCTTCTTGCCGAACAGGCTGGCCGGTGGTGTGGCGTTGAACGACAGCGTGAACGTGCTGCCCTTGCGCGTATACAGCGGGTTGTCGATACTGCTGCGCGACAGCGTCAGGCCCAGCACAATCGAGTTAGATACGCCGTTCTTCATATAATAAAGGTACTCCCAGTTCTTGAGGCTATACCACTGGTAGCTCAGGCTGGCCATGAAGGTGAAATAGTCGTCGGGCCATTTCAGGCGCTTGCCGAAGCCCACCGTCACGCCCGCCATCTGCAGGTACTTGTTGGGGTCGTAGGCATTCTCATAGTAGTTGTAGCCACCATAGCCGTTGTAGCCGTAGCCGCCATAACCATAGCCGCCATAACCATAGCCCGGGTACATGCCGTTGTAGTTATACATCATGTTGGCCATCGCGTTCTGGTACATCTGGCTATAATATGACGAGTTGATACCCGTCTGGCGGCTGTAGAAGGCCGATACCGACAGCGAGTTGGGGCGCTTGCCGCCAAACCACGGGTCGAGGAACGACACGCTGTAGGCCTGGTAATACTTAGCGTTGGTCTGGGCGCTGATGGTGAAGGTCTGGCCCTCGCCCTGCGGTATCAGGCCCTTGTAGGACGACGGGTGCAGCAGGTTCTGCATCGAGAAGTTGGTAAACTTCAGCGAGGCCTTCAGGATGACACCGGTCTGGCCCCAGCCGGCGCTGAGCTCAACCTGGTCGTTGGCTTTGCTCTCGAGGTTGAGGATGATGTCCACGGTGCCGTTGTCGGCATTGGACTCGGGGCGGATGTCCATCTTCTCGGGGTCGAAGTGGCCCGTCTGGGCAATCTCGCGTGCCGAGCGCATCAGGTCCTCCTTCGAGAACAGGTCGCCGGGACGCACACGCAGCTCACGCCTTACCACCTTTTCATACAACCTGTCGTTACCATTGATCACCACGCGGTTGATGCGGGCCTGCTTGCCCTCATACATGCGCATCTCCAGATCGATGCTGTCGCCCTCGATCTTGCTCTCGATGGGGATGAGCTGATAGAACAGGTAACCGTTGTTCAGGTACAGGTTAGACACGGCATCATCGTCTTCCTGAGTGCGCTTGGACAGCAGTTTCTGGTTATACACGTCACCCTTCTTGATGCCCAGTATCTCGTTGAGGATGGGGGCAGGATATACCGTATTGCCCACCCACGTGATGTCCGAGATGTAGTAGCGCTTGCCTTCGTCAATCTTCAGGTAAACGTCGACGGTCTTCTCGTCATAGGGGACAACGCTGTCGCTCACGATCACGGCATCGCGGTAGCCCTTTTCATTATACTTGTCGATGATCAGCTGCTTGTCGGCCTCATAGTCGCTCTGCACAAACTTCTTCTGCGAGAAGATTTTCCACAGGTTGCTCTTCTCGTTGGTCTTCTTCATCGTGCGCTTGATCTTGCCGTCGCTCAGCACCTCGTTGCCGTCGATGTAGATCTTGTGCACCTTGATCTTCTCGTGCTTGTCTACGTTGATGTTGACAATCACCTCGTTCTGCTTGCTCAGATCGGGCACTTGCACCACTTCACAGGTCGCTTGGCCAAAGCCCTTGTTGGCATAGTACTTCTCGACGATGATCTTGATGCGGTCGGCGATATTGGGGGTCATCTGGCTACCCGGCTGAAAACTCAGTCGCTCAATCAGGTCCTTCTTCTCGCCGCTCTTCATGCCGTTGTAGTTCACCTGAGACACGCGCGGCTGCTGGCGCAGGTTAAACACCAGCCATGCCTGGTCATTATAGATCTTCTCGACCTGGATCTGGACCTTGGAGAACAGCCCCTGACGCCAGAAGCGCTTGGCGGCCGACTTGATGTCGTCGCCTGGTATGTCCACGCGCTGACCCACCGCCAGACCCGAATAACCGATGATGATGTTCTCATCATAGTTGTCCACACCCTCAACTCGGATGCCCGCAATCTCATAGCGCGTGGGCGATGCCGTGAAGATGATCTTCGGGTTATAGATCGTGTCATTGGACGTGTAAGTCGTCTGGGCCTGCATCGCGGCAGGGGCCATCGATGCCAGCACGATTCCGGCCAATAACGTATGCTTGAAACTCTTCATTGACAATTTACTCTTCATTATCGTGTTTAACCTGTTCGCTCGTTTTGCCATAACGACGCTCGCGCGCCTGGAAGTCGATGATGGCATCAACAAAGTCTTCCTTGGTAAAATCGGGCCAATATTTTGAAGTGAAGTAGAGTTCACTATAGGCAATCTGCCATAACAGATAGTTGCTCACTCGCAGGTCTCCGCCTGTGCGTATCAGCAGATCGGGGTCGGGCATCTCGCGTGTGGCCAGGTGGCGGGACAGCAGTGCGTCGTCGATATCGGCGGGATCAATGCTGCCCGCTGCTGCCTCACGAGCCAGCTCGCGGCATGCTTCCACTATCTCCCAGCGCGACGAGTAGCTCAATGCCAGGCACAGCACCAGACCGGTGCAGTGACCTGTGTCCTGCATGCACTTGCGCAGCCGGTTGGCCGCAAACTCGGGCATGCGCTTCATGTCGCCTATCGTGGTAAGCCTCACGTTGTTCTTGATCAGGTCGGGCGTCTGCTTCTCGATGCTCACGACAATCAGGTTCATCAACGCGTCGACCTCTTCCTGCGGGCGGTTCCAGTTCTCGGTCGAGAAGGTGTAGAGCGTCAAGTATTTCACCCCAACCTCGCTGGCGATTTCGGTCACCTGGCGAACGGTATCCACGCCGTTCTCGTGACCGAAGCTGCGCTCATGTCCGTGTTGCTTGGCCCAACGGCCGTTGCCGTCCATGATGATGGCCACATGACACGGGACGCGACCGTGGTCTAACTGCTGTATTTTATCGCTCAGTGATGACATAGCGGTAATCATTATTCAATATAGTTACACTTGATGCAGCGCTTGCCGAACTCATAGGTTACCGACAGCGTTGCAAACGAGTACCAGTCGGTGTTCTTGCCAAACGAGTGCTTGATGCCGAACAGGTCGCTCAGGCCGTCGATGCGGTCACTGAACTCCTTGCGCATCGTGAACTCGAAGCCCAGGTTCAAGCGGTCCTTATACTTATATTTAACGCCGATGCCCAGGGGGACCGTGAACGATGCCTGGTTGTGGCCGTCACAGATGGCAAACACAAAGCCCACTCCGGCAACCATATACGGCGTAATGGGCTTGTACTTCTTGTAGGCAGGACCGCGGCCGTAGTTCAGGAAGTTGAACTCGGCAGTCAGGCCCAGATCGATCAGGCTGGAGTTGAAACTATAGGTCTGCCCGTCGGGATAGACGGTATCGTCACTCATGCTGTCACCCTTGAGGTTGGCATAATTCAGGTTGGCCTTGAAGGCCCAGCGGCTGTTGTGGGCATAACGGAACATGCCGCCCACCGTGAAGCTGGGATGCCTGAACACGTTTCCGCTGTTGCACTCGCCCAGGTAGCCGGTCATGCCCAGCATCGGACCCACCTCATACTTGTACTGCTGAGCCCCTAGTGGCAGGGCCGCCAGCATCGCGAGCCATGTGACTAACAATAGTTTCCTCATCGGTCTGCAGATCAATAGACTGGATAGTTGGTCATGCGGATATACACGCCGCGCCACACGTTGGGCAGCAACGAGCCCTGAGCATTGTAACCGCCCATCAGGTAGATGAAGGGGCAGGACCACTCGGTGACGGGCTTCGACACCATCAACGGTGCACGGTTGGCGCCGTTGATGGTCTCATCGACCACAAATGCCTGTGCGCCATAAAAGTCGGGCATGTGAGAGGCCTGGGTCAGCGTCGAGTCGCTGGCAACCCAAGTGATGCCCTGGGTGGTCGACAGGTAGATCTTGCGGTTGAGCGTGCCGTCGGACAGGCGACCGCCCATCAGCAGCCACGTCGGCTGTTTGCCGTAGCGGCGCACACCGCTCAGCGCCTTGTAGGTATAATACGGGAAAATGGTCGCGTCGGCCACAGCCGGCAAAGCCGACCTGCGTTCATTGTCGATTTGGCCCCAGCGGATGCCGTCATAGCCCCACACACTGCGCAGCAGGTTTCCCTGTGCATCCACGCCACCCACGATCATGCCTTGGGGGGCATCGCTCCACGTGTTGTCGATCACAACCATGTCGGTCGAGCCCTCTACGGGGAATCCGTCCTCGACAGCAGTGACCGCGAAGCCTTCGCCACGAGGATACTCATCATGGTAGTAGCCGCCGTTACCGTCGGCAGCAATGCCCAGCACACGGCCCTCATAGGAGCCCAGCACACTGTGCCACACCACGCCACACGAGCTCCATGCCACACCGTCGTGAGAGGCATACAGCACGCCGCTGCCGTCCAGCATATACAGGTCGTCGCCACAAGCCGTCAACGAGGAGACAACCGGCTCAAACGGCAACTGCACCGTGTTCTTGTCCAGGTAGGACTCGTCGGGCGCCAGGGTGGTCAGCACCGTGCACGTCGTGCCGTCATAGGCCATACTGCGGTATAGCTCTCCTTGCTTCACAGTCTTGTAGGCGATGGCCCCGCTTTCAATGCCCTGCAGGTCGCGGCGCCACGACTGTGGCCACACCAGCGAGTCGGGGTTGACCTTGTGAACCAGCACCTTCACCTCGTAGTCCTTGACACGGCTATCGTCGGCCGATGTCACCGTCAGCGTCGTCTTGCCTGAGAAGTCCAGACTCTTGCTCATCGAGGCCGTGTAACTGATTGTCGTGTCGGCATGAGCGGTCGCTCCGGTAATCGTGAACACTGCCGACTTGACCGTGTTCAGGAACTCAACGGTCACTTTAAGCGCCGTGATGTCGGTACCCACGGGCAACGAGTCGGCATTATAAATCAAGCCGTTGTCATAGTCCACGGTAAAGTGGACCGAATCCAGGTTGGCAAGCACGTCATTGTTGGCCTGCAGGCCGAACGCTGTGACAAGCGTCGTCTGGGCACTGGTGCTGTAGGTGAACACGTCGTCTTCATCGTCGTCATGGTGCTTACACGAACTCAAGCACGAGATCGACGACAGCAACACGGCCATCGCCAGCATGAGGTATAACGGGTTTCGTTTAGTCATTATATTTTATTGGTTCTTTTCTTTATTACAAACGGCAAAATTACAAAAAAATTCGGTCCCATGCGGGATTTTTCCAATTAATAATGTAAGACAATGCCGATTTTTGGGGGTAAAGGTACTATTTCACCACCATTCATGCCACACCCGTTAAAGATAATAAACGGAAAATGCCCCATTTTACACCTTTTTAACGAACCTCACACGCCATCAGGCGACCTGGCTGCCATCCAGCCACCTCACCGATGTAACGCAAGCCGCCGGCCTGCATATGCAATGATTGATGCTTCACCCCTTACGGGCAGCGGCAAACCGTGTGTTGCCGTAGCTGTCGTCGATGATGCGCACATCCGCCAGGCCGTGGTCTTGAAGCAGCCGTTTGACCTCGTTGCCATAGCGGCGGTTGATTTCAAGATACAGCCGTCCGCCCTTGTCCAGCGCTTCCACGGCATATTTCACAATGGCCTTGTAGAACAGCAGCGGATCATTGTCGGGCACAAACAGTGCCTGGCCTGGCTCATAGTCCAGCACGTTGCGCTCCATCGACTCGCGCTCGCTCCAGCACACATAGGGGGGGTTGCTCACGATGATGTCATAGCTGCCGGGGGGCTGCGGCGACAGCATGTCGCTCTCAAACAGCCTCACCTTCACCTTGAGCGACTCGGCATTCTCGCGCGCTACAGCCAGAGCGTCACGAGACACGTCCAGCGCATCGACCTGGGCAAACTTCAACGCGCGGGCCAGCGAGATGGCGATGCAGCCGCTGCCCGTGCCCATGTCCAGCACACGCAGGTCGCTGCCGGGGTTCTCGTCAACGATGAGGTCGACGAGTTGCTCGGTCTCGGGACGGGGAATGAGTACGGCAGGACTGACCTTCAACTTGTGTCCATGGAACCTCGTGCTGCCCACGATGTACTGCAACGGCTCATGGCGCCGCAGGCGGGCGACAATCTCGGCTATGCGCTGCGGGGCAAAATCGGGCAGCTCACTCTCTTGACGCAGGGCCACGTCAACCTGGTCATAGTTAAACACGTCTTCACAGATGACACGTATCATCGCCTGCACTTCACTGGCCTCGGCTACGCCGGCAAGGCCGCTCTTGAGTTGGTCTATCGCTTCCTTGAGTCTCATGCCACAAAGGTACACTTTTTTTCTGTTACTCCAGCCAAAGCTCGACTGAATAGAACAGGACAACCGCATTCGTCCACGTCTATACCAAATAATGAATAATGAGAAATAGGGAGATTATTCCTAAGAAAAATGCCCTAAAACTCAAGATGTGAAGATTTTTTTAAAAAAATCCTTATAATTTATCAATTTTATTTGAAATAAGTTGTATCTTTGTAGCGCCGTTTTGACACCCACTTGTTTCGGGCCATCTCATTTCGGCATGAAATTTCATTTTTTCAGGAGCTAATAAATTTAGACATACACTTAAAACTATAGACTTTATGGCAACTAAACTTGATTCACTTGACTACAAGATTTTAAAAATGCTGTCTCTGAATGCCCGCAAGCCTTACCTTGAAATCGCTAGGACATGTAACGTATCAGGAGCAGCTATCCATCAGCGCATCCAGAAGCTGTATAACATGGGTGTCATCAAGGGCTCTATTTCCTTGATCGACCCGTCGTCGGTAGGCTATCAGACATGTGCTTACATCGGTTTCTTCCTCAACGACCCGTCAAAGTTCGACGAGGTGGTGGCCAGGCTCAAGACCGTACCCGAGGTTGTTGAGTGCTATTTTACCACCGGCAAGTATGACCTGTTCATCAAGCTCTATGCACAGAACAACGACCACCTGCTGCAGGTCATCCACGACCGCTTCATGAAGATGGGCCTCGGTCGCAGCGAGACGCTCATCACCTTCAAGGAAGTCTTCAAACGTCAGATTCCCATAGCACCTGACGGCGAGGAAGCACCGATTGAATAATATACATCATATCACGGGGGAGCGAAATTGTCGCTCCCTTTTTTTAGGACTCAGGACTTCAAGGTTTCAAATCAAGAGATAACAGGTATTATGACAAGCAACGATTTCACTACACAGCAACAAGATTGGATCAGGAGTGCACGCATCATGAGCCACGAGGCAGCCCAGGTGCTCAAGCGCAACTTCAGGCGCCGCGACCTCTCCATCGAGGACAAGGGCAGCGCATTTGACATCGTCACCGAGGCCGACAAGGGCAGCGAACGCATCATCATCGACTTTATCCACAGCCATTTTCCCGACCACGCCATCCTCAGCGAGGAGAGTGGCGACGACCATCGCCAGGCTCGATACCAATGGGTCATCGACCCGCTCGACGGCACGGTCAACTACAGCGCCGGCATCGCCACCTACTGCATCTCCATCGGACTCAAGGTCGACGGCGTGACAACCATGGGCTTTGTCTACGCTCCCTCTCTCAACGAGGAGTTCTATGCCATCAAGGGGATGGGTGCCTTTGGCCCCTACGGGAGGCTGCAGGTAAAAGCAACCACCGAGCTGCAACGCGCGGTCATTTCAACGGGTTTCCCCTACGACAAGGCCACCAACCCCGACAACAACCTCGACCGCGTGGCGCGCATCATGCCACGCATCAGGGGACTGCGCCGACTGGGATCGGCGGCCATGGACCTCTGTTACGTCGCTGCCGGATGGCTCGACGGCTACTGGGAACTCAACCTCAAGGAGTGGGATGCCTGTGCCGGCGAACTCATCGCCCAGGAGGCGGGCGCCTTTGTCAAGCGTTACCGCAACGACCACGGCATCTGCATCTTGGCAGCTTGTCCGGGCATCGCCCGTGAGCTGCTCGAGTTGGTAGAATGATAATTGTGTGTGTATGCGGTCAGGATGGCTGACCCTTGTTGATTTTCCTTAGGGCCGACAGGCCGTGACGACGGCCTATGATATAGACGGGACGCTCTTCCTCGCCATGCTTGTGGTTGGTGGCCATCACGGGCTGATCCAGGCACATCACCAGCGTCTCAAACGTGTCACCCACCTGCAGGTGCTTGCTTCCACTCACGGCCAGCACTTCAAATCGGTTACTTCCCGCGTATCTCACATGACAATACCGGTCGGGTAGCCATTCCATCTCTATCTCGTCATCTACAGCAAGCCCGCTCGACTGGATCAAGTCCTCGTTCAGCGCCCCCGACGTCGCGTCGTCGAGGTGAAGCTGCAGCGATGACCAGTTGTCGAATCCCACGTAACGCGACAACAGGTTGAGCGTCGTGATGCTGGGCATGTGCTCATCGTTCACATAACCCACCAGGCGCTTGATCGTCGAGATGCTGATTGTCTCGTTCAGCGTCTTCTCTATTTCCAGTGACAGCAGGCTGAAGTCGACTGGTGCCGCAAGAGGTCTCCCCAACTTAGCTTCTACCAGCCTTATCAATTCCTTCATTTCGTGGTCAGTAATTTTCATTGGCCGCAAATTTACAATATTATTTAAAAAAATGTAACAATATCACTTTGCGTGAACCAACTTGAACCAATCCCACAACCGTTTTTTAGCCTGACTGCAGTAAATTTGCAACAATTATCCGATTAATAACCTATAAACTAGACAAAACATGAGAAAACCCTATCTTTTCACTATGACACTGCTGCTCGCCATGACCCTTGGGTTGGCATCATGCGGCAACAGCAACAGCAACAACGAGAATCAACAGTGGGAGTACCTCGTCAAGAGAGCCGAGGGAATGGTCATGTCTGACAGCAACGAGGAATTCAAGGCCAAGCGAGTCATCATCGAGGAAGAAGACCTCGACGAGCTGGGCGCGCAAGGCTGGGAACTCGTCAACACCTATGAGGAGACCGAGACCGTCTTTCCCAACTGGGGCAACGAGAAGTATGTCACTGGCATACAGCCCAACACACGCACCCTGGGCATCGTCTTGATCTTCAAGCGCCCGGCCACCAGCAAGAAAGCCGACAGCGACAAGAAGCAGTCCGACGACAAGAAATAACATTACACAACTCCATAACCATAAGATAAATATTTTTTACCACAATGAAAAAGTTTTTATTCAGCATGGCCATCGCATTACTCATGGCCGGAACAACAAGTTGTCAACAAGACGGCGGCACAACCGCCTCAAGCAGCCCAAAGGCTACTGCCAACAACACTATCGACTCGCTCAGCATGGTCTTTGGCGACATCTGGGGCGATGCCATCAGTAAAATGTTAATCCAGAAGGATTCAACTGTCAATCTTGAGCAGACTTACAAGGAAATCGAGCAGGTGCTCGGCGTCGACAGCGCCAATGCCAGGATCGCCATGCAGATTGTTAATCTTTTCGATGGGGCCGAGAAGCAGTTGGGCAAGCCCTTGAACAAGGAGATCTTCATGCAGCAACTGTCACAACGCATGACATCAGGGCCGAAGCTGACCGACGCCGACATCAAGGCCATGCAGGAGTCAATCGAACCGTTGATGGAAAGAATCGCTCCAGGCAGCACCCACCAGGAGCCCACCTCTTTTACTACTGCCAAGGGTACTTACAGCATCAGCGGCGCCATGCAGAATGCCTACGACCAAGCTGTCTCCACTGCCAGTGGTCGCCGAGGACTTCATGACAAGAATCCTAGCTTGTTCAAGAAATCGGGTGCTAAGGCAATCGAGGCCGATTTCAAATCATGGTGGATGGCCTATTATGGCATGCCCAGCGATGATTTAGCCAGGGACGTTTACCAGAGGGCGCTCAAGCAATACAAGAAGGGGTTTGAAGACGGTTGGAATTATTGATCCACATCGTCTCATCTCCTGAATGCCAGGCCTACCGGCTCATCTCTCCTGCCATGGGAGGGGTGAGCCTGTTTCTTTCTCATTCTTGCCAGTCGGGCGCTGCAGCAGGGAACGGCGGTATGTCCAGGTCGGGGAACGACTCGTGCAGGATAATTTGGGCGCGCTCAAGGGCCTCCTGCCGGCCAGCGTCTATCAATTGACGTCCGGCCGGGGTAATCATGTACTCGCGCAGGGGCTTGAAACGCTCGTCGGTGGCGGGAAACATGTTGTTGGCCGCATCGATGACTTCGAGTTCGATGCGCTCTCTCAGGAATTCGGTAATGTGCCGGTCAAATGCTTTCTTGCCCTGCATGCGATACACTTCCTCCAGATCGTCTCGACTGTCGCGGGCTTCGTTATATCCCACTTGGGCCGCCCTCGACAGGAACCACTGGCGCAGGGTCGGCGGCAACTTGGGTTCCCTCGGTTCCTTGGCCTCATCAGTCTGCTGCGGGGGTGCGCTGGCCGGGGGTGCGCTGGCCGAGGCTGCTTTCACGTCCTCTTGTTGAGATGGCAGAGCTGTAGGAACCCCTTCGCGCTGCTCGGCAGGGTGCACTATGGTGTCGATTTCTGGCAGGTCCTGGGTGGCGACCACGGTCGGCTCTGGAGCGCTGCTTTCACTCAGGCGTGCCGGCATCAGCCACCACACGATAGCTACGACGACAGCGACAGCCAGGACGGCTCCTGCCAGGTAATAACGCAGCATTGAGCTAGGCGCCTGAAGGGCGGCGACCACTTCACCTGCGCCAGCTGGACGCCGCTCGCGGTCGGGGGCACTGCACCACCGGGCCACACGCGACATGCGCCGGTCGGGGTGAGGCAGCCCACGGTTCATCAGGTCGATGAGTACGCCCAGCGAGTACAGGTCGGCGCGCGAGTCGGCTGGCTCGCCGGCCAGCAGTTCGGGCGCAGCATACGCTCGCGTGCCTGCGGGTCCCTTAAGGATGGCATAGTCGGCCGTGTCACTCACGCCGAAGTCGATCACCTTCACGCGGTTGCCGTCGCCAGTGACAAGGATGTTGCTGGGCTTCAGGTCGCGATGCACCACCTGGCGGGCATGGATATACCTGAGCACATCACACAACTGCACAATCAGGTCACGGGCCAGGGCTACGGTCAACCCGCCGCCTGCGATAAACTTGTCCAGCGTGATGCCGTCAACCCACTCTTCCACGATGCACTCGCCCAGCGGCTCAACGCGCTCCAGGCCCAGTGTGGCAGCGATGCCGGGATGCGAAAGATGAAAGCCGATGTCAAACTCCTTGCGCAGCATCGCCTGGCAGGCCGGGGTGTCGCGATACTCGGCCTTCAACGACTTGAGCACGTGCCACTTGCCATGACGACGGGCACGATACACGTCACAATAGCCGTGCTCGTGGCCCCCGCCGAGCAGGGCAATGTCGGTGAAGACATTGTCCACTCCTGGGCTTGTCAGCTCATTTTCCCATCCTGAATCGGTCGTCATTGTCTCTCATTACCGTAGTTTTAGTGTAATGCAAAGATACACATTTTTCATGATTCAAAAATATTGATTACCTTTGCCATCTGGAAAAATATTATTACAACAATTTGAATATGGATAACAAGAAGATTGTTTTAAGCGGAATACGCCCCACGGGGCAGTTGCACTTGGGTAACTACCTGGGCGCCTTGAGTAACTTCGTGAAGATGCAGAACGAGGGCAAGTATGACAGCTACTACTTCATCGCCGACCTCCATGCCCTCACGACCAACCCCGACCCCAAGGAGCTGCACACCAACGTGCGCCACATCCTGGCCGAGTACCTGGCGGCTGGACTCGACCCCGAGAAGTCCACCATATTTGTCCAGAGTGACGTGCCTGAGGTGAGCGAGATGTACCTGCTGCTCAACATGCACGTGGGCATCGGCGAACTGATGCGCACCGCCGCCTTCAAGGACAAGGCACGCAAGGCGCTGGGCATCTCTGCGCCCACCCAGGGCGATGACGACGAGGACGTAGCCAAGGAGATCATCGGTGCCAGCACCAACAAGCGTGTCAACGCCGGCTTGTTGACCTACCCCACGCTCATGGCCGTCGACATCCTCATCCAGCGGGCCGACTTTGTGCCCGTGGGCAAGGACCAGGAGCAGCACTTGGAGCTCACGCGCCGCTTTGCCCGCCGCTTCAACTCGTTCTACAAGACCGAATACTTCAACGAGCCGCAGAATTTCAACTTCGGCAGCGCGCCCGTCAAGGTGCCTGGTCTGGACGGCAGCGGCAAGATGGGCAAGAGCGAGGGCAACTGCATCTACCTGGTCGACGACGAGAAGACCATCCGCAAGAAGGTCATGAGAGCCGTCACCGATGGCGGACCCACCGAGCCCAATCAGCCCATGGCCGAACCCGTGCAGAACCTCTTCACCATCCTCAAGCTCGTCGGCTCGCCCGACAAGGTGGAATTCTTCACCCAGGCCTATAACGACTGCTCCATCCGCTACGGCGACCTCAAGAAGGAGATTGCCGAGGACATCGTGGCCATGACGACACCCATCCGCGAGCGCATCCTCGACATCGAGAACGACAGCGCCTATCTGCACCGCGTGCTCGAGATGGGTGCCGAGCGTGCACGCGCACGTGCCGGCAAGACCCTGGCCGACGTCCGCCAGATCATGGGCATCACCAAGTTCTAGCAATTCCTTAAAGACCTTAAAGACCCTAAGGTCCTTAAAGTCGTTAAGGTCATTAAGGACTTTAAAAGAAAAGATGAAAGGCTATATCGAGGACCGTGAGTTCGGAAAGATATATGTGGAACTGCGCCGAGGCATGACCTCGGTGCGGTTCACTTATCATGCCGACGGCCACCTGCTCATGCGGGCACCACTGGGCGTCTCGGTCACCGACCTGCAGCGCATGGTGGACATCAACCGCGAGCAGCTGCAACGGTTGCAACGCCCCGATGTCCCCGAGATGCATTTCGGACAGACCATCGACTGCTTTGGCTGCAAGGTAGTGATTACTACAGGCGAGAAGCGGCCAGGCTACGTCAGCACCAAGTGGCAAGACCGCACCTTGATTGTCAAGGCCCATGAGAGCATCGACTTGACCACCGTCGATGGCAAGCAATTTGTTTCAGACATCATCAGCCGGGCCATGGAGTATCAGGCAGTGCAAGTGCTGCTGCCCTATGCACGGCAGGTAGCCGACAGCCTCGGACTCATGCCCGCCGGATTTGAGGTGGGCCGAGGCATGCGCAAACTGGGCCACTGCACGACCAAACGCGTCATCCAGCTCTCCCGCAACCTCATGTTTTACCCCCAAGAACTAGTGCATTACATCATCTGCCACGAGCTGGCCCACTTGACCCACATGAACCACTCGCCCCAATTCTACGCCCTGTGCGACCAGTACACCGGCGGCCACGAGAAGGAACTGGAGCAACAATTGCGCAACTTCCGCTTCCCCATCCTCAAATAGCGCCATTTCTTCTCAAACAACCCACTTCTCTTTCAAACAACATTGAACAACAATCATTTTAAATAATTGTTGTTCAAGTTGTTTATCGTTGTTCAAGTTGTTTGATAAGGGGAGGCGTCAGTGGATGGTGACCTGGGTGGCGCCGAAACCGTACTCGCGGAAGCTGGCGTCCTGGGCGGTGCAGCGCGGATAGCGGCGCTTGAGCTCGCTCAGCAGGTGCTGGCGCAACTTGCCCTCGCCCTTTCCGTGGATAAAGACGATGCGCTGCCCGTGCTTGTTCAGGTTGGCGTCCATCACTTCACGGAACTTGTCCATCTGGTACTCGAGGATGGCTCCTGGGGTCATGCCGTTGAGGTTGTCGAGCAGCGAGGTGATGTGCAGGTCTTGCACGATGATGCCGTTGTTGTCGGTTTTCTTTTGCACGGGTTTGCGCTGCGGGCGGTCAAGGCGTTTTTTCTCCTTCATGGCTCGCTCGAGCTCGCCGCTGTCGATGCGCATCATGCGCGCCGGCCGGTCGTTGGTAACGATTTCTACGGCAATCACCGGCACGTCAAAGTAGGGGTTCTCGTGGAAGCAATGCAGCTTGTAGAACTTGGTCACGTCGAGGCGCTGTTCGATGAGGGCAGGATTCTTGAGCTTGAAGCCCTTGCCCTGCTTGAAGGCGACATACTGCACGGCGATGTGCGTCATGTCGTTGAGGTCATCGTGGCCAAATTCCTCGAGTTGCACCTGGATATTGGGCTCCACAATACCATGGTAGCGGGTCTTCCACTCGCCGTCCCCGTCGCCGCGGGTCATGTAGGTGAAATACAGGAAATAGTTGGAGTCGTTGACCAGCGAAGCATAGAACGTGGTGGTGTTCAGGTGCTTGATCTCGCGGGCCTCATAGCCCAGCACGACGTTGAGCACCTCGCCCTCGGGGGTCTCCTCGATGGGCAGGGTGGGCTCGGGAGCGGGTTGGGGCCTGGGAGCGGGCTTGTCGGGCTCCACCTGGCGGGTGCGGATGTCGAGCGGTCGCTCATAGGCCGACGCCTTGGTTCCCGCTTGTCCCACCACGACCAGTTCCTTCTCGAGCGCGGGGCGCTCAAAACCGTCCTGATCTTCCACATAGACGGTCTTGCCGTCAATTCTGGACACTCTGCCGCCTCCCACATCGTTGAGGAAGCGCACGATATCGTTAATCTTTACATTCATGATGATTCGTTTTTTTAGGCTGCAAAGGTACAAAAAATCCCTCACCTTTATCCCAAAAACAACTGAATCATCTGATATTTCCGAGAATCAGAGCAATCAGATGATACAGTTGTTTAAAACGATCGGTAAGATCAATACTTGTGGTCGGTCGCGTTAAGTTCGTCGCTGGTGAGTTTCTTGCGGTCCATCTTATACCAGCAGTAGGCGATATAGGCCAGCACAAAGGGCACGAGGATGCTCACCACACTCATCACGGTGAGGGTAAACTCGCTCGACGAACTGTTGCGCAGCGTGAGCGAGCTCTGAACGTCGAGCAGCGAGGGCAGGTAGGCCGTGTTGTTGTAGCCCACAACCCAGAACAGCGTCATCACCACCAGCACGGTGCCGATGCCTGCGGGCCAGATGCCCTGACGATAGTCACCTTTCACGAGCGTTTTGCCTACGCCCAGCAGCACCATCACCACACCCAGCAGCAGGATCACCAGTGCCCACCACATGGCCAGGTAGTTGTGCAGGTACTTGTAAGCCTCCCAGTGGGCATTGCCGCCGTCGTCATAGGCCACGCCAGGCGACGCCAGGATAACCACCACCACAGCGACAAACAGGGGAACAAACACGCCGGCATTGATCAGCAGCAGGTGGCGCTGACTCTTGTTCACCGCCTCGTCGTCGATGTTGTTGATAAAGTAGAGCGACGCCAGCGTGCGCGCCAGGAAGAACACCATCACGCCAAACAGCAGGCATTTCCAGTTGGCAATGGCCTCAAGGCCATGGCCTGGGCCCCACTGTGAGATGCTCGACGCCTCCACATTCAGGATGTTGCTCTTGGTCACCGTGAACTCGGCACCAAAGAACATCGTCGCCACGGCCACGCCCAGCAGCACGGGGCCCACGATGCCGTTGATCAACAGCAGCGTGTCGTAGAACCGCGAGCCGTAGATGTTGCCGGGTTTGGAACGGTACTCATAGCTGATAGCCTGGATCACAAAGCTGAACAATATGAGCATCCACAGCCAGTAGGCACCGCCGAAACTCGTGCTGTAGAACAGCGGGAACGAGGCAAAGAAGGCCCCGCCGAAGGTTACCAGCGTCGTGTAGGTCAATTCCCACTTGCGGCCCATCGAGTTGATGAGCAATGCGCGCCCCGCTGGCTTGGCATAGTGGATGAGCATCGACTGGCCGCCCTGCACCATGAGCAGGAACACCAGCAACGCGCCCAGCACCGACATGATGAGCCACCAGTAATTCTGTAACAGATTGTATGTTGTCATGACTTGGTTCCTCCTTCCTTAATCGTTAACGGTGTCTAAATCGGTCTGCGACTTCTTGGATATCTGCTTGCAGATGATGCCGATGTCGGCAATCAGCAGGGCCGTGAACACCACGGCAAAGATCCAGAAGGTCACCTGAACATAGCTTGCGCTCAGGTCGCTGATGGCCACCTTGTTGGGCATCAGGTCCTGGATAGTCCACGGCTGGCGTCCCACCTCGGCGACAATCCAGCCGCTGGCGCTGCACAGATAGGTCAGCGGTACGGTGACGATGGCTAGCAGGTGCCACCACTTGGCCCATTTGGCCTTGGCCAGAATCTGCGGCTTGTAGACAAACAGCAGAGCCACAAGCAGGAACACCAGCAGGTAGCCGCCCACGGTAACCATGAAGTGGAAGGTGTAGAACGTCAACGGCACGTGGGGGATGGCCTCCTCGGGCTTGTCGAGATAGGCATAGCCGAAGTTCTTGAAATCGGCATTGATGGCCGTCTTCAGGCTGTCCTGCAGCACGGTGTTGCCGCTGTTCATCGCCGAGCCATACTGCGAGAGCATCTCCTGCAACCGCTTGCCGCGTTCCATGCGCTCACTGTAAGATACTGTATTGATTACGTTGCCATCGTTGTCATAGTTCTTGCCCTCGATGATGTCCTCGATGCCAGGCACAAAGGCATGGAAATCGTGCGTTGCCAGGAACGACAGGCCATAGGGGATGCTGATGTCAAACAGATAGGGATCCTGTCCGTCAAAGGCCTGCTTGCCGGGATTCAGGATGCCAAAGGCCACGATCGACTGCTCGTGGTTGCCCTTGTACAGTCCCTCCATGGCGGCCAGCTTCATGGGCTGGTACTTGGCCACGGTCACGGCACTCGTGTCGCCGGTGACAATTGTCAGCACGATGCCTATCACGCCCACCCAGGCGCCCACCTTCAGGCTGCGCCAGCAGTGGTCCAGGTTGCGCTTCTTGAGCATCATCCAGCCACACACGCCGCACACAAACACGCCGCCCAGCGTCCAGGCACTCAGCACCGTGTGCAGGAACTTGCTCACCGCCATCGGCGACAGCGCCACGGCGGCAAAGCTCGTCATCTCGTTGCGCATCGTCGCGGGGTTGAACTCGCAGCCCGTGGGATACTGCATCCACGCGTTGGCAACCAGAATCCACAGGGCCGACAGGCACGCGCCTATCGCCGTCAGCCACGTCGAGGCCAGGTGGAACTTGGGGCTCACCTTCTTCCAGCCGAAGAACATCACGGCGATAAACGTCGACTCCATGAAGAAGGCCAGGATGCCCTCAACAGCCAGCGGAGCCCCAAAGATGTCGCCCACAAACCAGCTGTAATTGGACCAGTTGGTGCCGAACTCAAACTCCAGGATGATGCCCGTAGCGACACCGATGGCAAAGTTCACCCCGAAGATCGTCATCCAGAACTTGGTCGTCGCCAGCCACTTCTCGCTCTTGGTCTTGTAGTATATCGTCTCCATGACGGCAACGATGATGCCCAAGCCCAGCGTCAACGGCACGAACAGCCAATGGTAGATAGCCGTCAGGGCAAACTGGGCCCGCGACCAGTCAACAACATTGATTAATTCTTCCATAACAGTTTCGGTTTTTTATAGTGTTGATTCGTGTTAGTATCTTGATAACGAACCGCGGCACGGCTTGAGCGTTCAGCCAGCGTGGCATCACTCTCGGCAGCGCACTAGTCGTCGGTCAACTGATGACGCACATACTCCGATTTTTCCTGATCACTGTCACACTTGGAACTCAGGAAGTCGGGAAAGAAGATCATCTTGATGATGATAAAGAATATGAACAGCTTGATGCCTATGATGAGCCACAGCGTCTTGCCCACAGTCATGCTGCGGAATCCATCATAATACAGGTGGAACACGCGGGACCACAGTCCTGGCTTCTTGTCTTCATCGGCATTCATGGGTGGAGATCATTTTGAGCGTTAATCAAATCACAAAGTTAATGAAAAAAAATCATCAGGCAAACATTTCGCTCAAAAATGTCACATTTTTACTTTAAACCGACATAAAAAAAGCTTTTATTGGTACATTTTCAATAATATTGATTATATTTGCGCTATCGTTACCTACTCAAGCTATTATTCACCTCTTAAAAAATACAGGATTATGAACAGAATGACTTTCTTCAAATCTCTGGCAGCAATGCTTGCCTGCCTGATGGCTTTTCATGCCAGTGCCTACGACTTTGAGCAAGATGGCATCTACTATCAGATTGGTAGCAGCGGTACTTCGGCGCTTGTAACCTACAAGGACACCAACTACAACAGTTACAGCGGCACCGTGATTATCCCGGAATCGGTTACCTACAATGGCAACACCTACCGTGTGGTGCAGATCAACCCCTATGCATTCAAGAACTCCACAGAACTCAAGCGGGTGGTCATCCCCAACTCGGTCTCCTACGTGATGAACTATGCCTTCCAGGGCTGCACGGGACTCACCAACATCACCTTGCCTGAGAACTTTTACACCTGCTACAGCTACGCCTTTGACGGTTGCACCAACCTCAAGTCGGTCATCTGCCTGATGCAGTCGCCCGTATCGTGGAACGCGACCAACTTTCCAGCCTCGGTTCTTCAAAACGCGACCCTCTATGTTCCCAAGGGACGCAAGAGCACCTATCAGGCCAACACGGGGTGTCTGGGTTCGTTCACCAATATCGAGGAAATCTCCTGCGACTTTGTCCAGGACGCCATTTTCTATAAGGATCTGGGCAACGACCAGGCCGAGGTCACCTATGCAAAACGATTTGCCGAGGATTACAGCGGCGATATCACCATTCCCTCGACAGTCACCAACAACGGAACGACCTATACCGTCACCTCGGTCGGCAATGAGGCTTTCTACGACCTTGATCATCTGAATAGCGTGCAGATTCCCTCCACGGTCAACAAGATTTCAAACTATGCCTTCTATGACTGCACTTGGCTGACCTCGGTCAACATTCCCGAGGGAGTGACATCGATCAATTACTGCTCCTTCAGCATGTGCAGCACCCTCAGCAGCATCAACATCCCCAGTTCAGTAACCTGGATAGCCCAGGGCGCTTTCAACTATTGCTACAACTTGAACAACATCACCTGCAAGGCACCAGAGCCGCCCGAGTGTGCTGCCGAATCGGCGTTTTATACCGGCACCTATACCTCGGCCACGCTCAACGTGCCCAGCAATGCCGTGACCAAGTATCAGGAGGCCGACGTCTGGAAGAAGTTCTCCAACATCACCGGCAAGGATTATGACTTTGCTCTGAACGGCATCTATTATAACATTACCAGTACCAGCACGGTCGAGGTCACTTACAAGGACAAGAACTACAATTACTACAGCGGCTCAGTCAGCATCCCATCATCGGTGACCATCGATGGCACGACCTACACGGTCACCGGCATCGGAGCTCACGCCTTCCGTCAGTCACCCAATTTAACAGCAGTCTCGATTCCTTCCACCGTCACCTACCTCGGCTACGCGGCTTTCGTTCAATGCACATCGCTGGCATCCATCTATCTGCCCAATAGCGTCAACTCGATCGATGTATTCTGTTTCCAGAGCTGCACGGCCTTGACCAATGTGCGCTTATCTCCTTCTATCACCGCCCTGCCCAGGCAGTGCTTCACCTATTGCTCGGCATTACAGACCATAGCTATTCCAGCATCGGTAACCGAGATTGGCCCATTTGCCTTCTATGAGTGTTCGGCGCTCACCAACGCCAACCTCGCCCGTGGTGTACAGGTCATCTACCCGTCGGCATTCTCTTACTGCACATCGCTCACCCAGGTCACCATACCCTCTAGTGTGACCGAAATCATGGGCAACATCTTTAATGGTTGTAGCGCCCTGCAAACTATCTCGGTCAACAGCGCCAACACCCATTATCGTGCTATCGACGGCGTCCTCTTCAGCTACGCCGCCGACACCCTCATTGCCTATCCCAACATGCATGCCCAGGTCTACGAGATACCCTCGACAGCGATCGCCATCGGTGAGTCAGCCTTTGGAAGCTGCAACAATCTCACCAGTGTGACTATGCCACAGGGGCTCAGGTTCATCGACAACCATGCGTTCACTGCCTGTGAGAACCTGCAGGAAGCCGTGTTGCCTCAATCGCTGGAGTATATCGGTTACGGTGCTTTCAATGGCTGCTCACAGCTCTCGGCGGTCACGATTCCGGCGGCGGTCCACTATATCGGTTCGGCGGCGTTTGCCAGCTGCACCAGCCTGTCGGCCATCGATGTCGATCCAGCCAACGCCAATTTCCTCTCGGACCATGGTGTACTCTATACCGGCGACGGCCATAAACTCATCCAGTACCCTTGTGCACGACCCGACAAGCACTATTCGGTATTGAACTCGACCGACTCCATCGGCGACCATGCCTTTGCCTACTCGACAGCGATTAAATCGGTTTATCTGCCCCAGAGTTTAAAGGACCTCGGCTACCAGCCCTTCGTGGCCACATCGCTTGAGCGTGTCGTCATCGACGAGGGACTTGAAGTCATTCCGCAGTATGCTTTCTACGATAGCGAATTCCTGCAGTCGGTATACCTGCCCTCGACCATCAAGACAATTGAACCGATGGCGTTTGTTTACACGTTCTCGCTTTCCGATCTCACCATCGCCGTCAACGGCACCGCACCATCCATCAACGATCAGACTTTCTATGGCGCCGCCTATGATACGCCCACACAGTCGTTCAACATCTATGTTCCCTCAGGCATGGCTTCTCAATACAGCGGCAAGGACTCGTGGATGGACCAATACGGCACTTTCCTCAATATAGAGCCCCTGGCATCGGGAACGACGTTCACTGTCGATACTCTCAACTATCAGGTTTCTGACAACCTGCTCAACGCCACCCTCACCGGCGTGACATCCAAGACTTTTAAGGATCCTGGCATCCCGCCCAAGGTGGCTCACCAGGGCAACCTCTGCACCGTCAACATGATCAAGGACCATGCCTTTGCCTACTGCTACAGCATGGTGAGGGCCGAGATTCCCTTCACCGTCAACAAGATCGACTCTTATTGCTTCTACGACAGCAGGAACATCAGCAAGTTTATCATGCACGAGGGCCTGCAGCAGATAGGCAGCTATGCCGTCTCTCGTGTCAACAAGCTGCCCACCGTCACCATCCCAGCCAGTGCGACCACCGTGAGCGTCAATGCCTTCACCTATGACCCGGCCTTGAAGTCCATCCTCGTCGCCGACGGCAACCCCAACTACACCAGTGTTGACGGCATCCTCTTCTCTAAGGACAAGAAACAGCTCATCTCCTTTGCCGACGGTTACGGCACCCAGTATACCGTTCCTGACGGCACCAAGGTCATCGGCGCCGAGGCCTTCCGCGGAGCTACGGCGCTTTCCAGCGTATCCTTGCCCAAGTATCTGAACGAAGTTGGCCGCTACGCCTTCTTTGACTGCTCGGCCCTGACGGACATCACCGTGCCTCATGGCGTGACCACCATCGGCAACTATGCCTTCGGCAGTTGCTCAGCGATGACCCAGACCGAACTCCCCGCTACGCTCACCTCACTGGGATACCGTGTCTTCTACAACGTGCCCGACTTGACAACCCTCAAGGTCAAGGCCACCACACCGCCCACTTGCCAGACCTATTTTGACAATCACTCGGGAGAGACCCTTGAGACCTTCATGGCCGACCACTACACGGGCGTCAACCTGTTCGTTCCCCCTGGCTGCGCCCAAGCCTACCGGGCAGCCAATACCTGGAAGAAGTTCCAGAACATCAGCGAAACCGAGTTCCCCGCCGAGTTTATGCGAGGTGACGTCAACGGCGACGGTCAGGTCAACATCACCGACGCCATTGCGCTGATCAATCACTTGTCCAACAGTTCCACAATCGACATGAGCGGTGCCGACACCAACTTTGACGGTCAAGTCAACATCACCGACGTCACAGTTCTCCTCAACTACCTGCTTGGCGGCACCTGGCCACAAGCCCAGCTCGACTTGTGGTACCTCATCGGCGACAATGTGGGCTGCGAGCCGTGGGACAATCAAGGCACGGCCAGCATCGGCAGCGGTTTGCTCCCGCTTTATCCCATGGGTGAACTTGACGAGAACGGCAAGGGAACGTTCTATTACACAGGCTACTTCAACGGCACCGACGCCGTCATGCTTATCCACAACCCGGGCAAGAGGGATGACTGCTGGGGACAGAACCCCAACGGCGTCTTCTACCACGGTGGTCAAGAAATCAGTGGCATCAAGCCAGGCAGAGATGGCCATTACGTTATCATACTCAACACCGTCACCGACCGGTTTTACTTCGTGTTTTACAGCGACTACTACGGAAACAACGTCACCTTTACACCGACCACCGTGAGCATGATAGGCTACCACAACGACTGGGATGTCGACAACAACGACTATGACATGACGCCCCTGAATCCCTCCAAGGAGAACCACAACTGGATATTCAGGAATTTTACCGTCACGACCCGTACCGAACTCAAGTTTGTGGCCAACCACGACTGGCAGTACAACTGGGGCACCGATGCTTTCCCCTGGGGACAAGGCGAAAACAATGGCTACAATGTCCCCGTCGATCCTGGCACTTATGATGTCTATTTCAACGACATCAGGGGCGACTACCACTTCATCAAGAAGTAACCGGCTTTATCAACAATCGAGGGCGTTACATAGCTAGCGCCCTCTTTTTTTGCACCTCAAAAAAAACATTACTTTTTAAATAATGTCCCTTTTGTGGCTCCAGTTTGAACAAAAACGCGTATCTTTGTGAGTTTAAACAACCATTCTTGTAAGTTTCAGTCATGGAGTTCAGGACGACAGTAAAGACGGGCGAGAACCGCGCCTGGCTGCATCACAGCGACAGCGTGATGCTGCTCGGCTCGTGCTTCAGCGACAACATTGGCGGCAAGTTGAACGGGGCACTCATCAATGCATCGGTCAACCCTATGGGCACCCTGTACAACCCCATGAGCATCGACCGTGCCGTGCAACGACTCATCGAGTGCCGCCCCGTAGCCGGACAAGACTTGTTTATGCAAGGCGGCGTGTGGAACAGCTTTGACTTCCACTCGCGGCATTCCATGCCCGACAAACAGGCGACCATCGACCGCATGAACCAGCGCATCGTTGCCGGTCACGACTGCTTGCGGCACGCTCAGCTGCTCACCATCACCATGGGCACAGCCATCGTCTATCGGCTCAAGTCCACCGGCGAAGTCGTCGCCAACTGCCACAAGGTGCCGCAACACGAGTTTGAGCGCAAGATGGCCACCGTCGGCGAGATGGCCGAGGTCATCGCGGGCATGCTCGCTGCGCTTCACACATTCAACCCCGACCTGCACGTCATCCTCACCGTCAGCCCCATCAGACATGTGGCCGATGGGCTCGACGTCAATTCGCTCAGCAAGGCCTCGCTGCGCGTCGCCATCCATCAGGTCATGGCACGCCACAGCGACTATTGCGACTATTTCCCGGCCTACGAGATTATGGTCGACGACCTGCGCGACTACCGCTTCTATGCCAGCGACATGGTGCATCCCAGCGACGTCGCCGTCGAGTACATCTGGCAAGCTTTTCAGGCTACCTATCTCGACGACCGCAGCGCACTCGCAGTCTCCCGCTGCGAGCGCATCCACAAGCGGCTGCAACACAGGCCCATGAGCGCCAACCGCGAGACCGTCGAGCGCTTCAACAACGACACGGCCAGCGTGGTGCGTAACCTCATCAAGGAATATCCCTATCTGGCCCGGCATCCCGAGCTGCTCAAGGTACTTGATCACTGAAACCCATCCAGCTAAAACCAAGAAAACAAGAACTAGCCAATGAACTACTCGATAACCGAAATATACAACGTTCTGGAAGTGACCGGCGGACAGATCATCGACGAGGATGCCATCGTCAGCCAGCTGCTCACCGACTCGCGCTCGCTCACCTCGCCCCGCGAGACCATCTTCTTCGCCTTGCGCACCGAGGGCGGCGACGGACATAACTTTATCCCCGACCTCTATGACAAGGGCGTCCGCAACTTTGTCGTCGCCAGCGACTACTATGCGCTGCCCGAGTGCGCCGGAGCCAACTATATCGCCGTCGAGTCACCGCTCGACGCGCTACAGGCCCTCGCCACCTACCACCGGCGCCGTTTCCGTGAGCTTCCCGTCATCGCCATCACGGGCAGCCGTGGCAAGACCACCGTCAAGGAGTGGCTCTTCCAGCTTCTCAAGGACGACTACCGCATCGTGAGGTCGCCGCGCAGCTACAATTCTCAGATTGGCGTACCCCTGTCGTTGTGGGACATCGACAACAACACCGACCTGGCCATCATCGAGGCCGGAATTTCCACCACCGGCGAGATGGACAACCTCCAGTCCATGATCAGGCCCACCATTGGCATCATCACCAACCTGGGCAGCGAGCACAACGACGGTTTCGCCTCCATGGAGCAAAAGGCCCAGGAGAAGGCCAAGATCCTGTTCAACTGCGAGTGCATCGTCTATTGTGCCGACGACCCGCTGGTGACCCACACCATCGACCCGCTCGTCGAGAGCGACGTGGCCATCGGCATGTCGTGGTCGCGCAACCACTGCGATGCGCCCTTGCAAGTCGACGGCACCGACCGCACGGACAACGCCACCACCCTGCGATACACGTTCGACGGCGTGTCATCCTCGGTCACACTCCCCTTCACCGCCGACCGCGACCTGGACAATGCCATCACTTGCCTGGCAGTGCTGCTCCACCTGGGCATCGAGCGCGACACCATCGCCAGCCGCATCGCCCAGCTCACGCCCGTAGGCACACGGCTCAACGTCATTGAGGGCGTCAACGACTGCACCGTCATCGTCGACAGCTACACCAGCGACTACAACTCGCTCACGCCGGCGCTCAACTTCATGACCCGCCGAGCCGGCAACCGCCCCTGTACGGTCATCCTCAGCGACCTGAGCAACGAGAGCTACAGCGACGATGAGCTGTACATCCGCGTCAGCGAGCTGCTCAAGGCCAAGCGCGTCAACCGTCTCATCGGCATCGGCAAGGACATGTGCCGCTATCAGCGATACTTTGCCGACGTGCCCCAGTCCCACTTCTTCGACGACACCCAGGAGTTCATCAGCCACTTCGCCAAGGGCGACTTCGACGACGAGACCATCCTCATCAAGGGTGACCCGCGATTCGGCTTCAGCCAGATCATCAACCTGCTCGAGGCCAAGCAGCACATCACCGTCATGGAGGTCGACCTCAACGCCCTGTCACACAACTTCAAGTTCTTCAAGTCACTCATCAAGCCGGGCACCAAGACAATCGGCATGGTCAAGGCAAGCGGTTACGGTGCCGGCAGCTATGAGATTGCCAAGACGCTGCAAGACTGTGGATGCGACTACCTCGCCGTAGCCGTGCAGGACGAGGGCGTCGAGCTGCGCAAGGCCAGCATCACAATGCCGGTCATCGTCCTCAACCCCAACGGCGTCAACTACAAGGCCATGTTCCAGTATCACCTCGAGCCCGAGCTCTACAGTCTGGACATGGCACGTGACCTCATCCGCGAGGGCAAGCGATATGGCGTCCACGGCTTCCCGGTGCACATCAAGGTCGACAGCGGCATGCATCGCCTGGGATTCACCCGCCAGCAGCTGCCCGACCTCATCGACCTGCTCAAGCAACAGGACGTGGTAACGCCCCAGTCGGTGTTCACCCACCTGTGCGTCGCCGATGAGCCCGACCAGGACGAGTACACCATGTCTCAGTTTGACTATTTCGACGCATGCAGCGACATGCTCCAGCAGGCGTTCGACCACCACATCATGCGCCATGCGCTCAACACGAGCGGCATCGTCCGCTTCCCCGACCACCAGTACGACATGGTGCGCATCGGCATCGGGCTCTATGGCATCCGCACCCTGCTTGACGGCAGCGAGGATGCGCTCATGCCCGTGTCGGCACTGCGCTCCATCATCATCAGCATCAAGGAGTGGCCCGCAGGCACTACCGTGGGTTACGGCCGGCACGGCGTGTTGCAGCGCGACAGCCGCATCGCCACCGTCAACATCGGCTATGCCGACGGCTTTGACCGCCACTTTGGCAACGGACGGGTGAGCATGTGGGTCGGCGGCAAGCTCTGCCCCACCGTGGGCAACGTGTGCATGGATGCCGTGATGATTGACGTCACCGACGTCCCCTGCAAGACGGGCGACACGGTCGAGATCTTCGGCGAACACGTGCCCGTTGAGCAACTGAGCGAGGCTCGCGGCACCATCCCCTACGAGATTCTCACCAGCGTGTCGCCGCGTGTCAAGCGTGTTTACTATCGTGAATGACAACACTATGAGAAAGTGCGTTTCTATATGCTTGCTCGTGGCCCTCATGGCCTGCTGCTCCCTGACCGGGTTCAGCCAGGACATCGTGGCTGGCGGCATCTACTATAATATCATCAGCGACACCCAGGTGGCTGTCGCTCCGGCATGTGTCGACGGTGCCAACCGCTACGAGGGTTGCATCATTCTGCCCGAGCGCGTCTACTGCGACGGCGTGAACTACGACGTCGCTGCCATTGCGCCGAGGGCCTTCTGGCAGTCGGCCGTCACCCAGGTGCAGATTCCCAACAGCGTGACGATGATCGGCGAGGCAGCGTTTGCCGACGCCGAGTCGTTGACCGACATCACCCTGCCGCTAGGGCTCACGGCCGTCAGCCGCTACATGCTGGCCGGCACCGCTGTCACCAATGTCGCCCTGCCCGAGGGCGTGACCGAAATCGGCATGGGGGCCTTTGAGGACTGCTCCAGCCTTCGCTCTGTCTTCCTGCCGGCATCGCTGCGGCGCATCGGCGACAGAGCCTTCAGTTACTGCTCACTGCTCAACGAGGTCTATAGCGATGCCACCCATGCACCAGCACTCTCGGGCCTCCCCTTCGAGGACTGCCACGACATCAGCGTCATGCTCCCCGACGAGGCGACCTGTAACCGCTATCGTCAACAGGGATGGGACGACGAGGACCTGTTCTCACTCTGGGTCGACGAGGGACTGGCCGTGCTTCCGGCCATCCAGCAGGAGGACTATGGACAGAGCTGGACTGCCGTCTCGTTGAGCCACGGCATGGCCTACAAGATTTATGGCCCCGACGGCTACCTCACGGCCATCACCGCCGCCAGCCGTTACTTCCTGCCCATCGGCGCTGCCAGCACCGAGTATCTGGTGGTGCCCACCACCATGATGCGCGACGAGGAGGACCTCCAGCTCGTGGCCACTGCCCAGCCTACAGCCATCGAGGAGATTGACCAGGAACCGATTGACCAGCCGTCCATACTGGGCATCGACGGCACCATCTACGTCACCAACTCGCGCGAGCAGTGGGTCTACATCTATGACATGTACGGCAACCTGTGGTACCGTCGCCCCTGTGTCAACATCGGCGTCAGCCTCCCGGGGCCGTCCATCTACATCGTGCGCGTGGGCAATATGGTGCGCAAAGTAATGCTGAACTGATCATGTTGAACAAGGAAGACATCGATATCAAGTACATGCGCATGGCCCTCGACGAGGCCCACCGTGCGCTCGAGCGCGACGAGGTACCCATCGGCGCCGTCATCGTGTGCAAGGGACGCGTCATCGGCCGCGGCCACAACCTCACCGAGGCCCTGACCGATGTCACCGCCCATGCCGAGATGCAGGCCATCACGGCAGCGGCCTCGACCCTGGGCGGCAAGTACCTCACCGACTGCACCCTGTATGTCACCGTCGAGCCCTGCCTGATGTGTGCCGGAGCCCTGGCATGGAGCCAGATTCCGCGCATCGTCTATGGCGCCAGCGACGACAAGCGTGGCTACCACACGATGTGCACCGCCCCCTTCCACCCCAAGACGGTGGTCACGGGCGGCATCCTCGCCGACGAGTGCGCCAAACTGATGACCGACTTCTTCAAGAAAAAAAGGGTAAAATAGGGACGGTTCTTTTGATGTAAAAAACCAGCTAACGGATCAATAATATTAAGAAATGATGAAAAAGACCATACTATTACCGCTGACGCTGATTGCAGCCATGTTATTCTTGGCCACCACAGCATGTGCCCACCCGACACCCAAGGCTGACGAGGGCACCGAGATGGCCGTGACCGACATGAGCACCCTCTTAGCCGACACCATCGAGGTGAAGAGCCAGGCGATGGGCCGCACCATCAAGAATGTGGTCATCAAGCCCGAGTATTATATCACCTATAATCAGAACGCACGATTCCCCGTGCTCTACCTGCTCCATGGGGCCGACGGCTGCTACAGTGACTGGTCAAAGAAGACCGACCTTCATCGGCTGGCCGACCAGTACAATGTCATCATCGTGTGCCCCGACGGGCAAGACAGCTGGTACTTTGACTCGCCCATCGACCCCACAATGCAGTTCGAGACCTACGTCAGCAAGGAGCTGGTCTCCTATATCGACAGCCACTATCGCTCCTATGCCAACCGCTACATGCGCGCCATCACAGGCCTGAGCATGGGCGGCCACGGGGCGCTGTTCCTGGCTTTTCGCCACCCCGACGTGTTCTGGTCCTGCGGCAGCATGAGTGGCAACATGGACATCACCCAGTTCAGTGACCGCTGGCACATCAGGGCTCGGCTGGGCGACTACGAGAACAACAGCCAGCGCTGGCATGACCACGCCGTGTGCAACCAGCTCGAACGGGTCAAGGCCAGCGACCTGAAGCCAGCCCAGAACATCATCATCGACGACGGACTCAACGACATCTTCATCAAGAACAACATCGCCCTGCACGACAAAATGGTAGAGATGGGCATAGACCACGATTTCACCGTGCGCCCGGGCCGACACAGCTGGACCTACTGGGTCAATTCGCTCGACTACCACATGATGTTCTTTGACAAGGCTTTTCATCGTGGAGCTGAATTATTGAGGAAAGAGGCTCAATCAAACGTCAACAACTAACCCTGATATACCGTTAACACTAACTATGAGACGACCTAAAATACTGATTATCTATACCGGCGGAACCATCGGCATGATCGAGAATCCCGAGACCCGTGCCCTGCAACCGTTTGACTTCTCGCACCTGATGGACAACGTGCCCAAGGTCAAGAAGCTGGACTATGACATCGACAACATCCAGTTCGACCCGCCCATCGACAGCAGCAACATGGACCCCGGCCACTGGCGGGACATTGCGCTCACCATCGAGGAGAAGTATGACTTCTACGACGGGTTTGTCGTCCTGCATGGCACCGACACCATGGCTTTCACGGCATCGGCCCTGAGCTTCATGCTCGAGAACCTGAGCAAGCCCGTCATCATCACGGGCTCACAGTTGCCCATCGGCGAGGTGCGCACCGACGGCGAGGAGAACCTCATCACCGCACTCCAGGTGGCAGCGGCTATTGATGAGAAAGGTCGCCCCCGAGTCCAGGAAGTCGCCATCCTGTTTGAGAACTACCTGTGGCGCGGTAACCGGGCCACCAAGATGAGCGCCGACAACTTCAACGCCTTCAAGAGCTTCAACTACCCCGAGCTGGCCGAGATAGGCCTCGACATCGAGTATAACGAGACGAGCTTGAGAAGGATGCCCCCACGACCGCTCAAGGTGTGCACCGACATGGACCAGGGCGTCATGTTCCTCGAACTCAACCCCGGCATGACCGAGCAGACGCTCGACTACCTGCTGCACACGCCGGGCATCAAGGGCATCGTCCTCAAGACCTACGGTGCCGGCAACACGCCCAACCACCCCTGGTTCATCAAGTGCATCAAGGAGGCCGTGGAGCGCGGCATGGTCATCGTCAACGTCACCCAGTGTGTCAATGGCGGAGTGAACTGCACGCTCTATGAGACGGGAAAGACCCTGCTCGACGCGGGGGTCATCAGCGGGGCCGACATGACCAGCGAGGCTGCCATCACCAAGCTGATGTTCCTCTTCGGCATGCGCTACTCGCCCAGCATGGTCAAGAAATACATGGTGAGCGACCTGTGCGGCGAGCTCACCACCCCCTGAACCCACCTCAAGCCTGAAGCATGGACAAATATTATCTCCTTCTTGCCGTTGCAGTGCTCTTACTCACCGCTTATCTTGCAAGCTGCAATAGCCACGCAAAAGCCCAAGCAACGGCCGGTGTCATCCTGCCCGACCAGGAGAAACTGATTGAGGACATGATCGCATTAATGGATTGTCCATACTCGCTCTATTCAAGGGGGATTGACAAACAAGACATCATCGAAGCCTACCAGCAGGCCTGTGACACGGGTAAGGCCAAGGGATTTATCCCGGTTTTCCTCACCATCGATGAGAACCTCTTTGAGTGCCTGATGTCCAACATGGGATTTGACAGGGAGGACATGGTGGACGAGGATTTGCCCTTTGACGAAATGTTGAAAGGACTGAGGAAAAGGTTGCTCACCGAGGAAGGCAAGTCAGGACAGGAAATCCTTAAGAAGTTGCTCCAGCAGTATATCAAGGACTATGACCAGGATGGCAATCCGGGCTGGCAGCAATTCAGGTCGGAATCGGCCTACAAGAACGTCTCCAACGACTGCTTTACCGGAATCCTGTGGGACGAAAGCGGAAAAACCGAACACGACCTCATTTTGGCCGAAATTCCGGTGCAACACCCCTGGCAAGTGTTCGCCTGGTGCCCCTACGGCGACTGGAACGCCTGTCCCGATGCCGACACCCACCTTGCCGTAGCCAGATACTGGCATGAGGAGTATGAGGCCGTCCCCATGGTGATTGGCTCCGATTTCATCATTTACCGAGTCCCCGAGCCCGTTGACGACGACCGCGCCGCCACCCTCGCCGAGGAGCAATTTGCTTATGACGAAGATATTGTCACACAGGGAGTTGGGAACATCAACACCCAGGAACAGATATTGAGACAATCACGGTACTGGTACTTCTGGTGGGATTAATCCATTAAAATGGATTCTCAAGGAATACGGCAAGCCGCCTCGAGCATGTGCTCCAAGGCGGCTTGATTTGTCATGTCGTCGATCAACAATCAGTAGGTCATGCGGGGCTCGAGCTCCTTGGCCTGATCAATCATCTTCTGAATCTCGACCTCGGCCGGCACGCGGCCGCACAGATGTTTCTCATCGTTGACTTCTGCCACCTTGGCAGCCAGATTGGCGGCAACGCGGTGACGCAGTTCCTTGACGGTGTCCACGCCGGCAGCCTCCAGCAGCTCGGCGAACTGCGGACCGATGCCATTGATGCGGAACAGGTCGGCATGATTGGTCCACTTCAGAATCAGTTTCTCACTGATGCCGGTTTTCTCGGCCAGCTCCTTGCGACCAGCCGGTGCTGCGCAGCGGTCGAGCAACTGCTCCACGGTGTCAATACCCTCGGCCATCAACTTGGGTGCATAGGCCTCGCCAATGCCCTCGATATCAATAATCTTGTAGTTCATGAGATACTCACTTTTTATTAATCCTTAATCCTCTTTCTTGTCACAGTTACAGTCGATAATCTTCCAGATGCAGGCTGCAAGTGCACCACCCACCAGCGGACCAACGATGAAGATCCACAGGTTGGCCAGCGCCGTGCCGCCCTGGAATACGGCAGGTGCTATCGAGCGAGCAGGGTTGACCGACGTGCCCGTGTAACGGATGCACACCAGGTGAACCAGTACCAGCGACAGACCGATGGCCAGGCCGGCAAAATTGTTGGTTGCGCCATTGGTCTTGGCCGTAGCGCCCAGCACAACCAGCACAAACACACAGGTGAAGATAATCTCGGCCAACAAGCCGCCCATCATCGACACACCTTGCTGCAGGTCATTGGCTCCGGTGCCTTCCATGCCACTCACGTTGCTTGTCAACAGATAAAGCAATGCCGAGCCGATAAACGCTCCTATCACCTGGAACAGCATGTACATGCCACAGTCCTTGGCACTCATGCGGCCGCTCAGGAAGCAGCCCAGCGTGATGGCGGGATTGATGTGGCAGCCGCTGATGCCGCCTATCGTGTAAGCCATCGCCACTACAGCCAGGCCGAAGGCCAGCGCTGTGCCCACTACAGCAGGAATGTTAGTAATAGGATTGCATCCCAGACTCACGGCAACACCACAGCCCATCAACACCAGGACCATTGTGCCTACCATTTCAGCTAAATACTTTTTCATAATGCAAAGAATAATGTATTTTATTGGTTAAACAAGTTGATTCTCAATATTTATCCTATAAATCATCAGTTAGGATTGGCAAACTTAGCATTTTTTAATGAAAAGTGCAAGAAAAAACTATAAAATCTTCTTATATTTGCAAATTGTTTGTACTTGACCATCTTTATTTGGATTATAGAATAACAGCACTATGAACGTTTCAATCGTAGGGACAGGATATGTGGGCCTGGTGAGCGGTACTTGCTTCGCCGACCTCGGCGTCAACGTCACTTGTGTAGACCGTGATAGCCAGAAGATTAACCGCCTGGTATATGGGGCCATTCCCATCTATGAGCCGGGCTTGGACAACATGATCAACCGCAACGTCACCGACAAGAGGCTCAAGTTCTCCAGCGACTACAAGCAGGGCTTCATCGACCAGGACTTTGTCTTCTGTGCCATCGACACCACAGCCGATGACGACGGCTCGACCGATGTGGGTCCCATCCTGGACATCGCCAGGGATTTTGCACTCTACATCTCGCGATACAGTGTGTTTGTCATCAAGTCGACGGTACCCGTCGGCACAGCCCAATATGTCGCCAAGGTCATCAGCGAGACGCTCGAGTCGCGCGGAGCCTCAGATATCAAGTTTGACGTGGCCAGCAACCCCGACTTCCTCACCGAGGGCAACGGCATCAAGGACTTCATGAAGCCCGACCGCATCGTCATCGGCACCGAGACCACATCGGCACGACAGGCCATGGAACGGCTCTACCGCACCATCCTCATGCACAACAACCGCAACGTCATCTATACCGACACCCGCACGGCCGAAATGATCAAGTATGCCGCGACCTCGATGCTTGCCACCCGCGTGAGCTTCATGAACGAGATTGCCAACCTGTGTGAGATCGTCGGGGCCGACATCAACGTCGTACGCCACGGCGTGGGCACCGACAGCCGCATCGGGCCCAAGTACATCTTCCCGGGATGCGGCTACGGCGGCACACTCTTCCCCCAGGACATCAACGACCTCATCAAGATAGGCAGCGAGCACAATTACGACATGGAAATACTCAAGGCGGTCGAGAACGTCAACATACGCCAGAAGCGCATCCTCTTCAAGAAACTCAACGCCCACTACAAGGGTGACCTCGAGGGCAAGACGGTGGCCCTGTGGGGACTAAGCTTCAAGCCCGAGACCGACGACATGACCATGGCTCCGGCCATCGACACCATCAACCTGCTCATGGAGGCCGGATGCCACGTCCGCGTCTATGACCCCGTCGCCATGAACGCCACCAAGCGCCGCTGGAGCAACGTCTATTGCGGCCTGGACATGTATGACGCTGTCAAGGGCGCCGACGCCGTCCTGCTCCTCACCGAGTGGCGACAGTTCCGCATTCCCGCCTGGCAAGCCGTCAAGAGCCTGATGAACACGCCCGTCGTCATCGACGGACGCAACGTCTACGATGGCGACGAGCTACAGGACTTGGGCTTCACCTACTACTGCATCGGCCGATAGTCCATCATCGCTCTGAAGCATTGCTTGCACTTATTACAATAAAAACCGCCTCGCACAGCTACGAGGCGGTTTTTTCTTTTTCAGTTCTCCAATCTAATTATTAGTACTGGTACTCGGTGTCTATCACTTGGAACTCGGTGCGGCGGTTGATCTGGTCGGCCGCCTGCTGATCCTCCTTGCTCAGCGTCTTGATATACTCCTCGTTAAGCGTCACGCCTTCCTCAAACTGAGGGTACTGGCTATGGATGCGCTTGGTCACCGTCTTGGGACGCGACTCACCATAGCCCGCAGGCTTCAACCGCTCCTTGGGAATACCGTTCTCGATCAGGTAGTCGACCACGCTCTGGGCACGCCGTTGCGACAGACCCTGGTTATACTTCTCAGAGCCCACACGGTCGGTGTGCGAGGCCATCTCGATGACGATATTGGGATGATCCTTCAACAGCATGACCATGCTGTCGAGCGCCAGTTTGGACTCGTCGCGCAACACGGCCTTGTCAAAGTCGTAGAAGATGTTCTCGATAATCTGGGCCTTGAACATGGCTGCCAGGACAAAATCGACATAGTACTCAGCGTCCTCCTCGGCACTGTCGCTGGCAAACTCCTGGCGAGCATTGAGATAGCCGTCGGCACCGGCCATCATCGCATACTTCACGCCGCGCCGCAGGTCAAAGCGGAACGAACCGTCGGGTTTGGCGGCCGTCTTCTGGTTGCTGCCGTCGTCACCCACGATGCGGATCACGGCATTGGGCACCGGCTCGTCGTCCTTGTCAACCACGTAGCCCGATATCCATATCTGCAGGTCAGGCTTGACGAAACGGAAGATGTGGTCATAGCCACGCGCGTCGCCGCGGTTGCTCGAGAACAGGCCACTCTCGCCCTCGCCAAAGGTGATGCCGAAGTCATCACCCGACGAATTCATCGGCACGCCCATGTTCTCGATGGCCCAGTGGTCCATCGGGTCCTTGTCATCCTCAGCTCGGGGCTGCAACGTGGCGACAAACAGGTCCAGGCCACCCATGCCGGGATGACCGTCGCTGGAGAAGTACAACAGGCTGTCGGTGCGCATGTTGGGGAAGCGCTCGTTGCCCTTGGTATTAATCTGTGGTCCCAGGTTCTCAAGTGTGCCGTGCTTGTCCTTGAGGTTGATGCGCCAGATGTCAGTGCCGCCCTGTCCGCCGGGCATGTCACTGGCAAAGTAGAGCCAGTTGCCATCGGGGCTGACGGCAGGATCGGAATAGTTGCTCAGGGTGTCGGCGGTGATTTCAAACTTCTGCGGAGCGCTCCACTTGGCTTCGCTGCGGGTGCTGGTATAGATTTCGACGGTCGTCGGCCAGTCCTGGCGTACAGCGCGGGCCAGATACATCGTCGACCCGTCGGGCGAGAAGGCTGCTGCACCCTCGTCGTGCTCGGTGTTCAAACCGCCTTCCACGACCTCGGGACGCGTCCACACGCCCTTCTCGTCCTTCTTGGAGAAGTAGATGTCGCCCTTCTTGGTACCGGTGATCTCGCTGCGCAGCTCACCGGTCGATTTCTCGCTCGACGAGGTGTAGTAGATGTACTCCATGTTCTTGTCCAGATACATGGGGCAATAATCGGCGCGGCGGGAGTTGAGCAGCTTGTCCTGCTTGACGATATAGCGCGAGCCCTCCTCTTTCCACTGGGGGGCCAGCTCACAGCCGCGTATTCCGTTCAGCGCCTCCCAACTGCCAGGGGCGATGGCCAGATAGTCGTTGTAACTCTTGATCGCCGCGGCATACTGCCCCTCGCGTTGCTGGGCCTGGGCCAGACGCAACATGAGCGTAGTGTCCTCATACTCATAGCGGATGGCGTTCTGGAACGCGGCCGACGACCGCGTGCCCTGGTTAAGCTTCAGGTAGCACATGCCCAGCTGGAAGGCCAACTCGCCGCGCAGCCAGGCGTCCTCCTTGCGGTTATACTTGTTATACAGCTTGTGGTAGATGGTGGCCGCGTCAAAGTACTCGCCGCGGTCATAGGCCTCGTCAGCTTCCTTGAGCTTGGGGCCCTTGCACGACGAGAGCGACAACACCGCCGATGTGAGCACCAGGCCCACAATAATATAGATGATTCGTTTCATGAAACTGCTTTGCTATTTCATTGTTAACGAGAAATCAGCGGGGTTTATTGTCATCAGGAGCCAGTTTATGATGCAGCCGGCGGCCTGTCAGCCACTGGACGCTTATCGGCTGTAGGTCCTGGTGATGGTCATCAGTGGCTTACCGTCGAGCGAGATGCTCACGCGGCTGTAACGGCCATGGGTGTCGATCGAGAAGTCGAAGGTGCGCTCGTGGATTACATCATTGCCCTTCAGCTCCTTGATGGCAATCAGGTATTTCTTGCCTGTAGCCGTGTCCACCTCGTAGTGGTAGCGGAACACCCGGCCGCCGGTCTCCTCGCGCACGACATATCCGCCCTGATACATGAGCGTGCGCTTCTCGCCCTTGGCTGGGGTGATGACCAGCTTCGACAGGTGGCCCAGCTCGTTATAGGTGAAGTCCTGGCGACTGCCGTTGTCGGCCTTGATCGCCACGCGGTGGCCATGCTCGCCATAAATGGGTGCATAGTTGATCTTCACGGTCTTGCTCTTGCTCTGCTGCAGCGTGAAGCCCATCACGTCGTCATAGGAGTAGGTGTAGTCGGTCACCGTCTTCTTGCCCTTGCTGCCCTGAATCGTGGATTGGGTGAGCAGGCCCTGGTCGTTGAACACAAACACGTTGTCGCGCTGGCTGCCGTCGGCCATCACCACGTGCTCGTCCACGCGGCCCGTGCAGCCGTTGAAGCCCACGTCAAAGTGCTCGATGCGGTAGCTGTGAGTGGGGTTGTTGATCAGGTTGACGTAGAACATCATCGTCGCCGGGTCAACGCCACGTGTGGTGTCGATATAGCCCGCCAGGTCCTCCAGTCCCACCTGCTGGTTGCGGTAACTGTGCTGGGCATTCATTGCCGCTATCGCCATCAGGCCTGTCAAGGCCACTAGTAATAATCTTTTTTTCATTTCTTTATCCTATTTCATTTCCTTGGGCAAAGATAACTTAAAAATATGTATTATCACAAAAAAATCCCACATTTAGCGCCTTTTATGGACCTGGATAAACGTTTTTTGTTTATCTTCGCACTTTGTTACGCCAATTAACCATCACAATTCAAATATCATTTTTTATTTTATGAAAGACGAAGAAATCATTGTTCAAGATCAGCAAGACGAGATGTCCCTGCCCGACAATGCGGCAAGGCCTCTTGGACCGGGGGAAAAGTATGTCCCCATCCTCAAGCCCGACAGGACGTATCCCGAAATTACGCCCTACTCGGTATCGCTCGGCCTGATCATGGCGGTCATCTTCAGTGCCGCGACAGCCTATCTGGGCCTGAAACTGGGCCAGGTGTTTGAGGCGGCCATCCCCATCGCCATCATTGCAGCCGGCATTGGTGCAGCCACCAAGCGCAAGAACTCGCTGGGCGAGAATGTCATCATCCAGTCGATTGGTGCCGCTTCGGGCATCATCGTGGCCGGTGCCATCTTCACCCTGCCTGCCCTGTACATCCTGCAGGCCAAGTACCCCGACATCACAGTGAACTTCCTGGAAATCTTCCTCAGTTCATTGCTGGGTGGCTGCTTGGGTATCCTGTTCTTCATCCCCTTCCGCAAGTACTTCGTGAGCGACATGCACGGCAAGTTCCCGTTCCCCGAGGCTACCGCTACCACTCAAGTGCTCGTCAGTGGCCAGAAAGGCGGCAGCCAGGTGCGTCACCTGCTCATCGCCGGTATCGTGGGCGGTCTGTACGACTTCCTGCTCTCGACGTTCCACTGGTGGAAAGAGGTGCTCACCACCGCCGCTATTCCAGCCATCCAGGGCTTTACCGACAACGTGAAGATGATATTCAAGGTCAACACCAGTGCCGCTGCCCTGGGTATGGGCTACATTATCGGCCTCCCCTACGCCTTCATCATCTTTGCCGGTAGTGCCTTCATCTGGTGGATCATCGTGCCCCTCATGGGCTCCATGCATCCTGAATTGGCAGCTGCTTCACCCGAAAGCATCTTTGCTGGAATTTCTGGAGACAATGGTTCCATCATCGGTGGCGCCAAGTTCATCGGTATCGGCGGTATCGCCATGAGCGGTATCATCGGCATCATCAAGTCGTGGGGCGTCATCAAGAGCGCTGCCGGACTGGCTGGCCAGGCCTTCAAGGGTCAAGAGCAGAGCCAGGGTCAGCAGGTGGAGCGCCACCAGCGCGACATCCCGATGAAGGTGCTCGTGTTCGCATTATTGGCAGCCCTGCTGGTCACCTTCGTGTTCTTCTATGTCGGCGTCATCCACAACCTGGTTCAGGCCATCGTGGCCTTCTTCGTTGTGCTGGTCATCGCCTTCCTGTTCACGACTGTTGCCGCTAACGCCATCGCCATCGTGGGAAGTAACCCCGTATCGGGCATGACGCTGATGACCCTGATCGTTGCCAGTGTAATCTTTGTATCCATTGGCCTGAAAGGTTCTCAGGGTATCGTAGCTGCTATGGTCATCGGTGGTGTTGTGTGCACCGCGCTTTCGATGGCTGGCGGTATGGTCACCGATATGAAGATCGGTTACTGGATCGGCACCACGCCTGCCAAGCAGCAGACGTGGAAGTTTGTCGGCACCCTCGTGTCGGCAGCTACCGTCGGTGGTGTTATGATGATCCTTAACGAGGCCTACGGCTTTACCGACCCCAACGTCATGGCAGCGCCCCAGGCCAACGCCATGGCTGCTGTCATCGACCCCCTGATGATGGGTGGTGACACCCCCTGGTTGCTCTACGGCGTGGGAGCTGTTCTCGCTCTGTTGCTCAACTGGCTCAAGGTGCCCGCATTGCCCTTCTCGCTGGGTATGTTCATCCCCTTCCAGCTCAATGCTCCGCTGCTCATCGGCGCCATCGTCAGCTGGTTCGTAGGCAGCCGCAGCAAGGATGAGGCCGTCAATGCCGCTCGCAAGGAGCGCGGTACCCTCATCGCCAGCGGTTTCATTGCCGGTGGTGCCCTGATGGGCGTCGTCTGCGCAGCCCTGGCCTTCTGTGACATCAAGTTCGATGCTCCCGAAAACGAGCTGCTCACCAACTCACTGGGCGTCATCATGTACCTCGCCCTGATCCTCTTCCTTGCCGTTTACAGCCTCGGCGCCAAGAAAGACAAGAAGTAATTAGCTGTTAGCATTTAGCTGTTAGCTGCAATAAAGAATGTAGAGCCGCAAAATCTTGCGGCTCTTGTTTTTTTCCCTGAGAAGCAATGGCTAGCCCCAACATTACATTTTGAATAATTATAGCAAATTTGTTGTGTGATTTTGGTAATTTGCCAGAAAACAACTACTTTTGCCCCTGATTTTCTAGGCATTCATTAGCATTCTGCAATCAAAATAACAATTTGACAATAACAATATTCCAAATGATGAAAACAAGTATCAAAACCGCACTTTTAGCCTTGACAATCCTATTGCCGGCACTTGCTTGGGCCCACGACTTTGAAGTAGATGGCATCTATTACAACCTGAACGGCAACGAGGCCACTGTGACTTATCAAGGGATGAATCCCACTCAATATGATGAGTACACTGGTCAAGTAGTGATTCCCGAAACCGTCACTCATGACGGCATCACCTATGCGGTAACGGCCATTGGCCCAAACGCATTTGAACGCAACTCCAACCTCACGAGCGTTGAGATGTCCAACGCTATCACCGCTATCGGCGACTACGCGTTCTCTTACTGCTCGCGAATGACCCGCATCGTTATCGGGAATTCAGTCACTCACATTGGCAACGGCGCATTCTCATACTGCGACGCTCTGTCGGATTTAACCCTTGGCGAAGCCGTCCACTTCATCGGCTCCTGGGCATTTAGCAGTTGCAGCAATCTGACGACTCTAACCATCCCTAACTCAGTGATATCCATCGGCGAGTCAGCCTTCAGGAACTGCAGTGGATTGACGAGCGTGGAGATGGGTACTGCAGTCACCGACATCGCCAAGGATGCGTTTGTCGGTTGCTCCAATCTGCAGCGCGTCACCACCACAAACATTGCAGCATGGGCTAAGACCAACTTTGAAAACGAGAAAGCCAATCCGCTGTATTTTGCCAAACATCTTTACTTGAATGGCACCGAGGTAACAAATGTAACCATTCCCGGCTATTTCACGGCCATCGGCAGCTATGCGTTTGTCGGCGCCACGAGCCTGACGAGCGCAACTATCCCCAGCTCAATCACCAGCATCGGCAACGGTGCTTTCAATAGCTGTACCAACCTGACGGCTGTGACCATCCCCAATTCGGTCACCGCCATCGGCAAGAGCGCATTCTCGGGCTGCAGCAACCTGCAGAATGTGACCATACCCAATTCGGTCATTACCCTAGGCTCTGGCGCATTTGCCGATTGCAGCAGTTTGACGAGCGTGTCAATCGGTAACTCAGTCACCACGATTGACGACATGACTTTTTGCCGTTGCCAGGCACTGACTGGCGTCACTATTCCCAACTCCGTCACCGCAATCGGCAGCAACGCCTTTGCAGGATGCAGTAACCTGGCCGCTGTGACCTTTGGCAATTCGGTCACCTCGATTGGCTCCGCCGCATTCATCAGCTGTAGCAGCCTGACGAGCGTCACCCTCCCCGAGGGTGTCACCACCATCGGCGCTAACGCCTTCCAATACTGCTCCGTCATGACGAGCATCCTCATCCCCAGCACAGTCACGACTATCGGCTCGAGGGCCTTCTCAAGCTGCCCAATGTTGACCAGCATCAAGGTTCCCGACTCGGTGACCACCTTGGGCAACAGCGCCTTTGACGGCTGTTCCAGCATGACGAGCGCAACCCTCAGCAATGCCCTCACCATGATTAATTACGGTCTATTCCGTGATTGCACCAGCCTGACGAATGTGACAATCCCCAACGCTGTCACTTCAATCGGCAATACCGCATTTTACGGCTGCAGTGCCCTCACCGACGTGGTCATTCCCAATTCAGTCACCACCATCGGCATCAGTGCGTTTGAGAATTGCAGCTCCATGACGAGCGTGAGCCTGAGCAATTCCATTACTGTTATCAACGATAACACATTTTCGGGTTGCAGCACCCTGGAGAGCGTGATCATCCCCAAGGGTGTCACCACGATTGGCTACAACGCTTTCGCAAACTGCTATGGACTGGCAAGCGTGACTATCCCGACCACCATCACATCGCTGCCCTACTATGCGTTTGAGAACTGCTATCATATTTCGTCTTTAACGCTGACCGGTGAAGGTGAGTGGAGAGGCGGAACCATCATGATTCAGAGGCCTGTCGAGGTGTACATCAACAGCCAGATCACCGGGGTAAAGGGCATGTACCTCAAGCCTTCTCATGTTTATTGCACGGCTATGACGCCTCCCGTCTGCGATGGTAATTCATTCACAGATTATTCAGGCACCCTCCACGTACCCGCCTCGGCAGTGGCTGCTTACAGCACTGCTGACTACTGGAAAAATTTCACGCATATTGTTGGCGATGCAACCGAGTTTGGTGATGTGAACATGGACGGCTCGGTGAACATCAGCGACGTGATCAGCGCCATCAATTATCTGAGCAACAACGACACCACCGGCATCAACATCGTCAATGCCGACATGAACAACGATGGAACCGTCACCATCACCGACGTAATCGCTTTGATCAACATGATTGTCGGCTCAAACGACTAAAGGAAAGACAATCGGTAGCTCTAACTCGGCAAATCAATAGCCAGTGTAACACGACAGCCCGACGTGTGGTGGCGGTGCCCGGTCATCACGGTTTGACCACGCGCTTGAGCCAAGTGACGATGTCTTCTATCACGACAGGAGACATCGTCTCCTTGATGCCGGCATAGTCGAGAAGGTTGTCCTGGCCCGAACAGTCCTGGAAGAGGTGGTTCAGGTTCTCATAGGCCTTGACAGTGGCATGAGGCACATGACGGGAGATGGCAGCCAGGTTTGCATCGCTGCCCACCTGAAAGTCGAGCGCTCCGTTCACGGCCAGCATGGGGCACTTCACGTGCTCCAGGTCCCAAGCGGGATCATACTGCAGCATCTCGCAATTCTTAGGGGTGATGTTTTGCTCGACCATGGCCTCATTGAAATCGCTTGCGGTGTACTCGGGATACTTCGGCAGGGCCTGTTCCAGGTAATGCTGATAGTAGGGGTCCTCGGCCAGCATGGCGAGCATGCGCTCCCGCATGACGGTGGTATCCCTCTCGGTGCCAATGATGGCATACACCTTTTCATAGAAGCGCTTCTCGGCTTCGTCTCGATTGATGCCCATCACGCGTTCTATGTCCCACTTGCTCGTCAAGGCATACTCATAGTGGGGCAAGCCCACGCCGGCCATCGACACGATAAAGGCAATCTCGTCGGGATACTGTGCCGCATTCATGATTGCGATGATACCACCCTCGCTGTGGCCCAGGATGCCCACGCGCGAGGCATCCACCTCGGGCCGGGAAGCCAGATAACGCACCGCCGCCATGGCATCGCCGGCCAGTTGTGCGGTGGGGTCGGTACAGTGGCCGCCTGTCGAGGCACCCACGCCGCGCTTGTCATAGCGCAGCACGGCAAAACCCTGGCGGCTCAGGGCATCGGCCAGCAGGAGATGAGCCTTGTGGCCGAACATGCTCTCGTCGCGGTCGAGCATGCCGCTGCCCACAACCAGTACCACTCCGGGGAATTTGTCGCCCTCATTGGGCAAGGTCAATGTACCGGCCAGCGTGATATCGCCGTTGGTCAGCGTGACGTCCTCGCTGTGGTAGGGCTTATGAGTGTCGGCAAGGATGGCAGCCACCTGAGGCCGGTCGGCCAGGTAGTTGCTGTCTTGAGTCATGCTCAGCTTCATGTTCATGTCGCCCTGCGAGTACCAGCCCGTGAGCCTGTCACCGGCCAGCCGAGCCTGATAGGTAGCCTGGACGATAGGCATGTCGATACTCAGGGAATCATTGTCGATGGTTGCTGTCGCGTCCAGGCCATAGGCCTGCTGCATCGGGGAGTCCCAGGTGACGGCGACGCTGTCTCCCTGCTGACTGATGTGGAACACGAGATTCATTGAGTACGGTCCGCCCGCGAGGGTCCCATACCACGAGCCGTTGAAACTTGCACGCTGAGCCATGGAGTTGGCAACCATGGCGATAGTAAGCAATAGTGAAAAAATCATGCGCTTCATAGTTTTTCTTGTTGTTTTATGGTTGTTGTGAATCGTTGTTTGCCTGTTAGACGCACGACACCATCCAAAAGCTACAGAAAACCACAGGAAAATCGGCAAAAACTGATGATGACACTAGCTCCTTGAACAAAAAAAGAGGCGACAATGGTAGTTGTCGTCCCTCTATCAGGGCGGAGTGACCGAGATTCGAACTCGGGATACGCTTTTGACGTATACACGCTTTCCAGGCGTGCCTCTTCAGCCACTCGAGCATCACTCCAGGCGCAAATTGCGGGGCAAAGGTAATACATTTTGGCCGTAATTTGCAAGTTTTTGTCGTTTTTTTGTTAAATTTGTACCCATGAATAACAACGACCGACTGCATAACTACAGCAACACCGGCGGCGCCGATCGCCAGGACCCGCGCGTCAAGCAACTGGCAGTGGATGTGCTGCGCTGGCTCCCCTATGACCCCAACGATGACCAGATGCTGGTCATCGTGGCGCTTGCCCATTTCCTGTTGTATGCGCCCGAGCGGTCGGTGTTCATCCTGGGCGGCTATGCCGGCACGGGCAAGACGTCGCTCACGGGAGCTATCGTCAAGGCGCTGCACCAGCAGGGCGTGAAATCGGTGCTGATGGCCCCGACTGGGCGTGCGGCACACATCTTCAGCGAGTACTCGGGGCATCCTGCCTACACGATACACCGCCGCATCTATCGGCAACAGGGCTACGGCATCGATGCCTTCGCGCTGGCCGAGAACAAGCTGTCCAGCGCTGTGTTCATCATCGACGAGGCCTCGATGATCAGCAACTCGAGCGACGGGTCAAGTTTCGGCAGCGGGAGGCTGCTCGAGGACCTCATCGGCTATGTCTACAACGGCATGGGATGCAAGATGGTGCTCATGGGCGACAACGCACAGTTGCCTCCCGTGGGACAACTCATCAGCCCGGCCCTTGACGACGAGGTGCTGCGCTCGCTGGGGCTGACGACCTACGGCGTGTTTCTGCGGCAGATTGCCCGCCAGGCCGAGGAGAGCGGCATCCTGCACAACGCCACGCTGCTGCGCCAGGCGATGGAAGACGGCATGCTGGGCCGTCCGCATTTCGACCTGGAGGGCATGGAAGATATCCAGACGGTCTCGAGCGAGTTCCTGCTGGAGACCATCAGCGACTGCTACGACCGCGACGGCATGGGCGAGACCATCATCGTGACCCGCAGCAACAAGCGAGCCACATTATTTAATATGGGCGTGCGCAACTCGATCCTGTACCGTGAGGACATGCTCGTGAGCGATGACATGCTGCTCGTGGCCAAGAACAACTACTACTGGGCACGAGACTATGAGCAGCTCGACTTTATCGCCAACGGCGACGTGTGCCGCGTGCGCCGCGTGTGGGGCGACATTGAGCAGCGCTATGGGCTGCGGTTTGCCAACGTCACGGTCGAGTTTCCCGACCACGGCGGCCTGGAGATGGACTGCAAGATCGTGGTCGACTGCCTGTTGAGCGACACGCCTGCGCTCGACCGCGAGCAGAGCGAGCGCCTATTCAACGAGGTGTGGAACGAACTCACCGGTGACAAGCGCTCGCGCTACAAGCAGCTCAAGGAACATCCCTACTTCAATGCGCTGCAGGTCAAGTATGCCTATGCCGTGACGTGCCACAAGGCACAGGGCGGCCAGTGGCGCAACGTGTTTATCGACATGGGCGGCATCATGCCCGACGCCATGCAGTCGATGGACTTCTACCGCTGGCTCTACACCGCCATCACCCGTGCCCGCGACCACGTCTACCTCATCAACTGGATCAACGACCCGGCTAGCACGTGACAACTTTTTTGTTACCGAGCGCGCTAAACCCATAACTTTATATTACCTTTGTGGCTCATAATCAACCTCATTCCTTGCAACGATGATACACAAGAGACTACTCCACATTGCCGCCATACTGCTGACGGCAGCCACATGGACCGATGCGAGTGCCGGCATTCCTGAGGGATACTACGACTCGCTGGACGGCAAGAGCGGCGTGATGTTGAAGAATGCCATCCATGAGTTGACGTTGCAGCACACGGTGCTCAGCTACAACAGCCTGTGGAACTACTTTCGCGACACCGACTGCTACCCCGACAACCCGAGCCGGGTGTGGGACATGTACAGCGACAAGTACTACTACTTCGGCAGCACATGGGGCATGAACCGCGAACACTCGCTGCCCAAGAGCTGGTGGGCCCCGTCGGGCGAGAACGAGAACACCTCGCTCTACCCCAGCTACACCGACATCATGCACCTCTACCCTGCCGACGCTCAAGCCAACACTGCCAAGAACTACTGGCCGCTGGGCGAGGTGTCGACAGCGACCTATGACAACGGCGTGACACGCGTGGGCTCGCCCAAGACGGGCCAGGGCGGCGGTGCCAACACCGTGTTTGAGCCCGACGATCGCTACAAGGGCGACTTTGCCCGCACCTACTTCTACATGGCCTGCACCTACCAGCACTACAAGTGGCGCCACACCTTCATGCTCACCAACAGCAGCTGGCAGACCCTGAACGACTGGTCGATCGATCTGCTGTGCCGCTGGGCGCGCAACGATGCCGTGAGCGACAAGGAGGTAGACCGCAACGATGCCGTGCAGCGTTGTCAGAACAACCGCAACCCGTTCATCGACTTCCCCGACCTGTTTGAATACATCTGGGGCAACAAGCAGGGCCAGGCATTCTACACCGGCGGCGAACAGCAGCCTGACTATCAAGGCGATCCCGAACTCATCGCGCCCACCCAGGGCACGGTGCTCGACTTTGGAGAGGTGGCACTGGGCAAGTCGCTGGACTATACCATCTACGTCAAGGGACGCGGCCTGACCAATCCGCTGTCGTTGCAGCTCTATCGCTATGACTACGAGATGTTCAGCATCCCCGTCAACAGCGTGAGCCGCACTGCCGCCAACAGTGCCCAGGGTTATCCCCTGAAGATTACTTACACGCCTACGGCCATCGGTGAGCACACAGCCCGCCTGCTCATTCACGACGGTGGCCTGACCGGTAGCGTGGGCGTCGAGCTTCGGGCACGATGCATGCCAGTTCCCAGCCTGAGCGTCCTGCAGGCACTCAGCGCCACGGGCATCGATGACACCCACTATGTAGCCAACTGGAAAGCGGCTTCCGAGCAGGTTGACTACTACGTCATCACCCGCACCGTGTACAGCCTCAACACCGGTGAGACGATAACCGAGACCTTCAACACCGACGACAGCCAGACGACAAGCTACACATTTGATGACCGCAAGCCTGGCGAGACCCACACCTATTATGTGCAGTCCTATCGGCTGGGATACATGAGTGAGCCGTCTAACGTCATCACCATCGATGCCAGCGGCATCACCGGCATCGAGGCCGACAAACCTCTGCAGGTGCTCAACATGGACGGCGGCATCCTCATCAAGTGCAGCGAGGACATGGGTCCGGCAACGGTCTATGACATGGCCGGCCGCGTCGTGAGCCGCATCAGCAACCTCACCGACGACACCGTCATCGAGCTGCCACGCGGCATCTACCTGCTCACCACGTCAACAAACCGCAGCGCCTGGAAAGTGGCCGTGCAGTAACAGAAGAAGAGACCCAAGCAACACGACCCGAGCAAAACAAGCGGTTGGCCACTTGGCCAACCGCTTGTAGTTCAATGATGTGCAACAGGATACGGTGGATTATTCCTTGATGAGGTTTCCACCTTCCTTGAGAGCCTCCTCGTTGAGGGGGATGAGGTGCCAGTGGCGCTCGGGAAGGGTCTTCTTCAGGGCCTTGAGCACGCTCTCGATGGTCACCATGGGGCGAACCTTGAGCATCGAACCCAGGACGATCATGTTGAAGGTCTTGGAGTTCTTCATCTCGATAGACTTCTCGGTAGCATCGATAGGATAAATCTTGATGTCGGTGCGGGTGGGTTTCTTGTGGATGCCATAGGTGTCATACATCAGGATGCCACCGGGTTTCACCTTGCTCTCAAACTTGTCGAGCGACTGCTGGTTGAGGACAACCACTACATCGTAGGTGTTCAGGACGGGCGAGCTGATGCGCTCATCGCTCACGATGACGGTAACGTTGGCTGTACCACCGCGCTGCTCGGGACCGTAAGAGGGGAGCCAGCACACTTCCTTGTCTTCCATCAGACCCGAGTAGGCCAGGATCTTACCCATTGACAATACACCCTGTCCGCCGAATCCGGCAATAACTATTTCGTTAATCATAATAGTGTCTTCTAAATTTTAGCGTTGAATACCATCTTCCAAATTCTTCAAGTCTCCCAGAGGATACTTGGCGAACATATTCTCTTCCATCCACTTGTTGGCCTTCTCGGGAGTGAGCTTCCAACCGGTGTTGCAAGCGCTCACGATCTCGACTACCGAGGTGCCCTTGCAGTTGATGCTGTTCTCGAATGCCTTGCGCAGGGCGGCTTTGGCCTTGCGGACGTTGGCAGGCGTGTGAACGCTCTGACGGGTAACATAGCAGGTGCCATCGAGCTGAGCCAGCAGCGGGGTGATAGCCAGGGGATAACCATTCAGGTCCGGACGGCGGCCGTAGGGGCAGGTTGCCGTCTTCTGGCCCAGCAGAGTGGTGGGAGCCATCTGACCACCGGTCATACCGTAGATAGCATTGTTGATAAAGATGATAGCGATGTTCTCACCACGGTTGCAAGCGTGAATCGACTCGCACGTACCGATAGCCGAGAAGTCACCGTCGCCCTGGTAGGTGAACACCAGGTTCTCGGGCCAGAGGCGCTTAACAGCGGTTGCCAGTGCGGTAGCACGGCCGTGGGGAGCCTCTTCCCAGTCAACGTCGATGTAGTTGTAGGCAAATACGGCGCAGCCCACGGGCGAAACGCCTACCGTCTTCTCAGCAACACCCATTTCCTCGATGACCTGGGCAACGAGTTTGTGTACAACGCCATGGCTGCAACCAGGGCAGTAGTGCATGTGAACTTGGTTCAGCAGCGCAGGTGCAGAATAAACTTTATTCTCAGGTTTAATGATATCGTTCAGTTCCATTGCGTTATTACTTATTAATGAGTTTCTCTTTCAGTACGTTCAACAGTTCGTCGGGCGTGGGCACGTTGCCACCGAAGCGGCCGTAGTGCTCAACCGGCATCTTGCACTCGACGGCAAGCTTGACATCCTCGACCATCTGGCCTGCGTTGAGCTCAACGCACAGGATACCCTTGACGTTCTTGGCGGCCTCGCGCAGCTGCTTCTCGGGGAAGGGCCACAGGGTGATGGGACGGAACATGCCCACCTTGATGCCCTCCTGGCGTGCCAGCTCCATCGTCTTCATGGCGATGCGGGCGGTGGTGCCAAAGGCGGCAATCAGGTAGTCGCAGTCCTCGACGTCAATGAGCTCGCAGCGGGTCTCGTTCTTCTCGATCTCGCGATAGCAGGCCTGGAAACGCCAGTTGTTCTCCTCCATCTTGTCGTCGTCGAGCTCAAGGCTGGTAACGACGTTGCTGGGGCGCATGCCCTTGCGACCGTTAACGGCCCACGGGCACTGCTCGCGGATCTCGTCATCGGTGCGGCGCGGACGCTGCTCGGGCAGTACGACCTTCTCCATGAGCTGACCGATGGTACCATCGGCGAGAATCATCGACACGCAGCGATACTTGAAAGCCAGGTCAAAGCCCAGGGCGACCATGTCGGCCATCTCCTGAACACTGCTGGGAGCGAGCACGATCATGTGATAGTCACCGTGACCGCCACCCTTACAAGCCTGGAAGTAGTCGGCCTGTGAAGCGTGGATGGTACCCAGACCGGGGCCACCGCGCTGCACGTTGATCAACAGAGCGGGAACCTCGCTGGCTGCGAGATAGGACACACCCTCCTGCATCAGGCTGAAACCAGGGCTGGAAGTAGAGGTGCAGACGGCCTTGCCGGTCATTGCGCCACCATAAACCATGTTGATGGCAGCGACCTCACTCTCGGCCTGCAGCACAACCATACCAGTAGTTTCCCAAGGCATTTCTTCCTCGAGTTTCTCAAGCACCTCACTCTGCGGAGTGATCGGGTATCCGAAATATCCGTCGGCGCCGTAGCGGATCATCGCCATGGCGAGGGCTTCGTTACCCTTCATCAATGTTACTTTATCGTTCATATTGTTCGACAGTAGTTTAAATGGTTAGTCACAATTATTTCTCGGTCACACGGTAAACCTCGATGCAGGCATCGGGGCAAACAAGTGCACAACTCTGGCAACCGATACAAGCCTCAGGTTGCTCCATGTAAGCGAAATGATATCCGCGGTCATTCACCTCTTTTTCTTTGAGGTTCAGCACATTGCAGGGACAAGCCACAACACACAGGCGGCATCCCTTGCATCGTTCCGTATTCACTACTACGGCTCCATGAATTTTTGCCATAAAAAGATGATAGTTTAAAGGTTATAAATAGTTAGTCATTCGATTACCGCAAAAATACTTCTTTTTAGGGACATGGCAAACAAAAAAGAGTGAATATTTACCCAAAAGTGATGATTTTCTTTCTTAATAAGCAGATATAGCATAAAGCGGGATGTTTTCCATCCAGCCCTCATCCTGATAAGGTTTCATTGATATTCCCGGGCCCTTAAACTCACCAAATGACAACCCACATTAAAAAAATGAATTAACCACTGACACTGACAAAATCAGTTTTTACATTTTTCGGGACGTTCAACAACACATAATCAACATTTTTTTGGACGAATACTTGAGTTATTTGCGACTCTAATGATATTTGTTGTGAAGTTGGAACAAAGTATAAATAGTATTAAAATTGCAGGTAATTATATGAATTCATAATATCTTTGCGAAAATTCATCATAAAAAGTATTGTATTATGAAAACGATTGTATTACTTCTCGTCTCATTGATGCCATTTGCCTTGTTCTCTCAAAGCAAATCTAACAACATGGTCATCAAAAAGCCAGGGCCCTCAAACATGGTTATTTCTCCAAAATCCCCTGAAAATGTGCTTACGGAAAACACTCTTAACTTGGAGGTACATTTAATAGATAAGAGCAAAAGTAATGATCAACAGTATTTCGTCAGATTGTCAGGACTTCGCTCCAAATCAGACAGAAGGCTGCTTTTGGTTGAAGCACAGCCCATTTTACTGAAACTAAGTAATGGTAAAGTTTTGGAATTTAATACTGTTGGTGCTGGCTTTAAAGCAGCCAACTATTCAGGATTCCACGGCATTGATGACGATCTCGTCATTATGGTTTCTCGTGAGCAAATCAACGAAATCATACAAGGCAGAATTGTAAATGTATGTTTTGCGCTTAACGGTACAAGAATGATTAACTATCAGGTCGAGAACAATCGTTTCTCTGAAGCCTTGGGTCAGCAACTCGAAGTGCTTGATGGCAATGAAAACCCGATGCAATGTGACATGGACCGATACCTTGTGCCATTACAAATGGCCTCTCCAGAAAGGTAACCAACCAAACCTGCTATTGCTGAAATAAAAAGTGAATTGGCGAAGCAACAATTGATGTTCGGGAAGGAGCTGTGCCATAATTGTCACCACTACAGTAGTTTTCAGCTGAACCAAAATACCAGCAATACAATTTGCACTATATTGGGAAAGCATTGTAATTTTGTGGCTTTAAACTGTTGCATGATATGATGAAGATGAAGACATTATTGATTTTTGCACTGATGTTTTTGACGATCGGCTGCACCCAACAGTCCCGCGAAGAGATTGCAGAGAAGATAGGGCGTGCCAAGATAAAAAAGATCGAGAAGAACGTCAACGCACGCATCGAGAAGATGGTCAAAGGCATGCTCAAGTACCCCGAGAGTTACCAGCCAATCAGTACCGAAATGTCTATTGTGACCAACAACATGATTCTCTATGACTCCGACGCGTTTGTTGCCTTGCGTGACCTGAACAATACCATCGAGGACTTCAATGAGAATTATGCCAACGACACCACATCACAGGAGGCCCGCCAAGAGCTGGGCGCCATACAAGCCATGTCGGAAGTCGTGGTTGGCGTAGCCAATAAAATCGAGAATCGCCCAGTTGAGTTTGAGGCCATCGATGCCTACCATCAGTTCTATGCCGAAGATCGTCCCGGCCACCAGGTCAAGAAAGGGTATCACTTTGTCATCCACAAGGACAACCGCATCACCTTGCTCTGTGACCACGACGAATTCTTGCGGATAGAAGCATTCACCAGGGAGCTGTTCAATGAATAGCCCGCAACATTCCATAAAGCCTGAATAAGCAAGGCGGCGGGACCGTGGTGTGGTCTCGCCGCCTTGACTATTGACGGGGGCTCGCAATTAAGCCCTTGATGGGATTCAAAGTTACTTCTTGTAGGCGTTGATGATGTTGTCGATGGTGTCATCGATGCGCATCTTGTAGAACGAGCGCCAAACGAAGAAGATGGCCACGAGGACAAAGATGATACCTACCCAGGGAGCATACTCGCGGAAGTTTTCGCTGATTGCCATCTCCATAGCCAGCAGACCGAACAGGGTGGTGAACTTGATGATGGGGTTCAACGAAACCGAAGAGGTGTCCTTGAAGGGGTCACCCACGGTGTCACCGACAACCGATGCGTCGTGCAGGTCGGTACCCTTGAGGTCGAGGTCAACCTCAACGACCTTCTTACTGTTATCCCAGCTACCACCGGCGTTGGCCATAAATACAGCCTGGAACAGACCGAACAGGGCAATCGAGATCAAGTAAGAAACGAAGAGCGAAACGGCGTTGTTGCCACCCACGCTACCCGGCGATGCCAAGCAGGCGAAGCCAAGGGCGAAGAAGAAGATGGCCAGGAAGATGTTGAACATACCCTTCTGGGCATACTGGGTGCAGATCTTAACGACCTCTACCGACGACTTGGTGTCGGCCTTCTTGGGGGCGTTGGGGTCGAGCTTGATATGGTCCTTGATGAAGGCCACGGCGCGGTTAGCACCCACGGTAACGGCCTGGGTCGAAGCACCAGTGAACCAGTAGATCACGCAGCCGCCCAGCAGGAAGCCGATGATGGTGTAGGGGTTCAACAGGTTCAGCAGGCTGGCGGGATCCACGCCCAGGGTCTTCTGGATCACGAGGATGATAGAGAAGATCATCGTGGTAGCACCAACGACAGCGGTACCGATGAGCACGGGCTTGGCAGTAGCCTTGAAGGTATTGCCGGCACCGTCATTCTCCTCCAGGTAATGCTTGGACTTCTCCCAGTCGGGCTTGAAGCCGAAATCACGCTCAATCTCTTCGTCCTTGTTGGGAACCTCCTCGATGAGGGAGAGCTCATAGACGCTCTGGGCGTTGTCGGTCACGGGGCCGTAGCTGTCGACAGCGATGGTCACAGGACCCATGCCGAGCATACCGAAGGCCACCAGACCGAAGGCGAAGATGGCAGGATAGGACATCAAGGTTGCGGGGATGCCGATGGAGAAGGCATAGCCCACAAACATCAACAGCACGAAGGCCAGACCAGTCCAGAAGCCCGAGAAGTTACCAGCCACAAAACCGCTGAGGATGTTCAACGAGGCGCCACCGTGGTGGGAAGCCTTAACGACCTCCATCACATGGCCGCTCTTGGGCGAGGTGAAAATCTTGGTGATCTCTGGGATGAGGGCAGCGCCCAGTGTACCCATCGAGATGATGCTTGCCAATTGCCACCACAGGTTGGGACTGCCGGCGATACCACCCAGCAGCATGTAGGAAACGATATAGGTCACGGCGATGCTCAGCACGCTGGCAATCCAGATGAGGCTGGTAAGGGGTTTCTCAAAGTCGAGGTTCTCCTTGCCGGCATACTTAGCCTTGCAATAAGCCTTGTTGATCCAATAGGCAACCACACTGGTGATGACCATGAGGATGCGCATCGAGAAGATCCACACGAGCAGGTTCTTCTGCATCTCGGGATTGTTGACAGCAAGCAGGATGAACGACACCAGAGCGACACCGGTCACGCCATAGGTCTCGAAACCGTCGGCCGTGGGACCCACGCTGTCGCCAGCGTTGTCACCGGTACAGTCGGCAATCACACCAGGGTTGCGGGGATCATCCTCACCAATCTTGAACACCACCTTCATCAGGTCGCTGCCGATGTCGGCAATCTTGGTGAAGATACCGCCAGCGATGCGCAGCGCACTGGCACCGAGGCTCTCACCAATGGCGAAGCCAATGAGGCAGACACCAGCCAGATTGCAGGGTACATAGAGCAGGATGGCCAGCATGATGATGAGTTCAACGCACACCAGCATCACGCCGATGCTCATACCGGCATTCAAGGGGATATTGAGCAGGCGCAACGGGTCGCGGCGCAACGATGCAAACGCCATGCGGGCGTTGGCATAGGTGTTCATGCGGATACCATAGGCAGCCACGGCATAGGAGCCGAGCATACCGATCACAGTCGAGAGGAGGATGATGAGCACCTCGCCCACCGACATGTGGCTCAATCCACCAAAGTAGAAAGCGACTACCACACCGATAAAGACAAACAGGATGGCCAGGAATCGGCCCTGCTGCTTGAGGTAGGTAGAACAAGTCTTGTAAATCACCTCACCAATCTCGCGCATCGCTTCATGGACAGGCAGATTCTTGGTCTTGATAAAGTGATACACACCGAAGAGCATACCCAGGATGCACACGAGGAATCCCCAGTGCAGGAAGCTGGGCTGATGCAACGACTCGGGCATAACCAAGTCGGCTTCGCTGGCGCGCATGGCTAGGCTTGAGGCCAACGCCAGCAGGAAGATAACGGATTTCTTCATAGATTACTCTAAAAAAATTACTTGTGTTTTATGTTGAAAATTTTTAATGTCACAGGTTTTCCTGGTCGACCCTCGAGGAGTCACTCCTCAAAAATCGCCCGCAAAGATACTACCATTTTTTTTAATAGGTGTAATTTTATTGAGAAATTATCACTTAGAGGTCAAAAAAAATGGGTTCAAGGTCGGCAAAACGTCAAAAAAGATGGCAAAAGAATCGGATTTAGTCAACTTTCGATGGCAAAATGCCGATTCTTAGGGCAAAATGGTGGCAATTTCCCAAATTACAGATTGTCACCATTAGCAGGTCTATTCGAATACATAATTAAGGAAATCGTGTAAAGGTTTGAGAGGTTGTAAGTCGCTGGCGACACGTTCCACCCAATCCTCGCAGTCGAAGTAGCTCTCATCAAGACGATCAACGAGCAGGTATTCCTTCATTTTCAGGTACTGGGCCAGCGGGTGGTCTTTAGGATACCCCTTAGGCATGGACTTGAGCGACTGAGACATCCACTGGTAGCGTGAAGTGATGGCGGGATTGTTGACGATGTCGAGAAATTCCTGAGGCTCGGCGTCAATCAGGCCGCGCAGCTGATCGAGAATGGGTTTCTCGGGCCACCAGATGCCGCCACACAGCATCAAGTCCTCCACCCCGAAGTGAACGTAGTAGCAGGACTGCACCGTGTGCCTGCCGCCCTTGCCGATGACGGCCGAGAAATAGGTCTTGTAGGGGCTCTTGTCGTGAGAGAAACGTATGTCGCGGTAGATGCGGTAGACCGAGTCCCGCAGAGTCAATCCGCGGGCCTGGGGGTCGAAGTCGGCTACCAGAGCTATAAGTCGCTCCATGTCCTGCTCCCACGGCTTGCGCAGTGCATCAAATTGTTCTTTGCGGGCCTTGAACCAGGCGCGGTCGTTGTTGATGGCGAGCTGACGCAGGAAGGCCAGGATTTGAGGTATGTTGCTGGCTGATTTCATAGTCTATTTCACTTAAAGTCAAAGTTCACGACAAAGGTAATCAATTAATTCCAATCAACAAAGGTCTTCCTGAATGCCATAACGGGATGGGCAAATGTCTCGCCCGCCAATCTTATGATTATACAACGTAATCAGAATCGCAATAAATACTACAATCAGTCATGGTCACAATCATAAAAACCAAAAAAATATTACGATTTTTCTTGTTTGATTTAAAAATCGTTATTACCTTTGGGGGCACGATTCATGAAGATTGACTTTCTATCACGCATAATCGATACATACTACCTATCTAATTTATATACATATTATTCATACTTAATCTTACAGGCTTATGAAGAAATTACTGTTTTTCTTGAGTGCCATCCTGATGGGCATGTCACTGAGTGCCGCGCCAGTAGACCAGGCGACGGCCATGATGAAAGCACAGCGTTTTTTGGCCAATGAGTTCTATGCAGGCAGGTTTATGGCCCCGTCGGCCATTCAGCCGGTTCTGCTCAAGGCCGAGATGGGCAACGTGAAGATGCGTGGCCCGGTGTATTACATCTATAACACGACCACGACGTTTGTGGTTGTTGCGGGCGATGACCGCGCCGAGGAAATCCTTATGGTGGGCGACCGTCCGCTGCGCGACATCAACGACCTGCCCCTGGGCATGAAGGACCTGCTGGGCCAGTACAAGGACCAGATCATGTTCCTGCAGGAAAATCCCAATCTCAAGTCCAACACCTTGCTCGCCAATCCTGGCAACACCAAGCTGCGCGCCGGCACGTATGGCCCGCTGCTGACCGCCATCTGGGACCAGTCGGCCCCGTTCTACAACCAGTGTAAGTTTGGCAGCTACCAGTGCTTGACGGGCTGTCCCGCTACGTCGGCATCGATGGTGTTCCACTACTGGAAATACCCGACTGCAGCGACCCCTGCCGTTCCTGGCTACACGTCGACCATCAGCTACTCGAGCTACGGTTCCAAGAGCTACACCCACTCGGCGCTTCCCTCAACGACGTTTGACTGGGCCAACATGCTCGACGACTACACGGGCAGTTACACGACCGCCCAGGGCAATGCAGTGGCTACGCTGATGCACTATGTGGGTCAGGCCGAGCGTATGGGCTACGGCACGAGCGCAGCCGGCGGTAGCGGTGTGAGCGTGGACAGCGTGTGCAACATCCGCGATGCGTTCACCTTCTTCGGCTACGACAGCAGCACGACCCGCTTTGTCAAGAAGACCAGCGCCTACAGCGGTGGCACAACACTCTACAGCGACACCCAGTGGGCAGCCCTGATTCAGGAGGAGATGGCTGCCGGACGTCCCATCGTCTTCTGTGCCGTTAGCACCAACGGTGGCGGTCACGCCTTTAACGTGGACGGTTATAACAGCAGCACCAACAAGTACCACGTCAACTTCGGCTGGAGTGGCGACGGCAACGCCTGGTGCTCGCTGAACTCCTTCGGCTACAGCAGCTACAACTTCAACGTATACCAGCAGATGGTGATCGGTATCCAGCCGCCCAGCGGCTCGACCGCCACTCCCACGCTCAGCGTCAGCCCCAGCTCGTTGAGCTTCAGCACCACTGCTGGCCAGACCGTTACCAAGACCTTCACCGTTACTGGTACCAACCTGACTGGCAACGTCACGCTGACCAAGACCGACGCTAACGGCGTTTATACCATTTCGCCCAGCACCATCAGCGCCAGTGCAGCCGCCAGCGGTGCCACCGTCACCGTGACCTACAAGCCCACGGCAGCCGGTACCCACTCGGGCAGCATTGCCATTACAAGCAGTGGCGCCACCAGCAAGACGGTATCGCTCTCGGGCACAGCTGCCGCTGCAGCTCTGGAGACCTACACGCCCGTGATGAGCGCCGCCAACAGCAGCTACATCACCACCAACAGCTTCCGTGCCAACTGGACCGACCAGACCACGAGCAGCAACGTGTCGAGCTACACGCTGCAAGTGACCGAGAAGGGCAGCACGCCCGCCGTCAGCCAGCTCGCCAGCATCGACCTGAGCGGAGTGACCCAGGTGACCAACTCCGACGGCTACCTGAGCGACGTGTCGAGCAACATCACGAGCTACCTGGGCACGGGCTGGAGCGCTTCGACCTATGTCTATGCCAACACGGGCATGCTCATCACCGGCGGCAACCTGGTATCGCCCACCTATAGCCTGAACGGCTACAGCAAGGTGACCGTCAAGGTAACCGCCTACTCCTACTACTCGAGCTACTATGGCAATGCCACGCTGAGCGTTGGCACGGGCAGCCAGACCAAGACTCAGGCTCTGACCGACAACAGCACCGAGTACACCTTTGTACTCAACTGCTCGACAAGCGACCAGGTGACCATCGGCTCGACGAGCAACTACATCAGCGTGAGCAAGATCGAGATCATCGCCGGCGATGCCACTGTCAACTCGTTCAATGCCAGTGAGAGCGGTGGCGAGACCAGCCGCACGATTACCGGCATCACCAACAAGTACTACACTGTACAGAACCTGAAGGAGGGTGCCACCTTTGTTTATAAGGTAAAGGCCATCTACACCGACGGCACCAGCAGTGCTTGGAGTAACGAGCAGGAGGTAACCCTGAACGAGGCTACCGTGGCTACTCCCACCCTGACCGTGACGCCCACCTCGCTGAACATGTCGGCCTACACGGGCGAGACGGCCACCGCAACCTTTAAGGTAACCGGTGCCGACCTCACCGGCAATGTAACGCTCACCAAGAGCGGCAGCAGCGTGTTCAGCATCACGCCCACGACCATCACCGCCGCCAATGCCGCTAACGGTGTCAACGTGACCGTGACCTATGCACCCACCGCCACCGGCACCCAGACGGGCACCATCACCATTGCCAGCACGGGCGCCGAGAGCAAGACCGTGAGCCTGACCGGTACGGCTACTACTGCACCCATCACCACCTACACTCCCGTGATGAGCGCAGCCAACAGCAGCTATGTCACCAGCTCAAGCTTCCGCGCCGACTGGACCGACCAGACCGCCAGCGCCAACGTAGCCAGCTACACCCTGCAGGTGAACGGCCAGGGCGGCTCGACCCCGTCGACCACCACCCTGCTGGGCACCATCGACGGTAGCCAGTATACCGGCAGCTACAAGAGCATCACGCTGAGCTCGCCGTGGGGCGGCACCAACGTCAAGGGCGGTAACAGTGCCGTATACTTCACCAAGAGCGGCAAGATCACCTTCACCATCCCGTCGGGCTACAGCAACGCCACCTTCAGCGTCAAGGTTAAGACCGTGACCGGCAGCTATGGCACAGGTAACGTCACCGTAGCATCGAGCAAGACCAGCGCCGTAGGCCACACCTTCGCCAAGGGCGAGACCTATACCTGGACCGTGACCGGCAGTGCAGGTGACGTGATCACGCTGACCACAACCGACAGCAGCTACTCGCCCGACATGGCCCTGATTGAGGTCTATGTCGGCAACACCACGCTCAACGCTACCGAGACCGGCGATGCCACCGCACGCACCATCACTGGCATCACCAACAAGTACTACACCGTTCAGAACCTGACCGCCGGTGCCACCTACACCTATAAGGTGAAGGCCATCTACACCGACGGCAGCGAGAGCGCATGGAGTAACGAGCAGACCGTCACCCTCAAGGAGGAAGAGCCTGCTGCCACCCCGACGCTGACGGTAACCCCGACCAGCCTGAGCATGACGGCCAACGTGGGTGCCACCAAGACCGCTACCTTTAAGGTGACCGGTGCCGACCTCACTGGCAATGTTACCCTGAGCCTGAGCGGTGCCAGCGTCTTCAGCATCTCGACAACGAGCATCACAGCCGCCAATGCCGCCAACGGTGTGAACGTGACCGTGACCTACGCGCCCACAGCCTATGGCACACAGACGGCCACCGTGACCGTCGCCAGCTCGGGAGCAACGAGCAAGACCGTTGCCCTGACCGGTAACGCCACCATCACCAAGTCGACTCCTGTACTGAATGCCGCTACCAACATCAGCAGCACCGGCTTCACCGCCAACTGGACCCACGACGTTGACGCATCGGCCGTATCGAGCTACACGCTCTATGGCACGTTGACGGCACAGCCCGGTGGCGACGATCCCGAGACGACCCTGCTGGGCACTATCGACGGCAGCCAGTACAGCGGCAGCTATGCTACCATAACACTGACCTCGCCGTGGAGCGGCAGCAACGTCAAGGGCGGTAACGGCGCCGTTTACACCAAGAACAGCACCTCGAGCTGGTGGTGGAACTCGACGACGACCTACGGCTACATCTACTTCACGATCCCGTCGGGTTACAGCAACGCCACCTTTACCGTCATGGTCACCACGGCCAACAGCAGCTACGGTACCGGTAACGTGACCGTCAAGTCGGCCAAGACCAGCGCTGTGGGCCACACCTTCGCCAAGGGTGAGACCTATGCATGGACCGTAACCGGCAGCGCCGGTGATGTCATCACCCTCTACTCGACCGACAGCAGCTACTCGCCTGACATGACACTGATTCAGGTCTATGCCGGCACGGCATCGCTCAATGCCACCGCAACGGGTGACAACACCGACTTTGTAATCACCGACATCGAAGCCGGCAGCACGGGCATCACCCTGAGCAACCTGGTTGAAGGCGGTACCTACAGCTACTACCTCGTGGCCAACTATGTTGACGGCACCACCGCCACCAGCAACACCCAGGAGGTAACGCTCGTGAGCGTGAACATGGGCAACCAGACCGCCATCACCTCGATTGCCAGCGACGGCGACGAGATTGAGTCGGTAACCTATGTGAACATGAACGGTGTTCAGAGCAAGGAGCCGTTTGAGGGCGTCAACATCGTGGTAACCCGCTACCGCAGCGGCGCTGTGAAGAGCAGCAAAGTCCTGTTCTGAAACCACTGACCGGTATCTCGACGATACCGACTAGAAATCACTGAATGTGAGGGCGGCGCCCATCGTGGTGCCGCCCTCATGTTATGTTTATAGGTAATCTTAATATGCTAAAAAAGTTGAAAAACCAAGAAAACTTTTGGAGTTTTAAAAGTTTTCTATAATTTTGCACCCCAAATTCAGTATATTACCATCAAATGGATATCAGAGAGCGAATCATTACTGAGTGCAACAAGATGCTGATGAGCGTGGGTCCCGCGTCGATGACGATGGACGACGTGGCACATGCCTGCGGTATATCCAAGCGCACATTATACGAGACCTTTCCCGACAAGCGCACCCTCATATTGGAGTGCCTGCGCCATGAGCATGAGGTCAAGAACGCCGAGGTCGAGCAGATATTTGCCACCTCGGATAATTGTTTTGAAGCCATGTTCAGGGTTTACACCCGCGCCAGGTCGATGTATGAGAAGACGTCGGTAGCGTTTGTCAACGACATCAAGCGACTGTACCCCGACATCTTTGAGCAACACATCAACAGCGAGAAGGCCACAGTCGACGGTCTCACGCGTGTCCTGCGCAAGGCTCAGGAGCAGGGACTGGTCATCAATCGCATCAATCCCGAGATTGCGGCCTACCTGTTCGTAATCTCGATACGCGAGGTGCACAACTCGACCAATGCAGCAAAGTATGGCTTTAAGCAGGCCGACGTGTTTGACCACGTGTTCATCAGCTTCCTGCGTGGTGTGGCCACCATCAAGGGCATCGAGATGATTGAATATCTCGAGCAACAACAAGCGCAAAATCAATAAAACCACAATACAATGTTCAACAAAAAGCTTTTCTACATTATTGTATTAATGTTAACAGGCAATGCCGTGGGCGCACATGCCCAACTGGCACTATCACTCGACGAGTGCATACAGATTGCCCTGAACGACAACCCCACCATCAAGGTCAAGGAGATGGAAATCACCCGCGTAGACTACAGCCGCAAGGAGGTGATCGCACAGCTGTTGCCGACAATCAACCTGGCCGGCCAGTACACCCGCAACCTCTCGTTGCAGACGATGTACATGGACACGCCTAACGGCACCATGGCCATCAAAATGGGTAGCGACAACACCCATGCTGCCGGTTTCCAGGCACAGATTCCCCTGGTAGTGCCCCAGCTGTGGAAGTCGATCAAGCTCAGCGAGAACCAGATCTTGCAGAACATGGAATCGGCCCGTGCCAACAAGTTGTCGCTGGTCAACCAGGTGGAAAAAGCCTACTACGCCCTGCTGCTGGCACAGGACAGCAAGCGCGTGATCGAGGAGAACCACGCCACAGCCCAGTTGAACGCCGACATCTTCAAGAAGAAATTTGACCTGGGAGCAGCGTCGGAGTACGACGTGCTGCGTGCCAACGTCGCCGTGACCAACCTGGAGCCATCGATTCTCGAGGCCGAGAACTCGATCAATGCCCTGAAACTGCAACTCAAGCTCCTGATGGGCATGGACGTGAGCACCGATTTCATGCCGAGCCAGCAACTGGACAACTTCAGGGGCGACATGTATGTGCGTGCCCTGAACAACAGCCTGGGTGTTGACACCACGCTGGCCAACAACACGAGCCTCAAGTCGCTGGACCTGCAGACCGACTACCTGAAGAAGGCCCTCGACGTGCAGAAGATGGCATGGTACCCCACCCTGAGCGGCAGTGCTAGCCTGATGTGGCACTCGATGAACAATGGCAGCCCCTTCTCGGGACTGCGCTGGAGCCGCGCTTCCAACGTGGGCCTGACCCTGGCATTCCCCATCTTCCAGGGCGGCCAGCGCTACTACAAGCAGAAGCAGGCCCAGATTGCCGTCGACGAGATGAAGTGGCAACGCGAGAACCTGGAGCGCAGCCTTCATGTGCAAGTGGCAACCCAGAACGACGTCATCTCCAAGAACCTGAAGCAGATCGAGAGCAACGAAGCCGGCGTGACCATGGCACAGAAGGCCAACGACATCATGCAACAGAGCTTCAAGATTGGAGCTGCCTCGTTTATCCAGCTGCGCGACACCGAGGATGCGCTGATGGCTGCCCGCCTGGCCTACTATCAGGCCATCTACAACTACCTGGTTGCCGAGAGCGACCTGGAGTATGTGCTGGGCAATACACACTACGTGAGGAATTAGAAACCAGAAATTAATATCAACAAAATATCATCAAGAAATGAAGACTAATAGACTTTTACCGATTGTGATGCTCGTGGTGGCACTGGCTTCCTGCTCTGGCAAGGAGGAGAAGAAAACCGTCGAAGTGAAGGAAGAACTTCCTATCGTCGAGGTGGTTACCGTGGGCGCTGAGGCCGTGAACCAGATGAGTGAGTACACTGGAACTGTCGAAGCATTCAAGACCAACAACATCTCGTCGAACAGCGGCTCACGCATCAAGCGCATCCTGGTGGACGTGGGCTCACGCGTGTCGCGTGGCCAGCGCCTGGTCATCCTGGACGACGTGAACATCGCCCAGCAGCAGATTGCCCTGTCCAACATCAAGCGCGAGCTTGACCGTGCCAAGGAACTGGTGAAAATAGGCGGAGGCACCCAGCAGCAGGTCGACCAGCTGCAGGCCCAGTACGACGCCAACGCGCGTGCCATCCGCACAATGCAGGAAAACACCGTGCTGACCTCCCCCGTGAGCGGCGTGGTGACCGCCAAGAACTATGACGCCGGCGACCTGCCCGCTGGTCTGCCCATCCTGACCATCGAGCAGCAGCAGCCGCTCAAGGTCATCGTCAACGTCAACGAGAGCGAGTACCCCAAGGTGAAACGCGGCATGCCCGTGACCGTGAAGTTTGACACCTACGGCGACGAGACCTTTAACGGTCAAGTATACCTGATTCATCCCACCATCGACGCCACGAGCCGCACCTTCCAGGTGGAGGTTGCCATCACCAACCGTGGCGACAAGGTGAGGACCGGCATGTTTGCACGCGTGAACTTCAACTACGGCAGCACTCAGAGCGTAGTCGTTCCTGACCGTGCTGTGCAGAAGCAGGTGGGCTCGGGCGTGCGCTACGTGTGGGTATACCAGGGCGGCGAGGTCGAGCTGCGTGAGGTTGAGCTGGGTCAGCGTCTGGAGGACCGCTACGAGGTCAAGGGCGGCTTGGCTGCAGGCAGCCAGGTTGTCATTGCCGGTGCATCACGCCTGACCGACGGTGCTAAAGTGGAACTCAAGAAATAATCTCTCCATAGCGTTATGAGTCTATATTCCAGTTCAGTAAAACGACCGGTGACCACGACCCTGGTGTTTGTGGCACTGATTGTGCTGGGTCTGTTCTCACTCAAGAACCTGCCCATCGACCTGTTTCCCGACGTGGACACCAACACCATCATGGTGATGACCTCCTATGCGGGCACCAGCGCCTCCGATATCGAGCAGAACGTGACTCGCCCGCTCGAGAACACTCTCAACTCGGTCGAACACCTCAAGCACATCACCAGTAACAGTCGTGAGAACATCTCGATTGTGACCCTGGAGTTTGAATACGGCTATGACATCGAAGCGTTGACCAACGATGTGCGCGACAAGCTCGACATGGTGTCGAGCATGCTGCCCGACGATGCCAACACACCCATCATCTTCAAGTTCAGCAGCGACATGATTCCTATCGTGCTGCTGTCGGTTCAGGCTACGCAGAGCATGCCCGGCCTGTACAAGATCCTGGACGAGAACGTGTCCAATCCGTTGGCACGAGTTGATGGTGTGGGTTCGGTATCGATCGCCGGCGCCCCCAAGCGAGAGGTGCACATCTACCTGGACCCCCTGCGCATGGAGGCTTACAACCTGAGTGTCGAGACCGTGGCCGCGCTTGTCGGTGCCGAGAACCGCAACATTCCTGGCGGTACGTTTGACATCGGTAACGAGACCTATCCCCTGCGTGTCCAGGGTGAGTTCAGCGATCCCCAGCAGATGGGCGCCATGGTCGTGGGCATGTCTCCCACCGGCGGCGTTGTGCACCTGCGCGACGTGGCCCGCATCGACGACTCGCTCGAGGAGCGCGCCCAGGAGAGCTACAACAACGGCCAGAAGGGTGCGATGATCATCGTTCAGAAGCAGTCAGGTGCCAACTCGGTACAGATTTCCACCAAGATTGCCGAGGAGTTGCCCAAGATTCAGAAGAATCTGCCCAGCGACATCAAGCTGGACTACATTGTCGACACGAGTGACAACATCCGCAACACCATCGGCTCGCTGGTCGAGACCGTGCTGTTCGCCCTGCTGTTTGTGGGCATCGTGGTGTTTGTGTTCCTGGGCCGCTGGCGCGCCACCGTTATCGTGCTGGTGACGATTCCTATCTCGCTGATTGCCTCGTTCATCTACCTGTATGCCACGGGCAACTCGCTGAACATCGTGTCGCTGTCGGCCCTGTCGATTGCCATCGGTATGGTGGTCGATGACGCCATTGTGGTGCTGGAGAACGTCACGACCCACATCGAGCGCGGTTCGGCGCCCATGCAGGCCGCCGTCAACGGTACCAACGAGGTGGCACTGTCGGTAATGGCGTCGACGCTGACCCTGATTGCCGTGTTCTTCCCGCTGACGCTTGTCAAGGGTATGACCGGTGTGCTGTTCAAGCAGCTGGGCTGGATGGTGACCATCATGATGGTGTTGTCGCTCATCTGCGCCTTGATGTTGACGCCCATGTTGTGCAGCCGCCTGCTGCGCCTGAACGTTACCGACACCACTATCTTCAAGAAGGTGTATGGCCCCATCCTGAAGGTGCTTGACAAGATTGACGACTTCTATGCCAAGGTGCTTGACATCTGCGTGGCCCACCGCTGGATTACAACGGCGACGGCCCTGGGCATCTTTGTGGCCTCGATGTTACTGATGAAGTTCATCGGCACCGAGTTCTTCCCCACCAACGATAACAGCCGCCTGGGCGTGTCGCTGGAGCTGCCCATCGGCTCACGCGTTGACCTGGCCAAAGACGTCAGTCAGCGCCTGTACAAGGAGTGGACCCAGAAGTATCCCGAGATCAAGGTGTTCAACTATACCGTGGGCCAAGCCAGCAGCGACAACACGTTCGCATCGATGCAGAACAACGGCTCGCACATCATCTCGATGAACATCACCCTGGTCGATGCCGACAAGCGCAAGCGCGGCATCACCGAGATTGCCGGCCTGATGCGTGAAGACCTCAAGCAGTATCCCGAGCTCAAGAAAGCGCTGGTCAACGTCGGTGGCTCGCGTGGAGGCGGCATGAGCGGCCAGAGCACGCTCAACTATGAGATCTATGGTTACGACTTCACCAAGACCGACAGCGTGGCCCAGCGCCTGAAGCGCATTCTCGAGAGCGTTCCCGGTGCAGCCGACATCAACATCAGCCGCAGCGACTACCAGCCTGAGTACCACGTTGACTTTGACCGCGAGAAGCTGGCGCTGTATGGCCTGAACCTGAGCACCGCCGCCACAGCGCTGCGCAACCGCATCAACGGCACGACGGCGAGCTACTTCCGCGAGGACGGTATGGAGTATGACATCAAGGTGATGTATGACCCCGAGCACCGCCGCAGCATCAGCGACATCGAGAACATCATGCTCTATAACTCGATGGGACAGGGCGTTCGCCTCAAGGAGGTGGGCAACGTTGTTGAGCGCTTCTATCCGCCCACCATCGAGCGCAAGGACCGCGAGCGCATCATCACCGTGTCGACCGTCGTCCAGGGACGCCCCATGAGTGATGTGATTGCCGATGCCCAGCCCCTGATCGACAAGATGGACAAGCCGGCCGAGGTGAGCATCGACCTGAGCGGTAGCTACGAGGACCAGCAGGACTCGTTCGGCGACCTGGGTATCCTGGCTATCCTCATCATCATGCTCGTGTACATGGTTATGGCAGGCCAGTTTGAGTCGTTCACCTACCCCGCTATCATCATGACGTCGATCTTGTTTGCCTTCTCGGGTATCGTGATCATCCTGTTGCTCACGGGAACCAACCTGAACGTGATGTCGATGATCGGTGCCATCATGTTGATTGGTATTGTGGTGAAAAACGGTATTGTGCTCATTGACTACATCAACCTGAACCGTGAGCGTGGCATGAGCATTCGACGGGCCGTGATCAACGGCGGCCACTCGCGTCTGCGCCCCGTGCTGATGACTTCGCTCACGACCATCCTGGGTATGGTTCCCATGGCCATTGGTACCGGTGTGGGTAGCGAGATGTGGCGCCCGATGGGCACCGCCGTCATCGGCGGCTTGACGATGTCCACGTTGATGACCCTGCTGTTCGTGCCCACGATGTACACCATCTTTGCACTGACAGGCATTCGTCGCACCCGCAAGAAAATGAGCAAGGAACACTTGCAATCAATCAAGAATTAGGCCTACCCTAAAAACTAAGGACTAAGGACTAAAAACCAAGGACCAAAAACCAAAACAATATGAAAGCGATATTTATAGCCTTTGACGAGGCCTACTATGACCGCATTGTCGAGAGGTTGAACCTGCTCAACTGCCGTGGCTTCACCGGCTGGCGCGAGGTGCAGGGCCGTGGCAGCAAGACGGGCGAGCCCCACTATGCCACCCACGCCTGGCCCTCGATTGCCTCGGCCATCCTGACCGTTGTCGACGACAGCCGTGTGGACGTTGTCCTCGACGAGCTGCACCAGATGGACATGGCGACCCCCAAGCTGGGACTGCGCGCCTTTGTGCTCCCGGTAGAGCGCACCATCTAGACATACTCTATAGCGAGACTGATACTCACTATCCTGCTGTCAAGGCTTGCCTTCCCCCTTTGAGGCAAGCCTTGATAGATTGAAAAAAAAGCATTACCTTTGCGCCGCTATAAATATGAGATGAGAAGAATACTGGTCATACTGGTGATGATGGCTGCAGCGACCCATGTTGCCACGGCACAGTTTACCGAGGAGCACTCCAAACAGTCGGTCAAGGCCAAGAAGCAGCGCGTGGAGCCCTCGTTTGCCTGGAGCGTGAGCGAGCCGCTGGGCCTGCACTACCCGTCGACCATCGACACCATTCACCTCGACTACCATCGCACGATGGTGCCCTCGATGGTGAGCGATGCCTGGCTCACCACGGGCAACTATGGCGCGCCCGGACAGGACCAGATATTCTTTGACCGGCCCTTGACAAGCGAGTTCTTTATGGAAGACGCCATCAGGGCCTGGCTGCACGACACGGGCACGATGCGCTACTACAACACGCGCATCCCCATGACGCTGCTCAGCCACTCGACAGGCGGCGACAAGTACAGCAACCTGGACCGCACCAAGCTGGAATTCTCGGGCAACGTGAACCGCAAGACCCAGGTGGGCGGCGGCCTGGACTACATCTACAGCAAGGGATCCTACGACGTGCAGGCCGACAAGGACTTCACCTGGCGCCTGTTTGGCTCCCACATGGGCGACCGCTACGAGTTGCAGACGTTCTTCAACCACTACAACTACACGACCAAGGAGAGCGGCGGCATCACCGACGACCGCTACATCACCGACCCGGCCGAGGTGCAGGGCGGTGTGACCCGCGTCGACAACAAGAGCATCCCCTCACGCCTGACCAATGCCCACAGCCACCTGGAGGGCAGCCAGCTCTACCTGAACCAGCGCTACAAGGTGGGCTTCTACCGCTACCGCCGCGACAGCGTCACCGACACCATCATCGACCGCACCTATGTCCCCGTGACCAGCTTCATCTGGACACTGGACTTCAAGCACAGCAAGCACCAGTTCCTCAACGGCTCGGCCAGCGAGGACAAGAGCTTCTTTGACCACACCTATCTGAGCCTGGTCGGCACCGACGAGACCACCAGCTACTGGCGCCTGCGCAACACGGTGGGCGTGTCGATGCTCGAGGGCTTCAACAAGTGGGCCAAGTTTGGCTTCTCGGTCTACGGCACCCACGAGGTGAGGCGTTATACCCAGGTGACCGACAGCGTCACGGGAACGACCTTGCCCGAGGGATTGGAACCAGTGCCAGCTGTTGTACCCCATCGTGTGACCCAGAATCTGCTGTGGGTGGGAGGCCAGTTGACCAAGCAACGCGGCTCGCTGTTGCGTTACAACGCCACGGCCCAGTTCGGCGTGCTGGGCGATGCCGCCGGCGAGGTCGACATCACGGGCGACGTGACCACGCGCTTCAGGATGCTGGGCGACACCGTAAGCATCAAGGGTTACGGCTACCTGAAGAACCTGGCGGTACCCTACCTGCTCAAGCACTTTGTCTCCAACCACTACGTCTGGGAAAACAACTTCTCCAAGACTAAGCGCGTGCGCGTGGGCGGCGAGCTGGACATCCCCTTCTCGTGGACCAACGTGGGCGTGGGCTATGAGACGCTCAACGACTACATCTACTGGGATGCCGACGGCCTGCCTGCACAACACAGCGGGGCCATCCACGTGCTGAGTGCCCGGCTGCGCCAGGGCCTGCACTTCAAGGCCTTCAACTGGGTGAACAGCCTCACATTGCAGACGAGCAGCAATGAGACCGTGCTGCCGCTACCCAAGCTGGCGATCTACAGCAACCTGTATGCCACGTTCACCATCGCCCGCGTGCTGCACGTGCAACTGGGTGTTGACGGCAACTACTACACCAAGTACTTTGCTCCGGTATACAACCCTGCCACAATGACCTTCCACAGCCAGCAGGAGATGGAATGCGGCAACTTTGCCATCATGAACCTGTATGCCAACTTCAGGATGAAACAGGCACGCTTCTTTGTCGCCTGGACCCACTTTAACCAGAAGATCCACAGCGGCGACGCCTACTTTGCCACGCCCCACTACCCGCTCAACCCCGCTCGCCTGCAAGTGGGCGTGAGCGTCAACTTCGTCAACTGAATAGTGCTCATGAGAACCGACTTCCCACAAACGGGCCGCGGCAGAGCCGCGACATGGGAAACTAAGCTTGCGCCATCAAGGACTGTCCTGGTCGACTGTGCCGGGGCTTTGCCACGGCCACGATGATAATTCTCACTCAACGGCATGCCAGAGAAGTATAATTGAAGTAATTATGCCCTATGGATTGGGATAGGTTCAAGAGCAAATTCACGCTAAGTCGCGAAGTTTATAGGTTTTGCTCGCAAGAAGCTCGCAATAGTAATTAGAAGTGAGCTTCTTGCGAGCGATTATTTTTTGCTTTGCGGCTTAGCGACTTAGCGTGAGTTTTGGTGCGATTGACCTGTTGATATTGGGGAAAAATTTTGTGGTGTTTGGGTTTTTGTGTAATTTTGTGGGCGTAGAACAAAACGACTTTACAACAATATCATTAACATCATTTTTAATAACTAATTATGCCTAAGATTTCAGAACGCAGCGTCAAGATGCCGGCATCGCCCATCAGGAAGCTGGCTCCGTTTGCAGCCGACGCCAAGAAACGCGGTATCAAAGTGTATCACCTCAACATCGGTCAGCCCGACCTGCCCACCCCCGAGGAAGGCTTGGAGGCCCTGAAGCATGTTGACCGCAAGGTGCTCGAGTACAGCCCCTCACAGGGTTATCCCCAGTATCTGGAGAAGCTCGTGGGCTACTACAAGCGCTATGACATCAACCTGGACGTGGACGACATCATCGTGACCTGCGGCGGCAGCGAGGCCGTGCAGATGGCCTTCATGGTGTGCCTCAACCCCGGTGACGAGATCATCATCCCCGAGCCCGCCTATGCCAACTACATGGGCTTTGCCTGCGAGACCGGTGCCGTGGTACGCACCATCACCACCCACATCGAGGACGGCTTTGCCCTGCCCCCCGTCGAGGAGTTTGAGAAGGTGATCAACGAGCGCACCCGCGCCATCATGATCTGCAACCCCAACAACCCCACCGGCACCCTCTACAGCCGCGAGGAGCTCATGCGCCTGCGCGACCTGGTGAAGAAATATGACCTGTTCCTGTTTGCCGACGAGGTTTACCGCGAGTTTATCTACAGCGATGCGCCCTACACCAGCGCCATGCACCTCGAGGGCATCGAGGATAACGTGATCATGATCGACAGCGTCAGCAAGCGCTACAGCGAGTGCGGCATCCGCATCGGTGCCTTCATCACCCGCAACCGTGAAGTGCGCACTGCTGCCATGAAGCTCGCTCAGGCCCGCCTGAGTCCTCCCCTGCTGGGCCAGATCGTTGCCGAGGCTTCGCTCGACGCACCCCAGTCCTACCACAAGGCCGTGTATGATGAGTACATTGCCCGCCGCAACTGCCTGGTCGAGGGTCTGAACAAGATTCCCGGAGTCTATAGCCCGATGCCCATGGGCGCCTTCTACACCGTGGCCAAGCTGCCGGTCGAGGACATCGACGACTTCTGCCGCTGGTGCCTGGAGGAGTTCAACTACGAGGGCGAGACCGTGATGATGGCTCCTGCCAGCGGTTTCTATGCCACCCCCGGCCTGGGCAAGAACGAGGTACGAATGGCCTACGTGCTCAAGATCGACGACCTGAAGCGTGCCCTGGTAGTGCTCGAGAAAGCCCTCGAGGCCTACAATAAGAAATGAGAGACGTTAGACTTTAGACGATAGAGACAAGTGCTGCCAGCCTCACATCTTGGGGCTGGCAGTATTGCGTAAATGAGGGAAAAGTTGTATCTTTGCATTCCTGAAAAGAAACGGAACATCCATGATCAAGCAACAACAGCCCCATGGGCGGGGACAGATGATACTTTACTGCGTGCTGCTCGCCGTGGTGGTGGCCTGCATGGTAGCCCTGAGCATGTGTGACAAGCCCAAGGATGCCCCCCAGGCGCTGCACAGTGGCGGCGACACGCTGGACATTGCCATCGAGTACTCACCGGTGACCTACTACACCTATGACGACACGCTGGGCGGCTACAACTACGACTTGCTGCGGCTGATGTCACTCAAAACGGGTCGCCCGATGAAGTTCCACCCCATCGTGACCCTGGAGAAGGCGCTCACCGGGCTGGACAACGGGCGCTATGACATCGTGGTGGCCCAGTTCCCGATGACGGCTGGCGACACGGCAAAGTATGCCTTTACCGCCCCCATCTACATCGACCAGCAGGTGCTGGTGCAGCGCCGCGACAGCCATGCCATCCACTCCCAACTGGACCTGGCCGGCGACACGGTGTGGGTGGTCAAGGGGTCGCCCATGGTGCAGCGCATCGCGAGCCTGAGCCGCGAGATCGGCGACACGATCTATGTCCAGGTCGACGAGCTCTATGGTCCCGAGCAGCTGCTGATGATGGTGTCGACGGGCGAGATCCGGTATGCCGTGGTCAACCGCTCGATTGCGCGCGCCATGGCAAGCCGCCTGCCCAACCTCGACCGCTCGGTGGCCATCAGCCTGTCGCAGTTCCAGTCGTGGATGGTGTCGAAGGACCGTCACGGCCTGTGCGACAGCCTGAACATGTGGCACAATCAGGTGAAACGTGACACAGCGGCCTACTTGGGTCTGCAACGCCGCTACTTTGGCGGCACGTTCCCGACGTTGGCACGATAATTGCAGTAATGCAATACCATTTACCCATTAAACACATCAAGACTATGCTCTTCGGGAAGAAAAAATACTCGGTAAAAGCCCAATTAGAACAGTTTCTCAAGGAATACCACTGCAGGTACACCGCCGACCAGGACAAGGACAGCGGCGCGACCTACTACAACTTTGAGTTTCAGGCCGGCCACTTCATCGGCACGGTGCGCAAGCAGGACGACTGCATCGACGTGTCCTACCCCAACATGGCATCGGCCCCCATCTCCCAGCTGCCGCTGGTGAGGTCGAAGTGCAACGAGCGCAACAACAGCAACATCCTGTTCAAGTTCACCTACTCGATAGAACACGACAGCACCGAGGTGAACGTGCACATGTCGTTCTTCAACAACGTGATTGACAACGCTGCCATGGTCGATCAGCTCAGGGCCGCTTTCCACTTCCAGCGCGAGTGGCAACGCGACTATGACGAGGCTGTGTCGATCAGCAAGGACTATAACAACATCGACCTGGAGAGCGAGCTCTACAAGCATCAGCGCGAGATGTTCCTGCTGCGCCGGCTGGAATTGCACCACGAGTTCAACGCCACCCTGGCCAAGCAGTCGAGAGTGTATGGCAGGAGCCCGCTGCCCCTGGGCAAGTTTATCGACATGGTCGCCCCCATGGCCGACTTCGACCTGGTCAGGCTGGGCATCAACTCACCCGTCAAGCATGAGTGCTGGGACGAGGCCGAGAAGATCAAGAGCTTCGACCTGCGCCATGCGCTCATCGAGGGCGACGGCACGCAGGCACACTTTGCCAGCGACTATGCCGTGCTTGACCTGCACTACAAGAGCGGCAACGACCAGAAGGTCAAGACCGCGACCATCCTGCTCACGGCCGAGGGCGAGGACGAACACACGCTGTACACCCGCGTGACCATCACCTTCCCCGCCGACAACGCCAGCCGCATCAACTCGCTGAACAACGAGGAACGCCGCCCACACAGCAGCAGCCTGCTCATTGCCCTGGAGCGTGCCGACGGCATGCAGCAGTACAAGGAGTTCTACTACATGTGGACCGATGCACAGATCAAGGCCAGGAACGGTGAGCTTGACAGCATGACCGAGGAGCAGATGATGCTGTGCCAGGCCGATGAGTCGGACGTTGCCTACAACCTGTATTGGGGTCAGCAGTACTTCAACAGCGAGCGCTACTATGAGGCCATCCTTCACCTGGAGAACGTGTACAACAGCTACCGGGGCCACTTCTTTGAAATGAACAGCGAGCAGAAGCGCATGTTCCTGGAAACGGCCTATAAACTGGGCTTCTGCTACAATGAGCTAGGGCTGTACAAGCAGGCCTTTTTCTACCTGGACCTGATGAGCAGCGACGGCAACATACGCCACACGATGGAGCTGGTCAACGCCATGGCTAACGCCAAGGATCCGCGCCTGTTCAGTTACACCGAGGGCGTGATGGAGGAGGTCAAGCACAACTTTGGCCAGGAAGAAGAGCTGCCCGACAACATCAGGCAGTTTGTCAACTTCCTGCGCCGCCGCCGCGGCTATGCCTTCATCAACTTCAACCAGCTCGACAAGGCCGAGAAAATCTTCACCGAGATGCTGGATGAAGAGGATAATGCCAACTACGCCATTAAGGAACTGGCACACATCAGGCGCCTGCGCGAGGAGAGCGGTTTAGACAAGCTGGATACCGACCCAGATGGCGGGAAAGAGAAAGAGCCGCCATTCTGACACACGCTCAGTCAATGGCAGCTTTAGGGGACATCTATAAATTAGCGGTAATTTATAGAAGTCCCCTTTACAACAACACAGGTCCTGGAACGTCTCAAACGTCGTGTTCCAGGACCTGATTTTATTATAGCGGGGTTCTTACTGGCCGGGCGTGTGCAAGGCCTTGCCGAAATAGCGGGGAATGGGTGTCTCGAAGTAGAGCGGTTCGCCCGTCGCAGGATGATGGAACGCCAGGCGGAAGGCATGCAGGCACATGCGGTTGCCGGGGTCATCCTGATGGCCATACTTGCCATCACCCACCACGGGATGCCCGATGTCGGCCATGTGGACACGAATCTGATTCTTGCGCCCCGTGAGCAGGTGCAGGTAGAGTAACGCTCTAGTGGGCGCCTGCTCCACGAGTTCCCACTCAGTCGCGGCCCACTTGCCGCCATCGTCGACGGGACTGCTCACGACGACCATACGGTCGGTGTCATGCAGCCAACTCTCCACCCTGCCAGCGGGTTCTTCCATAACGCCGTCGACCACGGCAACATAACGGCGGTCAATGATGGTACTGTGCCAGTCGGCTGTCATCTGCTGCTGCACCTCAACGCTCTTGGCATAGACCATGAGTCCCGACGTGCGCACGTCAAGGCGATGGACCACATGAGCGGTGCAGCGCTGCCGTGTCTCAGCAAAATGGCGGTCGAGCAGGGTCTTCATGTTCAGGCTCGAAGCGCCCACGGGCATCGACAACACGCCCTGCTGCTTGTCGACAACCACAATCCACCGATCCTCATACACGATGCGATAGTGCGGATTGTTGGCCGACGATGGTCTGGCATGCCGCCTGATCTGAACCACACAACCCTCGTCGAGCGGATAGTCGACGTGAGTCTGCACCTGGCCGTCGACGGTGACACCGCCATGGGCCAGAATGGATTTGGCCTTGTTACGGCTGATGCCGTCCAGGCAATGCATGACAAAGTTGAGCAGCTTGTCGGGCTGAGTGACCTCGCGCGTGACCGCTTTGTCATCGTGGCGCGGCACTCGGTGATCGTGTCGACGATTAGCCATATCGTGTTGTATTATTTTTTGATTAGTCAAAGATGTGACGCAGACGCGAGAAGATGCGGCTCTTGTCGCCGTCGCTGGGCTTGACATGCTCACCGGCGTTTTGCAGCATGGTGATGGCCTCACGCTCCTTGTCGTTGAGTTTCTCGGGCATATACACCATCACGTTGATGAGCAGGTCGCCCGTGCCATAGCGTTCGGGAGAGGGCAGTCCCTTGCCGCGCAGGCGCAGAATGCTGCCAGGCTGTGTGCCGGGCTTGATGGTAACACGCGCCTTGCCGTCGACAGTGGGCACATCCACCTTGCCGCCGAGCACCGCCGTGGGAATGTCCAACATCAAGTTGTAAATCAGGTCGTTGCCGTCGCGGGTGAGATGGGCGTCACGCACTTCCTCAATGACCACGAGCAGGTCGCCTGGAACTCCGCCACCAGGGGCATCATTGCCCTGACGGGCCATGCGCAGGGTCATGCCGTCGGCAACACCGGCGGGAATGCTGATGCTCACCACGTCCTCCTTGCGCACGAGACCCTTGCCGCCGCAGTGGGGGCACGTCTCCTTGATGCGCTTGCCCGAGCCGCCACAGGTGTGGCACACGCTCTGGGACTGCATGGTGCCAAACATGGTGCGCTGCATGCGCACCTCCACACCCGAGCCATTGCAGGTGGGACAAGTCTCAAGCGCTGTACCGTCCTTGGCTCCTGTTCCGTGGCAATGGTCACAAGACTTCATGCGGGGAATGCGCAGCTTCTTCTCGGCTCCCTTGGCGACCTCGCTGAGCGTCATCTTGACGCGGACGCGCAGGTCGGTACCACGCTTCACGCGCTGGGCCTGGCCGCCACCGCCGCCAAAGAAGTCACCAAAACCACCAAATCCGCCGAACCCGCCGAACAGATCACCGAACTGCCTGAGGATGTCTTCCATCGACATGCCGCCGGCATATCCGCCGCCGCCCATCTGTTCGCCTGCAAAGCCGAACTGGTCGTAATGGGCGCGCTTGTCGGGGTCGCTGAGGACATTGTAGGCCTCGGCGGCCTCCTTAAACTTTTCCTCGGCAGCCTTCTTCTCGGCATCGCTCTTGCCCTGCTGCTTGTCAGGATGGTACTGGATGGCCAGCTTGCGATAGGCCTTCTTCAGGTCATCGGCCGTGGCGTTCTTGTCCACACCCAGCACCTCGTAGTAATCTCTCTTCTGAGCCATATTATTATATTGTCCCTATGTTATTCTAGTCCTTGGTCTTATGTTGTTTTGATCAGTTGCCCACGACCACCTTGGCGTGGCGCAGCACCTTGTCGTTGATCATGTAGCCCTTGATGGTCGTGTCGATGACCTTGCCCTTCATCGAGGGGTCGGGCGCCGGAAACATGGTCACGGCCTCGTGAACATCGGTGTCAAAGTCCTTGCCTGTCGAGTCGATGGCAGTGACATGCTGGCTCTCGAGGTATTTCACAAATTTATTGTAGATCAGGTCAACACCCTCCTTGAGGCTGTCGAGGTCGCCGCCCTTGTTGATGGCATCAAGTGCCCTCTCCAGGTCATCGACAACGGGGAGCAGGTCGCGCATGGCGTTTTCGGTACCATTCTTGATGAGGTCAACCTTCTCCTTGGCCGTACGGCGGCGAAAGTTCTCAAAATCAGAGTAAAGGAACATGTACTCCTTCTTCTCATGCTCAAGCGCGGCCTCGAGGTCGGCAATCTTCTTCTCAGGGTCTTCCTGGTTTTCCTGTTCGGTCTGCTTGTCCTGGGGCTGTTCTACAGCCTTGTCCGGGTTGAGGTTTTCTTCCTGAGCGGCCTTGGGCTCGTCGTTTTGATTCTTTTTGTTCTTCTTAGACATATCGTAGTTGTGTTAAAATCGTTATACCTTACCAATTACTGCAAAAACCAGTCCAACATGGCCTGCTCACAGTTGCAGGACAAAGGTGGCGCAATCGGTAAAAGTGTCAGCCGCCATTGCTGCCAGTTTGTCATCATTAAAAATGCCAAATACCGTTGAGCCCGACCCCGACATGGCCGCATAGCGGGCACCGGCGTCCATCAGCCGGGTCTTGATGAGCCACAGCTGTGGCAAGGCTGCAAATACACTGGGCTCAAAATCGTTGGTGAGCACGCCGTCCCACATCTCGACGGGAGCGGCCGTCACCTCAGTAAGACTGACCGTGGCAGGAGCCGGGACAACACGGCTATAGGCCGTGCGGGTGTCTACCCCGACAGGCGGCTTGACCAGCAGGAGCGACATCCCCTTGAGGTCAACATCGACAGGCGACAGCACATCGCCGATGCCGGTTGCCATCATGGGACGGTTATAGATGAAGAACGCACAGTCGGCACCCAGCGTAGCAGCCATCGCCGCCAGGTCGCAGTCGGGCACCTTGAGGTCAAACATCTGGTTGAGCATCACCATCGTGTGGGCGGCATCGCTCGAGCCGCCACCCAGGCCGGCGCCATCGGGGATGTGCTTGTAGAGGTACATCGTCACCGGGGGCAAGGCATATCGTTGCTGCATGAGCCTGTAAGCCTTCATTACCAGGTTCTTCTCGGCAGGGCAGTCGACGGCATTGCCGTAACAGTGGAGCTCGGTGTCAGGTCCCTGGGCGATGACTATCTCGAGTGCGTCGGTCAGGGGTATGGGATAGAACACCGTCTCGATGTTGTGGTAACCGTCGGGGCGGCGTTCCACGATATTCAATCCCAAGTTGATTTTAGCGTTAGGAAAAGTGATCATGTCGCGATAGTGATTACAGAATGGGGCTGATGAGTCGCACCACCGACTCCAGCGCCTTGGTGGCCAGCGGGCGCTGCTTCCACTTGCCCAGGCTCACGCGGGTCGAGTGGTTCAAGTCGTCCTCAAAGATGTCCTTCATCTTGCGGTTGAATTCCTTGCTGTAGACCAGCGCATTAAACTCAAAGTTATGCTCAAAGCTACGAAAATCAAAGTTGGTTGACCCGGTGGTGACAAACTGGTCATCAACGATGAGCACCTTGGCATGCATCATGCGCGGCTCATAGAAATAAATCTTGATACCGGCAAGGAGGCACTCCTTGATGTAGGAAGCGGTGGCAAGTCGCAAGACCCGGGTGTCGGGGTTGCGTGGAATCATCAGCTTGACGTCGATGCCTGCCAGCGCTGCGCTCTGCAATACCTTGAGCAGGGGGTCGCTGGGCAGGAAATATGGAGTCTGGATGTATACGCAATGACGGGCCAGCGAAATGGCCTTGAGAAAGACAATCGAGATATTGTTCCACCGGCTGGCAGGACCGCTGTCCATCATCTGCACGAGATAGTCGGTGCCGGGCGGCGGTGTCGTGTATCGCATCGTGGGCGACTTGAGCAGTTCACGGGTGGTGAAGTTCCAGTCGATGGCAAACGAGTATTGCAGTGCCGCTACGGCCTCGCCGTGGATGCGCAGGTGGGTGTCGCGCCAGGCTGGTTCCTTCTTGTCGCGTGTGACATAGCGGTCGGCAATGTTCATGCCGCCCACATAGCCCACCTTGCCGTCGATGACGACGATCTTGCGGTGGTTGCGCCAGTTGACACGGAAAGCCACGTTGGCCACGGTCACCTCAAGGAAGGGATGCACCTTGATGCCGGCGGCACGCATCTGCTTGAGGACGCGCGGCCTCATGTAGAACGAGCCCACGTAGTCATACAGCACCCTGACCTCTACACCCTGGGCAGCCTTGGCCTTGAGCAGGTCGATGAGGTGTGAACCCACCTCGTCGTTCTCGATGATAAAATACTGGACGTGGATATAGTGCTGGGCCTGCTCGATGTCACGCAGCAGGGCCTGGAACTTATCGTGGCCTGATGTAAACACCTCGATATCATTACCATAGAACAAGTGTGGCGTGGTCAGCTTGTTGACTAGAGCCATCAACTGCCGCGAGACGTCTGACAGGCCGGCCTCCAGCTCCCGGTGCTCGTCGAAGTCGTTCATGTGCCGCAGCTCTCGCAAGTCGGACCGCGAGATGAGCCTCATGCCCTTGAGGCTGCGACCGAACATCAGATAAATCACCAGCCCGACGACAGGCAGCAAGACCAGCACGAGCATCCATGCCATCGACTTGACCGGATTGCGGTTCTCGCTCAGCACGACGACAATCACTGCAAGCACAGTGAGAAAGTACAACACCGTCAAGATGTTGAACAGCACATCGGCATATGGGAACAGTTCAGCGAGAAGCATGATCATTCATCAAAAAAATCGGACGCGACATGGTCACGCCCAACAATACTCTCATTCATTTCAATTCAGTCACAAGATGCCACGGCAATGCCATCAACGCACCACCACCTTGCGTGACCACTGGTTGCTGCATTTCACGATATAAAACCCCTTGGGGAAATCTATCGAGACACGCTGGTCGGCGCTCACGCGAACGACCTTGACAAGCTGACCAGTAATGGAGTAGACATTGAAAGTGGCGTCACTACTACCTGCCATGAAGACGATGCGTCCCTCAGCCCCTTGAGCCGTCGGGCCTGTTGCCACAGTCTCGATGCGTTGCGGCAAGAAGTTGTCGGGCACCGGTATGGCCTGAACCAATTCCACTGCCAACAAGCAGACAACTATGTAGAACACTCGTTTCATCTTGCGACTTCAATTCATTTCAATCTGCAAAATTACAACCTTTGGCCGAAAAGCCAAACATTTTGCTCACTTTTTTTGTAATTAGACACCAAATGCAGGCAAAAGTTTCATCACCTTGCCTGCATTTTAGCAATATTTACCAGAATTGACAGCCAGCTTGGGCCCAGCCAAGCAAACTGTAAGAAGCACTATGGCCGCCAGGCCTAATGCTTGATAAACTGTCCGATCTTGCTGGTCAGCTTGGAGCCCAAGACGTTGCGAGCCAGTTGCTTGAGCGTTCCGCTACCATCGGCCAGTGCAGTGCGCAGCTGATAGATGGCCTGACTCTCGTCGTCGCTGTCGGTAAAGACTTCAAGCACCATGGGCCGCTCGCAGGGCTTGGGGTCAAAGAAAGTATCGCACACGGCCAGATACTCTTCCTTGCTTGATGCGCTCATGTAGCTGTAGCCCAGGTCCTGGGCATAGTGCTTCACCAGTTCGGGCGACTTGTTGCCGAAGTGCCCTGCAGCGGCCATGAACTTATCACCGTCCTCGCCAAACTTGGATGCCGGATGGTCGGAATTGTGGAACTCGGTGCCACGGCCATTGTTGATGAGCATGATGCGCACGTTTCTCCCCACGTGCCTGTTACCCAGCACATTCAGGTCATAGAAGAAGGCCAGGTCGCCGACCACGGCAAAGCACAGGCGGTCAGGGTCTACCAGCGATGCCCCGATGAGCGTAGAGACATCGCCATCGATGCCGAAGCCACCGACGTTGCAAGCCGTGCGCACGCCCTTGGGCAGATTGAAGTAGTTCCAGCACCTCAACGAGTTCAGGATACCCACATGCAGGGTAGAGCCCTCGGGAACCCTGGCGGCACTGTGTTGGGCAATCCAGACGTTGGAGAAGGGCAGTTCGGGCAGTGCAGCGAGCGCCTGCTCATGGAAGTTGCGGCAAGCCTCGATGAAGCTCGTGCGGCGCTCTCCACCGGCAGCATAGTGCCTGAAGAAGGTGATTTCCTCCATCTCAAACACGTGAGTAAGCTTCATGAAGCGGTCACGCAGCTCGCCGTCAGGGTTGACTCGCCACAACTGGTCGGCCACGACCACGTCGACCGAATAGTCGCCGCTCACCTCGCCGATGTGAATCATCAGATTGGGGCGGATGGGATCCTTGGCCCAGTTGAACTGCGAGGCGATGAGTGCGGGATGGAACTCATATTCACCATGATAGCCGCTGGTCACGTCACAGAAGACGACTGCATCATGGCAGGCGCAGAAGTCGTCGACAGCACGGGTCAACTCGGCACTGAAGGGCTGATGAGCCCCCACAAACACGACGATGCGGGCATCGGCAGGAATCTCGGGAAACTCATCATGAGGCATGATGCGCCTGATGAGCCGGGCAGGCGGCAACTCGCGCAAGGAGAAGTCCTGGTTGTAGCCCGTTTCCAGGTTGATGTGCACAGGACCTCCACCGTGACGGCGCAGGGCGAGCAGGGCCTTGTTGACCTTGATCTCGCAGTCCCACTCCTGGCTCTTGTTGCCTACCATGTTGAGCATGACGCTGTCGACCGACATGTCGGCCAACTGTTGTGAGCGGTCAATGACCTGTGGCACCAGGTGACCCACCTTGATGGGATTCTGGGTGGATGTGACAGCAAGGACAGGCAGCTTGCGATAATAGGCCTCGGTCAAGCCCGAGACGTAATTGCGTGATGCAGTAGCGCCCGTGCAACTCAGTACCACAGGTTCACCGCTCTCGCTGGCGATACCGCAGGCCAGATAGGCCGCCGACCGCTCGTCGACCGACGAGAACACCTTGAAGAACGGGTCACACTGGACACTGGCCACAAAGTTGATATTAGTTGTACCCGGAGAGGCAATCACATAGCGGATGCCATGGGCCTTGAGCAGAGCGACCAGAATCTGCACATTTCGCTCAGCAGAATAGAATTTATCCATAATCGGTTATTAATATTTGCTACTTTAATAGAATGGCATCCATACCAGCCATTAAAAATCAAAAGAATGCGGCTTGAATCTTTAGCCATAACCATTGCCGCACAAGGTCAACTACAAATGCGACCATAAATAAAGCGATAATTGCCAAAGATATCACGACAGAGTAATACACAATATCATGATTAGCAAACAAATTATTACATATGGGTACAGTATAAGCTGTAATCAAAGGATCGCCATGAATCAAAAACACAGCAAAACTTGATGCGCCTAACATGTTCACAATCTTAGACTTGAAATCCAATTTAGTAAAGAATAACGACAAATAAATCGTCGCTGCGAGTACCAACGGAGCATTGTATAAGAACATTCTGCCCCCATGCCGCCAGATAGTTGGAGCGACAAAAGCCGACAAGAAAACAACAACAGCTGTTCCGATTGATATTAGCAAATAAATTGATAAATCATGTAATTTATCAAACATGAAGTATTTACCACCATAGACCCTAATGTATCGTGCAATCAAGTAAATAAAACAGAGGTGGAAAAAACTATATCCGCCATCAATCCCAATCAAATCAACGAACCACCCCATCACGATTTCCAAAAAAGCATAACACAACAAAGTTGTCTTTACTGTCTTTTTGCCAGCACAATCAATGAACACATTTAAAATTGGTGACAACAGAAATAACGGAATATATGCTCTGACAAACCAGAAATTGGACAACGAATCAGCATGTTTCACAAAGGACTTAATGCTAAAATGCAAACCACCGAAAACAATGAAAGCGCAATAGATTACGGTGCTATAAAAAAGCAACTGGAAGACGAGATTAGCCATTCCTCTCTTTGTCAATTTAATTGAGAACCAGCCCGAAAAAACACGAAACAATTTACGCATACAATAGCCACTGACTCAACCAGATACTGCAAAAATGCTCGTAAAGGATCATTAGAGCACATGTCAAGAGTAGGCTCTCCAACTGCACTATAATTTGTATGGCACATAACCACCATCACCATGGCAATTATACGTAAGAGTTCCATATTTGCTTGCCTCTGTCTAACTTTCATGTTTCAATATATTAAAGATCCGAAATGAAACTCATAAAACGACGACTTTTATAAGCCTGCTAGCAAAACAGCAGAATCGATATTCACATCTTCCATCGTGCGTTGACGGTACTGCCGTTATTAGAAGCAATAATCTGTCCAGAGATACAGCCGGCTGCATCAGACAACAAGAATGCGGCCAATTCGGCAACCTCTTCAGGCAAATACGCCCGACCGATAACATTTGACCACACCGTCAGGTCCCCATTAGACTGATAACCCGTCATTGCTGTAGCTGTAATGCCAGGAGCTATTGCATTAACCCTGATTCCTCTCTTAGCATACGCATATGCCAAGCCTTGAACTAAACAGTTCAGCGCAGCTTTGGTCATTGCATAAGGACGAATGTCAGCAGTTTCACCGACCTCAGACGAGATAAACAGGATGTGACCTTTAACCTTGTTTTCCAACATATAAACAACAAACTTTTGGGTCAGGAAGAACGGCCCACGCAAGTTAGTTGAAATTTGGGCATCAAAACCTTCGGGCGTAACGGTTTCAAAATACTCATGCAGGGATATGCCTGCATTATTCACCAAGCAATCAATTCCGCCCAGCATTCTCACTGCATCAGCAAGGAAAGCATCAAATGTTTCAACTTGGGTGACATCAAGCCTTAATGCAGCACAATGCAGTTCCTTTGATATCTTATCGAGTTTTTTCTCATCACGAGCCGCTATAAGCACATGAGCACCCTCAGCGACAAAACGCTTTGCCATCGCCAGGCCAAGCCCTCCGGTTCCCCCTGTGACAACAATTCGTTTGCCCTTCAATTTATCACTAGCATTCATATAGGAAATGCTAGCATACACCGGCTTATGCCTCATGAAGTGTTTTATTCTCTTGATTATTGACATTTGGTTTCTGCTTTTTAATTGTGGGAAGACACAGGACGATTACTTCTAACAGTAAACGTTAGAATGTACTAGAGAACATGCCAGAGCCACCCGTAATCATAATCGTATCACCGACGATGCTTGTACCGAGGTTGCTCACCAAGAAGATGGCCAGATTAGCTATTTCCTCTGGTGTTTCGGCCCGACGCAGAGGATTATAGTAGGCCAGGTTATCGGTATCCATGAATTTAGAAGCCATCGGCGTCACGGTGATGCCAGGAGCCAAGCCGTTGACGGTGATGCCATCCTTAGCCAGCTTCTCGGCAAAGCCCATTGTCATGCCATTCAGTGCCCTCTTGGACAACTGATAGGGTCCCCAACCTGGCCTCATGGACGATGACGAACTGACGTTCAGTATATGTCCCTGAATTTGATGCTCAAGCATGTGCTTGGCTATCGTCTGGGACATGAAATAGGCCGCCTTGAGATTGGTATTTAAAATCAGATCAAAGTTCTCAGGAGTCTTTTCCAGCCAGCCTTCCTTGTCGGTGACACCCGCACTATTCACGAGAATGTCTATCCGCTTGTCGGCAATAAAATCGGTAACGGCTGCAATCATCGCGTGGGTGTCGGTCAAGTCAATCAACAAGAAGTTGCAACCCAGTTCTTTAGCGACCTTCTGGGTTTTCTCGGGATTGCGGCCAACGATTGTTACAGCAGCTCCACATTCAATCATCTTACGCGCAATCGACATGCCGATGCCGCTGCTGCCGCCCGTGATAATAGCTTGCTTATCCTTCAAGATATGACCAAAGTCAACATCGTTGATGATGACAGGAGTTTTCTTGTGCAACTTGGAATAATAAAAGACCTTGTTGCTTCCCAAGAAATTGGATATCAACTGTTTAATCAATCCCATCGTTATTATTTTTGATTCTTGTGGAAATTATTGGACTTTATCGTTCAAGTATGCGCTGCTTAACTAATCTCATGATTGCTGAACGCTCACTGGTTTGCATCCCAACGAAATAAATAGTAACAAGACTTGTTATTAAACTAACAGCACAAACCAATATGAACCTAATTATTGAGTCTGGCAGCGATAGATATATTACTATAGGAAAGATTATTGCTATGACAAAGACAATTCCACTTTTTAAAATCACTTCTTTGACATATTTTGTCCAAGGCATTTTTATTAAATCCTTAACAAGATAAATCCTCACAAATACCATAAGAAAATAGATGGCGCAGAATATAAAATAGGCCCATAACGGACTTCCACCCATCTTAAAAGCTAACCAGGTAAGAGGGAATACCCATGCGCCACATATAGTAATTACAATCTGATACTTTCTAATCTTACCCGTCGCCAACTGAGATGTGACCAAAGTATTACTCAGCACAATGCACATGGATGAGAGAAACGTTAATCTAACGAAACTCACTGAATAGTCAGGAACGACTTTTAGCCATATTGACAAGATTCTTTCCGTTTCCAGTACACATGGGATTGCAAATAACATCATCAAGAAAAAAGAGTATTTTGCTCCACGACAAACAAGTTGGTGCATATTATCAAGATCTCCTGAAGCATAGGATTTAGTTATTTGAGGATTCAAGGCCATCATAAAACTATTTACAAACTGGAGAACCAAACTTTCAACTTGATTAGCTACGCCTCGAGCTGCATTAAGAGTTACCCCAAAGAAGACATTGATCAATATTGTAATTCCATGCGTATTGAAAAGCCAGGCAGCGTTTCCAAAAAAACTCCAACCGGCGAACTGAGTCATTTCCTTTAATAGCGGTTTATTATAAATAAACCTATACTTACATTCATCAAAACACCTCCTGCAATAAATATTATAGAATAAAAACAGCAATAATCGCACCCCCAGTAACAAGACGGTATAAACCTTCAATCGATCAAAAGGAGCAGCAAACAAAGAGAATACAATCAATAGTTTAATTACAGCCTCGCCAATACATAGATACGCGTAAACATCCATCCTCTCATGGGAGATAACCGACGCTTCAAAAGGAATGTTTATAAGACTGATGGCCGAAATCAAGATAGAGCTGAATAACACCCAGTTGGCTGCGCCAATTCGATCTAGCGGGATGTTCATTTTAAAATTCACGAACCACCAGCCAAGCAAACATCCTACAAATAGAACAACTAAAGCAATCGCAAACTGCACATTGACTGATGTCGAGAAAACGGCTTTGAGCCGATCAATATCTTTACGTCCTAACTCAAAAGTCAGGTATCGGCTAGTCGCTGTTGACAGAGAAGCAGAGACAATAGAAAACATTGCTACCAATCCACCAACAGCATTATAAATGCCGAAATCACTAACGCCCAATGCTTGCAGTATAATCCGGCTTGCATAAAGGCCTATCAGGGTGGTAACAGCCATACGCAGATACAGAACCAACGTATTCCTTGCCAACCGATGATTACTAGAAGATTGATGACAATCCGGAGACTGGGCCTTTATTTGTTCTTGGGAGGGCGAATTCATTTTTATCGCATCTACTTTGACTACACGGGGTAATGACGATCATTCATCTGATTAGCATTACGGCGTAAAATAAATTTTGCCATCTTAATCAATGCGCCTTTTATAATTGTCGGTGATAAATAGAGCCAAGCAAGAATATACGGCGGCATAGGATAATTCATCTTCTTTGCCAATTGACAGTTATCATGAGCATAAATGTCGCTCTTCTTATGCAGAACCGTATAGCACTTATAGCCAAACCTCAACTTTTTGAATATTGCAATATCAAAGACTTGCTGAGCATCATCCAGCCGGTTCAGAATGTCTAATGTCAATAAAGTACGTTTACATTTATGACAGTAGTTACAGTTCTTGGCACTAGCTGCATTACCAACACATACATTCAGGTATTTCAAAAAAGGAGAATACTCTAATAGCTTTATTGTCTTGTCGCTACGACGATATTGAGTACCATCCACTATAATATCAAGTGTCTCCGTGCCAAGCAGATAATTATTGCATATATCAGTTATTGATGCATAATCGGCAGCGGTCATATGAACAATTTCCCAAAATGAATAATCATATGCTATATAGTACTTATCAAGGACCTTTTGAAATACCAAAATTCCAATACCACGACATAAGACGCCTGCATCATACTCCCACTCAGTTTTATAGAAATCAAACAAGTTGGAATCCATCGGGACAAACGGCAGAGCGAGCTCTTCAGTAAATGGCAACAAATAATTATATCGATTCCAGAACTTTTCTCGAGCTTTATCTCCACCGCCACCATGTGACCCGACATTAAAGAAGAATAATGCTGAAATCCTATAACTATCCTTCTGTTCTAGCACATACCTGTCATATAAAGTTGCAAAAGCATCTATTCCCGCTGAAAAGCCAGTACCCACCATATGGTCCAGTTTCTCAGTGTTCGAAAAGCCATCGACTATGACATTGATTTTGTTCAAATATGGCAAATATGCATTCTCGCAATGTTGCACATAATGAGTTACGTTATCATACAGTTTTTCTGAGACATGGCCAATGATGCGTAAATCCTGATTATAATACATAGCAGGAAAGAGCATAGCAATCATAAAAGCATCGTACACGTCGTCGGTTAGCCAATTGCCAAACTTTTCAGGAACAGAGAACCATAGCTGGTTAACACGAGCAAACGGAGTATCAATTTCACATACGATGCGCCACTCACTTGCCTGAGCATTGTATTGTTTAGTTAGATTAGAAACAGTTATCATTGTTTTGATATAGATAATCGATTCTTGATGGACTCCATGACGAACTTACGTTCATTTTGATTAAAGCCATAAAACCAGATAAACGGTAGCATTAAAGCCTCAAAAACGACAGTAAAACCAATCAGTTTCAAGAATGAATCATTATTAATAAAGGACTGATAGCAGAATGAAAGTAAACAGCCATAGACCAATGTTGGCAACACTACTACCACAAATAATCGTCCATAGCCATGGATATCAAAATGGAACAGGTTATAGCATTGGTGTATCAGCAACACAAAGACTCCGAACTTGAAGATTACCGCCAGAACAAACACCATTTCAGGCACGACTCCAAGTTTAAGTGCTACATATACACAAATAATATTTGTAAAATAGAGCACGGTTAGCCAAATCTCATAGGCCCGGATCTTACTTGTAGCCAATACGGCTGTGTACAATGGAGTAGTAAAGCAATCAATGAAGGTATAAACTAAAATAATATTAGCGAAATTAACGGCATGATCGGGCACCTCGACTAACCATGCATCAAGAAGAATCCTTGTATTATTGATGATGGGAAATATCAGTACCACCATCAAGAAAAAAGAAAACTTTGTTCCCTTCACCAATAGTCCATTGAGTCTGAAAATATCCCCTGAAGCATAAGATTTTGTAATTTGTGGCTGAACAGCCGACATAAAGCCACCTATGAAACGGGCAACGACGCCATTTATCTGCAAACTCACACCATGAGCGGCATTTACAATCGGACCAAAAAACATATTCAGCAATATAACAACACCTTGATCCTTTAGCATAACTGCCGCATTACCCCAAAATGTCCAACCCACAAAAGATGAAATATGCTTCACGATACTGCGGTCGAAAACAGGCGCTGATTTACACTCGGGAAATTTAATAAAACAATAACCAACAGATATAATCTGGTAGATTATACCCGTCGCCAATCCTAAAATAGCATAAAAAATAAGACGATCAATAGGAGATATGTACAGTAAAAAAACTATCAATAATTTTATGACCACATCAAAAATGCTCATATAGGCAAATGCCGACATTTTCTCGTGTGAAACAATGGAAGCGCCATATGGTACATTTAATAATGAAATTGAGAATGATACGATAGAACAATGCAGAGCGCATTTTGCTGCGAATAATCTATTTGAAGGAATGGTCAGTTTTGCTTCAAGAAACCACACAGCCAATAATTCACAGATAACAAACATAGCAATTGCCAATGCTATGTGAATAGCACTTACTGTTGCAAAAGTCCTCTTAAGCTGTCCAGGATCACCTGTCCCTAATGCAAATGTCAAGAAACGACTCGTAGAAACTGATAGTGATCCAGAGAGAATTGTAAACATTCCGACAAGACCTCCAACGACTTGATAAATACCAAAATCTTCGACGCCAAGAGCTGCCAGAATCAGGCGGCTAGTATATAACGATATCAGCATGACTAAAATCATGCGGAGATATAGAACCAACGTATTCTTAGCAATGCGACTGTTATTAGCTTGATAACTATCAGTTGCATGCTCGGGTCGATTCAAAGGCTCACCTTCAGGACTACTTTGATGCAGTTCGTTGATATGATCTTCTATCGAATTATCAGACATATATTATATGATTTCAACTTATATATTGTAATAAGGTCCACTGTCGCACCTAACCAGAATGCTGAGTGAAGGTGTGGAGGGTGGTGGCGATGAGGGAGCGCTTGCGGTCGTTGGGGGCGATGGACCACGTGTTGATGATTGCGGCGGCGCGGCTGCGCAGGGTGTCGTCACCGGTGGCCACGTACATGAAGACCAGCTGCCATGCCTGCTGGGTCTGGCTCTTGACGCTGGGCAAGAGGGCGCGGCAACGTAGGAGCCAACGATCGGCGTGCTCATGGTCCTGCAGGGCAGCATAGCTCATGAGCATCAGTGTGGCATGCTGGCTGGCAATATTGACCGTAGCTGGCTGCAACTGGGCAAATCGTCCTACAAAGACCGTCATCGCGGCGACATCGCTTGTGGTCAATCCAGCCGACTTGTCGGCACCAAGGCAGTGGCCATGCAAGTGGGACAAGGCCTGAAGCACTCGGGGCAGATGGGCCTCGAACTTGCGATAAGGATGGCGATTGCCCTTACCGAACTGCAGGATGCGTATGTACTGTGGACTGATGGAAGGCGTTGCGACCAGGAAGAGGTTGCCCACCGACATGAGCACGCGGCCGCCGTTGCGGCCCTGGCTGCACTGCAGCGTGCCGCACATGCCGTCGAAGTCGCCACCGACAATTTCCACCTTGTCGCCCTCATCAAGGTCAACCGCACCGATGGGGTAACAGGGCAACTCGTTGGCATGAGCGCGGGCAATGGTCTTGAAGACGTCCATCTCACGGTCGGTAATGGTCATGAAGCGGCGGACGTCCTGGTCACGATCGGGATGCGGCAGGAGCCACAACGAGGGTATGGCCGACTTGATCTCGAGCACACGGGCATAGGTGTCACGGACAAAGACGTAGTTGCCCAGCAACTTCTTGCGCCTCATGGCGGGCTGGCCAAAGACCGACGTCTGCTCAACGCACGTGGGCAGGAAATAATCAATCGGTTCCTCACCATGCGCCTGCCACAGGCTGGACAAGGCGCAGAAACGATTCTCCAGTTCCTTGATGCCGGCCGTAGCGCTAAGTATGTACCACTTCCTGATTTCTAAATCGTCCATCAATCCAGACAGAACAACAAGTCGTGACAAGGAATCAGTATCTCCCTATCACACAATAAATTAAGGCCACCGTGATGGCCAACTTGGGAAAAATCAATCCCATATTCTTCTATTTACTGTCCGGCCACGTGTCAGAACGCTCGCAGGACTAATCGCAACAAAGGTAACCACAGTCGATGATATATCAAAATATTTTAGCAAAATTTTTCCCAAGTACACCCATTTCGGGTAACAACAGAGCCGTCGAGCCGTGGTATAAAGGTCAGCCGAGCGATAGCCAGGTAAGCTCGTCGACGTGGCCGCCCCCATGCCGCATCTCGTGGCGGAATCAAAAAAAAACCAGTCGCGCCACAGTGGTTGTGTGACGCGACTGGTTACAAACACAGCGTTACTTAGCCGCTGTCATGCGGCTTGAATAGGGTTTATGGCCACATGCTTGTCAACACATAGTTGAGCAGGGTCGAAATATCCTGAATGTCGACCTTACCGTCATAGTTGCAGTCGGCAGCCTGCATATCAACGCCCTCGGTAATATTGTTCAACAGCATATTGATCAGCTTTGTGACGTCACCAACGTTGACCGAGCCGTCTCCATCGACGTCACCGCGCAGTGATGACGATTCCAGCAACTGGACTTCCTTGATGTTGCTCCAGCTACTCTCGGTACCGTTGACATAATAGGCCTTTACCCTGTAGAGGTACTTAGCACCGGGGGTGAGACCTGTGACGTTGTAGAACTTGTCAGGGGTGATGTTCTCAAAGAGGTAGTTCTCCTCGCCGTCGCGCGCAGCCGTCAGTGAGAAGGGCTCAGGATCCTCGATCTGGCCACCGTAGATCTTGATGGACTGGATCTCGGGATAGTTACCGCAATTGAATTCCACCTTAGTGCTAGCGGTGTTATCCAGCACGACGAGGTAGGTCTTGACTTCCTTGGCCAGGATCAGGGTGCGGGTTGCGTCCTCGGTAGAAACGGTGAGGCGCGTGTTGGCACCGCTGGTGTAGGCCTTGGCCTTGATAATGATGCTTATCTTGTCGAAGGCATCCATATCGCAATTGGCCGTGAATACAGAGTTCTGCGAAGCCGATACAAATCCGCCGTCGAGGAACAATCTCGAACCCGTGAAGGTCCATCCCTCAGGCATGTAGTTGCTGGCATCCGTAGCGTGGTTGGTGCTCTCCTGGGGCACACCGCTCCAGTCGGCCTCGGTGAGCAGGGTCACATCGGGCTTGGTCTTCACCTCAAGTGAGTAGCTGGTGACATTCTCGGCGGGAGTAGCATCGGTCCAGTCGGCACGGAACGAGGTAGCGGTCACTGTCGACTCGTCGATGGGTTGCATCACGGGACGATACAGTTCATAAACCGATGTGCCGGTCAATGCAATCACGTAATCCTCGGCACCGGGGGTGCTGATCGTGACCGTGGCGGTATACTCACCCTCGGCCTTGGGCGAATAGGTGACAACAACCGACTCGCTCACCTTGTTGTCCGCATCGGGAGTAAGGGCAGCCTTGTCGATACTGAACACGCCGCTGGGGTCGTTGAGCGTAACCGTCACGCCTCCCTCCAGGTTACGGCCAGTGACATTGAAGTTGGCAGTAGCCGTCTGGTTCTTGAAGCAAGCCATCGACAGCGTGCTGGCATCGGCCTTGATTCTGGGCGTCTTGATGGGCGGCTGGATACCGATAACCATCTGCTGGTACTGGTTGAAGCCGTTAAATGAATTCAGGGCATAATAGTTATTGTCATCGCCACTCCAGCCGAAATTGATGTGATACCTGTCGGTTGAAGCATTATAACCATCCACGTTGAAGGCATGGCCGCCATCGCCAACAGCGCAGAAGACGATGGGACGTCCCTCGATAAGCTCATCCTGGATCAAGGCAGCCCACTCGGCATCGCTGTAGAGGGTCTGTCCACCGCTGTAGGAGCTGGTCTTCTTTACCACGCGCACCGTCTCCTCGTCATAGCCGAAGAACTTAAACGCATCGGCAATGAGGCTCACACTGTCAACGCTGATACCACTGCCACCGGCAGCCGATGTGCCATACTCCATGCGCTCGGCCTGACCGACGTAGCGCATGAGGGTAGCGACAGCACTGGCCTCGGCAGCAGTATAGGAGTTGGAGTTGGTGCCATAGGTGTCACGCATGTTGTCCCAGTCAAAGGTAACAGGGGGCAAGGCAGCGACATCGACCTCGGTATAATTATCACCCCACCATGACCAAGTAGTCGTCAATCGGCACTTATAGGCAGGCACTTCGGGCGTCTCAAAATCAGGATATTTCCAGTAGTGGAACACCATGGCTGCCGAGGTTGCAGGGCAGCCGGTCAAGCACTGGTAGCCATTAATTTTACACTGGTTCCAGTAGGGAGCTTCCTGATCCCAGAGCGCGGTCAACAGGGGCTCTACACTGGGGATATAGGCAGCCTTGACCGAGGGCGTTTCGACCACCAAGCTCTCATGAGCCTGCAGGTATTCGATCTGCTCCTTGAGCATCATCAGCAGCGCCTTCATGTTGCAGGGGATCTTGTCATAGTCCAGGGGATAGTCGCCATAGCCCAGGATCTGCTCGCTACGGTCATCGCCCGAGACCACAATATAGCCATTGGGGGTGTTGAAGATGTAGAAAGCGGCAAGGTCGCTCCTCTTGGAGTTCTTCTCGACGTGGACCAGATTCAAATCGCCCTTGATGGGAGCCCGAAGCCGGCCCAGGTTGGTGTTCTGATGAATAAACTTCTGGGCTGTAGCCTTGGCCGACGACAGGTCAACCGGAGCAGCCGATAACTGCAGGGCCGCAAGAACCACTGCGGCAAACAATAAAAATTTCCTCATAAATATATGTTTATTAAGTGATTAAAAATTGTCTTTTGAGGGCGTTGATGCATTCAACAGCTTCAGCGGGCAAGCCAAACACTAAAATTTAAGCGCAAAAGTATATCAAAAATAACAAAATTGCAACATTTTGCTTCAAAAAAAGATACAAATACAAACCATATGTCAAAACAGTATGGGCACCACACAAGACTTGAACCGATAAGGTTGACCTAATCGACAGATTGTCTTGCCCTGAAAGACGTTGTTTACTATTCAACATTTTTCAGGGCAAGACAATCTGTCAACTCTAAGACAGGAAGACCTGCCAGGGCCTCAGTTGTTATTCAGCAGGATGGTGATGAGACGGGTGACATCGGTGATGTTGATTTTGTCATCGCCATTGAGGTCGGCACAAAGGTCGCAGATTTCCCCCTGGCCGCTGGTCAGATAACTGATCAAGACGACAACGTCGGTGACGTTGACATGGCCATCGTGGTTCACATCGCCCGGCTGGCTGCCATGTGCTGCCTCATGCAGGGTGACCATCTCGACGTTGCTCCATGCACTCTCGGCACCGTTGACATAGACGGCCTTGACCCGATAGAGGAAGCTACCGCCAGCCGTGAGGTCACTGACGGTATAGGACTTGCCCGATGTGATATTCTCAATCAGGCGGTAGTCCGTTCCATCGGCCTCGGTTGTCGAGCCCTGTGTGGCATCGCCAGCATAGATCTTGATGTCGCGTATCATGGGATAGTAACCAGCCTTGAAGATGACCTGCTCGGCCTCGGCACAGTCGACGACAAGGGTCTGAGTCTCATAGGCATACATAAACACAAGTTCCTGGGTGCCCTGACTCGTGGTGACTTCGAGCTCTGAACCGGTACCGTAGTAGCCATAGGCTCGCGCCGTGATTTCGATGGTCATCTTGTCATATCCCTTGAGGTCGAGCACGCTGGTGGTGATTGTGCCCCTGTTACGGATGCTCACACAGCCGCCCTCGAGGTTAAACTCGCTGCCGTTGAAGGTCCATCCCTCGGGCAGATAGTCGCTGGCATGCGATGCCTGGTTGGTGGGAGCCATCTGGGGCAAGTTGCTGAAGTCGGCTTCAACGAGCAGGCTATAGGCAGGCTTAGGCTTCACCTCGAGGGTGTAGCTGGCGACATTGCCATCGGGGGTCGGATCGGTCCAGCCGGCCCTGAACGAAGTGAGCGTCACGCGCGCATCGTCGGCTGGCAGCATCACTGGATCGTAGACCTCGAGCGGTGCATTGCCCTGTAGCGTAACCGTCACAGGGTCGGTACCCGGGCTGGTGCAGACAAGGGTAGCACTATTGGAGCCCACTGCTGTGGGAGAGTAAGTCACGGTAATGTCGGTTCCCTGCTCGGCGATGTCACGCGGCACGGTCACGGCATCGATGGCAAACACTCCGTCGGCATCATTCAACGCCAGTGTAACGTCACCCGTCAGGTTGGTTCCCTTGAGCGCGACGACAGCCGTGGCCGACTGGTGGATGTAGCACTGCAGCTCAACCTGGTTGGGATAAGCCTGAAGCCTGGGGGTCTGGTAATCGGCAGGCGGCTGGATGCCGACTACCATCTGCTGTGATGTCCCGAAGGTGTAGTCGCCATAGGAGAAGGCGTTCAAGGCAAAGAAGCCGTTGCCGCGTCCTCCCCACCCCCAATTCACATGGTAGGTGTCGTCGGTCGCGTCATAGCCGTCGACGTTGAATGCATGTCCACCACCATCGTAGTTGTCATAGGCGCAATAGACGATGGGGCGTCCCTGGGCGAGTTCATTCTGGATCATGGCGGTCCACTGAGCGTCGGAATAGTTGGGCAGACCCAACGCATCGGTCATGTAATAAACCTGGGCATTCTCATCATATTCAAAGAGCAAGACGGCCCGCATGATGTCGTCGATGAGGGCACCGCTGCCCGAGATGGTATAGTCCATCATCTCGGCCTGGCCAATGTAGCGCATCAGGTGGGCCACCGCAGCGGCCTGGTCAGGGGTATAGTTGCCCCCGACATAGCGGTCAAGCATATTGTTCCAGTCAAAGACCGTGGGGGGCAGCTCGGCGAGTTCAGCTCCATACTGGTCAGTCGTGTAAGCAGGCACGGCAGGCGTCTGCTGCTTGGGATACTTCCAGTAGTGGAACACCATGGCCAGCGCCGTGGCAGCGCAACCCGTGTAGCAGGTGTCGGTGCCATAGACGGGACACTCATTCCAGTAAGGGGCATTCTGGCTCCACTGGGCAGTGACCAACGGATTGACCGACGCTGCCCTTGACGGAGACCGACGCGATATCGAAGCAGCGTCGAGGTCGGGATGTTCCTGCAGGTATTGCAGCTGCCGCTGGTAAAAGGAGAGCCAAAACCTCATATTGGCTGGCAGGCGCTGGAGGTCGGTCACCTCACCGTCGCCACAGGCCAGCACAGGGCGTGCCCGGTCGTCGCCCGACACGATGACAAACGAGCCCTGGGCGTTGAACACATAAAAAGTCGGCGTAGCGGCCTGCTTGGAACCGGGCATAGCAAATCCCAACTCAACCTTGTGTACGGCCCGGGCCGAAAGGCGACCCTGGTCAACCTGGCTCAAGAGAAAACGTTGGGCTGTTGTCTTGGCCGATGCTTCATCGACGGGGGCGGCCCATGCCTGCATCACCGTGATGAGCAGTGCAGCAAGAAACAAAATCTTTTTCATGTAATCGTAGTTTATTTAATGGTCATTAAAAGCAGATTAAGGGGTGTGAACCCGCCACAAGTCAGGCCAGTGACGGCAGCAGTTCACTGCAAAGGTAATACAATCCCCATGAACGGGCAAAGTGCCATGCGCCAAAATCACTCAGGAAACAAAATCGGGACCCGCAGCACTTGAAGTGCGGCTGGGTCCCGAGGGTTAGTCTACATGACAGGACCATCGGCTGGTCCACATGCCAGTAATCATCGTTATTGTTGCGCAATCTTGTTGATGAGCATCGTGATATCGGTGATGTTAACGTTGCCATCGCCATTGAGGTCTCCGCAGATTTCGCACACCTGGGCCTCTACCGACACGTGGTTGATCATCTGCATCACATCGGTGATATTGACCTTGCCGTCGTGGTTCACATCGCCCATCTCATAGCCGTGTACATCGCCACCGCCGGCCAGGGTCACCTCCTGGGTGTTGCTCCAGGCGCTCTCGGTGCCGTCGGTATAGATGGCCTTAACCCTGTACTGATAGGTACCGGCTGCCAGATTCTCGACGTTGTAGGACTTGTCAGTGATGTCGCTGATTGTGGTAACAGCGCCACCAGGAGCAGTCACCTCGAGGGTGTAGCTCTTCACGTTATTGACAGCTGTCTTGTGGTGCCAGTTGGCACGGAACGAGGTAGCTGTGACTGCGGTCTCGCTTGCGGGAAGCATGACGGGAGTCACCTGCTGGGTCGTGCCGTTGGCCGTGCTGTAGAAGTAGATGTACAGGGGCTCAGCACCGGGGCTGCTCAGGGTGATGTAGGCATAGTGCATGCCAGCATCGTCGGTGGGGTTATAGGTCACGGTGATGACCTTGTGGTTGGCAGCGTCGAGGTCGCTCAGGGCGATGGCATCAACGTCGGTTGAGATGAAGCCGTTCTCGTCATTGACGGTAACCGTGATGCCGTCGGTCAGGTCAAGACCGATTACATCGACCTTGGTGGTCACGCTCGAGCCGACATTGGTCTCGGGCTGGTTGACAATCGTGTGGGCCACGATGCGCGGGGGAACGGCTACACCCTCGGGGGTGGGCTTCACGCCGACAAACATCAGCTGGAAGTACTTATAGATAGTGATACCGTAGCCAAAGGCATTGAAGGCATACCAGCCATTGCGGTCCTCGCTCTGGCCGAAGTTCACATGGTAGGTGTCGTTGGCAGCATCATAGCCATCGACGTTGAAGGCATGACCGTAGAAGCTGTCACCGGCATAGGTCGACGAGTAAGCGCAGTACATCAGGGGGCGGCCCTCGATGAGCTCGGTCTGCATCATGGTCGTCCACTCATCGTCGTCATAGAGCTGGGTCATCGCCTGGTCATAATCGTTCTTGAGCACATAGTGGGCACCGGCATCATAGCCAAAGAGCCTGAGAGCCATGAGCATCTGCTCCTCGTCGGCACCGCTCATCTGGGGATTATAGTCCATGAACTCGGCCTGGCCGACATAGCGCATCAGGTTGGATATGGCATCGCGCTCGGCCTCGGTCCAGTTCTCATTCTTGTAGGTGTTGCGCATGTGAGCCCAGTCGAAGGTGTAAGCAGGCAGGGCAGGCACATAGACGCCTCTCTCGCCAGTATAGGCGGGCAGAGCAGGCGAGGCAACGGGATACTTCCAGTAGTTCATCACCTGAGACAGTGACACGGCTGCGCAGCCCACCAGACAAGTGCTGCCACCATCCTTGGGGCAAAGCCTGTTGTAAGGCGAGCGGCCATTGTTGCTGCCCTGCTGCCACAGGGTGGTGAGCAGGGGCTGTACGGTCTGACCCAGGTTGGCGTTGCGGGTCTTGACCACCTGTCCGGGGTGGGCCTGCAGGTACTCCATCTCGGCCTTGTACATGTCCAGGAAGAACTGCATGCTCTGGGGCAGGTCGTTCATGTTCTCGAGAGCGCCGTCGCCATAGGCGAGCACCTCGCGTGCGCGGTCGTCACCCGAAACGATGACGTAACCCTTGTCGGTGTTCACGACATAGTAAGCGACCTTGAGGACGTCGCTCGAGTTTTTCACTTCATGAGTCCACTTGATGGAGGGAGCCGAGGACATGAAGCGGCCCTTGGCTGTCTGAGACATCAAGAAACGCTGTGCCGACTGCTGAGCGGTTGCCAGGCTGACATCGGCTGCACTAACCTGCATTGCAGCAAGTGCCATGGCAGCAAGAAAAAGAATCTTCTTCATAAAATAATAACGGTTAAAAATAAAGAGTTAGATAATTATTGTTGATCAGTTCTCATTCAATATCTTATTGATCAAGATCGTGACATCGGTGATGTTGACCTGCCGGTCGCCATTGAGGTCACCACAGACGTCACACACGGGAGCTTCGATCGACACGTGGTTGATCAACTGCATCACGTCGGTGATGTTGACCTTGTGGTCGTGGTTCACGTCGCCCAGGTCATAATTGTGGGCGCCCTCAACCAGGGTCACGTCCTGAGCGTTGCTCCAAGCGCTCTCGGTACCATCGATGTACAAGGCCTTGACCTTATAGCGGAACTTGCCGCCGGCAGTGAGGCCCGTCACCGTGTAGAACTTGTCGGTGATGCCGGTGATGGTGCGCTGGGTTTCATCGCCGCTCTCGCTGGCACGCAAGGTGGACTCACCCGGCTGGCCGGCATAGACCTGCATATTCAACAGGTAGGGATTTCCGCTCTTGTTGGTAATCGTCACATGGTCGGCATCGGCACAATCCAGGACGGCAACATACTGGGTAAATGTCCTGTCGGCAACACTGATCACGGTCTCAGCAACACTGGTCGAGACCGTGAGGCTTGATGCCGAGTAACCTGACTTGGCCGTAATGACCACAGTCATCTTGCCTTCGTCGGCCAAGCTGTAGGTGGGTGTCGTAAAGCCAAAGTTACCCGAGATTGAAATACAGCCATCCTCGGCCCACAGGCCAGCACCGGCAAAGGTCCAACCAGCGGGGAAATAATTGGCTGCATTCTGGGTCTGATCGGAGAATCCTGCCTCGGCCACGCTGCTCCAGTCAGCTTCTTCAAGGAGGTAGTAAGTGGGCTTGGTTTCCACTTCTAGGGTGTAGCTTGTGACATTCTGGGGGATGGTCGCATCGGTCCAGTCGGCACGGAACGAGGTCAAGTTGACAGCGCTCTCGTCGGCAGGCAGCATCACGGGGTCAAAGACGGAGATATCGGCCTTACCGTTCAGGGAAACCACCTTGTCCTGGGCCCCGGGACTGCTAAGCGTCACCGTCGCAGGATGCTCGCCTGCCGCATCAGGATTGTAGGTCACCGTGATCAACTTGACATCCTGGCTCTCGTCGAGCGTTACAGTGGTTGCGTCGAGGGCATAGACGCCGTTGGCGTCGTTCAGCGTCAGGGTAATGTCACCCGTGAGCAGTTTTCCCCATACCGTGAAGGTAGCGGTAGAGGGCTCACCCAGGCGGGCATGCATGTTCAATTGATCCTGATATACCTTGATTGTAGGCTCCTCAGCAATCGACGGATAGATGTTCTTCACGATGCGTTGTCCCAAGTGATAGTTTGCACCCTGGTTGGAAAACGCGTTCATGGCAAAGTAGCCATTACCGGTGCCGCTCCAGCCCCAGTTGATGTGGAACATGCCGTCGGTGGCCCGGTAGCCGTCGACATTGAAGGCATGGCCCGAATAGCTGTTGTGGCCGCTGTTATAGTCAAATGCGCAGAAGACCATCGGCCTGCCGGCCTGGAGCTCTTCCTGCATCAGAGTGCACCACTCATCATCGTCGATATAGGTGGTTTCCTCGCCTGTTTCAAAGTTCATCGTGCCCTTGTAGACAGCCACAGCATCCTCGTAGCCCAGGAGATGGCAGGCCCTGACAACGTCGTCCTCCCAGGCATCGCTGCCATCACGGGCATAATTCATCTGCTCGGCCTGGCCAATGTAACGCATCAGTTGGGCCACTGCTGTGGCATTGAACGATTCATACTGGCCAAACCAGTAACGAGGGAGCATGTGCTCCCAGTCAAACGTCACCGAGGGCAGTGCCGAGAGCGTGAACTTCCCGTTGCGGGTAGTATAGCCCGGAATGACCTGCGTGGGCACGTCGGGGAATTTCCAATGATAGAACACCTGTGCCAACGAAGTCGTTGCACAGCCTGTCATCGAGTTGACATCGCCGTCCTTGGGGCACATGTTGTAATACGGAGAACCCTGGTCCCACGTGGCCTCGATCATCGGCTCAACGTTGACGCCGCCCCTCATAACGGGCACGCTGACCTTGAGGTCGGGATTCTGGTACAGGTATTCCATCTGACGCTTGTAGTAGGAGAGCCAGAACTTCATGTTCTCGGGCATGGCATTCATGTCGAGAGTGCCCTCGCCATAGGCCAGAATCTCGCGTGCACGGTCATCACCGGCGACGATGACAAAGGCATCGCTGGCATTGAAGATGTAATAGGCCGACTGTGACAGGTGGCTCGTGGCTACGGTCTCGGCATGCAACAGCTTGAGGTCACCAATCGGTCTATCACCCAATCGGTTAGAAGCATTATTCTGCATAAAATGAAGGGCTCTGGCTTGAGCCTGGGACACAGTGACGGGTCCGGCCGAAGCTTGCATCGCCGTCAGCACGAGTGCGGCAAGGAACAGGATTTTTTTCATAACACTCTTGTTTACTGTTTGTTAATGGTAATTATTGGAGTAAAATCATTAGTCTTGATAGTACTTGAGCAGTTGGTAACCCAAGTATGGACGCAAAATTAAAGAAAAAAAAGAAATAAAATGCACTTTAGTACATAAAAATATTGTACCAGTACCATAATCAGCACAATAGGGGACAACGAGCACCCGATTACGAGGCATGGCGAGCCCCTGACAAGTACCATCAATAAAGGGCCTTCTTGCCGAAAGCCCTTCATGTAGTTTATCGCGTTATGGTTTGTCTTGCAATGTCGGTTACAGCCTGAAGTTGATGGGCAGCACCACCCGCACGGGCACCGCGTGGTCACCCACCTTGCCCACGCTCCACCGTGGCATCTTGCCGATGACGCGTATCGCCTCGCGATTGAGGCTCTCGTCGCCCGCACCCCTGATGACACGCACGTCGGTCACTTTGCCATTGACATCAACGATGAAGCTGCACAGCACGCGTCCCTGAATCTTCTTCTTGTAGGCATGATAGGGATACTCACGCGTCTTGTTGATGAAGTTGATCAGGCCACGCTCGCCACCAGGGAACTGGGGCTGGATGTCGACGTAGTCAAACTCGTAGACCTCCATATAAGACTGCTTGGTCACGGGATTGACCGTAGTGACATGACGCACCTGTGCTGCCAGGGGCAACATAGCCATCATCGTCATTATTGTCAATAAACCGAAGCGTAATTGTCTAAGCATAGGCGATTTATTCATCATTGTCAGTCACGGCAGGCGCGAGTTTCACACCTTTGGTTGGCGCAAATATAGAATTACGATTGCAAACCGCAAAACGATTTAATTCAATTTTGCAAACAATTAGCATTGTTTCAGTCTTTTTGGCTAAAACACGCAGAATTCAAAAAAAATGTAAACTTTTTCAATTTAGGCCTCTAGAACGGGAGCTTGCAGTCAATCGTCATGCGCTCTCCGGTGGATGGATGGACGAAGCTGATCGAGCGGGCATGCAACATCAGGCGCGCCGCAGCTGTGCCATAGAGCCTGTCGCCCACGATGGGGCAGTTCAGGCCCAATGGATGTGAACAATGGACGCGCAGCTGGTGAGTGCGACCGGTGAGCGGCTCGAGAGCCAGGCGCGTCATGCCGTCCTTGCGCTCGAGCACATGATAGCGGGTGACGGCCGGCTTGCCATGCTCGTGGTCGACACGCTGGCGAGGGCGGTCATCAACGTCAGGGCGAATGGGCAGATCGATCACGCCCTGGTCGCTGGAAACGATGCCGTCCAGCAGGGCGACGTATTGCTTCTTGACGGCATGTTGCTCAAATTGCTGCTGCAGGGCCTTGTGGGTTGCCTTGTCCTTGGCCATCACGACCAGCCCCGAAGTTTCCTGGTCCAGCCGATGCACCACAATGGGGCCGGCAGCCTCAGGATGGGCGGCACGGTAGCGGGTGAACAACGAGTCGTCAAGTGCCTTGCCCGGCACACTGAGCATCCCCGACGGCTTGTTGAGCAAAGTGATCCACGGGTCGTCATACACCTCTTCCAAATTGCCGCCATCGGTGGGCTGTTCAAGCGGATTATCCTCGACATCAAGGCCTTGAAGCATAAACTCCAGAATGGGCTTGCACTTGCTGCGGCAGGCCGGATAGCAGTGGCCGTGATGACGCACCTCGCCCACGGGCGACGCGCCCCACCAGAACTCGGCCATGCACACGGGCCTCAAGCCGTGGTTGAACGCATAGTTCAACAATCGCGGCGCACAACACTCCCCTGCCCCGGCCGGCGGCAAGGTACCCATCGGCCTGAACACCTCAACCAGGTCGCGGCGCTCGCCACGGGCGTTACTGACGACAAAAAGCCTGAAGATGCGCTCCTGCAAAGCCTCGCTCATCGCCTTGCGGCGCGCCTTGAGGGCCGCGACGGTGCTGCGATAGGCGTCTATTTCATCAGCGATGACCTGGATAGCGGCCTCATGACGATGGCGGATGCGCTTGAGTTCGGCTTTCTCGTAGCGGCTCTCATTCAAGAGCGACTCCTCGTCGGCAGGGCTGAGTGGTCCCGCATTGCGGCGCTCGTCGCGCTGTCGCTTGTGACTGGCCATGAGCGACTTGTAGGCAGCGATCTCCTCGGCCATGAGCCGACGGGCCACAGCTTCGTGCTGCAGCATCGCTGTCAGTTCAGCAGCATGTTCCAGGCGTTCCACCTCATGATTGATGGCAGTGATGCGGGCCTCGCCCTGCTTGAACTCGCCCATGGGGTCTAGCAGGTCATAGACCGGAGGCACAAAGAAGTCGTGCCTCACACTGCCCGCCAGGTTGCCCGAGAAAGCCGCCAGATAGCCCAGCCTCCCGCAAGCATCCACAGCGACCAGCACGCCCAGCATCTTGCCAGCGGCCATCTCGTCGGCCCGGTCGGTCCTGGAGGCCACATAGCCCTGCACCTGCTCAATGGCCATTAGCGCCAGCGGGTGAGGCTCATAGCAGAACGGGCACGTGAAGCGCCGCGGCAGCTCCACAGCCACGGCATCGGCCTGCAACAGATGGAATTTGTCAATCATTGCTGCAAAATTACAGCATTCATTTTGTTTTTCGTCGTGATTGCACTAAATTTGCAGTTTAAATCTCTGATCATAACAATACAAAACCAGACTATGAAATTCATCTCATGGAACGTGAACGGCCTCAGGGCTGTGGCAGGCAAGGGCTTTGGCGACGTGTTCAAGGCACTGGATGCCGACTTCTTCTGCCTGCAGGAGACCAAGATGCAGGCGGGCCAGCTCGACCTGGAGTTTGAGGGCTACCGATCCTACTGGAACTATGCCGACAAGAAAGGCTACTCGGGAACGGCCATCTACAGCCGCCACGAGCCGCTGAGCGTGAGCTACGGCCTGGGCATCGACGAGCATGACCATGAGGGACGCGTCATCACGCTGGAGATGCCTGGCTTCTACCTCGTGACCTGCTACACCCCCAACAGCCAGGACGGCCTGCGCCGCCTGGACTACCGCATGACGTGGGAGGATGCCTTCAGGGCCTATCTGCTCGAGTTGGACAAGACGAAGCCCGTGGTCGTGTGCGGCGACCTGAACGTGGCCCACCAGGAGATTGACCTGAAGAATCCCAAGACCAACCGCCGCAATGCCGGCTTCACCGACGAGGAGCGCGAGAAGATGACCACACTGCTCGACGCAGGCTTCACCGACACGTGGCGCTTCTTCAACCCTGACGTTACCGACGTGTACTCGTGGTGGAGCTACCGCTTCAAGGCCCGTGAGAAGAACGCCGGCTGGCGCATTGACTACTTCCTGGTGAGCAACCGCCTGCAGGCTCAGCTGACCGATGCACGGATACATACCGACGTCTACGGCAGCGACCACTGCCCTGTGGAAGTGGACATTGATTTATAAATAACAGATAAATAGACACCATACAGTTCATCCAAGATATGGCACAGATTGAGCAGAAGAAATATGACTTTGACCGCGTGGTGAGGATGGTGTTGACCCTCATCAGCGTAGCCATAGGCGTGTGGCTCATCAATTACCTGAGCCCCGTGTTGATGCCCTTTGTCGTGGGTTTCATCCTGGCCTATATCATCGAGCCGCTCGTCGAGTGGCTGCAACGCAAGGCCCGCATCAAGGCCCGCGGCATCGCCGTGGTGCTGGCACTGATTATCGTCATCGCGGCGATTACCGGCCTGTGCTGGCTGGTCATCCCCTACCTGATCGACGAGTTTGGCGCGATGTCCAAGCAGCTGGCTGCCTATGCACGCTCGTCGTTCAACGTCCCCTACATTCCCGCCGAGGTCAATGACTTCATCCAGCGCTACATCGACGTGGAGAAGCTCAACGAGATTTTCTCCAAGCAGCAATGGATGGAAATCATGAACAAGGCCGTGTCGGGGGCCTGGTCGGTAGTGGGCGGCACGATGAGCGTCATCTTCAACATCGTGTCGTGGTTCATTGTGCTGCTTTACATGTTCTTCATCCTGCTGGACTTCAACAAGCTGTCACGCGCCTTCAAGGCTGCCATTCCCGCCAAGTACCGCCGCATGGCGCTGCGCATCACCGGCGACGTGGCCGACACCATGAGCCGCTACTTTCGCGGCCAGGCCGCCGTGTCGTTCTTTGTCGGTGTGATCTTTGCCATCGAGTTCTACATCATCGGGTTGCCCATGGCCATCGCCTTCGGCATGTTCGTCGGCCTGCTGAACATGGTGCCCTATCTGCAGCTCATCTCTATCCCCATTGCCGCCTTCCTGTGCCTGGTTGCCACAGTAGCCACTGGCGGCAGCTTCTGGGTGATGTTCGGCTGGGTGATCCTGGCCTATATCATCTGCCAGGTGATCCAGGATATGGTGCTCATCCCCACCATCATGAAGAGCCAGATGGGCCTGAATCCCGCCATCATCTTCCTGTCGCTGTCGCTGTGGGTCTATGTGATGGGCTTCATCGGCCTGATCATCGGCCTGCCGTTGACCACGCTCATCATCTCCTACTATTGCGAGTTTGTGCTACATCAACCCAACCCGCTGCACAAGTCGTCCAAGAAAAAGAAGAACGACGACAAGAAGACACCGCTGGCCCTGACATCATCGTTCCTGAGCCAGTACAGCAATTCCAAGAACGAGAACTAGGCAGGCAACCACCATTCAACCGGCAACTGAATTGAAAACGCTGATTGTCATTACGGGGCCCACAGGCGTGGGCAAGACTGCTACAGCCATCGAGCTGGCGCAGCGGCTCCACTGTGACATCATCAATGCCGACTCCCGGCAGATTTATCGTGGCATCCCCATTTGTACCGCCGCTCCCACCCCCGAAGAGCTGGCTGCCGCTCACCACCACTTTGTAGCCGTCAAGGACCTTGACGAGAGTTACAGCGCGGCCCAGTTTGAGAGCGACGTGATGCAGCTGCTGCCCGTCTTGTGGCAGCGGGGTGACTGTGCCGTGATGTGCGGCGGCTCGATGCTGTATGTCGACGCCGTGTGCCGCGGTATCGACCAGTTGCCCGACATCAGCCCCGAGGTGCGTACTGCCGTCAAGCACAAGTTGCAGCTCGAGGGGCTCGACAGCCTGGTCGCCGAGCTGCAAGAGCTCGACCCGCAATATGCCGCCACCGTCGACCGCAAGAACACCAGCCGCGTGTGCCACGCTGTGGAAATCTGCCGCCAGGCAGGAGTCCCCTACTCCACCCTGCGCACAGGGCAGGCCAAACAGCGCGACTTCAACATCATCAAGCTGGCCCTCAATATCGAGCGGGAACAGCTGTTTGACCGCATCAACCGGCGTGTCGACCGCATGGTCGAAGCTGGCCTGGAAGAGGAAGCCCGCTCAGTGTATCACCTGCGCCACCTCAACTCGCTCAACACCGTGGGCATGAAGGAAATGTTTGCCATGATTGACGGCACAATGGACCGGAACACCGCCATTGAGCGCATCAAGAAGAACACCCGCGTCTATGCCAAGAAGCAGCTCACATGGTACCGTCGCGACCCGTCCATCACCTGGGTCACCCCCGACGAGGCCGTCACCACCGCCATCAACAGCATTTGACCCAAGAAGAACACTGCCTCCCCTTGGGTCAAATGACGTTTTACCTAGTTTCGATTCTGGCTTAGTGAACCATTATCATGTCGATGAGAGTGTTCACGTCGGCAATGTTCACCTCGCCGTCGACATTGACGTCGGCCATGGGCATTGTTGCGCCCGTCAAGATGGCATCGATGATCATGTTGACATCGGCAAGGTTGACCTCGCCATCGACATTGACGTCGCCCATCGCATCCCTGTAATAGAGAACTATGTCGTCGAGATAGGTTGCTGCCGAGCCGCCGGCAGTCATGGCCAGGCGGAAGTAGGCCGACCGTGAGGGATTCAGATTCAGCATCCAGAAAGCAAGCGTCTGGCTCTGGCCAGGGATTTCGGCCGCAGCGAGGCCTTCGATGGTGCTGGCTTTGTGCCACGTTGTGCCGTCATGAGAATACTCCAGCGTGTACTTGGCCGCCGTCGTCGACTGGTTGAAGACAGTAGCCTGGGCCAGGAAGAAGCCATGGGCAAGCGGTTGAGCTGTGTAGACACTGCTGCCCTTCTTCATCATCACCGAGTTGGTGCCGTTGCAGCGGCCCTCGCCCGGTGCACGCACTCCCCCCTTGGTGAAGTTCCATGTGGTAAAACGGCCCTGGACACCAGCATCGCTGGTCTTGGTGCTCACGGGCATCGACTCAAAGTCCTCGACCAGTTCATTGCCTCTGGGAACAATCATGATGGGCATGATGCCAGCATCATCCTCGGGGCCAAGCCAGTCGGACGCCGGTTGAAACAGCCTGCCGCAGTCATCCACCACCATCAACTCGTAGCGTCCCCACTGAGCGGGTGCCGTGAGCTGCATCGAGAAGGAGGCCTGGGAATCATAGGGGACTGACACCGACAACGGCTCGCTGGCAGCCACTTCGACTCCGCCTTGCTGCAACGACAAGCGGATGTCGCCTATCGGGCTCAAATCGGGCGCGCCGCCCCATCGACGGGGATAGGCCAGCGTGACATCGATGTCAAGCGTGTCGCCCACATGGATGCGCTCGCCCACATTCAATGCTTCCAACTGATAGGTGCCCGAGAGGAAACAATCGGTCATGTAGACCATCCCGTCGCTCAAGCGCATCTTGCAGTACACATCGTTGCCGTACTCATCTTTTACCCAAGAGTCGTAATGGTCGTCCTTGAGGGGCGAATAAGCGATTTTGACGGTATACACGCCGTCGGCAAGCGAGGCACTGGGCGTGAACTCAATCATCGGGGATTCAGGTCCCCAGCCATCAATATAGACCTTGTGGGTAAACTGGCAAGATTGCAGTTCTTGTCCATCCTGGTCAAGGACACGCAGTTCCATGGGAATCATGTCATAGACCGACTGCCAGTGTCCCATGCCATCCACCCCGACAGAATCCATCAGGTTGCCCTCGGCATAGATGTCGGAAAACTTCAGGCTCACCTGCTCGCCACGCGGCAGGCTGTAGGTGTCGGGAGTGAGCAGTCCGCGCACGTAGAGCACCCCAGCCACCTGGTCGGCATCATGGGCGGGAACAACGCCAAAAATCGCGTCCTGGCCATACTTGAAATTGTTACCCGAACCAGGAGCCAGCAACGAAACCATGAAGTAGCCGTCGCCCGTGCCGCCCCAGCCCCAATTCACGTGGAACAGACCATCCTGGTCAACGCCGTCAAACACAAAGGCGTGTCCGCCCAGTGATCCTTGAGAATAGGTATAGCCGCAATACAGGATGGGGCGCCCGGCAGCGAGTTCGTCGGTGAGCAACTGATCCCACTCGCTGGCACCGTACAGGTCTCGCTGCAGCAGGTAATGCCTGTCGCTGTAGCCGAAGTAACGCTTCAGAGCATAGACTACCGACGTCTCCTGGGCGCCACTCGAGCTGCCATAACCCATATCTACCGAGATGCCCGCATCGCTCATCAGCTTGGCGACGGCATTGCACGACTCCTCGCTGCTGTTGCCGTCATAGGCATCCAGCATCAGGTCCCAGGCGTAGACCGACTGGCTGAAATCGGCACTCAGGGTCTTGGGATCGGTATCATTCACATTGCATTGATAGGTGTGGCTGCCCGTGCCACGCAGCGGCCACTGGTGATAATTCATGATCTGGGCCATCGCAGTAGCGATGCAGCCTGTCACCGCACGCTCTTCGCCCTTACTGCTGATGTAGGTGGGGCACATGTTGTTATAGGGCCAACCCTGGTCCCACAGCGTCGTCATCAAGGGGCCAATCGCGGTAGCCCGCTTGATGGGTTGGTGCACTGGCACTCCACTATGGGCCTGGAGATAAGCGATTTCGCGGTTCATCTCGGCCATCCAGTCCTGCATGCCTGGGGGAATATTGCCCGACGAGAAAGTAGCATGGTCGCTGTAGCCGATTACCTGCGGCAGCCGGTCGTCGCCCGACACCACTACAAAGCCGCCTCTTGACGAGCGGTCAAAAACATAAAAACGTCCCTGTTCGGCCGTGTAGGCAAGCCGCAGGGCTGATTGTGCAGCCGGAGCTGTGAACCGGTGTTCCCTCGCCGAAAAAAAGCTACCGGCCACTTGACGGGCCTGAGCCGCACTGACGGGAGAGGCATCCAGGTTGTAAACCGTTGCCATCATGATGGCAAGGACTAAAAGTATTCGCTTCATAATTACTGATTAATAAATATAGTCTAAGATGATTCCCTCATCGGTTCCACTTTAATCGAGCAGCTGGGCAATGGTGGCTTCCACGCGCCGTGAGGTGGTGTAGTCGAGGGTGGCCTCGGCCATGCCGGGGCGGCCCATGTAGAGGTCGGGGTTGATGTATCGCATCGCGCTAGGACGCGGCTCACGCGCCGAGAAGTGGAACTCGTGCAGTGCGGTAGTCTGGTGGAGTTCTCGGATGTTTTGCTCGGTGACGCCGCTGCCGGCCATGAGGATGATGCGGCCTGATGCCTGCTGGTTCAGTCGCGCCAGCAAGGCAGCGCCCTGGATGGCCTTGGGCTGCTGACCCGAAGTGAGGATGCGGTCAAAGCCCAGTTCGATGGCATCCTCGAGGGCCTGTTCGGGATGAATCGCGCGGTCAAAGGCCCGGTGCATCGTCACGCTCATGCCACGCGAGCAGTCCAGCAGGTAGCGGCACTGCTCCTTGTCAATCGAGCCGTCGGCCTTGAGACAGCCGAACACCACGCCGTCGACGCCCAAGTCACGACACACGGCGATATCGGCCGCCATGCGCTCAATCTCCAGGTCGGTATACAGGAAATCGCCTCCACGGGGGCGGATGATAACGTGCAGTCTCGTGGTGGTCAACAGGCGCCGTGCCACCTTGATTTCGCCATAGCTGGGCGTAGTGCCCCCCTCAGGGATGCCGGCACACAGCTCCACGCGGTCGGCTCCGCCCTGCTGGGCTGCCAGACAGGACTCCACGCCATTGGCACACACTTCAACCTTGAATTCTTCTCGTTTCATGCTCTAGTTTTTCAGTTTTTTTTGTTCCTCACTCCTTGCTCAGGATAAGGGCTATCAGGGTATTGACGTCGGCAATGTTCACCTCGCCGTCGCCGTTGACATCGGCCGCGGGCAGGTAGGTTCTCGACAAGATGGCGTCGATGGCCATATTGACGTCGGCGATGTTGACCTCGCCGTCCAGGTTCACGTCGCCGGCTACAGGATGTTCTTCAGGCGGCATGGCGGCATACACGAGCTCCATGCCGGGAATCTTGAGGCTGTAGGCCTCTCCAGTGGTGACAGGATTATAGGTAATGTAATAGTAAACCAGGTGAAGAGGGAAATTGCCCATGTCGCCCGCATCGCACAAGGCCGAGACGGGCACGTCGACCGTGACGGGACCAGCCGACGGTATCGTGTACTCAACAGGGACGCGCTCGCCATGGGCCGTCTCGACGAGTATCTTGACCGACTTGAGCTGGACGTTGCCGGGGTCCAGGCGCAGGCGCAGCGAGTCGGGTATGCCCCACATCGTCACGTCCTTGGAAATCTTGAGGTAAGGATTGCGAGACGAGGCTCCCGTGAAGTCAATCTGCATGCCGCGGTCGAGGGCTGTGACCACACGGTCCTTGCCTCCGCTCTGGGCAATGGTCCAGGTGGCGGGGTCGACGGGTGCATTCTCGATGGTGGTCACCCGAGACTTGGGGTTCTCTACCCGCACGAGCAACGAGTCGGCCAACAACGGATGTGACGAGCCCACAAAAGTCATGCCGTCGGCAACGGCAGTGATGACACCGCAGTCATCAACGGCGCAGACGCCCACGTCGGCCGACGTCCACGCCACCACCGAAGGGTCCACCTTGTCCAGGCCGTAACCGCTGATGCCGTTGATGTTGATGGCATAATCGTGAAACCTGTCGATGACCACACTGTCGCTCACCAGCTGCCACTGGGCCTCCATAATCGTGACAGGCTGGGTGGCAGTGACGCCGTCATAGGTCACATACAGGTTGCCCGTGGCCGGCGTCGAGACGGCATGGAAATAGCCCTCGTCGTCGAAGTGGCCAACCGACGGGTCGCACGTGAAGGTGCAGCCCTGCAGGTCACGCGTCTTGAGCACGCCGTAGCGATTATAGCCCCACACGTCAAACCGCGTGGTCGCCGAGATCGACAGATTGTAGCATCGAGGCTCGAAACTGATGATGCCGATGTCATCGTCCTGAGGGGCAGTCGAGACCAGGAGACATCCGTTGCCCACGGCACGCACGCTGCCGTCGCTGGGATGATTGAGCACCTCGTCATTGACTACCATGCACGACGAGCCGCCGCCGTCCAGGTTGACGGCAGTGACCGCCCCCAGAGCGTCGAAGATGCCCTTCATCTCCAGTAGGGTCACACCCACCGATGTCATATGGCGGCCGTCGACAACAACCAGATAGAGGCGGGTGCTGTCGGCATTGAAGCCGATGGCCGTGCGCGGGTGACGCTCGGCCCAGTCTTCCATGAACTGGCCGTTCTGCATGATGATGTGGTTGCTGCCGCCCACGAGCTGACTGATGTCGATGTCTTGAGGCCCGTTATTGAGCTTGAGCGAGAAATTGATGTCCAGCGCGTCGCCCACGTTCATCCACTCCGCCTGGTTGGCATAGGTGCCCTTGAGCCACAGGATGGCCTTGCCGTCGGGGATGGGTGTGGAACCTGCCGCGTCGACGATCGACTCGATGACGCAATGCTCGGTACCGTTGGCCAGCCATTGGAAGTCGCCCTGGGCAGGCCTCACGAGCACCATCTTGCCCGAAGACGATGCATCGTAGGTCACGGGGCCGTAGCTACGGGTAAACAGGATTGACTGGTTGGCGGCGATGTTATCATAGGCATAGCGCATGCGGTTCACCAGATTGAGTGCAAACGAATGTCCATTGCCGCTCACGCGCCCCGTGAAGGTCAAGCGGTCGACATACGGCCGGTTGTCGGCATCCAGCACCAGGCAAGCCCGATTGTGACTACTGAGCACCAACTCGCCGTTGCGCACCTGTCCGCTCACGGGCAGGCCCACCTCGTTGGTGGGCGAGGTCATGAAGAAGTCGCCGTTGATGGCCGCTACCACCTCGTGGCCGGGACGCGTGTTGCGCGTCGCCATGGCGACAGGCGTCTCACTGCCCACCGATTTATCGCTGCCCAGGCAGGTCTCCATCACGATATAGGGATTGGTGAGGTCCATCTCGGTCACGCTCACCTTGAGCGGCAAGGCCGGGATGTCATACTTGGCCGCTGTCACGCCCGGCCCCACCCGATGGGGAAACACGAGCGTGTCCACGTCGTAGGCCGTGCCACCGATGACCCACTGGTCGCGGGCCTGTCCTGATGCCAATCCCAGCAGGGCAAACAGGGCAGTAACTATCAGTGTCTTTCTCATGACCGCAGTATCTTATCAATCAATGCATTGACGTCAGCAATATTAATCTCTCCGTCGCCATTGACGTCGCCCGTAGCAGCGGTGTTGCCCGACAGGATCATGTCGATGACGGCATTGACGTCGGCAATGTTGACCTCGCCGTCCAGGTTCACGTCGCCCAGATTAACGGGGCCGGGACCCGGCACGCCGCTGTCCACGTTACGGCCAATCTTGTAGACGGCCATGCCGTTATAGGCCTTGAACGTGAGCAGCGTCACCTCCTCAAAGCCCTCGTCGTCAACGCCATACTCCACAGCAAAGCAATGCACACGCAGGCCGCTGTCGTTGACCTTGCCGATGCTGTCGGCGGGAATCTGCCAGTACTTGGTCATGCCGATGAGCGACGGCCCCTCGCCCAGCTCACAGATGTTGGCCTGACAACCGTGGCCGTTGCCGTTCATGTCGGCATTGACATAGACAAAGAAGTTGCGGTCCTCGAGCTGGAACTCGATGCAGCCGTTGGGCGTCGCCTGGGGCCACAACGTGGGATCCACCTCCTCAAACGACTCGATGACCGACCCCGACAGGTCATAAATCACCGGTGCCGTGTCAAAGCAGTCGATGTAAAACATGTCGCCGCTATAGCGTGACTCCTCGTCGGTGCCCTCGATCATCTTGATGACCGGAGCCAGCGAGAAGCCGGTCTTGGTCTCGGGGTAGAAGTTGATGACATCCATATAGGGGTCGCCGTCAAAGCCGCCTTCCCACTCGCCGCCCTGATCGGCATGCATGCGATACAGGGTGGGGAAACCCGGGTCGGCCGTGGCGCCCGACACCGTCATGATGTTGCACTCGGCCTGCTCGAGCGTCAGGTCGCCCAGCACGTCCAGATAGTCGGTGCGCTGCGGAGCATCGCCCTTGTCCATCTCGACGACCAGCGTGAGTTCACCCGTCAGCGTATCCACCAGATAGACGGGCACATACTGCTGCGCCGTGCTGGTCATGGGAGCTACCCAGATGTGATGGAAACTGTCCTTACCGATGCTGGCCACACCCAGGAAGCGGCCGTAGGGGGCCCCGTCGAGTGTCAGGGGCAAGTCCTCGAGCTCACTGCCGTCGGCTGCCGAGAACCGATGGATGACCGACTGCGAAATCGTGTCACCATCGACGATGACGGCACGCTCCTCGCTGCGGGCCACATAGATGATACCCTGATCCATGGTCGCCGTGCGTGCCCGCTGGTTGCAGATGGCGTTGTCGGTATAAGCTTTTCCGGCATGCACACGGTCCAGGATCCACTGGTTCACGATCTTGATGCCGCCCTGCTCGGGATAGGTCTGACCGTCGGTCACGGCCATCGCACTGAATGCAGCCGCCAACAGGGTGATGAGTAGAAGTAGCGATTTTTTCATTGTCAAGAAGGATGTAGAGTTGGTTATGAATTCAGGAAAACCGTTGCGGACTGACGCGGACGTGGACATAGCACTCCGTTCAATCCGCAACGCTTAGTCACTTATGTTTCGCAAGCAGATCACTTGCTTACTGTCGGTAATGGATCCGCTGCAGGCAGGATTAATGAGCCAGAATCAAGGCAATCAGCGCGTTGACGTCGGCAATGTTGACCTCGTCGTCGCCATTGACGTCGCCGGCAGGAGTCGTCTTGCCCGACAGGATCATGTCGATGACGGCATTGACGTCGGCAATGTTGACCTCGCCGTCGCCATTGACGTCGCCGGGAGTTCCGGGACCGGGCTCATCGCCGGTGATGCCCTTGCCGATCTTGTAGACCGCCATGCCGTTGTAGCACTTGAAGATAAACAGGGTTATCTCCTCGTTGCCCTGGGCATCGGTGCCATACTCCACGTTCATGCTCTGCACGCGGGTTCCGCCGTCGCTCACGGCGCCCAGCTCATCGGGAACCATCCAGTAGCGCTGCATGCCGCCCAGCGACATGCCCTCGCCCAGCTCACAGATGTAGACCTGGCAGGCCTTGTTGACCATCGTCGCCTCGTCGACACCGGTATACTGGGCAGCGACATAGACGATGAAGTTGCGCCCGTCGAGCGTAAACTCACACACGCCGTTGGCACCCACGTCCATGGGCCAGAAGGCGGGATCCACGTTCTCAAAGTTGTCCACCATCGTGCCCGTCTCGTCATAGAGGATGGGCGATGTGGTGAAACCATCGATGTAGAACAGCGTGCCGCTGTAGTCGTCCTCGCCGTTGAGCACCATCTTGGCTACGGGAGCATAGCCCCACTGGGTCACGGTCTCGGGATAGAAGTCCAGGATGGCGAGATAGGGGTCGCCGTCAAAGCCGCCTTCCCACTCGTCGCCCTGCTCGGCATGCCAGCGGTAGATGTACTCTGAGCTGGCACCCACGCTCATGATGTTGCACTCAGCCTCCTCGCGCGTGATGTCGCCCATCACGTCGATGTAGTCGCAACGCTGCAGCGCGTCGCCCTTGTCGAGCTCGCCCATCAGCGTGAGTTCGCCGGTCTCCTTGTCAACCAGATAGACGGACTGTGTAGTAGCCAGGTTGCTGGAGAACGGTGCCATGTACAGGTGGCCAAAGTTGTCCATGCCCACCGTGTTGCTGCTCAGCGTGGCACCGCCATAGATGTTGCCGTCGAGCGTCAAGGGCAGTTCCTTCACCAGCTCACCGTTGGTAGCATCCACCTTGTAGATGACACTCTGGGACAGGGTGTCGGTGCCCTGAATCACCGTGTTGGCGTTAGAGCGGGCAATGTAGATGTAGCCATCCCTCAACACCGCAGTGCGGGCACTGGTATTGCAGTAGGGCTGGTTGGACCACTGCTCAGGGGTGTGGGCACGGTCCTGGATCCACACGTTCTTGATGCCGATGCCGTTCACCGGTTCATACTTCACCCCATCGGTGATGGCCCATGCGCTCACACTAGCCGTCACCATCAATAAAGCCGAAAGTAATAATTTTCTCATAAATTACTGTTTTTAAAGTTATTATATCATTAATTCATGTTCACTGAAACTATCCTCGCAAAATAACAAAAAAAACTCCAATCATCAAAGCATGACCGAATAATTCTTTAGAAAAAAAACGCGCCCCTACCACGGGCTAGGCTCGATGAATGCTACCACCCCGCGGGCACAGCGGACTTTTCCCATGCTGCACCCACGCGCGTGGGAAAAATGGGAAAAATGGGTCGTTTGCTCCCGCAAGCCCTGTTTTACCCATTCAGGATGAGGTCGATGAGGCTGTTGACGTCGGCAATACCCGTCTCGCCGTCGCCGTTGACGTCGGCGGCTACACTGGATTGGCCTGCGAGAATCATGGCAATCAAGGCGTTGACGTCGGCGATGTTGACCTCGCCGTCGCCGTTGACGTCGCCCTTGATATCAACCGGGTCGGGAGTGTATCCCAGCTGCTGGTCCATCCAGGCGATGCGGTCCCTGATCCAGCTCTTCATAAAGGCGATCTCGTCGGCAAAGTCGGTCGAGACATAGTAGTTGGGCCAGACATACTCGCCCCACTTGGGATAGGCCAGACTGTTGCGCTGCTCGGCACCGCCCGAGGTGAGCAGTGTAGCGATGGAGTCGATGGTGGCCTCCCAGTTGCTGTCGCTCAGGTTAGAGCGGCGGTACTGGGCCCATCGCGCCCTGAGCTTGGAGGTGTAGTCGGGGTCGCTGTTGAGGCGCTGCCACCAGAAGGGTACCAGGTTCATGATGGCCATGGGCCTGAGCAGATCGTTGTACTCATAGACCCACCCCGTGGTCTCATAGCCGTTGTAGTAGTTGCTGTTGCCGTAGCACAGGTTCATGTCCCAGAGCACCATCTTGAAGCGCGGGTCCACGCTGTCGCGGTTCTTGTAGAACTTGCCGCTCAGGCGGTAGCCGTCGACGTTGTGTCCCAGTTCCTGGGCCAGCTGGTAGTCGATAAACGACATGGGGTCCATATACTTGCTATAGCCATTGACGGGGTCGCAGTAATCATCGCTGTCCAGCACGTCCTCCCAGCGGTCGATGGCGCTGTGGATGGCGTCCAGCTGGTCGGGCGTCAAGTCCTCGTAGTCGGGGAACTTGTACTGGTAGTTGATCACGCGGGAAGTGATGAGCCGGCCATCACTGAATCGGGGAAAGTGCTTTGACCTGTAGGTGGGTTCATCGGTGCGGTCCACTTCCATCAGGTAGCCGCCGGTGAGCGCGTCGCCCTCGCTGCCGGGGTCGGGCAGGTTGAGGCGGCTTTTACCCTGGGACACCTGCTCGGTGAGAATGAACACGCCATAGTACAGTCCGTCGACCAGCACCTCGCAGTAGCGGCCGTCGGGTGTGTATTCCATCCAGGGTCGCGCCATCTCAAAGGCAAACATGTCTCTCATCATGCTCTTGTCGTTGTAGGGCGCCAGCAGGATCCACTTGCTGTCCTTGCCCATGCCCAGCAGGGAGACCTTCTTCCAGTCGCCACCCTGCTCCAGGGGTCTGTCGATGGGCCTGAAGGAATAAGGTTTCTTGGCGCTATAGGAGAATGATGTGTTGCCACGGTAACGGATGCCCACATAACCCCTGTAGTCGATGTGCTGGCCCGGATGGGCCACGGTGTCGGCATAGTTCATCTGGCCGTCGCCGTTGTGCAGCACCGTCATGCGCGCCGTCACGCGGGTGTCACGGTTGACGGTGGCCCCGTCGAGGTTGATCCACACGATGGGCAGATTGGTCGAGTCAAGGTGAACCCACTTGTAGATTGGCGCCTGCTGCGGCTCGGACTGGGCCCTGACGGCGCTTGCCAGTAATAAGGTGTATGTCAAGAAAAGCAGTATCCGTCTCATTTCAGCCGCAAAAGTAGTCATTTTGCGCCATTTTCAACCAATATTTTGTTAAAAATGGCGCCATTACTCCTTTCAGTAGCTATTCACCGAAAATATCTCGCTGTGTTTCACGCTAAGCCGCTAAGTCGCTAAGATGTTGATTTTAAGACTCATCCATATTTTGCCTTGGTGGCTGCCATAATCTATTATGAATATATTGAGACCTTAAAACAAGAGGTGAATACTCATTATGACTTTGATAATTAATACCTTAGCGGCTTCGCGACTTGGCGTGAGGTTTTGTGTCGTGCCTAGACGCTGAACAATGACTCCTTTCAGCCCAGGATATGGTCGATGACGGCATTGACGTCGGCAATGTTGACCTCGCCGTCGCCGTTGACGTCGGCCCTGCGGTTGCCCGCTCCGCCCAAGATAGCGTCAATCAGTGCATTGACGTCGGCAATATTGACCTCTCCGTCAGCATTCACGTCACCCCTGACGGCCTCATGGTAGACAAAGCTGCGGACATCGGTATAGTCGGTATACTGCACCGTGGTGCCCGAGGCTAGTGAGCGATAGGCATAACGGGCGCGCACATAGTAGCGGTTGCCGTCGGTGAGCTTGCCCGCCCCCTTGATAGTCCCCAACTCGGGCGTGCAGAAAACGCCCTCGAGCGTTCCGTTGTAGGACGTGCGCGTGGGAAAAGACGTCGAACTGCTGATCTGCACCCGCAGCGAGGCTACGCCCTCGACGGGCACAACACTCACCGCATCATAGGAGTAAAGCTCCTCGCCTTCCTGGGCGGGGGTGATGAACGACGGCACCGGGGGCACCACTTCAATAGTGGTGAATGCCGAGACCGGGGTGACGACCGTAGCCGAGCCGTAGGTAGCCGTCACGCGCACATAATAGGACGTGGCGCCGGCAAGACGATAGCGGGGCACGGCCCATTGCGGCTCACCGAGGACGATGACTGTGTCGGCATTGCTCATCGTCGCCGTCGTGGAGAGTTCCAGCAGATAGCGGGTGCCGGGAGCACCGGGGGTCCACGTGATGACAGGAGTCAGCGACACCGATGCAGCCGCAGCGGCTGGCGACGTGACACGCATCGCCCCCAGGGTGAAGCTGCGCAGGTCGCTGGCATTGTCCCACTGATTGAGACCGCGCGCCACAATGCGCCACCAGTAGCGGCCCTCGGTAAGTCCAGGGATTCGGGGCAAGGGGCAGTTCATCGAGTCGACCTCGAGCTGAGCCACCAGTGAGTCCATCTGCTCGTCGGCAAAGACCTGCACGACATAGGTGGCTGCATTGCCGTTCCATTGCAGGAAGGAGAGTTCGGGCACCTCGGCCCCATCGTCGGGGTAAAGCAGTTGAGGCTTGGTCGCCGCCGACGGAACGGCACCCGGTGTTACCGGGGCATACTCGTTCTCCCAGCGGTCGAGAATCGAGACGGCATATCGGTAGCCCTCACGCTTTGCGGCGGGAACGCTGTACGACGCCCAGTAGCTCACGCCGTCGATATAGCAGGCTTGGCCATGGAAATCAGCATCTGCAACCCCATCAGGGATGGCATACACGACATAGCGCACATTGGGGATGCTGTCCCACGTGAGGGTGCCGTCGTTACAGGCAAGGTTAGTCACCGTTGTATAGGTCTGGCTGGGCCGGATCCACGCCGGGGCGGGATTCAGCGCCACTGTGGGGTAGAGGGAGTCCTTGAGCCACGTGCGCAACTGGCGCACCTTGCCGTCGACGACCTCCTTCTTGTTGCGCCACGTGCCGTAGCGGAAGTAGACCATGCCGGGGTTGCCGCCGGCTGCCATCGCCTCGCGCATGACCCGCCCCTGCTTGACAAACTCGGCCAACGTCCATCCTTCCTCGTCAGGAATCCACTGGCTGATGAAGATGTGGCGGTTGAAGCGTGCGGCCATCTTGCCCCACCACGTGGTCACGCCGGTATAGGTGCCTGTTGTCTTCCAGTAGACTTGTGGCGCCAGGAAGTCGATGGTGCCACGGGTGACCCATGCCATGGGGTCGCTGTAGATCTGGTTATACTGCCAGTCACTGCCCGGGCTGGGCTCCACGCCATACTGGTCGGCCACGGCCTGGCTGCTGCAAGCCACCCCGGCCGGACCGATGCCAAAGCGCACCCACGGCTTGACCTGCTTGACCATGTCGTTCACGTCCTTGACCATCTGGTTGACGTTCTCGCGCCGCCAGTCGCCCTGGCTCATTGTGCCGCCACTGGCCCTGTAAGCGTTATACAGGTCGGCATCAAGCGAGAACGACGGGTTGTCCTGGTTGTAGAAGTAGTCATCAAACACGAGACCGTCAACGTCATATTTCACGATGATATCCTTGCACACGTCGACCACGCGCTGGCGCACCTCGGGAATGCCAGGATTGAGCACCGTCTCGTAGCTGGTTGTCAACAGCCACTCGGGGTGAGTGTAGATGTAGTCACGCTCGCTCTGGCCCCACTTGTTGTCGCCGTGGCCATAGCGGTAAGGATTGACCCAGGCATAGACCTCGATGCCGCGCTTGTGGGCCTCCTGGACAAGATACTCCAGCGGGTCGAATGCCGGAGCTACGCCGCGCGTGCCCGACACGTAGCTCGACCACGGCTCGTAGGCCGAATTGTACATCGCGTCACACATCGCACGCACGTGGTAGTAGACCACGTTGATGTGATTGACCTGCATGGTGTCGAGCATCTTGCGGCACGCATTCTGCATGATGGGGGTGTTGCTGGCGGTGATGGCGCCGCTGGGCCAGTCACTCAGGTAAGCCGTCATCCAGATGCCGCGCTGCTCCCGCTTGGGGGCCACATCGGTAGCCGAGATGGCAAAACTGGCGGCCATCGCCGCCAGTAATGCTATCAGGATTGATCTTCTTTTCATCAGTTTTCAGTTTTTAGGCCAGAGTCAGCTGACGCCAACTATTAACTGTTAACTATTAACTATTAACTCTAGAACAGGTTGGTCTTGCGCGGGTTGATGCACACGCCCAGAATCCTGTCCTTGTTGCCGTTGAAGTTATAGACCTTGCCGTCATCGGGGTTGAAGTAGTACAGGCCCGTGGTGTAGGTCTTCTCGGTGGTGGCGGCACGGAAGCCGAAGTAGACGTAGTGCGTCTGGCTGTCGACGGCCATCTGGGTGGTGTAGACGCCCTCGGCATCGGTCGTGTTGATGGGGTCGGCCTCCATGCTGATAAAGTTGATGTACTTATCGTAGGTCACGGTGGCATTTTCGGCCGGGATGGCATACTGGGTGAAGCCCACGCCAGGCGTGGTGCCCTTGGTCATCCACACGTACAGGTAACCCAGGTCCTCGTCGAGGGTGAAGGCGCGCGGCTGGGTAGTTTCCAGCACGATGGGATGCGGCACGGGAACGCCCGTACCCGTCTTGCCGATGTCACTTGAGCGGAAACGGTAGATGCCGTTGCCCGAGTAGTTCTTGCCCCACCAGAACATGCCGGTGCGGTCAAGGTACAAGCCTGTGTGGATGGCACCATAGGCAATACCCTGGCCATAGTAACTCAACTGGTTATTGACCACAAAGTAGCCGGCCGTGCTGTTGAAGTTGGTCTGCTCGGTCTCGCCTCGCGCGGTGAGCGCAATGCGGCGGATGCCCGTATTGCGGTCGGTATAGTAGAGGTTGGTTCCGTCGGTGCAACCCTGGAAGGGGTCGTTAAAGGCTTGACCGCCTACGTTGGTTATCATGACATTGGTCGTCGAGCCGTCGGCGCTCATGACGGTAATCTTGCCATCGCCCAGGTTGCCAGCCTCATCGTTGATGTAGTAGTACTGCTTGCCACAGTCCAGGATATAGACGTTGTCCTGCTCGATGACATCGCTCTCGGTCACCGTCTTCTCGGTGGCAAACACAAGCGTGGTGGGCATGTTACCCGAGCTCACGCCCATGTCGAAGGGCAAATTCTTGGTCCCGGCGGGCAACTGCGAGAGGTCTACCAGCTTCACCGCCATGATGTTGCCACCCTGGACGGCATAGTAGAGCGTTGGAGCAGGAACCGACGAGCCCACCTGCACATTGACGTAGCTGTCCTCGAGACGGCGATTCTCACCGTTGATGTCAAACCACGTCTGCAACGTGATGCGCTGCGAGCCGATGTTGCTGAAGGTCAACCTGCCCGGGTTGTCGATCGTGCCGTCCTCGTGGCTGTAGCCCTCAAATGTCGTGATCAGGTTGCCCTGGGCGTCGCGGGTACCCTCGGGGAAGGTCCATACATACTTGCAGGTGAGGTTTTCGGGGTTGGGCAACTCGATGTCGAGTTTCACATCCACGTCGTTGATAACCACCGGCGTCGCACTCTGCTCGGTAACGCTCAGCACCGGAGCGATATCATAGATGAGCAGCGGATAGGTGCGGCTGCCCACGCCCTCGACAGTCAAGGTCACTTGGTAGATTCCCGCTTTGTCATACTTGTGAGAGGGATTCATCTCGGTCGACGTCGTGCCGTCGCCAAAGTCCCAATTCACACTGCCAGCCCGGGACGAGGTATTGGTGAACTCAACGGTCGATACCACGTAGAAGTCCAGGCCGTAGCGGTCATCATCCACCCTGTAAGTGAAGTCCACATCCTTGGTGGGGAAGTTGCCATAGTCGGGCGTCTTGTCAACACACGACACGGCCATCAGCGCCACCAGGGTCAGGAATGCTAATATATTGAATTGCTTCATTGTTTTCTCAGTTTTAAGTTGTACCTGTTAATTCTTAACCATTAACTCTTAACTGTAAACTAGTTCAGTGTCACTTCTTTGTTGTCGGTAGTCACACCCACCTTGCCATCGGTGTCATAGACACGGAACTGGGGCTCCAGGTAGTAGGTACGGGAGAAGTTCACCGTGTAGACCTTGTCGGCCGTGTTGTAGATCCATGACGTGAAGGGGATGGTCTCAATCATGCTCTTGAAGTAGGGCATGTACTGGCGGCGCACGGTGGTAATCTTGCCACCCGTGTCATCGCTGTAGCGCGAGAAGAGCCAGTAAGCCGACTTGTAGACCGGCTGCACATTTGCCCCCTGGGGCGCAGCGCTGGGCTGGTCAATCTCGTGATAGACGGCGCTACCGTCCTCGGCCACAGTGATGTAGTAGTAGTGATCCACCTCATCGGTGGTATACCACTCGTTGGACTTGTCGGCCGCAGTCGTCACCGTCGGGAATTCCATGCCGTACTGGCCGTTCAGTTGCTCAAACAGTTCAGCGGGGAAGTCGTAATTGATGTAGACGTTGCGCAGGTCGTTATAGTAGGTGCTGTCCTTGGTCAAGGCATTGACCATGTAGCCCATGAACTCCTGCTGGAACGTCGAGGGATAATAACTGTCGAACTTCTCCTGGTCCCACTGCTCGGGATTGACCCAGGTCACTGGAGCCAGTGTGCGCGAGGTGGGGAAACTGTCAGTCAGCACATACTCGTAGCCGTCCCACACGGCCTTGCTGTGAGGATAGGTGGCGACCATCTGGCTGGAGCGCACCGTGTCGGTCAGGGAGTAGTTCTTGGTATAGGCGAGTGAAGTCGTCAGCTTGCTGGTTGCCGTGGCGGTCTGCTCGCGCTTGATGAGGCACCACACCTCGCTATGGTCAATCGCCTTCTCGCTGGTGGTGTAGTACTTGCCCTTGAAGGTGGCATAGCGGCCGGCCTTGACCACTGTGGAACCTTGCTCCCAGTCGACCGTGGGCAACACCTGACCGAGCTCACCGTTGTCGGCAAAGGGGTCATGTATCGCACACGATGAGGTGAGCAATGCTACCAGAGCCATCAGTCCATATAATTTATATCGTTTCATAATTGACGTCAACTATTAACTGTTATCTATTAACTATTAACTACTAACTACTCTTGGGTCAACGAGGTGACTTCACCATAGTTGTGGGCCCAGATCATGGGTTCCTGCAGCCACTTGTAGTTCTTGTAGGCTCCCAGTCGCTCGAGTTCCTGGCGGTTGTACTTCTCCTCGGTCTCGGGGTCGTAGTTGATGCGCTGGATCCAGGTGTTCTCCTTCTGCTCCTCGGTCAAGCCGTCAATCCAGTAGGCTGAATAGAGGTTGTAAGGACGGCGCAGGGTGGGATAAACGATTTCCTGGTTGTCACCGATGCCGTAGTGGTTGCGGTTGTTACTGTAGTGGTAACGGCGCATGTCGGTCCACTGCTCGGGCTGCAGGTACATGGCGATGTACTTCTGCTGCATCAAGTCGCTCAGCGAGAACTCGCTGGGGTTGAAGAACCAGTGCTTGTTGCCGCGGTCGGTCACCTTGTGCACCGAGATGTTCTTGCCCTTGTAGTAGTCCTCGTTGTCGAGGAAGGCTGCAATCTGGCCCTCCCAGTACTCGGCAGCCTGGTATCCGGGCTTACCGCCGGCCACTGAGTTGCCAGGATACTTGTTATCGGTGTTGGCATTGTAGTTCTCGTTGGGATAGAGCCGCAGGAAGGCGTCGAGATGGCGCTGGATGTTCCACTGCGTAGCTTCCTTGGCCAGCGCACAAGCCTCGGTCTTCCGGCCCATCCAGTAGAGGGCTTCGGCCTTGATGAAATAGAGTTCCTCCATCGTGAAGATGGGGTTATAGGCATCGGCTGCGCCGGCATAGGCTCCCATGTACAGGTTAGGATAGTTGGCAATCTTGTAGGAAGTACCCATGCCGATGTTGTTCTCCAGATAACGCATCTTGATGCGCTCGCTGGTCACCGAGGGGCTGGCGGGTCCCGTGCGGGCAATCATCAGCAGGCCACAGCGGGGGTCGTTGGCAAAGCCGTCGTGAGCACCCTCGGCATTAAACATGCCGCAGGTCATCTCGTTGTCGGGCTTGCTGATGCCCAACAGGTCTACCATGAAGAACTTGCTGGGGATGGCGCTACCCAAGAGGTTGCCACGCGACTCCCACGAGTTGATCACGGGCTGGGCGACGCTCCACACAGCGTTCTGGGTGCCCGTGCCGCCGTCCCAGTAGTAGCGGGGCTCGTTGCCAAACCACGGCTCACGACCACCCTGGTAGTCAAACACGTCGCCCTTGCGCCACTGGTTGATGGCGGCATCGGCGGCATCGATAATCTGCTGGCACATGGCTACCGAGCGATCCACATTGGGGATGTTGCGAAGCAGCAGGCGGGCCTTGATGGCCAGCACCAGGCCTTTCCACTTCTCGAGGTCGCCGCCATAGACGCGGTCCTCCTTGGCTGTCAGGGGCTGGTTGTCGGGATTGTTGACTATCGCGGGATCCTCATACATTTTGATGAGGTCGTCGCATTCCTGCATCATCCAGGCGTAGACCGAAGCTTGGGTGTCGTAGGTAGGAGCGATGCTCTTGTAAGCCTCGCTGCGGGGAATGTCGCCAAAGGCGTCGGTCGTCAACTGGGTGGACATCAGCATGATCGTGCGGCCTATCAGCTCATAGTTGGGCGAATTGATGGCCTGGGAGTTCTTCACCAGGTTGTCGGTGTTCTTGCCGATGTCATAGAAGTGGCGGCGCCACATCGGGTGACGGTTCATCGTCAGCATCTCCCACTCACACTTGTAGCTGTAGGCGCCCACCGAACTCTTGCCGCCGGTGGTGAGCATCTGTGAGAAGTAGGCATAATACTCACTATGGTCATACACAATCTGCTGGGCATAATAGATGATGACGGGCAGACCGTCCTTGGCATCAATCACATGGGCCCTGTCGGGATTGACATTGTCATCGAGCACATCGTTACAGCCCACCGACATCAGGAGGGCCAGCATCAATAATGCAATAAATTTGATCTTTTTCATAGTCGTTGGCCTCCTGCTCTAGAATGTTGCTTTAAGCGTGAAATTGAAACTGCGCGTGCTGGGCACGTTGTAATTGTCGATGCCAGCGCTACCCGTACCGCCGCCTGTGCCTGCCAGCACGGCGGGATCATTGCCGCAGTACTTGGTCAGCAGGAACAGGTTGCGTGCCGTTGCCGTCACAGACAAGCCCTTGACAGGCCAGGTGCGCTTGAAGTGCTTGCCGATGTCGTAACTCAGCGTCACATAACTCAAGCGTATGTAGGAACCGTCCTCAATGAAGTTGGACGAGACAGTCGAGTAATAGGTGTTGATAAAGTAAGAGTCAAGCACGATGGGCGTCGTGTTCTTGACATAGGTCGTCGTTCCGTCAGGTCCCGGCACGGCCTGCACGCCGTCGATGATGTACTCGCGGTTGCGGTACTTGTCATAGAGGCTGCTCATGCCGTTGGTGATCTGGCTGCGGCCGGTGACATTGACCACGTCACCGCCCTTGCGGCCATCGAACAGGAACGACAGCGACGCGTTCTTGTAACGCAGCGTGCTGCCCACACCTAACAGCCAGTCGGGCTCACGGTTGCCAATGTAAAGACCCTTGGCAGCATCGATGATGGGATAACCGTTCTCGTCACACACAACGCGGCCCTCGGGGTCACGTACGTAGTCCTTGCCCGAAATACCCGTCGAGGATTCATGCAGGCGGGCAACAGGGAAGATGTCACCATACTGGGTGCCCTGAATCTCGGTCAACTCGTTGGGCAGGTAAAGCACCTTGCTGCGGTTGAACGAGAAGTTGGCCAGCGCGGTCCACGAGAAGTCATTGGCCTTGATAAGATCCTGATTGAGTGAAATTTCCATACCGTGGTTCTTCAGGCTACCCTCGTTGCGGGTCTGGAGAATCACACCCGAGGCCGGCGACACGCGCACGGTCACAATCTGGTTATCGACCGTGGTCGAGTAGTAAGCGATATCCAGGCGGGTCCAGTTGCGGAAGAAGCGCAGGTCGGCACCAATCTCCCACGACTTGGTCATCTCGGGCACCAAATCAACGGCACGTGATGTGGTGGGATCAACACCGTAACCGCCGTCGGGGAAAAGGGTCCACTGCTTATAGGTGTCGGTAAACAAGAAGGCCTGGCAATCCTTACCCACCTTGGCCCAGTTGCCACGCAACTTGCCATAGCTGAACCAGTCGTTGCTCAGGTTAAACAACTCGCTGAAGATGACACCGGCTGTTACCGACGGATAGAAGAAAGTAGTCTGGGTGGACTGCCTCAAGGTCGATGAGCCGTCCATTCGGGCAGTAGCCGAAATCTGGGCCATCCCCTTATAGTCAAAGCGCAACTCGCCAAAGTGGCCGTAGATGTTCCGCTTGCTGTGATACAGCGTGGGATGGTTGCTGATGAGCAGGTCTCCGTTTGTAAAATCGGTGTTGTTGAAACTGTAGAATTCACCGCCCAGCTGGAAGTGCTCATTGTAGATCGAGGCTTCCACGCCACGGTTCTCCTTATACTCGAGTCCATACAGGGCACTCACGGTATAGTCCTGGGCAAAGGTGTGCTGATAGGTTGCCAGCAGCTGCATGTTGAGTAGCGAGCCGCGACTGGGCTGGAAACTGTAGGAACCAAACTTGGACTGCATGTCCGAGAGTTTGGTCTGGACATCCTCGGCTGTGGGATCGACAAGGTCGCCATCATAGATGCGGGGCACGGTATAGGAGTCATACATCGAGTAGCTCTTGTCATAGCCCATCTTGCCGGTAAACACCAGATTCTTGATGGGCTCATAGCTAACCTGCCCGTTGATGATGAAACGGTTGCTCTCGGTTTGGCTCCAGTCCATATAGCGTCCAAAGTAGGGCGACACGGCGCCGTTGATGCGCTCGGTATCGAGCAGGTTCTCCCAGTGGTCATAGTAGGCCCACCAGTTCACATGGCCCTCCAGTGTGCGGTAATCGCTCATGTCCTTGTTGATGCCCCAGTTATAGATGGTGGACATGGAGTTGCCAAAGCCGCGTGACTTGCGGTTCATGAAGTTGGCACTCAGCTGGATAGTCACCTTGTCGCTGGGCTTATAGATGCCCTTGAGCAGCACATTCACCTGCTTGCGGTAATCCTTGGGAACGATACCCTGATTATCGGTGTAGGATGCCGAGGCATAAGAGGAGAATTTCTCCGAGCCTCCGCTCACGCTCACATCATACTTCTGCAGGATGCCTGTCTGGAGAAACTCTTTCAAGTTGTTGTAGTAACGGTCATTCTCGCCCATATAGGGGCCCCAACCGCCACTGCCCATGTTCTCCTTGTACATGCCCTTGGCACCGGGGATAAAGGTGCTCTGGATCTTGGGGAGACGATAGGGTGTGTTCAACTCAACGGTTGCCGATGCCGAGACGTTGATCTCGCCACCCTTGCCACCGCTCTTGGTGGTGACCATGATGACACCGTTGGCGGCTTCCTGGCCATAGAGGGCCGAGGCGGCAGCACCCTTCAACACCGTGATGTTGTCGATGTCGTTGGGGTTCATGTCGGCCAGTGTGGAGGCACCACCTCTAATGGCCATGCCATCGATGATAATCAGTGGCTCATTGCCCATCGAGTTGTTCATCGACGATATAGCACGAATAATGATCTGTGTCGAGGAGTTGGGAGAACTGCCGCCGGTACTCACCTGCAAGCCGGCGACCTTGCCCTGCAGGGTGTTGGCAAAGTTGGTGGCACCACCTGCAGTCACCTGTTCCTCGTCAAGGGACTGAACGGCAAAGTTCAGCTTCTTTTTCTCCTGGGTCTGGCCCATGGCGGTCACCACGACCTCACCCAGCACTTGGGAATTCTCGTCAAGCGTGATGTTGACCTCGGTCTGTCCCGGGCCTATCTTCACGCTCTTGGGATTCATGCCCACGTAGCTCACGTCGAGCACGTCGCCGTCGTTAGCCTCAATCGAGAAACGGCCGTCGAAGTCGGTCGCCGTGCCGCGCGTTGTGCCGTGCACCTTGACCGACGCGCCGATAATCGGCTCGCCGTCGCTCGACTGCGTCACCACGCCTGTCACCACACGGGCCAGTCCCGGCAGTGACAAGAGGCTTAGGCACAGTAGCAATAGTAACTGTTTTCTCATTCTTGATAGGTTTTATTGATTAGGTAATATTAAATATCAAAGGTGGTTTCAGAATGAACTACAAACATACACATTATTTTTCAAACTTTAAAACCATTCCCCATTTTTAACACTCAAAATTCAATATATTTTGTATTCAGTAACACTTTTTCAATAATTTTTACAGATTAAACAAGCAGACGAATACGCCAAAAGAAAACAAAACATCGTATCCACTAAAAAACAGTGATGTTGAGGCAGAAGCAGGCCGAAAGTCTGCACAAGGCCAGAGGCCTTGAATAAGCACAACCCCAGGGTGCACAGGCCGTAGGTCTGAGTGGCCTGGGAAGAATGCGTAAAAAGGAGCGGACCTCGTAGAGGGCCACTCACTGCCAGCATATATGGTCATCCAGGGAGCCCGAGGTAGATATAGTCTCCGCCACCAGACCACAAGGAACTGTAGAGACGCAAAATCTTGCGTCTCCAATCGCTAGGCGTTACCATCTACTACCGCTGAGATTAGACCCATGGCGAGAGTCAAATACAGTGGACTGGCTTGCTTGCACTCTGTTGAAGTAATGTCCATTGCCGCCGAAAGAGCTAGCCAGGAGGTGTTGATATTACCTCAGCTGCCCACCCCTTCCTTAAACACCTTGCCGCTGTCAGTCTTGAACGCCACCGATGCGTTCAAGACAGGAATTGTTGAGCTAAAGACAAGGAAAATCAGTCAGGATCGTCTGTTTGATACTCGTCTAATGGCACTTTGTTATCTTGTGGAAAAAGCGTTGAATAAATTCGATCTGACTCCTCTACAGTTATTTTGCGTTCATTAAAACCCGCTCCGGCATAGCAGCCATCAATGAAATCCGCTTCAACAAAATGAAACAGCAAAGGCTGCATGATAATTGATAAACTATTATCGGCTCCCATTTCATAGGCGCTAAGTTCAGATTCTCCCATCGGGGTAGGCGACATGTTTTTCATCATCATTGCGAAACCTGCAGCATAGGACTCATAATCGGCAGGTGCTTCATCTTTGCTTTTTTTTGTCATCTCATATATGTATTCCTGTAATCCCGGCTGAAATCCTTTTATGACACCATAACCAGTAAAGAACTTGCATTTTTCCTCTTCCGGCAGTTCGAGAGGATCCGTATCATCGGGCAGACTTTTCATGTATTCCATAATACTGATAGTGTCTTGAGGTAGTGTCAACTGATGGTTAACGGTTTTCATTAGACCATCATAGATACAGCCGTATGGAATACGCTCTTTTTGTGAATTAGTTCCATCAATGAAAAATACTCCTTCCATCGCCCCTATGGCAAAAGAAATATTCTTAATGGAATCCTGAGTATACTTCATGAAGGGTAAATTTTCTTCAAATCCTCGAATAAACTCAGCTAACTCGGTCTCGCTGAACCCATTTTCTGAATAAATAGACTCTGGACTCTCCTTAATAGAACGAATCATAACGTCTCCTAAAGCATAAGAAACCGAGTCAAATTCTGCTACTTCAGCATCTGCAATCATGCCGAAGCAAAGAAGAAAAATGATTGAAAAGATGTGTCTCATAATGCTATCCTTTTTGCCGCAAAGATACGACTATCTCCTGATAATCGTATTCGGAATGCGACAAAATTTAGAGAAATATAAAAATGCCATTCACCTCGAAGATGCAGCAGATACGAGCTTGGCGTATCTGATACGAGATGGGCCGTTTGAACTGCCGGGTGCTTCGATAGAAGTCAGTGCACATAGTCACCATGAGCACGTCATGGTTGTGGAACAAGTGTTACCGAGGCTTCATACTATGGTTTCCTGTGCAATGCTATCACTAGAACCGCAAGAGAGAGCCTGGATTTCTCCAGGCTCTCTCTTTAAGTCTTATTACCTATCTGCCAGTTATTTGAAGAGGTAAGTCGTCACGCTCTGGTGGCCCAGGTAGAAGGCCTTGGCCTTGATCACCTGAGGCTGATTCTTGATGGTGACGGGACCTGTCCAGCGTGGTGAGTCAAGCGTCGGCTCGCTGCCGTCGAGGGTATAGGTCACCAGTTCGTCGGGGTACTGCGTATTGATCATCAGCTTGCCATCCTCGAGCTTGATGCCCGGAGGACCCACGCGGAAGTTGTAGCCCTTACCGTGCAGCAGGGGCAACTCGCGGGTTCCGATCTTGAGGTTAAACTGGTGACGGGCATCGAAATAGGGACCGAGTTCCATCAAGTCCTTGCTCCACTCAGGGATAGCATTCCATGCACGCTCACTCACGCCCATCATCTTGGGCAACAGCAGGTACTGCACCTCGTCAAACGAGCGCAGCGTCTCGCCCCACAGCTGTGCCTGCACGCCGATGATGTTCTCGGGTTTCTCGAGCTTGGTTTTGTCTTTGCCTGCCGTGAGGATGTTGATGGGTCTGCCGTCAACAGTTGTGCGTGCGCTGGCATAGATGTTGGTCGGCAGTGCGCTCCAGGCGTCAAATTCATCGACCTTGCCGCCCCAGTGCAGGCCTTGCTCGTTCTGGTGCCAGCTGTAGGCCATGTCCATGTAGAAGTTGGTTACATTCGACAGGATGACGGGGTAACCGGCATTGGCCAGACGATAAGGCACGTCGGCCCGCGAGCCCACAGTGCTCCAGGCGTTCACGCCGGCCACACGCGGGGTCATCAGGGCATCATATTCGGGCGTATTGTCGAGGCCGATTTCCTGCCAGCCCTCGATGCGTATCTTGCGGGCCTCGAGCAGGGCGCTCACGCGCTTGAGGAAATAGGCATGAACATCATGCTGGGTCTTGAGGCCCTCGCGCTGCATGAGTGCCTGCACATCGGGGCACTTGTCCCACGCACCGCGGGCCACCTCATCACCTCCAAGATGGACGACCTCCAGTTTGAGGCCGGCCTCTTTATACATCAGCTGCAACTCGCCCACCACGCGGTCGATGAAGCGGTACACGTCGTCGCTGGCCACGTTGAGCACATTGTCGTGATAGCTCTGGGCCGAGGTGTAGACGCTCTCGTCTTTCTCGTCCCACAGGCGGAACTGCTCGGCCGCAGGATTGCTGGCGGCACGGCTCTTCATGGCCACGATGGCGGCACGGGCATGTCCGGGTGTTTCAATCTCGGGAATGATGCGGATACCCTTGCGCCAGGCATAGCGCAACAGGTCGATAAACTCGGCACGGGTGAGATAGCCGTTGGCACACTGAGTCAGGTCGTCAGGGTTGCCGTTGCCGTCAAAGATCTGGGCCAGATAGTCCTTCTCGTCGAGCGTGGCACCGCGGCGCGAGGCCACCTGGGTCAGCTCGGGGAATCCGGGAATCTCCAGACGCCAGCCCTCGTCGTCGGTGAAGTGGAACTGCAGGGTGTTGATCTTGTAGTAGGCCAGCAGGTCTACCAGGCGCTTGAGTTCGGCGGCATTTGCCACGTTATTGCGGGCAATGTCGAGCATCAGGCCACGGTAACCAAAGTCGGGCCAGTCGATGACGAAGCAGTTCTGCAGCTTGTGTCCCTTGCTGTGGTCTAGCGCCGAAATCAGCGTCTTCACGCCGTTCATCAGGGCAGCCTGGGTGACGCCCACAATCGTGATCTTGCCATTGTGAACACGCAGGGTGTAGTACTCGCGGTTGGTGCTCAGTTTCTTGTCAAGCAGCAGCTTGATGACGGTACCCTGGCCGCTGGTGGCATAGATGCCACGCTTCTGCAGCTCACTGGTCAGCAGTCCCTTGGCACGACGGTAGCCACCCCACTGGAACAGCTTGCCCGTCTTGATGGTCACCAGGTTGCCCACCTGGGTGAAGCCGTCCTCGATGTCCACCTGCTTGGGGGCAGGAAAGATGTCATAGTCATTGCCCGTGTAGCCGTCGCCGAAGCCGTTGATCAGCTCGTTGTAGCCATACATGTAGTTGCCGTCGGGATAAGCCTTGTGGTCACGCCACTGTCCGGGCTTGTCGAGCGGCGAACGATTGATTTCCACGGCCAGCGGGTGGGCCATGTCACCATGCAGCACCACGTGGCCGCCGGCAGGCATGTAGCACTTGTTGACCATTGTGCCGCCCATCACCACGTCGAGCACCAGCGAGTCGCCGGCTGCCAGAGCCTTGTAATTGGCATTAGGCTTGATGCGGTAGTAGGTCGTCGACACTTCCTCGATGTCCACGGGGCATCCGGCAGGCAGCTTCACGCTACGCGAAAACTGGTTGAAGAAGAACTGCCAGTCGGCATCCAGCGGCTGGCCAGAAGTGTTCTTGATGACAAACTGCGAGCTGTAATTGTTGGCCGCACTGTTGTTCGTTCCCATGTGCCAGTCCACGGCAATAGGCGACTGGGCGCTCATCACGATGGCCGTCAAGGCACAGGAAATGAGAGTGAATAACTTGTTCTGTTTCATCTTGATGATATATTGTTTTGTTCTATTATCTGGTTAAGCAGGTTGTCACAGGCATCCTCGAGCAAGTCGAGCACGAGCTCAAAGCCCTCACTGCCCTCATAGTAGGGGTCGGGCACGTGATCGTAGTGCGGGAACTGACGGATGTAGTCTCCCATCATCACTACCTTGCGCTCCTGCTCGATGGTTGCCGCCAGATCACGCAACTCATCTACGTTGCTGGCATCCATGCCCACAATGAGGTCAAACTCCTCAAAATCACCCGCCTGCACCTTGCGGGCACGGTGGGTCAACTCGTAGCCGCGAGGGCGGGCATGCACGCGCATGCGCTTGTCGGGCAAGTCGCCTACGTGCCAGCCGCCCATGCCGGCCGAGTCAATGTAGAACCTGCCACTCAAGCCGCGCTCGTCCACCATGCGCTGCATCACGGCCTGGGCTGCCGGAGAGCGGCAGATATTGCCTAGACACACAAATAGTATGTTGTATTTTTGTGATTCCATCGTTTTGAAGGTGCAATATTACAAAAAATCAGCGAAATGTGATGCTTGTGGCTGAGGTTTTTCATCATTTATGTGTAACTATGCCTTGGGTGAAGAATGGTGCCTTAGTTCAAAGAAATGCCACATGTTGCCCCTATCATCTGGACAGGGATGGCGCAAATAAAGAAATCTTTTTGCCCTCGGCTGCCGCAAAATTTGGCATTTTGGCAGACTTGCATTATCTTTGCTAGCTGAAAACAAGAAACTACCACAGTATATTATTATAGATGAACCGATACATCTTGCACCTGTTGCCGCTGTTGTTGCTCATGGGGCTCGCCCTGGCAAGCGCCACGTCATGCGGACACGGCAACAAGGGGCCGCAGCAGGACACCACCGCTTGGGATTATAAGGCACCGCCAGCTATGCCCGTCAATCGCGCCATCACAGGCGACAGCATGGGCCTCATCGACGATGCCGATGTCCACCGCCTGCCCACCTATATCGAACCCCGACCCCTCAAGCAAATCTTCAACGACAGCAATGCCCTGCAACTTGTCGCCGCCGAGGCCAACGGCTTCCGTCCCGTGACAAGTCTGCACGAAGCCTACAATATCGACAAACCGCTGATCAGGATTTTTTCCTGCGATGCCTACATGCTCGACGACCTCCACGCGTCGGTGCCTTACCTCGTTCCCAAGGCTGCTCAGCTGCTCAAGGAAATAGGCTATGCCTTCCAGGACTCCATCAAGTCAAGGGGCGGTAAGGCCTATCGCATCAAGGTCACCAGCGTGACTCGCACGGTCTATAGCGTGGGCAAGCTCATGAAACGCAACCGGGCTGCCACCGAGAATTCATGCCACCGCTACGGCACGACGTTTGACATCAGCTGGGTAAAGTTTGACTGCCTGGACCCGTCGATGGTCGTCTCGCTTGAAGACCTGAAAAATATTCTGGCCGAAGTCGTGCAGGACTTCCGCCGGCAAGGCCGTTGCTACGCCATCTTTGAGCGCAAGTCGGGCTGCCTGCACATCACTGTGAGATAATAACAATGTTCATTATACTAAACACCTATCTACAATGACCTTACAACAGACCATAGCCCAGTACCTGGAGTATACGGGACACAAGGGCTTTGACATCCACGCCGCTCTCATCGACTGTGACGGCGTCCTCTATGACTCCATGAAGCTTCACACCCAGGCATGGGTGAAACTCATGAAGAAGAACGGCATCAAGTGCACCCGCGACGAGTTCTATGAACTTGAGGGCATGACCGGCAGCGAGATTATCAAGATGAAGTTCAAGACCGGAGCCGGCAAGAACATCACCGACGACGAGGCCCATGCACTGTACGGCGTCAAGAATCGCTACTTCCGTGAGCTGGGCGAAGCGCCCGTGATGCCTGGTGCCAAGCGCGTCCTTGAGGTTCTCAAGGAAGCCGACGTGGACCGCGTGCTGGTGACCGGCTCACAGCAGGACACCATCCTTGAGAGGATTGAGAAGGACTTTCCCGGCCTGTTCGGCGATGTAAAAGTGACCGGACACGATGTGCGCAAGGGCAAGCCTAACCCTGAACCCTACCTCAAGGCCATGGCCAAGGCCGAGAGAAAGTCCAACCAGTGCATCGTCATCGAGAATGCACCCCTGGGAGTACAGGCAGCCCATGCGGCCGGTTGCTTCACCATCGGCGTGACTACGGGCCCGATTCCCGAAAAGGACCTGCTCAAGGCAGGAGCCGACCTCGTCTACAAGAACATGGACGAGCTGGCAGCCGCGCTGCCCTCACTGCTGGTAGCTCTGACCGTTATCAAGGCCTGAGCACACCCACCTGGGCATCACGCTAGGGCGCAAAGCACCACAAATCTAAAGCTTAGCGCCTTAGCGTGTGATTGAAGCAATTAAACAGATCCATGGGACAGAACCTCATTTTCACCAACCACGTCCAGGAGGCCATCAACAGGCTAGCCGGCAGCGATGGCCATAACTTGACCGTGTGGATTGCCGATGTCAACACCGCTCGCTATGCCCCTGCCGAGGCACACGTCATCACCATTCCCGACGGAGACGAGAACAAGACCTTGTCGACAGCCTGCCACCTGTGGGATGAGATGGAGCGCATGGGAGTGACCCGTCACTCGCTCATCATCAACCTGGGCGGCGGCATGGTGACCGACCTGGGCGGCTGGGCCGCTGCGACGTTCAAGCGCGGCGTGAGGTTTATCAACGTGCCCACCACCCTGCTTGGCGCCGTCGACGCTGCCGTGGGCGGCAAGACGGGATTCAATTACAATGGACTGAAAAACGAAATCGGAGCCTTTGCTCCCGCCAGCGATGTAATCATCTCGACGCGCTACTTCGACACGTTGCCCGTCCAGGAGATGAAATCGGGCTTCGCCGAGGTCATTAAGCATGCCATGCTCAGCGACCGTGAGGAGCTGCTACGCCTGCTTGATCACGATTTCAACGCACCCATCGACCATGACGACCTGCTGGAAAGGCTTCAACACTCAGTGCAGGTCAAAGCTGATATTGTCGCCCGTGACCCCAACGAGCAAGGCGAGCGCAAAGCCCTCAATTTGGGGCACACCGTCGGTCATGCCTTTGAGAGCCTGGCGATTCATCGAGGCCACCCCGTTCCGCACGGCTATGCTGTAGCTTGGGGACTCGTCACCGAGGCTGTTCTCTCACACATGCTCCTGAAGTTCCCCAGCGAGGACGTGCACCGCCTGGGCAACTTCGTCCGTGACAACTACCGCTACTTCCCCTTCACCTGCGACGACTACGACGACTTGCTAGCCCTGATGCGCCACGACAAGAAGAGCCGTGACGGCGAAATCACCTGCACCCTGCTCGCAGCCATCGCCGACTACCGCATCGACCAGACCGTCCTCCCCGACAACGTCACCGCCGCCCTCGACATCCTGCGCGACCACCTCGGCATGTAGCCAATGGGACACAGGGACGGTTCTTTTGTCCCATTTTGGCTCAAAATGGGACAAAAGAACCGTCCCTGTGTCCCACATCACTTCCAGTGCCAGAGGCGGGAGACTGCATGGGTGATGGTGCGCAGGTGCAAGTCCTTGCCCAGCACGACCAGCATCACGGCCACGAGGATGAACAGGATGCCAACGACGAGGCGGGGTGTCAAAGTCTCACCGAAAACCACTACACCGATTGCTACCGCTGTCAGGGGCTCCAATGCGCCCAGGATGGCTGTGGGTGTCGCTCCCACATGGTTGACGGCAACCGTCATAAACACCAGTGACAGAATCGTGGGTACCACACTCAACCAAATGCCAAACATCCATGCACGCGGTGATGGCAAGGTGTGGAGGTACAATTCGGGCGACGTGAAGGAGTACAGGATCAAAGCAATCTCACACACCAGCATGGCATAGAACGTGATCTTGAACGAGGACATCTTGATGTCGGACTGGTTGACCACGACGATGTAGACGGCATAGGCCAGCGACGAGAGCACACACAGAACGATGCCCACCACGCTGAGCGAGGCCCCGTTCCCTCCCTTGTAGAGCAGGCCGATGCCCACGAGCGCCAGCACGATGGCTACAACCGTCATCGCGGTGACGCGCTCCCTGAAGAACAAGGCCATGATTACAGCCACCATCACGGGATAGACAAACAGGATGGTCGAGGCGATGCCGGCATCCATGAAGTGGAAACTCTGGTAATAAGTGATGCTGGACGCGGCAAACAGGATGCCCAGCGACGCAAGCACCTTGAACTCGTGCCGCGTGATTCTGAAGCCGATGCCCTTGATGAGCATCACAACCGCCAGCAGAATGACAGCCAGGCCAAATCGGTAGGCCAGCACCGTGGCCGTATTCACCCCCTCGTCATATAACGGAAGGGCGCCAAACGGATTGGTGCCATAGCACACGGCCGACAGGATGGCACACAGGATACCGACGGATTTTGATTGTTTGTTCATAATCGTGTGTGTTTTGTTGTTGCAATGACGGTTTAGCGGTTGAACTTGCTCATCTCGTACAGTGCTGGCAGGGCCTGACCGTTGGCACTGTTGAACAAGCCTCGGTTCAGTCCCCAGATGCTGCCTTCATGCCGGGTGCCGTAGCGGTTCTCCTCGGGGTACCACCAGAAGAGGCCCTTCACATTGTCGTGACGAATCAACTCGGCAACGAGGTCAACCGTGAACCGGCGCTGGCCTTCGATAGTGCCAGGGGGGCAGTGGGTGAAATCCTCCTCGCCACGGTTCACGCCGTCGTGCAAGTAGTAATATGCAGCCTCGACAATCATCACGGGCTTGTCGGGGAAACGGGCGGCCAGCGAGTCAAGCGTCCTGCCCAGATTGGGAATCGTGCCATGCCACATGGGATAGTAACTCAAGCCGATGATGTCATAGTCCAGTCCGGCCTGCTGCAGCCGGTCATAGTAATTGCGGGTCATGTCCCACTGGCCGGCCTTCTCGGTGTGGATGATGATGCCTGCCGACGGGCACACCTCGCGGCATGCCTTGCAGCCCGCCTTGAGCAATGCGGTGAACGTGTCCCAGTTGTCGGCACTCATGGGATCGACGCGGCCCACAGGCCAGTCCATGCCGAAGGTGATCTCGTTGCCCACCTGGATCATGGCAGGGTCGGCTCCCGCCGCCTTCATGGCCAACAGGCAATGCCGCGTGTAACGATAAATGCTGTCGGCAAGGGCTTTACCGTTCAGCCCTGCCCATCGCTTGGGAGTAAACTGCTTGGCTGGATCGGCCCACGTGTCGCTGTAGTGAAAATCAAGCATCACGTCAAAGCCTCTGGCCTTGATCGTCTTGCACAGGTCAATCACATAGTCCAGATCCTGACACACTCCCTCGTCGTGATGGCGACCGGGTGCATTCTGCGGATCAACAAACAGGCGCACGCGCATCATGTTCCACCCCTGCTGCCTGAACAAGTCGTAAGGGTCAACAGTCATGCCGCACGAGTCCTTATAAATCACGCCATTGCGGGCATTGGACGTCATCATCGAGATGTCACCGCCCAGCCATAGTTGCGCTGTAGCTGCCAGCGCCACTACTGCAACCGTCAACATTATCACTAATCGTTTCAACATACAAGAACTTGAATGATTAAATTATCATAACCTAAAAATCAAAAAGTGCCGATGGTCAATTGATCATCAGCACTTCTTTGCGATGTCGGGGTGACTAGATTCGAACTAGCGACCCCACGCCCCCCAGACGCGTACTCTAACCGGACTGAGCTACACCCCGATCGCACTTACCGAAACGGGATTGTTTCGTAAAGCGGTGCAAAGGTAATACCGATTTAGATACTGACCAAATTTTTTGGCGACTTTTTTTAATATTTTTTCAAACCAAAAGCATCTACCGACTGAAATTCAGCAGTTTACGAAAAAGCAAAGAGCAGCTATCAGGAAATGGTTTCAAGACCGGGGAGCATCAAAAAGCGAGCAAGGCCGCTTGTCAAATCGGACAAGTGACCTTGCAGGATTCAGTTAACTGTTTGTCGATTACTCGGCCTTGCCGTCGCTTCCCAGCACCTCGATGATCTTGTGCTTGTAGAGCTTCACCATCTCGTCGCGGGCGGGACCGCAGTACTTGCGGGGATCAAACTCACCGGGCTTCTCGGCCAGGACCTTGCGAACGGCAGCGGTGAATGCCAGGCGACTGTCGCTGTCGATGTTGATCTTGCAGACGGCGCTCTTGGCAGCCTTGCGCAGCTGGTCCTCGGGGATGCCTACAGCATCGGGCAGGTTGCCACCGTGGGAGTTGATGATGTCCACATACTCCTGGGGAACACTCGACGAGCCGTGCAGCACGATGGGGAAGCCGGGGAGCTTCTTCTCCACTTCCTCGAGCACGTCAAATGCCAGGGGAGGAGGAACGAGCTTGCCGGTCTTGGGGTCGCGGGTGCACTGCTCGGGTTTGAACTTATAAGCGCCGTGGCTTGTGCCGATGCTGATGGCCAGCGAGTCACAACCGGTGCGGGTGGCGAAGTCGATGACCTCTTCGGGCTTGGTGTAGTGTGACTCCTCGGCTACCACGTCATCCTCAACGCCGGCAAGAACGCCGAGCTCAGCCTCAACAGTCACGTCATACTGGTGGGCATACTCCACGACCTTCTTGGTCAAGGCGATGTTCTCCTCGTAGGGGAGCGATGAGCCGTCGATCATGACCGACGAGAAACCAAAGTCCACACAGGACTTGCACAGTTCAAAGGTGTCACCATGGTCCAGATGCAGGCAAATCTGGGGATGCTCCCAGCCCAACTCCTTGGCATACTCAACGGCACCCTCGGCCATGTAACGCAGCAGCGTCTGGTTGGCATACTTGCGAGCGCCACTGGAAACTTGCAGAATGACGGGCGACTTCGTCTCGGCGCAAGCCTTGATGATAGCCTGTAACTGCTCCATGTTGTTGAAGTTGAACGCGGGGATGGCATAGCCGCCATCAACTGCCTTAGCAAACATCTCGCGAGTATTCACGAGACCTAAATCCTTGTAATTTACCATAATTTAGAATAACAGTTATTGGAATAAACCATATAAAATTATTTTGCGCAAAGATAAGCGTTTTTTTGCGGGCGGACAAAGCCAAAAGGATTATTTTTTAAACAATTGTTCATGCAGGTAGGGCAAATGCTCCGGGCGGCGCCATAGCCGTTATCAAAACCCATAAAAATGATTGAATAACGCATAAAAGAAATCAAAGATTTGCCTTTTCAGAATATATTATTTATATTTGCGACCTGTAACCAGCCACTGGTCCACATCATTGATTAAGGAGAAAAGAAACGGTGCAATAACCCTCTTATTTATATTAACTTAAAAAAAAATTATGTTATGAGAAAATTATTACTGATTGCTGCCATGGCAGCACTAGCCCTGGGCGCAAGCGCCGACGGCTACAAGATCGAGAAAGTGTGGGAAAACAACAGTATTCCCGAGATTGTCCCCGGCAACTGCCGTCAGGGCCTGGGCATGAACGGCAAGTTCTACATCAACGACAGGACAACGGCAACCATCTCAATCTATGATGAAACCGGAATGATCGGCACCATGGACGGCAGTCCCAACTGCACCATAGGGCGAGACCAGGCAGGCAACATCGTCATGAGCGGAGTCACCTTCCCCAACAACTGGGGCATTGGGGCAATGATCAAGGTCGTGAACCCCGAGACGGGCGACTACAAGGAGTATCAGATTCCTGAGGAATGCGGCGACTTGGGCCGTTGCGACGTTTTGGGTCTGGCTAAGGGAGACCTCATGGAGGATGGCGAATTATACATCTGCACCAACACCAGCGGCTCGACTATCGCCAAGCTCGTGATTGCTGGTGGCGAGGTCAGCTATGACGACAGCTACGCCCCCGACTGTGGCAATGTCACCTGCTCGACCACAACGCCCATCTACTATTACACCGACTTGGAGGGCAACGACGTCCTGCTGTACAACACCCGCAATGCCAATCCCGTGAAGCTGTATCCCGAGGGTGACAACTACAGCTACAATGTCTTCATGCTCCCCTCGCGCGGCACGGCCATGGGCATGTTCCCCTTCATCTGGGACGGCAAGGAGCTCTTCCTGTACAACCTGCAGGGTGCCGCCAACTACCTGGACGGAATTGCCGTTGCCGAGGCCTACACCAACGCCGGCAACATCACCGAGCCCATCGTGACGGTACAACCCACTGTTAACGTGGCCGCCAACGCCAACCAGATCAACTGGCTGTGGGCCGAGCCCGATGCCGACGGTGTCACCATCTATCAGTATTATCCTGGCGAAACCGGCGGTCACTTGACTGTTTACCGCATGACCAAGGACGAGCCCGCTGCCAAGGTCTACATCTTGGGCGAGGTCAACGACCAGGAATGGGCTGCCAACGCCGGCACCGAGATGACTTATGATGCCGAGAACAACGTCTACACCGCCACGGTGACCTTCGACGGCCGCGGCCAGAGCGGTGAGAACTACTTCAGCTTCACCACCGAGGTAGCCAACGATAATGACGACGGCGGCTGGGCTTACATTGCCCCCTTCCGCTTTGGCGCAGTGAGCGACGGTGACTTCTGGTACAGCGATCAGTTGGCCGGCTGGCCCCTGTCACTGACCAATGAGAACGGACAGGCCTTCCGTATCATGGGTGGCGAGTACAAGCTGACCCTTGATATGGAGAACATGAATCTGTATGTCGAGAAAGTGGGTGTCGATGCCCTGCGCGGCGACGCTAACGGCGACGGCCAGGTGAACGTCAGCGATGCCATCGCCCTGGTCAACGCAGTTCTCTCGGGCAACAATAATGGCCTCTACCTGCGCAACGCTGATGTGAACTACTCCACATCAATCAATGTATCAGATGCCATCATGCTCATCAACTATATCTCAAACGGCGCCTGGTAATTGACGTTTATCGACAACGCATCATGCCCGGGGACCCGTCACGGTAGCCCCGGGCTTTTCATGCCACTGTTATTTTAGGGCAAAAAGGGATTTTGAGAGGCCGTTTATTGCCGTTACCAATAAATATCGTTACCTTTGCACTCACATTTAGCCGCATTGTTCAACCCACTTAAAACAAACCAGAGCCGTGTCAGCAATCAACAAGTGGCGCATCGAGGATAGCGCCGAACTCTACAACATCGGAGGCTGGGGCCTCAAGTACTTCTCCATCAACGAGAATGGCCATGTCACCGTCACGCCCAAGAGCAATTGTGTGCCCGTCGACCTGGCCGACGTGATGGACGAGCTCCATTCACGCAAAGTGACAGCCCCTGTGCTGCTGCGTTTTCCCGACATCCTGGACAACCGTATCGACAAGATCTCCAGCTGCTTCAAGAAGGCAGCCAAGGAATATGAGTACCAGGGAGCCAACTTCATCGTCTATCCCATCAAGGTGAACCAGATGAGACAAGTTGTGGAAGAAATCATCGGCCATGGCAAGAAGTTCAACATCGGTCTGGAAGCCGGCAGCAAACCCGAGCTGCATGCCGTGCTGGCCAGCAACATGACCGACCTCAATGCCAACCCCGTCATCATCTGCAACGGCTACAAGGATGAGGGGTACGTCGAGCTGGCCCTGCTGGCCCAGAAGATGGGACGGCGCATCTTTATCGTGGTAGAGAAGCTCAGCGAGCTCGAGCTCATCGACCGCGTGGCACAACGACTGCACATCAGGCCCAACATTGGCTTCCGCATCAAGCTCTCCAGCAGCGGTAGCGGCAAGTGGGAAGAGAGCGGCGGCGACAGCAGCAAGTTCGGCTTGAACACGAGCGAGCTGTTCAGCGCTATTGACTACCTTCGCGAGCACAAGCTCGATGACTGCCTCAAGCTCATCCACTTCCACATCGGCAGCCAGATTACCAAGATACGCCGCATCAAGAACGCCCTGCGCGAGGCTGCACAGTTCTATGTCCAGCTGGCCAAACTGGGCTTCAGCGTGGAGTATGTCGACATCGGCGGCGGCTTGGGCGTGGACTATGACGGCACCCGCTCCAGCGGCAGCAGCCACTCGATGAACTACAGCATCCAGGAGTATGTCAACGATGCCGTCTATACCCTTGTCGATGCCAGCAACAAGAACGGGCTCAAGCACCCCAACATCATCACCGAGAGCGGCCGATCATTGACAGCCCATCACTCGGTGCTCGTCGTGGACGTCCTCGAGACCACATCGCTGCCCGAGTGGGATGAAAAGGTGGACACCGTGAGCGAGGAGGACGACGAACTGGTGCGCGACATGTACGAGATCTGGGACAAGATCAACCAGGCCCGCCTGCTCGAGGACTGGCATGACGCCCTGCAGATACGTGACGAGGCACTCGATCGATTCTCGCTGGGACTGATTGACCTGCGCACCCGTGCAATGGTCGAGAAACTCTTCTGGTCCATCGCCCGCGATGTGGACGGCATCGTGCGCAACATGAAGCATGCCCCCGACGAGTTGCGCTCCGTCAGCCGCATGCTGCCCGACAAGTACTTCTGCAATTTCTCACTGTTCCAGTCGCTGCCCGACGCCTGGGCCATCGACCAAGTGTTCCCCGTGATGCCCATCGACCGCCTCAACGAGCGTCCCACCCACTACGCCACGCTGCAGGACATGACCTGTGACAGTGACGGCAAGCTCAACAACTTCATCTCGGCCCAGGGCATCGCCCACTCGCTGCCCGTCCACAAGCTCAAGGCCGGGCAGCACTACTACCTGGGCATCTTCCTGGTGGGCGCCTATCAGGAAATCCTGGGCGACATGCACAACCTGTTCGGTGACACCAATGCCGTCCACATCAACGTGTTCAAGGACCACTACGAGATCGACCAGGTGATTGACGGCGAGACCGTCGCCGAGGTGCTCGACTACGTCGAGTTCAACCCCAAGCAACTGGTGCGCAACGTCGAGACTTGGGTGAGTGAGTCCATCCGCTCGGGCAAGATCACCGGCGACGAGGGCAACGAGTTCGTCCGCAACTTCCGCAGCGGCCTCTACGGCTACACCTATCTGGAAAAGTAACTATCTAGAAAGTCTAGAAATCTAGATATTCTAGATAATCCAGAAAAGCTAGAAGCAGCATGCGATACTTCATGAGATTAGGCTACCGGGGTGCACCGTTCCACGGGTGGCAGGTGCAGCCCCATGACACCTCGGTGCAGCAGACCATCGAGGAGGCGATGGCCACGCTGTTGCGTGTGCCCACGCCCGTGACGGGCGCCGGCCGCACCGACGCCGGCGTCAATGCCCGCCTGATGGTAGCCCACTTTGACACACTTGAGCCCATCAAGGACATCGACCGCATGGTCCATGGCCTGAATGCCCTGCTTCCGCCAGACATCGCCATCTACGGCATCTCGCCCGTCCACGATGACGCCCATGCCCGCTTTGACGCCACCAGCCGCACCTACAAGTACTTTGCCGTGACAAGAAAGGACCCCTTCCGCTATCCCCTGGCCTGGAAGTGCCCGCCCGACCTCGACTTTGACCTGATGAACCAGGCAGCAGCACGCCTGCTTGAGTACACCGACTTCACGTCGTTCTCCAAGCTGCACACCGACGTCAAGACCAACAACTGCCGCGTCACCCACGCCCGCTGGGCACTCGAGGACGGCCAGTGGGTCTTCACCGTCACCGCCGACCGTTTCCTGCGCAACATGGTGCGCGCCATCGTCGGCACCCTCGTCGAGGTGGGCCGCCACAAGATGACCGTCGAGCAATTCTGCCACGTCATCGAGCGCAAGGACCGCTGTGCCGCCGGCACCTCGATGCCCGGCCACGCCCTGTTCCTGTGGGACATCACCTACCCCTACCCTTTCTAGCACACCCTATCAGTATCTCGTTCACCGATAGCCACTAACGACGCGCAATAAACAAAAAAATCTTTCTCAAAGGCTTGTCGGTTCAATAAAAAGCATTACCTTTGCACCCGCATTAGTGCCCGCGGGGCTCAGCGAAGTGTTGCACGGCATGTTGCGACCGCCTCAGGGACAGTTATTTAAACTACAAGATTAAACAAATGTACGCAATTGTAGAGATTCAGGGACAGCAGTTCCGTGTCGAGACCGGCAAGAAGTTGTATGTCCACTACCTCGGCGACGAGCGCAAGGAAGGTGACTCTGTAGAGTTTGACCGCGTCCTGCTCGTGGATGCCGACGGTGCCGTTAAGGTTGGCGCGCCTACCGTCGAAGGCGCAAAGGTTGTTTGCGAGGTAAAGACTCCCCTCGTGAAAGGTGAACACATCATCGTTTTCAAGAAGAAACGTCGCAAAGGCTATCGCCGCCTCAACGGCCATCGCCAGCAGTTCACTCAGCTTGAGATTAAAGAAGTCATTGCTTAATTAACCATTTAAAAATCAAAACTCTTTAGATTATGGCACATAAAAAAGGTGTCGGCAGTTCAAAGAACGGCCGCGAGAGCGAAAGCAAACGCCTCGGCGTGAAGATTTTTGGTGGTCAGTTTGCCAAGGCCGGTAACATCATCCGCCGTCAGCGCGGTACTCAGCATCGTCCCGGCGTCAATGTTGGCATGGGCAAGGATCACACTCTGTATGCTCTGGTTGACGGTACTGTAGAGTTCCAGCACCGCGCTGGTCACACCTACATCAACGTGATCCAGGACACTCCCAAGGAGGAGCAGAACTAAACAAGAAATCCCAACCCTAAGGGAATGAGGGTGAGCACCGCAATGGTAGCTCACCCTCATTTCTGTTTTTCCTAGTACTCCTCGGCTTCGACATCGATGACGCCGTTGGCGCCTGGCTCAAAGATGGCAAGTTCCATCTCCTCGCCCTCCTCGGGGCCAAACCACTCACGCATGCGCTCGCGGGCTTTGCGCTTGATCTCGGGCGTGATGTACTGCTTCATCTTGAACAGAGCCCAAGCCAGGGCGGCGATGTCGTCGCTGAATCCCAGGCCGAGTATGGCATCGGGGATAATGTCCAGCGGCAGGATAAAGTATCCCAGGGCTCCCAGTATCTTGAGCTTCAAGCTCGATGGAACCGCCGGGTCTCGCGCTACATAGTAGAGCACGAGCACATAGTAGACGGCCTTGCGGCCAGCCTTGCGCGCCACCTTCTTGAGCTTGTTGGTCAACTTGCTGTCGTTGAAGTACTGGGCGTAATCGTCGAGATTGATGTTCTTGATGTCCATTCCTTAATAAGCTATGAATTGGTTACACTTCACCCTCCACATAGCAAATTGCGTGCCAACGCTCCTCGTGCAGCATTGCCAACCATCAAATAATAGAATCTAAAGTGATTGACTGCCAGCCTTCTGGCAGCTCATTCATCCTCTCACTGCTCGGCCACGGTAACCTTGACCTTGGCGATGCGGAATTTCACGACCTTGATGACCGTGAAGGTGAAGCGGCCGTGCTTGACAACCTCCTTCTCTTGCAGGAAGTCGCCCTTGAGGTCAAGCAGAAATCCGGCGATGGTCTCGGCCTCCTCGGCATGCTCGCCCAGCTCCTCCTCATCAATGTCGAGCACGCGGGCAAAGTCGCTCAACAGCGTCTTGCCGTCAAACATCCAGGTGTCCTTGTTGATGCGGTTGTAGAACTTCTCCTCGGTGTCATACTCGTCGTTGATGTCACCCACAATTTCCTCGAGCACGTCCTCGAGCGTGGCGATGCCCTGGGTGCAGCCATACTCGTCGACGATGATGGCCATGTGCATCTTCTTGCGGCGGAAGTCCTCAAGCAGGTCGTCGAGCATGCGGGTCTCGGGCACGAAATAGGCGGGGCGCATGAGCGTCTGCCACTTGAAGGTGTTGTCGCGATGCCCGATGTAGGGCAAGAGGTCCTTGGCGTAGAGGATGCCCTTGATGTTGTCGGGCGTCTCCTCGTAGACCGGCATGCGGGAGTAACCGGTCTCGATGACCTTGGTCACCACCTCGTGAAAGGTGTCTTCCTGGTCGATATCTACCACATCGACGCGTGGCCGCATGATGTCGCTCACCGTCTTGTCGCCAAACGACAGGATGCCCTCGAGCAGCTCCTTCTCGTCGGGATTCTTGACCTCGCTCACCTCGAGGGCCCGGGTGAGGTCATCGACCGAGAGTTCCTCGGTCTGCTGCTGGACGACCTTATTGACAATGCTAGTGCTGCGCACCAGCAGGGCCGTGATGGGCGTGAAAAGCTTGACAGCCGCCTTGAGCGGGGCCGATGCCATCGCTGCAAACTTGAGGTTGAAGTTGGTGGCATACAGCTTGGGGATCACCTCGCCGAAGAGCAGAATCAGGAACGTGAGGATTATCGTCTGCACAATGAAGTCGAGCACCGTGCTGTTGAAGTCAAATATCTGGTTCATCGCATAGTTCAGCACGATGGCGATCATGATATTGACCAGGTTGTTGCCCACCAGGATGGTGGCCAGCAGCTTCTCGGGGGTCGCGAGCAGTTCCTTGACACGCTCGCGGCGATGCTGGTCCTCGATGTGGTCAACATCATCGGGGCGCAACGAGAAGTAGGCTATCTCGCTGCCCGAGTTGAATGCCGACAGGAATAGTCCCACGACGGCGACAATGATGGCAATGATGCTGCCCATGGTGGGCGCGTGAAGGGTGACAAGCGGATGAACGCTCGCTGTGCAAAGTACCGATAACAGGCACGATAACGGGTCAGGGTCCAAAATACAAATCGTTTTGTTGAATAATGCGACAAAGATAGTGCAAGCCTCACACAAAAACAAATTTTTATTAATTTTTGTTGTGGAGCAGCCTGTTTGCCTGGAGGTGCCGGGCTACTGCATGGGCTCGACCGTGTAACCGCGGTCGCGCAGCAGCTGCAACAGGCCCTGCTGGCCGGGCAAGTGGCCGGCGCCGACACACACCAGAGCGGCACGCTCGGGCATCAGCTTGACGAGTTTCACCACCCAGTCGCGGTTGCGGTCATAGATGAGCGCATCCATCGCCTGGGCATCGTCGCCACCGATTGAAGTGTCGGTTATCACTTCTTCAATCTTGTTAAGGTCCTGAGCCAGATAGGCCTCGGCCAGAGCCGATGATTGCACGGCAAAGAGGTCGTCCTTCTTGCAGGCTTCGAGCAACCCCTTGGCTTGCTCGGCCAGCGGAGTGTTCAAGAGCAGGTCGATCTGTTCCTGAACCGACTCTAGGCCCTCCGACGGACGTCCCGCATCGTTGGCACGCCGTTGCACGGCCAGGTCGATGAGATTGGTTGCGTCGAAGTTAGGGAAATACTTCACGGCCTGCAATGCCTGCATCTGCAAGCTGATGGCTCCAGGCTTGAACATGTTCATCTGGCTGAGCTTGACGCCCATGGTGCCGAAGTACTTGTCAAACACGCCCTCGACAATGGCATAATCCTCGGGCGAATACAGCTTGTCGAGCGTGCTGTCGGCGGGTGCCATCATGGCTTGGGCCATAGCCATCTGGGCCTCGGTACTCGTCATCTCGTCCTGCTTGATCTCTCCCACAACGATGTCACAGCCGTCGATGGCCTGCTGCATGCCGGGAATCTTATCCATCATCGACGAGGGGGCGAAATGATAGGTGCCCAGGATATAACTCGGACGGCTCAGGTTGCCGCCGCTCACTTTCCACAACAGTTGTGCCTGTGCTGCTATGGCCAGGCCCACGAGGGCTACAATGACAAGAATTCTCTTCATAACGGTCAAATCTATTGGGTCGATATCTATTACTCTCACAAAAATACAAAACAATCACGACAACTGTCAAGCAAAGAAGGCAAAAAGTTGCATTGACACGACAAGAAAGTAGTCAATCGTGCAAAAAAACCGCCACTCAGGTCACCATAATCCCCCAAAATGATGATGGACGACATGAAATATAACCGATTTTAGCGATTGTACAGCCTTGACGACGGTAGTACCTTTGCAACGTGAGAAAGTGAATTAGTTATTAGTTGATTCATCAAGTAAACTATCAGTAAGTAAACAGAAATAAATTGCCGCACCGATGTGATATCGATGCGGCCTTTTAGTTATTGGTGAGTCGGTTTCGGGTTTATCAAGATCAGTTGCTCTTGTCCTTCTCTTCCAGCCAGACGGGCTCCTCGACCTTGAGCACCTTGCCCTGGCCATTCAGATTCTTGACCTGCATGTCGTAGTACTCCTGGGTGTAGCCGGCAAAGGTGGGCGAGATAGGCGTGCCCCACTCGTTGCGCTGGAACTTGCCGTTCTTCTCCTTCTTGATGTTACCGTCGAGATACTTCACAAACAGGTACTCGCCCAGCTTCTTGTAGCGTGCCGTGGCATCCTGGCCGGCATTGACCGAGTAGTTGGTCAGCAGGCGGATGGCAGCGGCGCGGTCGGTGGTGAGCAGCGAGGTAGCCTGAGCCTCGATGACCGACTGCTGCTTGGCAAAGTTGTCCTCGATGGCGCCCTGCACCTTGCGGATGTCGCCAATCATCTGTGAGTAGCGAGCGTAGGCCTGGTTGGCCACCCAGTTGTTGACCCAGAACGCGCAGTCCCAGTCGAGGGTGTACATGTCGGCCTTGCCCTGGCGGTAGCTCTCGGGCACCTGGGTGATGCTGCAGTACATGGGCACGAACACGGCCGTGTTGGCATCATCGACACCAAACCAGAAGCAGCCGCCCACCTCGTCGGGCATCCATGAGCGCATCTGGGCAGCGAAGACCCAACCGGTCTGCTGGGTGGCGATAGCACGCTCCTGGCTGTACTTGACACCATCCACCTCAAAGTCCATGGGACGCCAGCGGTAAGGCACGCCATAGGCGGTAGCGGCACCGGCATCCTTGGTCATGTCGAAGGGAGTGCCCTCGAAGTGGTCGCGCATCATCTCCTGCATATCGCGCACGCTGATCTTGCGGTCGGGCTTGACGTAGAGCGGCATGATGTCGGCGTCGGCGCGGGTCTTGCCCATGATGAAGGGCTGATAGGCGTCCATGCCCTTGTGATAGCGGTTGAAGTAGCTCCACACGCGGGCATCGCAGCCGCGCAGCGCACCGGCATCAAACTTCTGATAGACGGGAGCGAAGGCAAAGTCGGCATCCTTGCCGCTGTAGAGGCCTTTCTTCTTGGCAAACGAGATGACGTCCTTGCTGTACATGACGTTCTTCTTGTCCTTCATGTCAAACTTCCAGATGCGGGGATTGTTGGCATGGCCGGCAATGCAGTCGTCGGGGATGCGGATGGCAACCCACACGGCACCGATCTCGCCGGGTCCCTTGCCGATCATGTCCATGATCCAGATCTCGTTGGGATCACCGATCGAGAACGACTCGCCCTCACTGGCATAGCCGTACTTGGCCACGAGGTCGGTCATGCACTTGATGGCCTCGCGGGCAGTCTTGGAACGCTGCAGGGCGATGTACATGAGGCTGCCATAGTCGATAATCGACTTGCCGGTGGTGTCCCACAGCTCCTCACGTCCGCCCCAGGTGCTCTCGGCGATGGTGACCTGGTGCTCGTTCATGTTGCCCACCACGGCATAGGTGTGAGCCACCTCGGGAATCTCGCCCATAGGCTTGCCGCTGTCCCAGTCGACAATCTTGCGCATCGAGCCGGGCGCATGGTCGGCAGCGGGCAGATACTGCAAGTCACCGAACAGGGTGTGGCTGTCGGCGGCATAGGTGATGATGGTCGAGCCATCGACACTGGCGTTCTTTCCCACCAGCAGGTTGGTGCAGGCATCGGCAGCAGTCCAGCCGGCGAGAGCCAGCAGAGCAGCCGATAAGAGTCGTAATGATAAGTGTTTCATTTTACTTTGATTGATAGTTATTATATTATAATGTTATGGATTGGTCACTGGAGTCAGTTGCCCACGGGGATGTCATAGCCCGTGAGGCGATAGGCCACCTGGAAGGGCGTGGCCTGCTTGCGCGGCTGTGGGCCGGCATAGTAGTAGAACAGGCGCTGCACGTCAAACGACTTGATGCTCACCAGCTTGGTCTCGCCGGGCTTGAGGCTCACGGGCACGCTGACCTGGCGCTGGGTGAGCAGCTCGCCGGTCATGGTCGTGTAGCGCAGCAGGAGCCTGACGGCACTCATGCGCCCGGTCGTGTTGTTGGTGATGAAGAAGGACTCCTTGGCATCGCTGGCGCGCTTGTTGAAGCCCTTGATCGAGACGGCGCCGGGATCGACGGCGGCAAGGCTGTCGGGCATCAAGGCGTCGTCACGGTCGATGGCGAGCACGGGCACGGCTGCTGTATGAACGTTTTTGCGCGTGGTGCGGGTGCGTGCATCTAACTGGCTGACGTTCAGTAGCGCGAGCACAGCAAACAGTAGGAGCGGAAATGTTAACAAGTGTTTAATGCTCATTTTCATCACAGGTATCGTACACGGTTAAACGGGTTGCCGTCGCCACCCTCGGGGTAGATTTTGCGAAAGCCCACTGGCAAGCGCTCCTCTACCTTGTCGGGCGTGATGCTCACGCCCCTGAACAGCGAGGGCAGGAAGCGGGCAATGTTGACACGCACCTTGACCTTCCAGTGCGGCGGGTCGAAGGTGAACGACGTGGCCGAGGCGTTGAGCGTGGCGACGCACTCGAGCGGCTTGATGAGGGTCAAGCGGTCGCGCTGGCTGTAGAGCCACAGGCGGTACTTGTTGTCGACGGCGCTCGACTCGATGTAGCCGATGACGGTGCCGGGCACCAGGTTGATGTCGGGCGCGTCGAGCAGGATGATGCGGTAGCCGATGTTGTGCGGAGCGCGATATCGCTCGATGCCCAGTGTCATCTCCTCGTCGGGGTAATACCAGATGCCCTCGAGGGGCTGCATGTCGGTCTCGTCGAGCCTGATGCGCATCGAGTCGACGTCGAGTCCGGGGATGACGACCGACTGCTTGGGAATGCCGCTCCCTGCCCATGCCAGCAGAGGCATGAGCGCCATGAAGAGCACGATGAGCGACAGTCGGCTATCCATGGTTACACCACTAGTTGACAGTGGCAAAACGATAAACCACACCCAAGCTCAAGATTTCCTTGAACTGCCAGTAGTTCCAGTCGTCGTCGCGGGCGCGCGAGCGGTCAAACCTCAGGTGGGTGTAGAGCTGGGTGGTGAGGTACTTGCCGATGGCCAGGTCGAGCGTGTTCTCCCAGTCGCCCTGCACATACTCATAGTTGGTGAACATGTAGAGCCTGGAGGTGAACATGACGTTAGGAGAGAATCGCCACAACCACTTGGCCTCGAAGTTACTACCGAAGGTGCTCTTGCTGTGGTGGCCGGCGCTGATGCCAAAGCGGGTGGGATCAATGTCGTCGATGTTGCGGCAATACTTGAGGTTATAGGACAGCGGAGCGATGGCCAGTGTGAACATGCGGTCGTCGGCCTTCTTGTAGCTGTAGGTCATACCGAGACCGATGTTGAGTTCGGCCGGCGAGAGGAAAGCCGCCGTCATGGTGCGGGTGTTGGTCTTGTAATTGTTGAGGAACTGGGTGGTGAACTGCAGCATGGCACTGTAGTACCAGTTCTTGACGGCCTTGTAACCCAGCTGTGAAGTAAACAGGAAGTTGTCCTCGTTGATGAGGTACTTGCGTATGCTGTCGCCGTGGGTGGTGGCGATACCCAGCTTATAGGACAAGGCATTGTTGAACAGCCAGTTGGGGTGCAGGTCCTGGTTGAGGTTGCAGTTCCAGTTGACGGCACCGAGCAGGGCGAGGTTGTTCTCGCCGCCCTGATACCAGTTGCCGCTGATGTAGGCCTGGGTGAACTGCAGCGAGGCGTTGAACACGTGCAGCCAGTTGTGCAGGGGCTGGGCCGGGGCTTCGGGCGGGGTGACCTCGTCGACCACTACCTGGGCGGGGGCCACGGTGAGCATCGCCTGACGGGGGTCGCCGGGGATGACGCCCTCGGGCGGGGCTGCGGGCAGGCTGTTGGCGTTATAGGCCACGAGCTGCGGGTTGTTGACTATGGCGCGCTGCCTGATGAGCCGGGTGCGCTGTGCATCGTCGATGGCATCGTGCAGCCACTGGTCGCCGGCGTCGAGCGAGTAGAGGCTGTTGCCGCCCGTTGCGGCATGATGGTGGGCAGCAGTGATGTGGTTGTCATACACCAGGGGGGCATAGAGCATGTCCTGTTGCTCGTCGGGGCTGCCGGCCTCGCTAGCACGGGCAGGCACGGCCATCGCCATGACGGCGGCGAGGGCCACACACAGTTGCAAAGTCTTGGATGTCTTCATTGTCTTGTTATGGTTTTTCGGGGGTTTAACATCTGTTCAGTTCACCGCATCGGTCAGGCGTCATAGAGCTGCTCGTTGCGGGCTGGCCGCTGCTGTTGCGGGCCGGGGGATTCCTTGTCGGGTCCAGCCTTGGACTTGGGCTGCACCTTCTGCCGCTTGCGCTCGTGGTTGGGCTGTTGCTGCTTGTTCTCGGCAAAACTCTTGATGATGTCCTCGACGATCTCGCGGTTGCCATACAGGTAGTTGACCGTGACCTCGATGATGAGGTTCTGGTGCTTGCTCACCAGGTCGGCGATGATGGCGCGCGAGCCGTCGGGCATGGTGCCGTCGATGCTGTAAGTCTTCTTGAAACCCTTGACCTTAATCTTGCCGTCGTGCAGGTCATACATGCTGTATCCCAGCGCCTTGCGCTGCAGGTTCTGGTTGAGCAGCTTCTTCTGGTCGCCCTTGTCCTGGCTGTAGAGCTGCACGGTCATGACCATGTCTTCCCACTGGATCTCGAATCGCGTGGGCGAGTTGTAGGTGACGAAGCCATAGTCGGGCGTCTCAAACGTGAGGTCATACTTGCTCCAGGTATAGACCGCCGCGCTGGCCTTGACGCCGCCGGCGAGCAGCATCGTGAGCAGCATTGCGATGGTCAACAGAGATGGGAATCGACTATTCATAGCGGTTTGATGATTATCAGGGTTGCTTGACTTGTTGGAGATAGGACCGCCACTCGCGCTTGCTGCCGACGAACACGTTGAGGTCGACCTCGCCGTCGATGCCGTCGACGCTGCCCTCGTGGCTGAACTGCTGGATGCGGTGCCCGATGCCGGCCCTGAGTTCAGGGCTGGTGAAGGAGCATAGCCACAGGTCGCAGTCGGTGAGCATGTCCTTGTAATACTTGTTGTAGCCGTCCAGGTTGGTGTAAATCATGACCTGGTAGCCCTTGTCCTTGAGGCACTTGATCATCTCGATGACGCGCTGCATGGCGGTCTCGACACCGGTGGTGGCACCGTTACCCCAGTCGTCCTCGAGGTCGATGACCAGGGGCAGGTCGAACTGCTTGCCCCTGATGGCCGTCAAGAAGTTGTCGGCCTGCTCGCGGCCGGAGCGGTTCTTGCGAAAGAAGTGGTAGGCCCCGACCTCGAGTCCTGCCTCGCGGGCCGCCTTGTAGTTGCTGTCAAAGGCCTCGTCGCGGTAGGTCTTGCCCTCGCTGGCCTTGATGAAGACAAACTGGTAGTCGGCATCGCGCACCTTCTCAAAGTCGATCTTGCCGTTGTGCTTCGACACGTCGATGCCCGCCACGGGGTAGCGGAAGCGGTCGACGGCCACCGAGTGTGGCAGCACCCAGTGGAAGATGATCTGCCAGGCCAGGAACACAACAAGTGCAGCCGCTCCGGCCAGGAGCAGCCACTTGATGTAGTCGGGTTTTGTCTTCACCTGGCGTTGAGCCATAGGCCGCCGGGGATGCTAGAACAGGGGGAAGTCGCTGGGGCAGTTGACCCACTTGCGCTCAAACTCCTCCTGTGAGGAGGTAAACATCATGATGCCCTGGATGAGCGACACGATGGCCGTGATGGCGCCCAGGAATCCGCAGGACAGGATGGACACGAGCAGGAAGACGATGCCAGCCGTGTTCTTGCCCATATAGAAGTAGTGGACGCCCAGTGTACCCAGCAGGATGGCCAGCAGACCGGCCAGGCCGCGGCTCTTGCCCGAGGGGCCCTCGTCAAAGATGTTGCCCGAGCTCTGCTGCGGCTGCTGATAGGCATACTGCTGCTGTTGCTGCTGCGGGTTGCCGTACTGGGGCGGCTGTTGCTGCCCGTAGGACACGTTGGTCTCGGCACCGCAATAGGGGCACTTCACGCGATCCACCTTGTCGTCGGTGGTAAACTGTTTTCCGCACTGGGAACAATTGTGGATATACATAATCTTAAAATATTAAAGTTAGTAATTCATCTTAACTGTTAGACACGCGATACACCCCCAAAGGTTGCAAAAATCGTACCAAAACAGTCATTTTTCTGCACCCAGGCTTAGCGGCGGCGCTTGCCGGCGCTGCGTCCGGCCTGCTGGCGCTGCTGCTGTTGCTGCATCTTCTGCGCTTCCTCGAGTCGCTGCATCCACTTGGATTTCTTCTTGGGCTTGGCTGCGTTGGCGGCCATGGTGGCGCGCACCTTGTCCTCGGTGACAAACAAGCGGCAGCTGTAGGTCTGCAGGATGGTGATCAGCAAGGAGATGAAGTAGTAGTAGCTCAGGCCCGATGCATAGTTGTTAAAGAACACGAGGAACATGAGCGGCATGAGGTACATCATCCACTTCATGCCCGGCATCGACTGTGACTGGGCCTGGGACTTGGTGGTGATGTAGGTGTAGGCGATGTTGGTCACGGTCATCAACAGGCAGAAGAGGCTGATGTGGTTGCCAAAGGTGCTCGAGATGAACGGGATGTGGGTGCTCCACTCGACAATCTTGTCGGGGGCGCTCAGGTCGTTGGCCCACAGGAATGACTGCCCCCTAAGCTCGATACTCGAGGGGAAGAAGGTGAACATGGCAATCAGGATAGGCATCTGCAGCAGCATGGGCAGGCAGCCGCCGAAGGGGCTCGCGCCGGCCTGGCGGTAGAGTTCCATGGTCTTCTGCTGCTTCTTGATGGCATCTTCCTGGTTGGGGTACTTCTCGTTGATGGCGGCGATGTCGGGCGCGAGGATGCGCATCTTGGCCTGCGAGATATAGGTCTTGTAGGTCAGGGGCGAGAGCACCACCTTGATGATGATGGTGAGCACCAGGATGATGAGGCCATAGTTGCTCATGAACTTGCCCAGCCAGTCAAACACCGGGATGATGATACCCGTGTTGATCCAGCGGAAGAGCTTCCAGCCCAGCGGGATGAGCCGGGTGAGGTTCAGGTCCTCCTTGGGCGAGAACTTGTCGTAGCTCGAGAGCATGTGGTAGCGGTTGGGGCCCAGATAGAAGTAGAACGAGGCGGGCACGGGCTTGTCGCTCGAGTAGGGCACCATCGTGTGGACGGTGACGTCCTTGAGGTAGTTCTCATAGTCGGGCTGGCCGCTCTCGGTGGCACGGCTGGTGAGCTGGGCGGTCGAGAAGACGCTGTCGGTGATGAGCACGGTCGAGAAGAACTGGTTCTTGGCGCTGACCCACTTGAGCTTCTCCTTGATCTCCTTCTCGTCGTTGCCGCTCTCGCTGGTGTTCTTCACTTCCCCACCCTTGCCGGCAAACTTGTAATAGATGCCGCTGTTGCGCTCCTCAAAGGTCTTGCCGAACTCGTGGCGCGAGATCTTCTGGTGCCAGTCGAGGTCAACGAGGTTGATGTTGAGCGGGATGATGCGGTTCATGCCCTGCTGCACCATCTCCATGCGCACCATGTAGCTGCCGGGCACGAGGGTGTACTTGAGTCCCCACTGTGCTCCGCCCTCGAGGTCGAGGTTCATCACCACGGTGCTGTCGTTGAGCTGCTTGGGAGTGAAGTAGAAGTTCTTGGTCTCAAAGCGCTGCGTGTTGTTGCTCAGGGTGAAGCTGTAGTCGTTGTCGCCCTTGTCAAACAGCACGAGCTGCGGCGACTTGTAGGTCTTGTAGCCCTTGAGCGTGGCGCGGGAGATGACGGCGCCCTTAGAGCTGATCTCGACCTTGAGGGAGTCGTTCTCGAGGGTGACGGTCTGCTCCGATCCGGTGAGCGCTGCGGCAAATGAGCCGTTCTTGGCATACATGTCGAGGGCGCGCTGCACGGCCTGCACGGCCAGGTTGTGTACGGCGGGGTTGGCGCTGGTGGCGGCTGCCACCTCGCTCCACTGCACGGTGGTGTCGCCCACGGTGACGGTGCCGGCGATGTCACCGCCCTCGAGCTTGAGCATGACGCCCTCGTTGTTGATGACGGCATTGTCGGCGGGCAGGTTCTGCAGCACGCTCATCAGGTGGGTCATCTCGTCGTTGCTCAGGGTGTCGACGTTGCCGGCGGCGACGTCGCGTCGCTGTTGTTGCTGCTGCACGGCAGCGATTGAATCAATCTGTCGCTGACGCTCGGCCATCTCGGCCTCGCTGGGCTTCTGGAGCCACATGAAGCCAAAGATGACGGCAGCCATCAGCAACATTCCAGTCAAAGTGTTCTTATCCATATATTCAGTTTTCGCGGTGCAGCAGCGGGAATCATATCACGCTAAGCCGCTAAGTTTTAATATTTAATTATCATTTATATTTAACATGTCAACAGGTGGTTCCTCAAAACCATTTACAACCCGTTTAATTCCTCTCTTTAAGTAACTCTCATTGAAATTAACCAGAAAGCCCAATTGTTTATCTGCCAATTTCAGATAAGTGAGTAACTGTTTCTCGTGAACAGGTTGTAACTGTTCTACAGATTTCAACTCGATAACAATCTTATCCTCCACAAGGATGTCTAATCTATAGTCAATTCCCAAATCATGGCCCTTATAGAAGGCTCGCACAGGAACCTGGTTACGCGCTTTCAATCCCCGTTCAGTCAATTCCAGCATCAAAGCACGCTCATAGACCAGCTCCAATAGTCCCGGACCAAGATTCTTGTACACCTGATAGATGCTGTCAAGAATCACCTTGGTTCCGTCGTCACCCCAAGCCATCGCCTTATCACTCATTATTATAATAAATTAAATTATAAAAAATCTTAGCGACTTAGCGGCTTAGCGTGAGGTCGAGGTCGAAGTGGTGGTGGAGGCGGCTATCGCGGCGGCTATGAAGGACATGAACAGCGGGTGGGGGTTGAGCACGGTGCTGGAGTACTCGGGGTGGTACTGGGTGCCGATGTACCAGCGGTGGTCCGTGAGCTCGATGACCTCGGCCAGGTTGCTCTCGGGGTTGACGCCGGCAATGGTCATGCCGGCCTGCTCAAAGCGGTCACGGTACTCGTCGTTGAACTCAAAGCGGTGGCGGTGGCGCTCCTCGATGTCGGTCTTGCCATAGGCCTCGGCAACTTTTGTGCCAGGCTTGACACGGCAGGCATAGGCGCCCAAGCGCATGGTGCCGCCCAGGTTGGTGACCGTCTTCTGGTCCTCCATCAGGTCGATGACGTTGTTGGTGGTCTTGGGGTCCATCTCGGTGCTGTTGGCATCGGTCAGGCCCAGGACGTTGCGGGCAAACTCGATGACCATGCACTGCATGCCCAGGCAGATGCCGAAGGTGGGCACGTCGTGCTCGCGGCACCACCTGAGGGCGACGAACTTGCCCTCGATGCCGCGCTGGCCGAAACCGGGCGCCACGACGATGCCATCGTGGCCGGCCAGCAGCTGGTCGACGTTGCCGTCGTTGATGTGCTCGCTGTTGATGTAGTCGAGCTTGAGCCGGCGGTCGTGGTAGGCACAGGCGTGCAGCAGGCTCTCGTCGATGCTCTTGTAGGCATCCTGCAGCGAGACGTACTTGCCCACCAGGCCGATGCGCACCTCCTGCCGGGCTCCCTTGAGCTTGGCCAGGAAGTCGTTCCACTTCGTCAGGTCGGGCTCGCCCTTGACCTCGAGGCCGCTCTTCTCCAGGATGATGTTGTCCAGGCGCTGCTCGTGCATCTTGAGGGGCACCTCATAGATGGTGGGCACGTCGAGCGACTGCACCACGGCGTCGGCGCTCACGTTGCAGAACTGGGCCACCTTCTTCAACATGGTGGGCGGCAGCTGGTGCTCGGTGCGCAGCACGAGGATGTCGGGCTGGATACCCTCTTGCTGCAGCAGCTTGACGCTGTGCTGGGTGGGCTTGGTCTTGAGCTCCTTGGCCGCGCTGATGTAGGGGACATAGGTCAGGTGCACACAGATGCAACGGCGGCCCAGCTCCCAGCGCAGCTGGCGTATGGCCTCGATAAAGGGCAGGGCCTCGATGTCGCCCACCGTGCCGCCAATCTCGGTGATGACGAAGTCATACTTGCCGGTGGTGCCCAGCAGCTTGACGTCGCGCTTAATCTCGTCGGTGATGTGGGGAATGATCTGCACCGTCTTGCCCAGGTAGTCGCCACGGCGCTCCTTGTCGATGACGCTCTGGTAGACGCGGCCGGTGGTGACGTTGTTGGCACGCGTGGTCTTGATGTTGGTGAAGCGCTCATAGTGGCCCAGGTCCAGGTCGGCCTCGTGGCCGTCGACGGTGACGTAGCACTCGCCGTGCTCATAGGGGTTGAGCGTGCCCGGGTCGATGTTGATGTAGGGGTCAAACTTCTGGCAGGTGACGCTGTAGCCCCTGGAGAGCAACAGCCGCGCGATGCTCGACGCGATGATGCCTTTTCCCAGCGACGAGACAACGCCGCCGGTGACAAAGATGTATCTTGTTTCCACTTCTTTTCTCATTGATGATGTAATAACCCGCAAAGGTAATGATTTTTTTCCAAAAAATGCCGCACCGGGCCCAGAAAACGGCAACGCCACAGTCAAGACAACAACAAGACAACAACTGAATCATCTGAAATCCCTGATGGCATCCGCGCCCACAGAACTCACGCCAAGCGGCCAAGCCGCGAAGATGTTGATTTTTCAGACAACATGAACAACTTTTAAACAACTGGGACAACAGGTTTTTTCATTCTCTGTCAAGGCTGTGTCATAAATCAAGCCTGTATGGGTGTCCGGGGAAAGCGTCGAAGACGAGGGGCGGTTCGAAGAACCGCTGACATCTTCGATGTTTTCCCCGGACAGTAAAATGAAAAGTCGTGTAATTAGCATTAGCCCCGCAGGGGGAGGCTACAGCTAATATCATTGCCTAAAAAAAGCGGCCCCCGCCGTGGGGGCCGCTTTTTCTATAGAAGCTTGGTTAATCCTAAGCTTGAGCAATGACGGATTACTTCATCACCTTAACGGCGCTGCTGGTACCGTCGGTGTAGGTGGTAACAACGATAGTCATACCGTTGGCCTCCTGCATCTCCTGACCGGCCATGTTGAAGTAGCGTACGCTAGCTACGTTCTTGCCAGCGGCGAGCTCACTCAGACCAGTGGTCTCGTCGATGGTGAACTTCAGACCACCGTGGGTGCTGTCGGTCATGCCGGGAGCGGTTGCCCAGAAGTCGATCTCGTACTCACCATTCTGAGTCAGAGCGAAGGGACCGTCATAGATAGCGTCCTCAGTGATGACAACGCCGTCCTTCTTAACGGTGTAGTGCAGCTGGGTGCCCTCAGCGGTCTCGTTGTTGGTCAGAGTTACGGTTACACCGTGGAAGTCCTGACCGTTTACATAACCACCGTCAGGCTTTGCGCACTGCTGCTGAGCGGGCTGCTTAGCGGGGATAACCACGCGCTGGGTAGCGGTAGCATCCTTGTAACCCTCGCCATCGTTGTTGATAGCGGTAACGTAGATAACGAGATCCTCCTCACCGACAGCGGGACGTGCAACGGTGTAGGGGTTGGTCTGCTCAACGCCATCGATCAAGAGCTCGGTGCAAGGAGTAGCGCTGATGGTGTAGGTCTCCTCACCAGGAGTTACGGTGATGACGGGAGTCTGGGAATCCTGCATCTCCTTAGCGGGAACGGTAACGGTCGCGTAAACCCACTCGCTGTTGTTGTCGCCATCCTTACCGATGGTGCGGGCCTTGAAGTTCAGGGTCTGCTCGGTGTAGGTCTGAGCAACGGTCTTGGGGTTCTCAACCTTATTCTCGTTCATGTAGAGCTCGATGTCCTCGTTGCTGTAAGCACGGTTCTCGAGAGTAGCGGTCATGGTGAAGGTCTCCTCGTTCCAGTTCAGCACGGGTGCGGGAGCGTAGGTGGGCACGGTGTAGGTGTACTCGTGGTTCTCGCTCTTGGGCTGATAACCAGCGGCGGTAACCTCGGCGGTGTAGGTGTGGGTACCCTCAGCAGCCTGATAGTACTCACCATCGGCATCGAGCTCCATCACGTTGCCATCCTCATCCTTAACAACGAGGGTGTAGTCACCGTCGTAGTCAAAGTTGTTGTAAGCAACAGTGAAGTGGCCATTCTCATCGAGTGCACTCCATACGAAGTAGCCACCCAGGGTGGGCAGAACGGGCTCGTCGCTCTTCTCTACATAGATCCAAGCGAACTCAGAATTAACGTCGCTGGTGCTGTAGTTACCGAAGCGGTCCATGGAGTTGTGCTTGCGGATAGCGCGGTTGTAGTCGGCGTGCTTTGCACGGAAGCCTGCAAGTGCGCCCTCGTTGTTGGTGATCACCCACTCGGTAGCAGTAGTACCGAAGCCCAGGTTGGTGCTGTTACCTGCAGTCAGGTACTGGTCGCCCAGTGCAAGGGTCCAGTGGCTGGCACTGCCACCCAGGGTCATGATAGCTACATTGTCGCTTACCTCTACCTCGTCACCACCGGTGATGGCGATGGGAAGGAGGAAGTTGCCAGTGGCCTCAGCGCCCATGGCATAGTCGCCACAAACGAAGATGTACTTCTTGCCGGCAACGAGCTGGTCAGCGCTGGTCACCTTAACGAAGGTAGTGGTCTCGACGGGAGTTACCTGCTCCAGAGCGGGAACGGTGAAGGTCAAGCTGGTAACACCAGAAGCCTCGTAG
>CAMJXD010000002.1 GCA_946409635.1 uncultured Prevotellaceae bacterium
ACTGCGCGTCACCGCTGATGGCGCCCACGTTCTCCTTGTAGCGGATGCCCGGGCGGCCAGTCATGTACTGCAGGGTCTCATAGCAGCCTATGATAGGCAGCATGAGCAGTTCCCTGCGGTACTTCGTCGCAGCTTCCTGGAATTGCTGCGGCGTGAATGTGAGTTTTCCTGCCATGGTACAGATTTGTTAGTTGTGGTTAGGGAACAAGATTATACAAGGCCTGGGCCTGGTTGCATGTCTCGACATACTGCTGCACCTCGTCTTGGGGCTGGTGCTTGTCGGACGTGCCTTCGTTGACGACGGCGGTGGAGGTGTCGGCGGGCGACTTCTTCACCGCTGCGAGTTCATCGGCGAGCTCGGCTATGCGCTTGTCCTTTGCGGACAGCGCGGCCTCCACGCTCTTGAGCTGGTCAAGAGTGAGGCTGGAGCCGTTCTCGCCCACGGCAAAGCCCTCGATGTTGAGGACTTTGCCCAAAAGCGGGAGGAACTGGTTCATAAGTGCTTGAGTTTTGGTTATTACAGATTGGTTGGTGTGTTGATCATCGTCGGCACCTGCTGCGGTGTCAACGGTACAGGTCTTGTCAGATGCGGCATGCTCTTCACTCCTGGACTTGAACAGTGAGGAGATGGCGGCGAGGAACCGGGCGAAGGCCGTTTCCTTGTCGGCGGCGGGCACGTTGGGGATCGGGATGCCGGCAGCGGCCATGGCCGAGGCGACGGCATCGGTGAGCACCGGCTTGGTCTCGCCCAGGTCGGTGATCTCATCCACAAAGCCCCACTCGCGGGCCTCCTTGGCGTTGAGCCAGCCGCCCACCTTCATCAGGTCGAGCAGCTTTTCCTGCGGCTTGCTGCACTTGGCGGCATACATCTGGGCGATGTTGTTGTCCAGTTTGGTCAGGTCGCGGATGGCATCCTCACACTGGTCGACGAGCTGCGCGAGCTGGTCGGCATTGAGGTTGCCCCACTCGAAGAACTGGGCGCTGCACTTGTGCACCAGGTACATGGCCGAGGCGTCCATGGTGATGTGCTTGGCACCAAGAGAGGCGACGGTGGCTGCGCTGGCGTTCATGCCCACGAAGTGGACCGTCACGTCACCATGTCGCTTGAAGGCCGAGGCGATCGACAGCGCCGTGGCGAGAGAGCCGCCCAGGCTATCGATCAGGACGTTCACGGGCTTGTCCTCGTAGCGGGACAGCACGTAGTCCACATAGTTGCGGTCGAAATCGTACCCTCCGACCACTCCCTTGAGATGGAGTTGGTATTGTGTGCTTGGCATAGATTTAAAGTTGTGAATTTTGGCTTAGTAAATGTTTTACGATGCAAAATTACTGCGATGACCTCCTATGGCAAAAGACATTGAACCAGCGGTTTCACTGTCTTTGCAGGGCGGCGGGTGGGCCCGATCTTCCTCATCGCAGCGGTCGGGTCGTGGCGGGTTCCGTTCCGATCGGGCACGAAAAAAGCCATCCTTGCGGACGGCCTTTTTCTCGGCGGGTGCGGCTACGCTTCAGCAGGTGCGGAACACGTGGCCATCACTGAAATCATAGTCCGACATGAACAATTCGGCGGCGAAGGCCTTAAAGTCAAAAAAGCGGGTGATGCTCTCGGGCACATTGTCGAACATGCAAAGCTCATCGGCCAGGTGCTCGGCAAAAGCCTCCTCGCTGTCCCACTCGCCGCAATAGCGCTCACGGAATGCCTCGATCGAGGGGGCGCTCTCGCAGGTGACATCCATAAACGCCTCGTAGGCCTCGCGCTCATCATCATCGAGCTCGGCCAGCTCCTGAATCAGCTCAAAGGTGGCCTCACTCATCCCGCTCTCGCTGTAGAGCGAATCGGGGTAATTCTCATAATCGAGGAACATGAACTCGGGATCGGCCTCATCACGGTGCAGCCATCGGCAGGCGGCGATGAAATCGCCGTAGGTGCTGAAGGTGGTCAAATCCAGCCACATGCCCGCCAGTGGGCGGCCTTCATTGTACTTGTGATAAGTGCAAACGAACACGGCAGGATTGCCGCTGCGGTAATCATACTTGTGGAAATCCAAATCGACTTCCTCAAGCTCATCAACGATATTGAAATTGGATGAGCTGAGCGAGCCTTTTACAACCTGCTCTTGAACACTGGCGCTGTCAGCACCGCTTGCGGGATTGAAAGAATTGAAATTGTTGTCCATAACGAAAAATATTAAAAAGTTAAACATACGATTTTGAACTTGTTGTCGCTTTCGCTTCGCCTTTACGATGCCTGCAAAGTGCGGCTGGAGCACACTAAAGCAAGGCTTGCCCGGGAATTACTACCCCGCAGGGGCTGGAGAATTTCCGAAGGCAACTTGCCCTGGCCTTGCGTGTGGGTAGGCCGCAATACCTTTGCAGCGGAAAGGCAAGGGAGGCGACGGGTGAACAAGTGAAAGTGTGTTTGACTTTGTTTTTCGTGGGCAACATGAAAGATTCTTCCCGCAAGCGGTTGCGCCCGACAGCACCGTGGGCAAGAGCTGAAAAAAAGAATCAGTCCCGTAGGCATTCCGACATGCTCGATGTTGCAAAAAACGGTTTTTTGAATTTTGGGCACATAAAAAACCGAAAACATCCTCTACAATCTCTACAAAACATCATTCCGCTGATTATCTGATATTTGTGAAAAACCAATGTTGTCTGTTTTTGTAGAAACTGACTAAAAATGTAGAAAAATGGGCTTTTTGGGGGTGTTTGGAGCATGAAAACATGCTTTTTTCTGTAGAAAAATGTAAGTGTTTATCTACAAATATATTTACTTTAATTGTCTTATAATCAATTATGTAGAGTTTGTAGAAGTTGTAGAAGCAATCCTGGTGTCTCAATAATCAGATTTTTTTTTATCGTCCCGTCAGGGTCCAAAAGAGCCGACTACTTTCCCAAGCCGTCGGCTCCAAGCTATAATTCAGAGTGGTTGGCTCTGAAACACGGGTTATACTTATTCCAATTCATCTATGCTCAAATCGAAGGTCTCGGTGAGCATGTCATAGTCAAAGACGAGTGCCTGGTCAACGACCGAGACTTTCTTGTACTCCTTTCGCCCGTTGCCCAGCTCGATCTCCTTCATCTGCTCCACGCCGTTGATAATGTTCTTGAAGCGGACGGACTGCTTGCGGCCCAGGTAAGCCTCGCTGTTCTCGAGGTAGTACAGCAGGGACCCGGGCGAGATGAGTGTCTCGTTGACCTGCCTGCCGTGCATCTTGTACAGCTGGAAGATCCTGTTGTGGCGCAGGTAGAGGATGCGTTTCGGACTCGGGAATTCCGTCGCGTACTTCTGTCCTCGGCACTGGAGTTTGACCTCTTTCTCTATCCTGTAGTCGCAGTCGAGCCAGATGCGGCCGTCCTGCTTGAGGAAAGAGACGATGTTCCAGAAGGTGGACACTTCGTTGTTCAACGCGTTCTCGCTGTTCTGCCTGATGGCTCCCTGCACTGAGATCTCAAGCATCTCCTGATAGGTGAATGGCAGCTTCACCACATCCTTGAGAGTGTTGTAGGCCGCCAACGGGATGACCCAGTTCCTGATGATGCGGTCTTCCACGTTGGAGTTCTCCAGCTCATCGACGAGTTGCCTGAAGCTCTCGTCGTAACATGAGCGGAAATCGGCCTCAAACAGTGCCCTGTGCTGAAGCAGTTCGAGCACCAGGTGCGTACAGCCGAGCTTGCGGCACTCCGTGAGGTCGGTGAAACGGCGTTTGGCCTCCTGCGAGAACTGACTTTTGGAGTACGACAGGAAGATGAAGCGGGAGAACAGGGCGATGTCGGCAGTAGCCATCTCCTGACCGCTGACGATGACACCGCAACTTACCCTCGTCACCTCTCGTTTCTTGTCCCTGTCCATGTTCATGCGGTTGCGCCCGGTGCCGTCCCACAGCCCCTTGAGGAACTCGCGTTTCTGCTCGTCAAGGTTGTTGCGGAACTCGTCCAGGTGGACGAGCGCATTGGCGCATTGAGCGACAGCATCAGCGAGAGCTGGAAGCGTTGAATTACTGATGTTTGGCGGCACGTTGTCGCGGATGAAGAATGCCATCAGGGAGTGGCCCAGTTCGGACTTGCCCGATCCTTTCGGACCGAACAGGTTGAGGATGGGGAAACTCCTGGTGTAGGACACCACCACGTCGCGGAACAGCGTGGCCAGCAGGAAGCACAGGCCCACCTTGGCATTGTCGCCGAACACGCTGACGAGCTTCTTGGCGTAGTCGTACAGCGGGATGCTGTTGGTGGGCAGGTGGATGAACTGCCGCTCAAACTGGAAAAACTGCGTGTCATCCTTGTAGATGGACGAGAACGCCGGGAGGTAGAAGTTGCCGAGCTCGTCGCCCAGACGGACGATGCCCAGGCTGTCCACCTCGTGCCATTCGGTGGTGAAGATGCCGTTGCCGAAGGCGAAGAAGCCTTGGCGCTGCCATCCCAGCTGTTTGATCTCTATCGCCGTGTCGGTGAACGAGTAGAGGTACTGCTTGAGCCGCTGAAGCTGTTTGTCAGCGGCATTCCAGATAAAGTTTCCGACACTCTCGACCCTTTGTCTGAATTTCGTGATTGATACCAGTTCTTCTTGTTTCATTTCTATCTCTTCTTTTATGCCGTCCTCGTTGGTGAGGCGGAACAGTCTGACTGCCGCCACCTGGTCCTTGATGTGGTACAGGGGCGTCATGGTGAAATTGGACCACTGCTGCCACTTGCCGTCCTCGCCGACGGAGAAGTAGCAGTTGTGGCGGATGTGGAAGCCGTACCGCGCGCCGAGATCCTCGTCCTCGCTCTCACGCTCCTTGAGGCGGGCCTCGGCCAGCCGCTTGCGGGCGGCCTTGACGGCGTTCTTCCACATGACCCTGCCGGGGATTAGCTTCACCAGCAGATCGAGGTGCATGGACTCCTTCACGTCGTCGTCCACTTTGGCGATGAGATCCGACAGTGTGGCGACGGCGCCGGTCTTTTCCTCCTGGGTGGCCTTGTCGGGCAGCAGCTTGCGGGCGTACCAGTTGATGAAGTCCTGCTCGGTGAGGCCGTCAAGGGCTTTGCGGCTGGTGCAGTACGTGTCGGGGTCGTTCTTCCTGCCTCCAGGTGCCAGGGGGATCTCCTTGACGGACACGGTGAACCCTTCGGACAGGGCGAGCAGCGCGTTCTTGATGACCGCCTTCACGCCGGTGCCGTAGGGTTCGCCGCTCTTGGGCGGGTCGGCATCGGGAAGGAAGCACAGGTTCTGAGAGAACCGCTTGATCTGCTGGAACTGCTTTGCGGTCCATGCGGAGCCGAGCGACGCGATGGTGTTGTTGGCGCCGATGATGTGCATCCTCAGCACGTCGGGAGCGCCTTCGACAAGGTAGAACTTGCGGTCTCTGACGGCGGCCCTGACGGCGGTATCGATGCCGAAGATGGAGTTCTCCTTGCTGTAGACCAGCGAGGTCGCCGAGTTGAGGTACTTGGGGATGTCGCTGTTTTCCGATGTCGTCCTTGCCGTGTAGCCGATGATGCGCCCCATCCTGTCGCGGATGGGGATCATCACACGCTCACGGAAGAACGGGTACAGGTGACCGTTCTTTTCCGACCTGCGCAGCAGCCCCATGTCGAGCAGCACCGCCTGCGGGATGCAGTTGACTTCGATGAATTTCAGCAGCAGCTCGCCGTTGCGCGGCGCATAGCCGATGCCGTATTCATCGATGAACTCCAGGGGCCAGCGTTGCCTGGCGTAACGGAAGGCTCCGGCGTTCTCTTCGTTGGAGCCCCGCAGCTGCGCCGTGAAGAAGGGCTGCACGGACTGGTAGGCCATGAACATCGCCTCACGCTTCTGGCCGTTGGCCGCCTGCTCAGCCGTCTGCTCCTTGCTATTGGTCTCCTCGATGGTGACGCCGTACATCTTCCCCAGTTCCTTGACAGCTTCGGGAAAGGTCATGCTGCACATCTTCATCAGGAAGGTGATGGCGTTGCCGCCTTCATTGCAGGACCCGAAGCAGTGCCATGTGTTCCTGGCGGGGTTGACAATGAAGGAGGGGGTGCGCTCGCTGTGGAACGGGCAGCAGGCCTGCCAGGTCGAGCCCTTGCGCTTGAGCTCCACATGACGGCTCACCACGTCAACGATGTCCACGCGGTTGAGTAGTGTCTCTATGCACCTCTCGTCAATCATCGAAGTAGAGGTCATACTGCGGCAGCCGCTGCTTGCCGCTGTAGCAGGCGCCGTCGTGGTGCCAGGTGACGTAACGGTTGATCGGCATGTCGCCCTTCATGCCTATTCTCACGGTGCCCGACGCATGGTCAAGCACATTCCTGCCGGGCACGTAGTACACGGCATACAATTCGCAGCGCCCGTCACGCTCGGCAGCTGCCTCCCACTCGCAGACGCGGTGGTGGTCCTTGAACAATCCACTCATGATCTTTATCCTTTTATTGGTATGACTTGATGATGTCGCCGATGGCCTTCCTCTCCAGCCTGGTGAGGTTGTTGTGGCTCAGCTTGTAATAGAAGGTGCCGTATGACCAGCCGCACACTTTGTTCACCCGTTCCCTGAAGCGGGATTTCTTGCGCCTCGGCAAATCGTTGTAGAATGTTGATATACTCATGATTTTATCATTGAAAAATTTTGTCAGTTCAAAATTTAGTTGTAATTTTGTGCAAAGGTAATAAACATTTTCAAAATATATGGCATATAAACCATATATTTTTGAGATAAATTTAACGCTATAATTCAGAGGATATGTATAACGGCAAAGCAATCAAAGAGTTGCTTGAGAAGCGTGGATTGCAGAATCAAGCACTGTTAACGGCACTCGGGTTGAATCCCAAGCAGAATTCAATCCAGAGTCTCATCACGGGAAATCCCACGGCAAAGCGGTTGGAACAAATTGCAGATTTCTTCAACGTGACGATCGACACCTTCTTTATAAGGGAGGGTGGCATCGAGTTGTCGTCCACCGACAGCAAGAACGGACTGAAAAGCGCCAGCGCCTACGTCCTGCAGCAGGAGGTGAAGCACCGTGACGATGTGATCAAGTTCAAGGACGCCATGCTGCGCGAGAAGGACGAGCGCATCAGGCTTCTGGAAGAACTCCTGGAGGTTTATCGCGACAAAAAATCTAACGCGAAGTAAAGATTAATTAACTGTCCGCAAGACGATTATACGGCGTTGTCCTCGGACAGTATAGGGACACTAACCACGGAATTTCGCCTATCTACGAAAATGTAAGTTGTTGTGTATCAGTTGGCAAATATTTCAGATTTCCAAGCAGAAAATCCCTCCCTTTCCGCAAAAGTTGAATGAACGATTAAGAGATGCCTCTTAATCGTTTCATTTTTTGTGCGAGGGCTTGAGCTTGCTCAAAGCACTGGTACAAAGAAATGAAACAAGAGGCACGTTAGTGCCGTTCATTCAACTTGTTGCGCCCCCGCCGGGGCGCAGAGGGATGCACGAAGTGAATCCCGACCGCCCTTGATGCTTTCACCAAGCCATCGACCTTCAGGTCGCTTTCTCAGCGATAACGGACTCCCTCTGAAGAAGATGTCGCCCGTGTCCACGTCCTTTCGGGTGATCATGCCGAAGATGTCGAGGTTCTGGGGACAGTCCGCCAGTGGCAGTTCAATCTCCATGGAGTAGTCATCGGCATCGGTGAAGATGCGGTTCTCCGATACGTACTCTATCGAAGACCCCTTCTTCAGCGCTGCCTGCTTTCCGTTTATCGTCAGTATCATAAAGAATTGCGGTTGATTTGCCACAAAGGTAAATCAACTGCGTATTCTTTGAAAAGACGAGTCTATTTCTAATGAGCTATCGATATGCTGTCTAACATAATGTATTTTTCAATACTGTCATTCGGTACGTCACCTTGCTTTAATAATCTGATTATATCACGCCTGTCAAAATGGTCTCGCACTTGATTATTTGGATTTTTGGGGAATTCCTCTCCCAAATTCACTAAAATGATTATACAATCGTTGAAATGGCTGTGCGATTCTAATATTAAGGTATCTTCTACAAAAGCAAGAACATCAAACTGTCCTAAGCTAAATTTGAGTTCATCCGTTCTTTTATTATAATCCCATCTGTTTTTGTTTTTATGATTTATCTGCCAAGAATCATTAAATGGTTGTTTATAATCTTCATATTGATTATTTTCTTCATTATAAACGACATGTAATAGTTCTCCATTGCTTTTAAATTTGAAACAGCCAAAATTGCGAACTAAGCATTTGGATGTTGGGTATAAATCAGATGGATAAGGACAATATACATACCACATTTTACCATTTTGACAGAGGCGTTTCTTGACATTGTTTTGGCAAGAAATTAAGACCAAGAGGAATGTGACAACTACTAATAAACTAATAGTTAGGGATCTTTTACTGAATAGCCTTTTATATGTCATATTCAATTCTTCTTTTTCCATGTTTGCAAAGGTAGCGCTTTTATCGCTCTAAACACTATTTTCTCTTAGATTTCGGTGATTTATTATTCATGAGGCGCTGGTACTCGTCCTGCGCCTGCTTGATGCCCTTGTCGCCGGTCACGGTGCCCGCGGTGACGAAGGGCTCGTCCAGTCGCTCGTTGAGACGGGCGATGGTCTCCAGCAAGTCTTTTCTCTCCTGAACAATCACCTGCGGCTGGCTCTGGGCAAGAGCCAGCGGCGCGGTGATTGACCAGGAAAATCGGTGCAAGGCGAGTGCCGAGGCTAGCTTGGTCGGGCAGGGCCTCCTGCCTGACGTTGCTGCTGAGCAGTTCACCCAGCGTGGCATAGGATCGGCACCTTACCGTGCCGTCGGCCTGTGTCATCTTCACATCATTTAGACAATTATTTGCTCATTTGTTTTTGACAGGCCGGATGGACATGTGGCATGCCCGCGTGATGTAGCAGCGGTAACGGGCCTGGGTGAACAACAGGTCACGGTAAGCGCGTTCGCTCTCAGCAGTAAGGCTGTCGCGGCAGACGCCCTCGACAAGCGCCAGCGCACTGTCAGGGAAGTCATGCATCAGGCTGTCTGCAGCAATCAGCCGCTTATCATAGGGTTGTCTCCCTGCACAACTAAAATAGTTGTGGACAGCATCCCAAGTACTACTATCACCCATATGATTCGACTCATGATCATCGTACAAAAATACAAATATTTTTATATCAACAAAAAAGCATTCATTTTCTATTATGTTCATTCTCTTTTTGTGTGTTTCATTTTTTCATCTTTATACTTTGAAAATCAAAACCAATAACCGGCAGCAGTTTTTTGATTTCCAAATATTGGCGGCTCGAAGAGTTTATCGGATAGAACATTTTCATTTTGTGCACAAATTGGTGAGACAAATTGACGAAGCCTACCGAAAAAAGCTGTTTAATTATCCCATTTTCAACTATTTTCACTACCTTTGCAGGCTGAATGATATAAAACCATAGAATTTATGAGTAACGACAAGACATTGCAGCCGCTTGCCGGCATGACACTTGAGGAAATGCAGGATGCAGTAACTGGGCTGGGCATGCCTCGCTTTGTAGCTAAACAGTTGGCCCAGTGGATTTACCAAAAGCGGGTGAACGACTTTGAGCAGATGCTTAACATCTCCAAGAAAAGTCGTGAACTGCTGGCCAGCCGCTACTGCGTGGGCCTGTATCCTCCCAGCCAGGCAATGGCCAGCGAGGACGGCACGGTGAAGTACCTGTTCGACGTGGGCGGCAAGCAGGCGGTGGAGTCGGTCTACATTCCCGAGGATGACCGCGCCACTCTGTGCATCTCGTCACAGAAGGGCTGCAGGATGAACTGCTACTTCTGCATGACGGGCAAGCAGGGCTTCCATGGCAACCTCACCTCTAATCAAATCATCAATCAGGTGCTGAGCGTCCCCGACAGCGACAAGCTGACCAACGTCGTGTTCATGGGTATGGGCGAGCCGCTGGATAACCTCGACGAGGTGATGCGCGTGATTGCCATCCTGACCGAGCCGTGGGGACTGGCATGGAGTCCCAAGCGGGTAACCGTCTCGACCGTGGGCAAGAAGCCCGAGCTGAAGATCCTGTGTGAACAGACGAGCGTCCACATCGCCGTGAGCGTCCACAACGCCGTGCAGGAGGAACGCTCGTCGATGATGCCCATAGAGCGCCTCTACCCCATCGCCGATGTGATGGAGATGCTGGGCAACTATGACTTTGCCCACCAGCGCCGCCTGTCGGTGGAGTACATCTGCTGGCAATGGTTCAACGACGACATCCAGCATGCCGAGAAGCTGCGCGAGCTGCTGCCTAACGAGCACGTGCGTGTCAACCTCATCCGCTATCACATGATTCCGGGGATCGAGAAACTGCGCACCAGCAGCGACGAGAGGATGACCTACTTCCGCGACTACCTCAACAGCAAGGGCGTGACGTGCACGATACGCCGTAGCCGTGGCGAGGACATCGCAGCGGCCTGCGGGCAACTGGCCGGTCAGGTGCGCAAACCTCAGGCCGGGCGCGAAGCGGGCAAGGACGGCAAGCCGTCGAGCAAACAGACACGCAAGAAATAATCAACATCATAACAACATCATGCGATCAAGATGAAGAAGTTCATGCGATTCTCCACAATGCTTGCAGCCATGGTCCTTGCCATACAGGCTGCACTTGCTGCTGCTCCGGCCAACTACTATAACAGAGCCTTGAACAAGAGTGACGAGGCTCTGATGTCAGCCTTGTGCAGCATCATAAAGACCCACAAGGAGGTATCTTACTCCAGTGGCCTGCTCAAAGCGTTTGCCACAGCCGACACCGACGACCAGGGTTACATCATCGACATCTACAGCAACTGCAGGTATCGGCCGAGCGACAGCGGCTCGTCGGCCTCACATGTGGGCGAAGGCTACAACCGCGAGCACAGTTTCCCCAGAAGCTGGTTTGGCGGCGAGGTTGCTCCGATGAACACCGACGTGTTCCACATCTACCCCACCGACATCAAGGTGAACAGCCAACGCAGCAATTTCCCTTACGGCGTGTGCAGCGGCGGAACGCGCCTGAGCTATGGCCAGTATGTTGCCAAGGGCAAATTGGGCACCTGCACCTATCCTGGCTACAGCGGCACTGTGTTTGAGCCCGATGACGAGTACAAGGGCGACTTGGCGCGTTCTTACTTCTACATGGTCACCTGCTACAAGGATGTCTTGCCCAGCTGGCCCGGCAGTGCCCAGCTAGACTATAGCAGGAACAAGTACAAGGCCTTCTCGACCTGGACCATCAACATGCTCATGGAGTGGACCCGCCTGGATCCCGTGAGCGAGAAAGAGATTAAGCGCAACGAGGCCGTGTATGGCATCCAGGGCAACCGCAACCCGTTTATCGACCATCCCGAGCTTGCCGAATACATCTGGGGCAACATGCAAGGCCAGCCCTGGCCTGGCAGCGGCCATGAGATTCCTGCAGTCATCACCTCGCCGACTAACGGCACCATTGTGGACATGGGCTCCACGACCATCGACAACGAATTACATTACACGGTCACCGTCAAGGGCGAAGGACTGACCCGCGGCTTGACCTTGTCGATGACCGAGAACGATCACTTCTATGTCAGCAAGAACTCTTTCAGCGCCAGTGAAGTGAACAGCGGCACATCGTTTGTCGTAAGTTTCACTGCCGACGAGGAGGGCTCATTTGAGAACAGCATCACGCTGAGCAGCGATGAGGTTTCCACAATGATCACAATCAAGGCCATTGCCATCGATGACAATCCCGGTCCGGGTCCTGGTCCTGACCCCGTTATGGGCGACAGCATCACCGAGGATTGGGAGTACTGTGAGACCGGTGGATACTGGACCGACCGCATTGTGGGCAACGCTTTTGATTGGGACTTCAGCAATGCCGGCATCTGGGGTGACAACCTCAAGCACGGCGACCTGTCATGCCGCCTGGGCAAGAGCAACGACAGCATGATAGCCATGGCCCAAGATTATAACGGCGGCTCAAGTGGCATCAGGTTCTGGGCCGGCAGCTTCGGCAGTGATGCCGATGCCACGCTGAACGTGGACTACAGCACCGACAAGGGCGCCAGCTGGACCACCCTGAGTACTGTGACAGTGACCAAGGGCAGCCTGCAGGAGTTCAAATTGATCGCCAAGGTCAAAGGGCCCGTACGTTACCGTATTGCCCAGACCCAAGGATCGCGCGTGAACATCGACGACATCACGCTCTATGCGTTTGTCCTGCCCGGCGATGTGAACGGCGACGGCGAAGTCAACATTGCCGACGTCAATGCCCTGATCGATGCCATCATGAGCGGCAATATCCATTCACGCTGTGACGTGAACCAGGACAAAGAGGTCAACGTGTCAGACGTGAATGCCGTCATCGACCTGATTCTTGCCTCGTGAAACAGGAACCTTTCAACCAACTGCAAGACTGAATCAACGCAGCAGACCATCATCAACGACTGGACAACATAGCCTCGACTGATGGTCTGCTGTCTTTACTATACACCACGATTATCTATAATCATTTCATTAACAACTACATCATCATTAACTATCATCAAACATTATGCTGCGATTATGAAAAAAATCTTTTTTCTCCTCACGTTCATGGCCCTGGCAACTACTGTAGGGGCCAAGGATCCCAAGCCGTGTCCCAGCAACTACTATTCCAGCGCCCTGAACAAGAGCGACCAGTCGCTGCTGACGGCCCTGTACAACATCATCACCAGCCACACCAACATCGGTTATGACAACCTGTGGAGTGCCTATGAGGACACCGACACCGACTCGCGTGGCTACTACATCGACATGTACAGCAACTACGACAAGTACACCTACAGCAATAAGTGCGGCAACTACAGCGCCATCGGCGACTGCATCAACCGCGAGCACAGTGTACCCAAGAGTTGGTGGGGCAGCGGCAAGCTGCCACAGTACAGCGACATCTTTAATATTGTACCCACCGACGGCTACGTGAACAACCAGCGCTCTAACTACCCCTACGGCGTGTGTGAGGGTGGCACCAGGCTGACCAATGGCGAGTATGTGGCTAAGGGCCGCATGGGTTACAGCACGCGTAGCGGCTACTCGGGCCGCGTGTTTGAGCCCGACGACGAGTACAAGGGCGACTTTGCCCGTGCCTACTTCTACATGGCCACCTGCTACAACGACGAGATCAGCGGCTGGACCAAGTCGGGCGGCGATGCCTTCTTTGCCGGCAATAGCTATCCGGTGTTCACGACCTATGCCATCGACCTGTTGCTGGAGTGGCACCGCCTGGATCCCGTGAGCGAGAAGGAGACCAAGCGCAACAACTATGCCTACGCATGGCAGGACAACCGCAACCCCTATATCGACCACCCCGAGCTGGCCGAGCACATCTGGGGCAACAAGAAGGGCCAGTCATGGACCGGTGACGGCCAGGTCGTGGTCACCCCCACCCTGTCGCAGCCCGCCAGCGGCGAGGTCATCAATGTGGGCACGATCGCCCTTGATGACAACAGCATCAGCAAGACGATTACCGTCAAGGGCAGCAACCTGACGCAGAGCATCACCGTGAGCGTGAGCGGGACAGGCTTCAGCGTCAGCCCAAGCACACTGACGGCAAGCGCCGTCAATGCCGGCACCAGCATCACCGTGACCTACAGCGGCACGGCCGAGACCGCAACCGGCACGCTCAAGCTGACCAGCGGCGAGGTGAACCGCACCTGCTCGCTGACAGCCGGCAAGCAGCAGCCCGGTGACGACCCCGTAAATCCCGACGACCCCATCAATCCCAGCGGCGACTCCATTATCGAGACCTGGGAGGACAGCGAGAACGGAGGTTACTGGACCCGCGAGGTTCAGGGCGCAGCCTTCAAGTGGTACTTCAGCAACGCCGGTATCTTTGCCCAGTCCAACGACCACTGGAATGACCAGATCGGTTGCCGCTTTGGCAAGATGTCAAACTCGTGGATTGCCATGGAACAAGACGTTGCCGGCACATCTGGCATCTCATTCTATGCAGCCACCTATGGCACCACCGAGGCCGACGCCACGCTACAGATTCTATATAGTACCAACGGAGGCACCACATGGACCCAGATCGACGAGCTGGAACTTACCCACACCTTCACCCAGTACACCTACTCGCTCAACATTGCCGACAACGTGCGCTTCAAGTTCCAGCAGACAGCCGGTGCACGCATGAACATTGACGACATTGCCATCCATGCTGTCGCAGCACCCAGCGAGCCCCAGGTCTACTTCAACGGAGCCATTGAGGCCATGACAGCCGTTAGTGGCGGCGAGTCCACCATCAGCGAGGCAACTGTTGTCACCGAGGACAACGACGAGCCCGTCATCGTCACGGTAGACGACAACTTCGAGCTGAGCCTCGACCAGCACTCATGGTCGACCTCGCTGACGCTTGATGCCAGCGGCGAGACCTTCTATGTGCGCATTGCCGATACCGCCACCGAGGGCCACTACGAGGGCACCATTACGGCTACGGCAGGCAGCGCTACGGCCTATGCCGACGTTGAAGGCGAAGTGACAGCACCGGCAGTGCTCTACGGCGACGTCAACATGGACGGTAAGGTCAACATCACCGACGTCACCACACTGTGCACCTACCTACAAGGAAACATGCCCAGTCCGTTTGACGAGCAGGCAGCCGACATGAGCAATGACGGCAAAATCAACATCAGTGATGCGACAGTCCTCATCAACTTCATCCTTAACTCGGCCGGCATGATGCAGTGGACAGTCCTGCCCACGCAACACGGCATCACCGTGGCCAATCCCCAGCGAGAGACGCTTGAGGTCTATGACCTGGATGCCAACCTCGTGGCCACCGTGAACGCATCATGCGAGATCAGCCTTGCCAACGGCACATATCTTGTCAGCAGCGACAGACGAACCCGCAAGGTAGTCGTGAAATAACTGATTCACACCGAAAGACCTAAAAACGGGGCCAGCTTCAGTTGAAGCCAGCCCCGTTTTATATCAAAAAAAACTGATAAAACTGGTTAGCTGACGGGGATTTTGTCGATGCGACGCTGGTGGCGGCCGCCCTCAAAGGGTGTTGTCAGGAAGGTCTCGACCATGGCGATGGCCTCGTCGTCGGTGACAAAGCGGCCAGGCATGGCAATGACATTGGCATCGTTGTGCTGGCGAGCGAGGCGTGCGACTGCCAGTCTCCAACACAGGGCCGAACGGATGCCCTGGTGCTTGTTGAGCGTGATGTTGATGCCCTCGCCGCTGCCACACACGGCAATGCCGGGATAGCACTCGCCGCTCTCGACAGCTGCGGCACACAAGTGTGCAAAGTCAGGATAATCACAGCTCTCCTCGCTGTAGGTTCCGAAATCCTTGCAGGCAATGCCTTGAGCCTCAAGCCAGCGCTTGACGGCTTCCTTGACGGGATAGCCGGCATGGTCGCTGCACAAGGCCACAGGGATGCCAGGCTTCAAAATTGAGTTTTCCATAATCTCTGGTCTATAATCATAAATCCAATAATTGCGCCCCAAACGCGTGGGACGCAATTATTATTCTCTACTTCTTTAATGCCTTGAGGGCCTGCTCCATTGTGGCAATCTTGCTCTCGGCATCGGCTTTCTTCTTGCGTTCGCCGGCCACGACAGCCTCGGGGGCATTGGCCACGAATCGCTCGTTGCTCAGCTTCTTCTCCACGCTGGCCAGGAAGCCTCGCGTGTATTCCAGGTCGGCCTCAAGCTTCTTGATTTCCTCCTCGACATTGATGCTGCCGGCAACAGGAACGGCAAACTCGGCGGTGCCCACCATGAAGGCAGCAGCAGTGGCATCCTTCTCGGTCACGGTCTCAATCTTCTCGAGTCCGGCGAGCTTGACGATGATGGCCTCAAACGGATTGTTCAAGCCACCGACGGCCTGCAGCGTGAGCTGCTCCTTGTTGGGCAGATTCTTCTGCTTGCGGACGTTGCGCACGCCACCGACGATTTCCTTGACATCGGCCATGGCCTTGAGCAGCGCTGCATCGGCCAGTTCGGGATCGGGAATGCGGGCATACATGATGCTCTCGCCGTCCTTGCGCTCATCGAGGTGTTGCCAGAGCTCCTCGGTAATAAAGGGCATGAACGGGTGGAGCAGACGCAGCAATATGTCGAAGTACTCGAGCGTTGCCGCCATGGTGGCACGGTCCATGGGCTGACCATAGGCAGGCTTTACAGCCTCGAGATACCAAGCCGAGAATTCCTCCCAGAAGAGGCGATAGAGCACCATCATGGCATCGCTCAAGCGGAACTTCGAGAAGTGGTCCTTGACGGTAGCCAGGGCATCGTTGAGCTGGTTGCGGAACCAGAGCACTGCCTGGCGGCTTGATTCGGGCTGCTCGACATCGGCTACCTCCCAACCCTTAACAAGGCGGAAAGCGTTCCAAATCTTGTTGTTGAAGTTGCGACCCTGCTCGCAGAGGGCATCATCATAGAGGATGTCGTTGCCGGCCGGAGCAGCCAACATCAGGCCCATGCGCACGCCGTCGGCACCAAACTGCTCAATGAGCTTCAGCGGATCGGGCGAGTTGCCGAGCGACTTGGACATCTTGCGGCCCAGCTTGTCGCGCACGACGCCTGTGAAGTAGACGTTGCGGAAAGGCATCTGCCCCATGTACTCATAACCTGCCATGATCATGCGAGCCACCCAGAAGAAGATGATGTCGGGTGCAGTCACCAGGTCGTTGGTGGGATAGTAGTACTTAATCTCCTCGTTGCCAGGGTTATTGATGCCGTCAAACAGCGAGATGGGCCACAGCCACGAGCTGAACCACGTGTCAAGGGCGTCCTCGTCGTGACGCAGCTGGCTGGCCTCGATGTTCTCGTAGCCAGGGATCTTGCGTGCCTTCTCGAGGGCCTCTTGCTCGTTGAGGGCCACAACATAGACCTCCTTGTCCTCGCTGTCGGTGGGAAGGAAGTAGGCCGGGATGCGGTGTCCCCACCAGAGCTGGCGCGAGATGCACCAGTCCTGGATGCCCTCGAGCCATACCTTATAGATGTTTTTGTACTTGGCTGGATGAAACTTGAGTTCATCGTTCTGGACACAGGGCAGAGCGATCTCGGCAAAGTGCTTCATCTTCAAGAACCACTGCATGCACAGGCGCGGCTCGACAGCGGTGTCGCTGTTGCGCTCGCTGTAGCCCACCTTGTTGTCATAATCCTCGATCTTCTCCACCAGACCAGCATTCTTCAGGTCCACGACAATCACCTTGCGGCACTCCATGCGGTCCATGCCGACGTAGAGCGGCGACTGCTCGCTGATGGTGGCATCGGCATTGAAGATGTCGATGGTCTCCAGGTTGTGGGTCTTGCCCAGGACGTAGTCGTTGGGGTCATGAGCGGGTGTAACCTTCAGGCAACCAGTACCGAACTCTATCTCCACATAGCGGTCCTCGATGACGTTGATCACACGGCCCACCAGCGGCACGATCACCTTGCGTCCCTTGAGCCACTGGTTCTTGGGATCCTTGGGGTTGATACACATGGCGGTATCACCCATGATGGTCTCGGGACGTGTGGTGGCCACGACGGCATAATAGCCCTTCTCATCCTTGTGGATGATGTTGCCCTCGGCGCGCAGCTGCTCCTCACCCTCGAGGGCAGTGAGTCCGTCAACATAATACTTGAGGTGGTACAGGTGGCTCTTCTCCTCGCGGTAGATCACCTCCTCGTTGCTCAGTGCCGTCTGGGCCTTGGGGTCCCAGTTCACCATGCGCAGTCCACGGTAGATGTAACCCTTGTCATAGAGGTCGACGAAGACCTTGAGGACGCTGTTGCTGCGCTTCTCGTCCATTGTGAATGCCGTGCGGCTCCAGTCACACGAGGCGCCCAGCTTGCGCAGCTGCTGCAGGATGATGCCGCCGTGCTCGTGGGTCCAGTCCCAGGCATGCTTCAGGAACTCGTCGCGGGTGAGGTCACGCTTGCGTATGCCCTGCTCGGCCAGTCGCTTCACGACCTTGGCCTCGGTAGCGATTGAAGCGTGGTCGGTTCCAGGCACCCACAGGGCATTCTTGCCCTCCATGCGCGCGCGGCGTATGAGGATGTCCTGGATGGTATTGTTCAGCATGTGACCCATGTGCAGGACGCCCGTCACGTTGGGCGGCGGGATAACGATGCAATAGGGTTCACGCTCATCGGGCACGCTCTTGAACAGGTCGTGCGATTCCCAATACTTATACCACTTGTCCTCGACCTCTTTGGGGTCGTATTTGGTAGCCAGTGTATTCTCTTTCTCGCTCATTGTTATTGGTTATAATACTGTTTATTATCTGTTTAAATGGCAAAATTACGAAAAAAGCGTGACATGACAAAAAGCTGAACGTGTATTTTAAGTGCGCCCACCGCAATCGATTGATGTTCAATGCAAAATCATATCTCAGTTAAATATAAAAGTAGGGGCGGAACTGTTAACGAAATGTTAAAAGCGGCTTCCCGTCTGTCGCTGCAAAGATACGCATCATACCCGCAAGAGACAAGGTCAAAAAGCAATTCGCAAAGCTATAACGAGAAGATGCAAACGGCTGGACTTGATGGTCATCCAGCGCGTTACAATACATTGAATTACAGATAATCAATGAAGCAAAAAGGCCATGCCTGGGGCACCGATCATCAGGGTGAGGACAGGTATGTGAGGAAGCGGGTTGGCGGATATTGAGAAAATGAGTACCTTTGCAGGGTAAATAAAATATAATGTCTCCTTGATTATGGGTAAGATAAATTTCACGCAGATCTTGAGTGCAACGCTGGTGTTGCTGAGTATTATCGACATTGTCGGCTCGATACCTATTATCCTGCAGCTGAGGGAGAAAGGCCGGCATGTGGATGCACTGAAGGCTACCATCTACTCTACCCTGCTGATGGTGGGCTTCTACTATGGCGGCTACTGGCTGTTGCAGATTTTCAACTGCAACATCTACTCGTTTGCCACAGCCGGCGGTTTCCTGATGTTCCTGATGGCGCTGGAGATGATCCTGGACATCGAGATTTTCAAGAACAACACGCCCAACAAGGGGGCGACGATGGTGCCGATGGTGTTCCCGCTCATTGCGGGCGCCGGTGTGCTGACGACACTGATCTCGCTCAAAGCGATGTATGACGACATAAACATCTTTATCGGCCTGGCCATCAACATGCTATGGGTGTTTCTGGTCATCAAGAGCACCGACAAGATCCAGCGTCTGCTGGGCGAAGGCGGCATGATGTTCTCGCGCAAGTTCTTTGGCATTATCCTGCTGGCGATGAGCGTGAAGATGATGACCGAGAACCTGCAGCTGCTGTTCTGACGGGCTGAGATAACGGATGACACTGAAAACAGGACAGCCGACCCGGATAGGGAGGTCGGCTGTCCTGTTTTCGTTGGCTAGCTAGTGCAGGGAGCGACGGGTTATTTCCAGGCGGGATCGCTCTCGTTCCAGCAGCGGTCAAGGGCGGTGACGGCATAGTGCCAATTTCCCTTGCCGCCGTCGGGCAGGACAAAGGACGTCTCGCCCGTGATGGCAAGAATGTGGACTGCGTCGTCTAAGTGTCCCTTCTGGCCCTTGGGGTAGCGGTAGATGACGTAGCGGACGGCCTGCTGCATGGGATCGTCGGTGTCATGGGCACGCCAAGTCAGGCATTTCTTACCAGCCACCTTCTTGATTTTCAGATCATGCACATGGTGAGGCTCCTTGCTGTCGAGCCATGTATAGGCAGGGATGAGCGCGGGATGGCTCATCTGGTTATTGGCCAAGGAGTCCAGCACGCCGTTGAAATTGCTCGTGATGGTATAGCCGGGCCACCACGTCACGCCGTGCACATGGGCCATCGAGCGTTGCAGGCGCAGCTTGTGGTCGAGCTGAGTGGGATTGGCGGGATCGCCACCGTCATCAGCGATATCCTGGTGAGACATGACGTTGTGGACAGCCTGTCCGTAGTACATGTGGCGGCCGTTGGCATGGTCATTCCACCAGTGCATGAGCACGAGGTCGCTGGCCCGCTTATGCTCCAATTCCCAGTAGAGCTGAGGTACCATGTAGTCAACCCAACCCATGGCCGTCCACTTGGGGCAGTCGGCATAGAGGGCATCGTAGCACTGGAGTCCGTCGGTATCGCTACCGTCAGGGTCATTGGCCTTGTTGCGCCAGATGCCGAAGGGGCTGATGCCGAAGCGTACCCAGGGTTTTACCTGCTGGATGGTGCCATGGAGCTGCTCGATGAGCAGGTCGACGTTGTGACGGCGCCAGTCATTCTTATCCCAGCCAATGCCGTATTGGTTGTAGGATGTGGTATCGGGGAAATCAACCCCCGTGACAGGATAGGGATAGAAATAGTCATCCATGTGGAGGGCGTCGATGTCGTAGCGCTCAAGGATATCCTTGACTACCAGATTGATGAAGTCACGGCTCTCAGGCAGACCCGGATCGAAGTACAACTTGCCGTCGGCATACTTGAGGAACCACTCAGGGTGCTCATAATAGATGTGTCCCGGTGCCGGCTTGTCGTCTTCACTGCTGGTGACACGGTAAGGGTTGATCCAGGCATGGAGTTCCATGCCGCGCTTGTGGGTCTGGTCAATCATGAACTGCAGCGGGTCCCACACGGGATCGGGCGCCTTGCCGGGTTCACCCGTGAGCCAACGGCTCCAGGGCTCCAGGTTGCTGACATAGGCCGCATCGGCCTGAGGACGAATCTGCCAGATGACAGCATTGCAGTTGGCCTGCTGGAGCAGGTCGAGCTGCTCGATAAGGTACTGCCGCGTCTGCTCGGGGTTCATCTGGGCATATTGCTTCTGCCCGATGATGTGCATCCACGCCCCACGGAACTCATGCTTGGGCTGAGCCTTGCTCGGGGCGACTTGAGCCGTCATGCCTCCCATCAAAGCCATCACAAGCGTTGCAAAAATAATCAATCGCTTCATATATACCTGAAAAATATCACGTTACTCATTCACATCGGATAAAAAAAGCTCATTCATCTTCCTCATCCTCAGGGATGAAGACCCAGGCATAGGCGCCCAAGTCGACACCGCCTCGCTCAAAGCGGTCGACTCCATAGCGGTCATAGCGGGCCTCGGCGGGACAGAGATCAGGGTTGCCCTTGGCAATGGCCTGGCTCTCGTTGCCCAGGCGATAATCGAAGTAGTGGTCGTCGCGCACGGTGAGGAAACAAGGGTCACCCTTCCAGACGCAGTTGATGAAGTGAGCGTCGTCAACGCCTGCGCCCTTGAGCATGCAATAGCGCAGATAGACGTCATAATTGTCGAGCGTGTCCCTGTTGATATCTCGCGTCATGCCGTGGATGATGCAATTGTCGAAGCGGCCCTTAATCTTACCCGTGGTGCCGTCGCTGAACTCGACATCAAACACGTTGATGATGGGAAGCGAAGGCAGGGCAAAGAGGTAATTGTTGGCAAACGTACACTGCGTTGCCAGGACCTTGCCTCCGGCAAAATAGGCGACTTCCTCGGCAGCATCACTGACCTCGGTGCCGATGAGCTGCACATAGCAGGCGGCAGTTGCCAGACAGGTCGAAGCCGAGTTAGAGAGAACACAATTGACCAACTTGAGGGAACAATTGAGCGTATCCACATAGTCCGGGTTGCAGTGCATGCCGATGCTGCTGCCTCGCATGATGACGTGCTTCAACACATTAGTCACCTTGTAGGAAGGTGAGAAAATGATGCCGCCCCACTGACCCGACATCACATCAAAACTGGTTTCTCCCACCACGCGATCCAGGCGGTCGCCGCGGAAGGTGATCGGTTCCTGGGCCGTGCCGTTGGCCAGCATGCGTCCCTTGCAGCGAATGGCAGCCTTGTCATGGAAGAGCAATGTTGCGCCAGGGTCGATGGTCAAAGTAGCGCCAGGAGCGACAAACATTGTGTCGTAGATGAGATAAGGCTTAGTTGCTGTCAGGAGGGTGTTGTTATAGATTGTGTCGCCATTGATGCGGACGACGTCCTGTCCCCACGCGCTGAGCAGCACATACTGGCTCTTGCCGTTGGTCTCAAACTCGAGGCGGTCTTCCAGCAAGGTGGGTTTATCCTGCTCCATCTCATCAAGATAGGCCTCGATGAAAATAAATATCGAGTCGTTGCCACGAATTTCCACATTGTGGAACTCGTCGCCGCGCACGCCGTCCACATTGAGGTGGAAGTGCCCCTTGGAGGCGAGTCCGGCCACTTTGATCGACGAGATATTGATCTGCTTGTTGCTGTGGTTATAGACCACCATCTGCTTGGTGGCCGTGCCCTGCAACGTGATGACCGTGTCAAAGGCCACTGTGTCGCGGTTGAAGTCCAGCACATCGTTTGGCGAGGTGGTGAAGCCGTCCTCGATACACGAAGCAAAGATGACCGGCAGGGCTATCATGGCGACAAGCAGCCACATAGAGAATCTGGTATTGCTCATAGTAACATTCATTTATATATAAAGAACGTGAAGATGTGCGATTTAGTGTATCGGGCACATTTATCGTTCAAAGACGGCCACCAGCGGATAATGGTCGCTCTCGCCAGCCTTGACCCTGCGGCACGACAGCGGCTTGAGCTCCCCACGATACAGGATGTGGTCGATTTTGACATACAGATGATGAGCGTTAAAGGTGTAGGTGGGTCCGAATCCCGTGTCGGCCCAAGCATCGTGGAAGTCGTCGCCGCATACCGTTCGGTAGGTAAACGAGCCCGGCGTGTCGTTCATGTCACCCATGACCAGCACGTCGGCCGGACTGTCGTTGAGCAAGTCACGCATCGCCCGGGCCTGGACCGCGTGAATGCGGAAACCGTCGTCGAGCTTATGGGCAACAGAGCTGATGCGGCGTTTGCGGCCTGACGGCATGTTGATGGTCTCGATGACCTTGCTGTCGTTGGAGGTAAAACGCAGAGAGCTCAGGTGCATGCTCACCACGCGCAGGTTGCCCCCAGGCGCCTCGACATCCCAAGCCTTGATGAAGTAATCGAGTGATTCCTTGGCCAGGGCCTGGGACTCGACCTCGGTAAAGGGATATTTTGACAGAATGCCCACGTCAAAGAAATGCTTCTTGCGGTAAGGGTACTTCTTGTACAGTTCCTTGAGCATGGGTTTCACCTTGTCGAGATGTTCATAGGAGAAGTAGACAAGCCCTTCCTGGATGACCACGACATCGGCATCCTCGTCGAGGATGTATCGCATGGTCTTGCTGGGCGACTTGGTGCCGTCAAACCAATTGAACTCCTTCACGTTCATGGTGAGGACCTTGAGCTGCGTCTTGGCGGGGTTGGCGTCGGGGTGCAGCAGCGTGACAGGCGAGATCAGCCTCAATGTGGGCCATGACAAAAACAGGGCTCCAACAATGATGACTGCAGCCCGCCATTGCCGAAACAGCGCCAACAACGCTAAGACCACGACCGCCGCCACAGCCACGACCGGCAAAGCCAGCGTAGCCAACGCGGGCAACGACCACACCGACGGGTCAACACGGCCGCCATAGGCCGCAAACAATAAGACAAAGGCCACTACAATGGCCAGAAGACGGCACAAAGACTTCATACAATTTATCGGATTTTCCAACCAGGACCGAAGAAGGGTTGCTGGGCGGTGAACCTGGGAGCGTAAGTCTTGAGCAGCCAAATCAGCGGCCACTCGATGACCATGGTCATGGTGAAGACTATCAACGTGAGTGTGATGCCCGACTCCATGCCCTGTCGCAGCAGCAAGAAGCGGACGGGCTGCAAGATGAGCGGATGAGTTCCAAGGATGATGAGCGAGTAACGGCCATAGTGGCACATGACGGGAACGCGCGGCAGCGACTTACAGGCCCAGAAGAGTGCCAGGATAGCGACAAAAGGCACCAGGTATAGTTTCCAGTAGGCCGGATAGACCTGGAAATGCAGGTTCATGAACTCGTTGAGCCAATAGACCGGCATCGCCACAGCGAGCAAGGCCAGGATGCCATATCGATCCCATCGCGAGGGTTCCAGGGCTCCAATACGTTTCATGCCCCAGCCCAACACAAAATAGGGCATCGCCACGAGCGATGTATCAAACATGAGCGGCAACTCGATGCGATGAACGCCCAGCTGATAGCCGATGACCGACAAGACTGCCGTCACTGCCAACAACGCCCACAACGGCTTGATCCACCGGCGCATGGCATAGAAGAGGATGTTGACCCAAAAGAGGCTCCACAGGAACCACAACGGCGTGGTATTGGGCCAATAGCGCAGATAGAACGGCTCGACAAGCTGAGTCAACGAGAGCTCGATAGGGTCGGCACCTAGTGCCAGACGGACAACAACCTCGACGCATCGGACACCAAAGGCGAAGACGACAAAGAAGACAAACGGCACGATGATGTTGTTGACCTTGCGCCGCGTGAAGTCGGCATAGCCGTCATAGAGCTTGAAAAAGATGCCCGAGATGAAGTAATACATGGGCAGGCGGAAGGCCTGCAACGCATCATTGAGGTGGGGAGCCAGCAGATTGAAGAAGTCATGGCTGATGTGGTACATCACGATGAGCATGATGCACAGGCACTTCATAAAGTCGATGTACGGAATGCGCTCCTTGGCCATAACTACTTGTTAAAATGAGACTAACAGGGGTCAGAGCTTGGACTCCAGCATGGCGATGACACGGGAGAAATCGGTCATCTCGGCTATTTCCTCGGGCTCCAACTCAATGTCGAAGGCATCTTCCAGCTCGGAAGCGAGCGTGAGATGACGCAATGAGTCCCACTGGTCACAATTCTTTTGAGAAACATCGGTCGACACCTCGTCGATGCCGAAGGTCTCACGCATAATGTCTAACACACGGTCTTGCAGGTTCATAATACACGGATATTATAACAATTCTTGATTTCAAAAACATGTTGCAGGGGCATCTCGTAACGGCGCGAGCCATCGTCGCCCGTGGCGACACAGGTCATGCCCATGCGGTCATAGAAGTCGGCCGTCTGGGCATTCTTGGTTGTGGGGATATAGAGGGCCTGCACCCTGCGGTAGCCGTCGAGCCGCATCAGGTTGAGCACCGTCTTGAAAAAGGCCTCCTCGATGCCCTTGCCCAAGATGCGGCAACTGAGCAGCAGCGTATCGATAGCAACGGTCTCATCGTCGACTGGCCTCAGAAAGATGGTGCCCGTGATGCCGTTGTCACCAAAGCGGTCGCTCACGCTCATGCAATAGATGCGCCAGCCCCGGCCCACAAACTGAGTGACGTCGGCATCGGTATACCGGCGCGTGGTGAGGTTGAACTGGTTGGTCTTCTGAGTCATCTGGGCAATGCGCGGCACGTTGTGCTCGTCGGCCGGAATCACATCGATGGCGATGTCCAGACTATAGAGATAGTCATCCAGGTCGGCAAAGCGAGCCTGCTCGGCACGGCGTTGCGCATTGGCCCGGTACTGCTCGGTCTTGTTGCGGTCCTCGGCAGTTACCGTGTAGACACGGAAGTACTTATCGACCAGCATCTTGAAGAACGGCATCAGCTGATATGGTTTATCAGGGAACTCAGGCACTTCGACCTGTGGCAGTCGCTGGCGGATGAGTTCGCGCTCAGCGGGGTTGTCATCGATAAAGACCATGCTGTCGAGACCGATGTTGAGTTCGCGGGCCAGCTCATCGATGTTGGTGGCCTTGTCCTGCCAGTTGATGCGCATGGCGGCAAAATGCTCCCGCTTGAGCACCACATGCGGGTTGTGTTCCCACACCTCGTCAACATCGCTCATGTTGTTCTTGCTGCAAATGGCCAGAATCACGCCATTGCGCGATAGCTGCAACAGGGCCCGCTGCCAATAGGAAAACGCCTTACCGGGATAATCGCCGCCAAGGTGGATACCGTCGACACCCTCTTCGCCCAGCACCCCGCCCCACAGCGTGTTATCGAGGTCCAGCACGAGGCATTTCTTGCGCTTGAGTTCCAATTCCTCCTGGGCACGCTGCCACCACGCCTGGAAATCCTTGGCCAGCTTGGGATTGAGCAGCGTCTGCGACATGAGGTAGTATTTCCAGTTGACCAGCGTTGAGGCGTCATAACGTGCTGTAAAGTCGGCAAAATCCACCATCTTGACACAAGAATTCTCGCTTGCCAGCTGCGCAACATGGGCATTGAAGCCGTTGACAGCCCGTTCAACCGAAGTGTCGTCGCCAGTGAATCTTAACGGGAACAGGTTGACCAGCGAAAGGACGATAAACGGCTTAGCCTTGTCGACCGACTCGAGCACGAGGTCGAGTTTATCGCCATAGGAGTCAATTTCTTGAGCCAGCTGAGCAGTGTCGGCATTGACAGGAACCTGGTAGAACCAGATGTAGCGGTCCACGTCATCGGGCACCAGGCTGATATCGTCATAGCCCGAATAGGTCACGCCATCATAGCCCATAAAGGCCTCGACCGTCTGATTGCGGAAAACAAAAGTCTTCATTTGTGTAGTTCTAATTCTTCTTGATCGCACGATAGAGCCAGCTGAGGCAACGCCACAATGCGGGACGCATCATGAGAAAGTGGATGAGCTTCCATTTCGAGCCATAGTAGTTGGCCTCGGGCCCCACACACGGGAAGGGAAACAGGCCGGCTTGCCTGATGCGCTGCAGCACCTCGTCGACACAGCCACAAGTGAGTGCCTTGGTCATGGCAAAGTAAAGATAGACATTCCTCACGCCGGCGACCGAGGGCGGAGCCTGGCGGCCCGCAGCCTGTTGCTCATAGTCACTTATCGTCGCATTGATCGACGCAGCTGCGTCGACCTGGCTAAGGATGCGGCGACGCAGGTGACCGGGGTCAGGATTGTGCATAGCACTGTCGCTGCGGTTGACGTAGCAATAGGCTAACGTGTCGTCGTGAGCAACACGCGGCGCATTGAGCAGGAAACGAGCGATGAGAGCTCCATCCTCGCACACGATGAGCGAGGAGTCGAATCGCCAGCCGTTATCGTTGATATAGTCACGGCGCAGCAAGAATCGCCACACATAGGGTGTCATGCAGTGTGTAGCCAGATAGTCGGCACCTGCCAGAACCGCCGTCGACGCGTAATTGTCGTCACGGGCGACGGGCAGTGCATTGCCAGCCATGTCAACACTCTTGTAGTTGAACTGCAGGACATCAAGCCGCTCGTCGAGCGCACGCTGCAACAAGGGCGCCATCACCCCTGAGGGCAGATAGTCATCGCTGTCGACAAACTGCAGGTAAAGACCACGAGCATTGTCGATGGCCAGGTTGCGTGCGGCACTGACGCCGGCATTGGCCTGGGAGAGCAGCCTCACTTGAGGGTACTCACGAGCGAACGCCTCGACAAGAGCCCTGCCGCCGTCGGTGGAGCCGTCGTCGACAACGATTACCTCGTAATCGTCATCGCCAAGGCCCTGGTCGACAACAGATTGAAGACACCGCAGCACATAGGCCTCGGTGTTATAGAGCGGAATGACGTATGTCAGCAGGATGTTGTCCATCAGCGCTCAGCTTCGACCAATTCAAGCAGTCCATTGTCCTTCTTGAACAGGAAAGCAACACGGCGGCCACCCATGGCACAGGCGGGCACCGGGCCGCTCACCAGCAGAAAACGCTGCCCGCGCAACATGGCGACTGCAGCGTCGATGTCCTGCACCTCGTAGCACAGGTGGTAAGGTGTAACGCCAGCCGTGTCCAGCGTGCGAGCCACGGGGCTCACGTCGTCAAGCGGCTCGAGCAGTTCCAGCCGCGGTTGGCCAGGCCGTTCCAGAAAGCATACCTTGACGTGCTGCATCGGGTCATCGGTAACAGGCGATGCCGTGTAGCCCATCGCCAGATAGAAGCCCACCGTCTTGTCGATACTGCGACAGGCTATGCCCACGTGGTGAAAACTGAGAGGAAGTTCCATCGGTTCAATACTCGATGACAGGCGACACGGCACAATCACGCATGTTCATGACCGCCGAGCACCAGCTCAATCCGGCGCCAAAGGCACTCATAATCACCGTATTGTCACCATTGAGGCGGCCACACAGCTCACTGGCGATGGTCAGAGGGACCGATGCGCTGCTCGTGTTGCCATACTTGTGTATACAATAGGGCACCCGCTCGGGGGCTATCTTGAGTTTCTTGACAAAGAAGTCCATCATAAAGCGGTTGGCCTGATGAAAGACCATGTAGTCCACCTGGTCGATGGTCATGCCCGTCTCCTTGAGCAGTTGTTTGATGCTCTTGGGCACCTTACTGATAGCAAAGTTGAAGACGTCCATGCCGTCCATGAAGACCTCGAGGTCGCTGCGGATGTTGCCCTCCTCCTGCTCACGCTCGATGCACGACTCGGGCGTGATGGGATTACGCATGCCAGCGTGAATCTTCAGGGCCCGCTCGCCACTGCCGTCGGTATAGAGCAGGAAAGTGGACGGGCCAAAGTCGCCCTTCTCGACAAGAGTCGCCGTGCCGGCGTCGCCATAGAGCGGCCAGTCGACCTTGTCGCGACGGTTGACAATCTTGGAGAAAGTCTCGCCGTCGAGCAGCAAGACACGGTTCACGCCCTCCATTTGGGCATAGGCAAACGCCGTGGTCAAGGCAAAGAGATAACCCGAGCAACCCAGCGAGATGTCGAAGCACATCGTCTCGCGAGGCAGTCCGAGCCGTTGCTGCATGATGCACGATGTGGCAGGGATGCGGTAGTCGGCCGTCTGGCTCATGAACAGGAGCACGTCGATGCTTGCGGGGTCGATGTCGTTGTCGTCCATGAGCTGGCGCGCGGCCTTGTAACAGAGGTCGCTGGCCGTGACATCGTCGTCGGCAATGCGCCGCTGCTCGATGCCGATGTTGTTGATGGTCTTTTCTATTTCTTCCTCGGGGATGAGATAGTCCAAGTCCTTGTTATAGACTATGTTGCGAGGCACACATGCGCTCATCGCCTTAATTCCCACCCCATGAAAAGTCAGTTTAGCCATATTCTTTACTGGCAGGTCATTGTTCTTAGGTCAATTTACATATACAACAATAACATGCCACTAGCGACAGCAATGGCAAGTCATCATTGGCACACGCAATCAAGCTATCATTCGATCTCGACTCTTTCTTTTACGATATTATAGAGGTCCTCGACCGTGTTACTGTTGCGGATATCGTCTCCACGGAATTCGACGTCGTACTCCTCGTCGATCATGGCAATGACCGACAAGGCCACGAGTGACGACCATTCTTCAAGATTCTTAAATCTAGTGGTAGCCTGTATAGTGTCGGGGTCTGTTTCGTCAAACAGATCCGCAAAATTCTCTATGAATTCATCTAATCTCATCACGTATATTTGATAACGTGAAAATGCTAAAGATATTTTCTACAAAGCGCAAAATTAAATAAAAAATCTAAAATTGGCTCTCTGTTGCATGTTATTTGTCGCTGAAGGACTATTTTTTAATGGCAAAATGCTGCAAATGGCCAAAAAGGGTAGGTTTCTCACAGGTCGAACCTCTTGGCCGGGACACCCAGATAGGTTGAATGGGACTTGGGTTGTGTCATGAGCACGCTGTTAGCCCCCAGTGTGATGCCATCGCCGATGGTCATGCCCTGCAGCACCACGCTGGCCACGCCCAGCAGGTTGTTGTTGCCGATGGTGACCCCGCCTGACAGATGTGCCGCCGGCATGAGACCGTTGAAATCCCCGATGACATTGTCATGCCCCACCACCACGTGGTCGTTGAACAGGTTGAAGCTGCCGATGACCACGTCGCACGAGATCATGCAACCATACTGGATGATGTTACCCTGACCCATTGTAACCGTCTGAGGGTCGACAAGGAACAGAGAAGGGTCGATGAGGTTTGGGAAAGAGATGTGAGGATTAGTAATCTCGTTGCGCAGGCGACGCACCGCCTTGTTCTCGTTGATGGCGATGGCTACGGCAAGCGGCTGGTCGACCTTGAGCAGGTCGTCCATATTGCCCAACACCTGGCCATAGACCGAGACCTGAGTCCCGGCGGGCTTGGCGTCGTCATAGAATCCCACCAGCTGCCAGTCACCGCCAGCAGCATTGATGCGCCGCAACAGGCAAGCCACTTCCTTGCCAAATCCGCCTGCACCGTATATTGCGATATTCATATTACTCCCGGTTTGATTCATGTGATAAACAAGAGGCCGCCTTGACTAGTGCTTGCAGCAGGCGATGATTTCGGTGGCCACTCGCTCGACATCGTCGTCGCTGACCCAGGGTCCGCTGGGCAGGCACAGTCCATGAGCGAACAAGTCCTCGCTGACACCGTTGACATAGGCGGGAGCATCCTTGAACACAGGCTGGGTGTGCATGGGTTTCCACAGCGGTCTCGACTCGATGTTGCAGGATTCGAGATGCTGGCGCACGGTCTCATAGTCGGTTCCCGTCTTGACAGGATCGATGAGGATGGTGTTGAGCCAGTAATTGCTGTCAGAGCGCTCGTCGGCGTTGGTGTGGACCGTGATGCCGTCAATGCCGGCCAGCAGTTCCACATATCGGTCACACAGATGCCTGTGATGGGCCAGATGCTCATCGAGGACAAACATCTGTCCGCGTCCGATACCGGCACAGATGTTGCTCATGCGGTAGTTGTAGCCTATCTCCTTGTGCAGGTAATAGGGCATGGGCTCACGGGACTGGGTTGCATAGAACATGACCTTCTTCTTGGTCTCGTCGTCGGGGCAGATGAGTGCTCCGCCACCGCTGGTGGTAATCATCTTGTTGCCATTGAAGCTCATGATGCCAAAGTCGCCGAACGTGCCACATAACTGGCCACGATAGCGTGAGCCGAAAGCCTCGGCCGAGTCCTCTACGACAGGGATCTCGTAACGACGGGCCACCTCCATGATGTCGTCGATCTTGCCGGGCATACCATAGAGGTAGACCGGGATGATGGCCTTGGGCTTGCGGCCGGTCTTGGCGATGCGGTCCTTGATGGCATCCTCGAGCAGGTTGGGGTCGATGTTCCATGTATCGCGTTCGCTGTCGACAAACACCGGCACACCACCCTGATAGGTAATGGGGTTGGCACTGGCCGAGAAAGTCATCGACTGGCAGATGACCTCGTCGTCGCGCCCGACGCCCAACTTGACCAGGGCGAGATGAATCGCAGCTGTTCCCGAGCTCAGTACGACGACACGCTTGTCCTCGCCACAGAGCTTCTCGAGATCCTCTTCAAAGGCGTTGACATTAGGTCCCAGGGGAACGACCCAATTGGTGTCGAAAGCCTCCTGGATATATTTCATCTCATGGCCACTCATGTGGGCGAGACAAAGTAAAATCTTGTTGTTTGCCATAATTCTATGATAATTTTGTTGTTTTACAATTCGGTTGGGGCCGCATGTCCCGGATAGACCAAACGATGCTCGGCCAGCTGCAGGATGCGTGCTTCGCTCTGATGGGCCAAATCCTTGTCGGAGTGCGGGATATTGGTCACCGTCTTTACGCCTGGGATGTGGCTGTCGCCGGTAAAGACCGACTCACCGATGATCCAAGTCACACACGAGGGGCTGTGGCCCGGGGTCTCAACGGCGCTGGCAGTGGTGTCGCCATACAAGGGCAGCATCTGGCCGTCGGCAACGATGTCCACATTCTCGGGGTACAACAGAGTGAAAGGGTCACCATAGTACCTGGAGAAATTGAGTTTGTCGCTCAACAGCGCTTCCCTGCCCGCAGCATTGGTATAGACCCGTGCGTGGGGAAATATCGAGAGCAACTGGTTCAAGCCGTAGATGTGGTCAAAGTGGGCGTGGGTGAGCAGCACGCCGCACAGGCGGCCCTTGATGAGCGGGAGGATGCTGTCAACGTCGCCACAGTCGATGAGCCATGAACGCTCATCGTCGCCCACGACATAACTGCAGGAGTTAAACACCGAATTCACCACTCTTGTCACCTCACTCATCACCTGACCAGTTATCTTGTCACTGCATGTGCAGGTAGAAACGCTTGTCCTTATCAAAAGTCTTCACATAAGTCTGGACGCGGCTGCACTCAACGCGGCGGGCGCGCTCCATGACCTCGTCCAGGTTGTCGCCAAACATTGGTCCGGCCTGAATCTGCGGTCCCTCGATACTGGGTTGCAGGTTGAACTCGATGAACATGGGTTCGCCGTCGGGCGTAACCGTCATGTCCCAGCCCACCAGGTCGAAGTAGGGCAAGCGCCGATGCATGTCAAGCAGGGTTTTCACCACCTTGTCGAAGTGGGGAATCACCAAGTTGTCGACACCGGTTTCCTGGGCCAGCGAGAAGACCTGCATGCTCTTGAAACGATAGGCTCTGTCGTCGACCGATCCGTCGGCGGCGACGCGGCACATGGCGCCGCCCTGCGAGACGTTATCCTTGATGGCACCCTTGTTGCCGTAGCGGAAAAACGAGTAAGGATACAGGAACTCGTAAGTGCCGTCAAGCCTGCGGTAAGAGAACAGGCGCATTGAGTTGAGCGACGTAGGGTTGACGCGCTGGATATCGGGGTGCTGTTTGACCTTCTCCTGGACGATGAAGTTGTGGCTGTATTGCTTGAGCAGGGCGACCAGCTGGTCGGTACCCAAGTCCTGAATCTGGGCCACGCCGTCGCCGTTGCAGGTGTCGACAGTGGGCTTGATGATCATCTCGCCCGTGAACTGCTGAATCAGGCTCACGGCATCGGTCATCGAGATTTCTTCACCGTCGTGAGTGAAGATGCCATTCATATTCTTGACCAAGCTGAGCGGCTGTTTTACACCCGGGAACAGCTCGGTGTAGATGTTCTTGTCAAGGTAGGCATTGATGAAGTCAAAGCGGTTCAAGGCTGGCAGGACAAAGAAATAATAGACGTCCATGGAGATGTAGCGGTCGCTGTGGATGCCGTTCAGCCGTGAATAGTAGTCGGCAAACATCATCGACACCTTGAAATCGCGCTGCTGGAAATAGGGCGAGAGTTCCTTCTTGTGGGCCTTGTAGTCAAAGTCGTCGGGCATGACGTGGTCCTTGAAATACCAGTCACCCCAGTAGAACTCCTTGTTAGTATTAAGAAATTGAGCCATAGGTCTTCATCCAATATTAATAATCTATCACATCAAGCACTTGCACACCGCCTGCATAGAACTCCATGCTGGCCCATGCCAATCCCACGCCAAAGCCGCATGCCAAGCAATGCTTGACGTCGCCCGAGAGTTGCTCGCGGCATCGTGTCACCATCGTCAGGGGAATGGAGGCGCTGGTGACGTTGCCATACTCCTCCAGGCAATAGGGGGTCTTGTCGGCAGGTATCTTCACCGCCTTGCGTATCTTCTCGTCGATAAACTTGTTGGCCTGGTGGAGCAACAGCAAGTCGACGGTGTCCACATCGATGTCAAATGTCTCAATCAGCTCCTTGAGCGAACGAGGCGGTTGCTTGATGGCAAAGCCGAACACGTCCATGCCATTGACAATCATGTCGACGCCGCGACGATAGACGCCCGGTGACACTTCCTTCTCCTCAAGGGCCTCGGCTGTGACAGGCTGGCGGATGCCGCCATAGGGTGCCCACACGGCATCAAAGCCGCTACCGTCGACACCGTACATGAAGTGCATGGGTTGCTCCCAAGCGGGATCATACTCAAGAGCCGTTGCCGTGGCTGCGTCGCCAAAGAGTGGACGCACAGCCGTGTCGCGCGGGTTGCGGTTGCGGGTGTTGGTCTCGGCAGCTACCAGAATGGCGCGCTTGAGTGTGCCGTGTGACATGAGCGAGGACACGATGCTCATACCATAGACCCAACCCGAGCAGCCAAACGGCAGGTCAAACACGCAGCAGTCGTTGCGCAGCTTCAGGCGGTCCTGGAGGATGCAGGCCGTCTGTGGAGCGATGTAGTCGCGCGAGGTGCACACATAGGCCAGGATATCGACCTGTTCAGCCCCCCACCCCATCTTGTCGAGCAGGGCCTCGACGGCCTTGACAGTGAGGTCTGACGCGGTGGTATTGTCATCCACCTTGTGGTGGCGCTCGATGCCGGTCGAGGCGATGACCTTGAGGGCATCGTTCTCGTCTTTGTAGATGGGCAGTGAGCGGTTATCCTCGACTGTCGAGGGTACACAGGCGCTCATGCCTGAAATGCGCACATGATTGATTGTTAGCTGTGACATATCATGATTTGAGTTTTAAACGTTGTATCTTGCCCGACGGCGTGCGAGGTATGCTGTCAATCCACTCCCAAAGCACTGGAATCTCGTGGTTGGGAAGTAACTGAACAAGCCGTTGCTTGATTTCGTCGAGGCCCATCGTCGTGCCGCCGCGGCAGATGAAAGCCTTGGGCACCTCGCCCAACACGCCGTTGGGATCGGGCACCGCAACGCACGCGCAGTCACTCACGCCCAGCGAGCAGATGGCATCCTCGATGGTGGCTGGGCTCACTTTCTCACCGCCGACGTTGATGAGTTCCTTGCGGCGCCCGGTGAGGTAGAAGTTACCGCTGGCATCGCGGTGTCCCCAATCGCCGGTACGAAACCACTCGTCGCCATAGAATGCATCGGCATTGTCCTTCTCAAGAAAATAGGACCGGGTGACCATATTGCCCTTGACACAGATTTCGCCATCCATGCCATCATCAACCGGGTGCCCGCTGTCATCGAGGACGACGGCCTGTACCATGGCCGATGCGGGGCGGCCTATTGTATGCAGGTTGGCAGCATCAGTGTGAAATTCGCTGAACATGGCCCGCGAAGCCTCGGTCAGGCCATAGTGCATGCATAATCGGGTGTGAGGAAACAGTTCCATGAGCAGTCGCTTGTCCTCGACAGGCAACGCAGCGCTACCGATTTCAATGAAACGCAACTGGTCGGCAAACACACCGATGCGCTTACCGCTCAAGCGTTTAATGTACTGCCACACGGCGGGAACCATGCCGAAACCTGTCACCCTCTCGGCCGTCATCACACTGAACAACGACTTGAGATTGGCAAAGTTGCTCACCATCACCATCGTGGCTCCAGCCAGGAGGGAACAGCGTAAACGTCCCAGTCCGAACGAGTGACTCAGCGGCAAGGCCAGCGCCTCGACGTCGTCAGGACCGTTGCCGATAAAGGAGTTGGTATTGGAGGCCGATGCGGCGATGTTGGCATGCGAGAGGCATACGCCCTTAGGAGCTGCCGTGGTCCCCGTGGTGAACATGACGTCGGCCACTGCATCTGGAGTGATGCTGTGCGCAGGCAGGCCGGCAGCCATATCGTGGCTGGTGGCCAGGGCACTGAACGGTACACAACGGACACGGTCGGCAACAGTCGAGTCGCCAAACAAAACGGCGGGATGCACCACATCAATGATGTAGGCCAAACGATCGGCCGGAGCGGCCGAATCGACCACCACATTGATGATGCCCGACTGATGGGCAGCAAAATAGAGGTAAACAAATTCCAGCTCCTTCTGGGCCGACAGGATGATGTGGTCACCAGGCTTGAGCCCCAACGAGTGCAGGAAGGCGGCAGCCTGCTCAATGGCAGCTACCAGCTGAGAATAAGAAATGCGTCTGTCACCCGCTACAAGAGCAGTCTTGTCGGGGGTGGCGGCCGCATGACCTGTGATTGCCTGCAAGAGCGGGCTGTGAGCGACGTTAAGCATCGGCGAGCTGGTTGACCTCATCAACGATAGACTTGACCGAGGTGAGGTCAAACAGGTCCTCGAGCGGGAATTCGATATTCAGTTCCTGTTCTATCGTGCTGATTATCGCCAGATTACCCACCGAGTCCCACTGTGGGATATCGCCCGATGACAAGTCGTCGGTAATCAGGTCGAGGTCCACATTCAGGACCCTGGCAATGATCTGTTTAACCTGTGATTCCATGCAGGGGAACGACGAGGCTAAAGGTTAACGACGGTGCTTAGCTACAACATCAAACAAGTCCTGGATCGTGTCGGAATTGGTGATGTCTTTACCCTTGATGATGACGTCATACTCGTCATCGACCATGGCGATGATGGACAACGCTGCCAGCGATGACCACTCGTCGAGATCCTTGAACCGGGTCTCGGCGGTGAAAGCCTCGGGCTCAGTCTCATCGAACTGCGCAGCGAAATTCTCAATAAATTCCTGTATATTCATAGTTGTGATATAATCGCATATATAGAAGTCATCTGTCGATGACTGATACTATTGTTTCAAGCGGCAAAAGTAAGTCTATTTTTCAAATTTACAAAGGAATTGGCCAAAAACTAGATAGAAAAGCCGCCATCGATGACCAAATCATGGCCTGTGAGCCAGCTTGAAGCGTCGCTGAGCAGGTAGATGGCGCCGTTGGCGATGTCGGCCGGCTGTCCGTATCTCCCTAAAGGATAACGCTTGGCGTCCTCGGCCAGCTGCTCCTCGGTAATGGTGCCTCGATGGATCAGCGGCGTGTCGACCATGCCGGGGCAGATGCTGTTGACGCGCACCTTGCGGGAAGCATACTCGCGTGCCGCATACTTCATCACGGAGTTCAAGGCTGCCTTGGAAGCGCCATACACGCCGTTGCCAGGCATGAAACTGTGGGTGCCGCCAATCGAGGCAATCAGCACAACCGAGGCCCCTTTCTGCAGCACTTTTTTCTTGTACATCAACCGCATCAACTCGACGGGGGCAAAGAAATTGATATCAAACATCTCGTTGAACTTCTCGCGTGAGCCAAACTGCAAGGGCAGAGTCATCGAGTTGCCCGCACACAGCACAGCTCCATCGAGCGGCGGCAACGATTTGAGCAGGCTGTCTACATCCTGAGGCTGAGTCAGGTCGGCCAAGGCCATCACATGGCTCTCACCGTCGGCTACGGGAGGGAGCAGGCTCATCGTTTCGGCCAATCGGCCCTGATCACGGGCCGTAGCCACGACACGAGCACCCATGCGCGAGCAGGCAAGCGCCGTCTCTCGCCCGATGCCCGACGAAGCGCCCGTGACGAGTATGGTTTTTCCCGAAAGAGAAAACGGATTGTACATCGTCTCCATAATCTATTATTTATTTAAGTTTCGCAAGCAGGTAACTTACTCACTGATTATTTAAAGCTTAGTCATCATTTGAATTCAAATTTCTTGGCGGGTACACCGATATAGGTGCAGCCATCCTTGGGCTTGGTCATCAAGACACTGCCTGCACCCAGCGTCATGTTACTACCGATATGCACCTTCTGGAGGACAACACTGTCGACACCCAACAGGTTGCAGTTGCCCATCTGCACAGCCCCCGACAAGCGCACGCCCGGCATGAGCACATTATAGTCACCGACGACCACATCATGCCCCAGTATGTTAGAGCCATTCAAGACATTGAAGTTACCCATCTCCACATCACACGTAACGTTACAACTGTCTTGAATGATATTACCTTGCCCCATTTTAAATGTCTGTGGATCTAATACCTTGAATGATGGGGCAATTATATTGGGGAAATATACATTAGGATTCTTAATACTATCAAATATATGTTTTCGAGCTAAGGGATCACCTACAGCAATCGCTAAAGCTAAAGGCTGTTCCACCTTATTTAGTTCGTCAATACCTCCTATCACTATTCCGTAATGAGAGATTTGTGTCCCAACTGCTATATTATCATCATAGAAACCAACTATCTCCCATTGCTCCTTGCCAATACTATTAATGCGATGAATGGCACCTGCCACTTCACGTCCGAATCCGCCAGCCCCAAAGATGGCAATCTTTTGGACTGAGACACTTCTTTCACCTGCTTTGCGAGCTTTTATTCTTTCACTAAGATTTATTTCATTTGTCATATCAACCAAATAGTCACATTTAGCGAAGGTTAAGCCATAAATAGGCTGCAGTTCCTCGACATCAAAGTCCTTGCCTTGCACCCAATTAATTAAAGCTCCAGGCAGATTAACTCCTGCCTCATAGGAGAAAGGAAAACCTCCACCAAAACGCGGATTTAATTCAAGAATATAGTATTCGCCTTCCATCTCAAGAATATCACAATCAAGATTGCCGATATGTGAGAGTTTTGAACCTAATAATTGACCAATACGATGTAATTTTGGATTGTTAATAATCGTCGCTTTATCAGTTTCTCCAGCACGCATCGCTAGTTTCTGCTTCACCGCCACAGAAACATTATTTCCATTCAAATCATTGATTACGTCCAGTCCGTACTCTTGACCGTTAATCATTTCCTGAATGAGAATAAAGTTCTCGTCATGCTGAGAAACTGCACCAAGAATGCCTTTACGAGTCTTACGTCTTATTAACTCATAAACTATTTTCAAATCTTCAATATTATCAACAAATTCTATACCAATCGAAGCAGATCCCCACCTTGGCTTAATTACCAGTGGAAAATCAAGTTCACCTGTATAAATAGCCTCCAGCGCCAAACCTAAATTGGCATAAGTCTTTGGTGATTTTAGACCAATGGAACTCACAAACTGAACAGTTCTCAACTTGTCAAAACAGATATCGATCACATCGGGGGATGAGACAATTACATTGACACCAATACTCTCAAACAGAGCCTTATTCTTGGCAAGAATAGGTAGTTCCAAGTCATTTAGGGAGATAAGGGCATCTACGTGGTGAATTCTACAAATCTGATATAATGCCTCAACATAGCTTTCATCATAAACAGCTGGCACAATCACACGCACATCAGCCACAGATAAAGCAGGAGCAGTTAACTGCATATCTGCACCAATGATTTTGCCATTATGACCTAACTGTTCCTTAAAGTATTTCAGCAAATAAGTTCGCCGACCAACACAAGTAAATAGAATATTCATAATCCTTATATCGCTTTTTCTTGTTATTTCATTATATTCATAATTCCACCGGTATGCCAAAATAAAATATTACAGTTTTGAAGATTATTTACTTTAATAAAATCCAACATACCATAGAAGGCTTTGCCAGAATAAGTAGTATCAAAAATCAAACCCGTATTATGCATTACTTCAACTAAGAACGATGCCATTTCTGGTTGGAATTGTTCATACCCACCATGAAGGTAATCCGCACAAAAAAGCACCTTTTTATCGTATTTTTCCGTCATACGGTAATAACCCGAAAGCATATCCGCAAAATCAATAACAACTTTGCGTCCTCGCTCTTTTTGACGTGCAACAGAAATTCCCACAACCGTCACATCACCCCAACCAACCTGATCCAGACCAACGAGTAGGCCTGCTTGGGTTGAGCCTGTTCCAGAAGCATGGAAAATATAATCTGGTTTATAACCGATCTGATCACAGTGAGATTTCAGTAAGTGAATAGCATCTACAAAAGCAATACCTCCAGGCAAATCATGACCACCCCCATGAACATAGAAGGGATTAAAACCATGTTCTTTAAATTTGTCCATTGCTCTATCCATCGCAAGAGCTGTATCCTCTGGCATTATCAATTCACAAACAGCACCACTTAGCCTATCCAGCAAAGCATTTCCTCTTTCACGATAGAATCTATCTTCTGTTCCCTGAATACAAAGATGACATTTCCATCCATTTCTTGCAGCCATCAAAGCAATAGCTCGATTGTGATTACTCTGAATGCCGCCACATGTCACAACTGCATTATATCCGTTAGTTTGTATATACCGCTCATAGTAAACAGCTTTTCTAGCTTTACTACCACCACCTACAAACGGAAAAAGATCATCACGCACAACCATCAATGGAAGTCCGTTTACTTTTACATTGTCTAAGATCAGAGAGTCAAAGAGAATATTTGATTGTATCATAAATCGGAAAAAGTATCTGTTCAACTCTATCAATTATGACCGTTAAAGTTCTCGCTAGTAGCACTGCCTTCTTGGTTAATATCTTCACGGAACAACACTTTCTTGATGGTCAATAAGAAAACTTGGCAATCCACCATAAAGGAACAATGGTCGACATACCATACATCTAGTTCAAACTTCCTTGCCCATGTGAGGCCATTACGACCATGACATTGAGCCCAACCTGTAATGCCAGGATAAACATCATGTCTTCTAGCTTGTTCTTCCGAATACAAATCCAAATAATCTACTCTAAGTGGGCGAGGGCCAATAAGAGCCATCTCTCCCTTTAGAATATTAAATAACTGGGGCAACTCATCTATGCTAGTTGACCTAACAAATCGTCCGACCTGGGTCAATCGATCACCATCGGGTAACAATTCACCATTGGCATCCCGTTCATCGGTCATTGTCTTGAATTTTATTATTTTGAAAATCTTGCCTTTGTAACCAGGGCGCTCCTGCAAAAAGAAAGCCCCAGCACCCTTATTCGCGACATGTAACCAAATGGTAACAATAATCAGTAGTGGTGACAGGCAGATTAGAGCAGCCAATGCTATAAAAAAGTCTAAAATGCGTTTAATATACTTGCGGTAGATCATATTCTTGCATAACTAGTTTAGTATTTCGTGATAAAAATCATATAGGCACTGCCGCACATAGCCCTGTTCGTAACGTGAAGCAATCAGCCCTCGCGATTGGGAGGCCATTGCTGCGACATCAGCAGGATGATCTACAAACCATTCCATGGCATGGTGCAACGCTTCCTCGTCCTGCGGCGGGATAATGACTCCGTTCTGTCCGTCGATGATGATTTCACGCGAACCATTGATGTCGGTCACGATGCTGGGCAGGCCCATCGCTCCAGCTTCGATCACCACATTGGGAAAGCCCTCACGATAGCTGGGGAAGACGAGGGCATCGGCTGCGACATAAAATGGGCGCACGTCTGCTTGATTTCCGACAGCTGATATACCATTGCCACAATCTATACGCTCGAGAGTTCTTGGGAGAACTGGATCTAAGTCATCTTCACGTCTGCCGACAAGGACCAAACGGGTATCGGGGCGCTCACGATGCAGCCGGTCGAAGGCCGCTACAAGCTCGTTGATGCCCTTGTCGCGAACGATGCGACCAACGAAGACAAAGGTGAAGCCTTGATGCTGGTCACGGGGATATTGCTCAGGATCATAGTCTTGCAGATTGATGCCCATCACGTTGCCATAGCCCAGTACCTTGAGGGGCTTGCGGGTAATGTGATGGCTGAGCAGGTCGTTCTTGACGCCCTCGCCCTCGGGAATGACGTGTGTGGCGCAGGCACAGGTAAGCCAGTCGGTGGCCATGAGCACACGGCGCTTCAAGCCCGTGGACGTGGGCCAGACCAGGCCCGTGAACGTGTGGACGCGGCACGGCACCCGTGTCAGCCATGCGGCCAGCATGCACATCAGGCCGGCCTTGGGCGTCATTGAGTGAACCATGTCAGGCCGCTCACGTCGCATCAGTCGCCACATCTGCCACAACGAGCGCAGGTCGCTAAGCAGCGAGATGTGCCGTTGCATGGGCACAGCGGCAATGCGTACGCCCTCACGAGCAGCGACCTCGTCAAGAGCCTCGCCTGGTGATGAGACGGCCAGCACGTCATATCGCGCCGACAACTCCTCAAGCATGCCACGACAAAATGTATTGAGCGACTGAGGCACAGTCGCCGCACGAATGATCTTCTTCCTATTATTGGTTGCCATTATATTCTTAATAATTATCAAACTCCGGCCGAGCGCTTAATGTCTACCCCGACCCTTCAATCACTTTCCGTTGACGGTCATCATGACCTGATGTTTCACTTTGTAACGTATGAGCCAGTAGAGCGCGACTCCAGCGGGGATACTCAACACGGTCAAGAATTTTTCGGGGCTTTCCTGAATGAATCTACGATTCCCTGAGATGATGCTACTCGACACATAATGGGCACATATCAAGAACTTGCGCTTCAGGCTACGGGTCGTCATCATCTCGGCCTTGCGGAAAAAGGCGAACCCCTTAGGATTGTTCCAGTATTGCTTGAACATGTTGAAGCTGGAGCCGTCCTGCTGATATTCCACAATCACCAGCGGCTCGTTGAGGGTGATGAGTTCATAGTCCTGGTCGATGAGCATATACTTGTAGGCCAGCCCCACGTAACGCTCGCCCTGGAACAGTGGGTACTCGGGGTATCGCTTGATCACATCGGTCCTGTAAACCAGCTTCTTGTCCCCCTTGCCACCAGCAGCATAAAAGCCCTGAAGCGTAGTCGTGGGCATATCAAGCGGGAACTGGGTACCGATTACTTGCCCGTCCTCGGTCACATCAAGCCCGATGAGACCGGCCAACTTGTCATTACCCTTTTCACACCAGCAAGCCAAGATCTTCTCGACAGCGTCATCAGGCATATAGTCATCACTGTCGATACAGGTGTTGAGCGGCGTATCAATGTTGGCATAGGCCGTGTTGTGCGCTCCATGCATACCCTGATTCTGCTGATAGATGTAGCGGATAGATATTTTAGCTTCCTTGATCCACCCCTCTACCAGCTCACGGGTATTGTCGGAACTGCCGTCATCGACGATGAGCCACTCAAAATCCTTGCACGTCTGGCGGCACAAGCTCTCGTAGGTGCGCCAAATGGTATGAGCCCTGTTATAGGCCGGAGTAAAAACTGTTAATGTTGCCATTGAATCAATCTAAGTGAAATGCGGTTTGCCGGGAATTATGCCAGGTACAATCGCTGGTAAAGCGCAAGGTAACGCTTTGCGGTCAATGATATGTCATACTGGCGGGCTTTTTCTTGACATCGAGTCGCCACCCGCTGGTATTCATCAGGATGCTCACACAGATGCTGAATTTTGTCTGCCAAATCCTGGGCATCGCCATGAGCGAACAGGATACCTGATCCGCCAACCATCTCGCGCAACCCGTCAACATCGCTTGCAATGAACGGGCGGCCGGATGCCATTCCCTCGATGCTGGACAACGACAATCCTTCCCAATGCGATGACAGGACTACAATGTCGCTCTGCTCAAGGATGTCAGGCACATCAAGTCTCAGACCCATAAAATCTACACGCTCGTCCAGCCCCAACTCATGGCAAGTGGCCTTAACGGCATCGGCTACGACATGTGGCCCACCGCCGACGATGCGCAACCTATAGTTCATGGGCAACAACTTGACGGCCCGTAGCAGGGTATCGTGGTCCTTCTCTACCCTCAGGGCCGCCACCATGGTCACAATAAAGGAGTGTTGGCCCGAAATATCTTTGATCGGTCTCAGGAAACGACTGATGTCTACGCCATTATTAATCGTTAGCACATTCTCGCGACGTCCAAGATAACCTTCCAAGTTGTCCTTTGCCCTGTCAGCAATGCACACAATCGCCTTGTATCGGCCATACATCCACTTGTCGAGTGGACGAAGCCACCAATGAGAACGACGCCTGTTGGCTGAGCTATGCTCTGTGGTTACCATCACTGCCTTGTGATGAGCGCCTAAACTAGCCAGCGGCAGAAACAACTGACATGCCGTATTGTGGGTGTGGATGATGTCATATTGATGACTTGACAAGAATTTTCTCAAGGCGAACAACTTACGCGGATTATAGACATCATTGGTCATCGACAGCCAGTGGATTTTGACACCCTGCTCTACCAGCGCCTTCTTGAACGGTGTTTCGACCCCGTTAAGGAGCAACAGTTCCACCTGGTTCTTGCCGTCGTCGGTCAAACGAGGCAACAGGTCCACCATCAAGCGCTCGGCCCCACCAGTATAAAGTGAAGTGATTACATGCAAGATTCTCATCATGCACTATTTTAGCAGAGATTGATATAACCAATCATAGGCATCGGCCATCACGCTGATGTCATAATCCATGGCACGACGCTGACATGCTTCGGCTACACGCCTGTATTCGTCGGGATGCTCACATAGTTGACGGATAATCGCGGCCAATGCCTGATCATCGCCCTGAGGGAACAAACAACCGGCACCACGGACCACATCGCTCAAACCATCGACATCACTTGCAACGAACGGGCGTCCAGAGGCCATGCCCTCAACGCTAGACAGCGAAAGCCCCTCCCAATGGGATGATAAAACGATCACATCGCTAGCTTCCATAATATCTGGCACATCCATTCTGGCGCCCATAAAATCCACCCTGCCATCAAGGTTCAGGCTCTTGCACAGTGACTTCATCTGGAGCTCGCATTGACCGTTGCCTACCAACTGCACTCGATAATTTGCAGGCAAGTGCGTGAGAGCCTTGATCAACGTCTCATGATCCTTTTGAGGCCTAAAACCAGCGACCATAGTAATCACGTAATGATCTTGACTGGATACATCTTTAATCGACCGAATAAACCGACTGGTTTTCACGCCATTGTAAATCACACATGCTTTGCCATCACAGCCAAGATACTGTTGCAGATTGTCACGAGTGGAGTCACCAATGCAGACGACCTTGGCATATTGGCGATACATCCATTTGTCTAGAGGGCGAAGCAACGGGATGGACCGACGGCGGTTGGTCGTGTTGTGTTCTGTCGTGACCAACTTCACGTGAGACCTTGTCATGCATCCTGCAATAGCCACATATAACTGGCACGCCGTATTATGGGTGTGAATCAGATCATAGCCCTTCATATAACGACGCAGCCTAAGGATGTTCAACGGGTTATAGACCTCAGTGTGCCTCACATTTCCCGGCACATTAGTGAGCTCGTGGATGACAACACCCTGCTGCTCTAGCTCTTCACGGAAAGGGGTCATCACCCCGTTAAACAAGAGCAGTTCCACCTGGTGTCCTTTATCACGGAGCAAGGGCAACAGATCAACCATCAAGCGCTCAGCTCCGCCAGTATCTAGTGTCGTTATTACATGAAGGATACGCATAGGTCCACAATAATTGTCCAAGAATAATAAAAAAGTGCAAATCTTCTCGTCACCTCATCTATTAGATAATCTTTCCACTACAGAGAGAAGAAGGCATCTTGCTTTATAAGGAAGACGACCACACCGCTGTTGCATCAACCGATAGGCATGATTAAACATCCCTTCATAGTCATGATTAATCATCAAGTTAATCCCAATATCATCGGTTTTATTCTGCAAAAAGTATTGAGTTAATCGAGGCACTATGGCTCTTGAAGCGAGTTCCTTTTTTAAAAAAGCAATGACATCATTACGATCACCTTGCTTGTATTGCAATATCTGTTGTGCATGATAGTACACCATATTAACATACTCAACATATAACGGTTTGTAACCGTTCTTATAACCATACTGGTCAAGCAACGACAATCTGATATCAGACAGAACAAATGTCTCGGGGAAAAAGCGATTGAAATGGTCAACAATACCACCAAGTCGATAATAATAAACGACTTTATCCGTCCGATACATTGACTTGAGATAAGGAAACAATTTTAAATTAAAATACTCATCTCCAGCCATACACGGCATCTCGGCAGAAAAAAGTTCTGTTTTCTCATAAGCCTCATCGACTACACTTTTTCGATATAGCCGCCCCCAGATATTGACGGGAAAAACATTATTCTGGAAAAAGCCAATGTAGTACTCATCAAATAATCGAGGAGATGTGACCAGCTCATTCACAGGGAAAGTGCCACCAGCTGTTAACTTACGTAAAAAGCCTAATTTCCGAGAAACAGCGCCTATAACTAAATCCGTTTCCTCCTTCTCAATACAATCTACCATCAATTCAACAGCATCCTTCGGCAACAGATCATCGTTATCAACAAATGTGATATACTTCCCGGTTGAATGAAGATATCCATCGCGACGCGCATAGGAAGTACCTTCATTCTGCTTGTTAATCACTTTGACGCGACTGTCCCGAGCGGCCCAGCCATTCGCCATCTGAGGGCTACGGTCGGTTGAACCGTCATTGACGACAATGATTTCAAGATTCTTGTAGTCTGCCTTTCAACCGACCTGATACATGCCTTGAAATATCGTTCCCGATTATACAGCGGAATCAGGATACTGACCAATGGTTGTGACATAGTATGCATTGAACTTCTTGTTATTCAGTTTATTTCTAATCAAAATGCATGAGCAGTTTGATGGCCCAGCGCCTCAAACGGGATTTGAGGGTATTGCGTCGTTGGGCCACCATGGCAGTGGCATAGCGGTGCATGCCCTCGAAGTCATGGTCCAGCAGCAACTGGGCGCGCTGGTCGGGGGCTCCATGCAGAGTGTAGAACTCCAGCAGACGAGTCATCACCTGGCGGTGCTCCATCTCGTGCCTGAAATAGTCAATGACGCCCTGCTTGTCGGCCACGGCACATGCTATCATCTGTGAGGCGTGGAAATAGAGGCATGCCACATACTCGGCAAACAAGGACTCATAGCCATCGCTGTACTGGTACTGGTCCAAAAGCTCCAGGCGCTTGTCAGCCGAGACAAACAGTTGGGTGAAATTGGGGTTGAAGCGTGTGGTCACACCGCCAAATCGGTAGATGTACACGGTCTCGTCGGTACGGTAAGCCGAACCGAGGAAAGGAAACAGCTTGAGGTTAAAGAACTGATCTTCACCCATATGCCGGATGTCGTCGTCATATAATGCAGTTTGGGACAGAGCCTTATCAATCACGCTCTTGCGATATAGGTGGCCACACATCGACACCGACAGCACGTTGTTGCGGAAAAAGCCCACATAGTACTTGTCAAACAGTTCGGGCTGGCTGATCACCTGATGATAGGGGAAGGTGTAGAGACTGTCGGTGTGGCTTTTATGGACAAAGCCCAGTTTCTTGGTCATGGAACCCATTACCATGTCAACGTCTTTGCCCACCAGATGGCCAACAAGAATTGAGATTGCCTGCTTGGGCAACAAGTCGTCACTGTCAACAAACGCCACAAGTTCACCCGTCGCCAGGGCGTAACCATCGCGGCGAGCCAGGGTCGTCCCACCGTTGGTCTTGTCCAGAATGCGGATGCGCTTATCACGCGCGGCCCACTCCCGAGCCATCTCGGGGCTGCGGTCGGTAGAGCCATCATTGACAACGATGATCTCGAGGTTTCGATACGATTGATTGCATATCGATCGCAGGCACGGCACGAGGCACTTTTCCTGGTTGTACATCGGCACGATGACGCTCACCTTGGGCTCAATGGAAAGTTTGTTGCTCATAGATTAATCCTTTGTCAGGGCATTGTTGTTTGGGTGGATGATTTAGAGGCAAAACAGGTTGTTACATAATCAACCGCTCTCTTGATCAGCCATGATGATATAAAGGTCAACACGATGGTCCACAAGACGACAAGGTTGATGTCATGAAAAATCGTAATTGCCGGCTGATAGAACCACCTGACTGCCAAAGTGAAAAACAATGCATGAAAAAACCACATGTACACACTGACATCTCCAAACTTGGCCAGCACTACCCTGAGCGGTCGCATCTCAAAGACGTTGAATGCGACAGCAATTGCGCCTATAATCAATGGAGCATAAAAGAAGTCCATCTGGAAAGGCAACTTGAAGGGAAGACTCAGATATCGTTTCAACAGGAAAACGCCGACAAATACGACCACACACAATATCAGTGTCAAGAGTTTAGGCAAACGAGAGACATTGATGCGTTCATAGTAACGCTGACGGGCAAAAAGATAGCCCAGTACCATGATGGGAGTCATCATCAGGCAGTTAAACAATGCCAGCAGAGGGGGTATTTCAGTGATAGCAGGCATGTCCAAGCCCATCCATCCCGCTAATCGCGGAATCTCATGAACGGCGCCAGCGAGGATAACGGCCAGCACTACGACAGCCAGCGTAAGCGGTAAAGGCCTGCGGTCAATGAGCCTGGACAGGCCAGGCATGACAAGCATCGCAAAGATGTAGAAGTAGACAAACCAGCTGAAGTAATTAAAATGGGAATCAATGCCCACAAGATTGTACAACAGCGTGATAACATCGGTATGGAGCACTTCTCTGAAACAGGCAGGCAAGGTAAACACAAACAGAATCACCCAAAACGACAGGAGCAAGCGCTTGATGTGCTGCCATCCATATCGCCAGTCCCTGGATTTGGAAAACGAGTAGCCATAGCCGACCATGAACGTATACATGCCGACGCATATCTTGAGGATATAAGTGCTCACGATAAACCGATTGTCGAAATCAAGCGTTGCATCGTCATACAGCTCTTGGGTATAGCCATGCAACATGATCATGAAGATGATGGCCATGCCCTTGACGATGCTGGTAATGCCCTTGTCAAAAGTGATGCATTGGCTGGCTTGTTCCATACTGACTGTTGTTGACACGAAATAGACTTTTCTCGGTTTCTTGTCAAGGCACCCTTATCACGTCCTTCTGGGCGGTAACGTGGGGCATAAAGCGCTTCATGAAATGAATCATCCAGTGGCACACAAACAGCGTGGCCAGGAAAACGGCGATGATCTGGACAGGCGCAGGCAATGAAGGAGCAAACTTCAGGGCCAGCCAAGCCATCGAAACGACAATGAACTGGTGAGTACAGAGTATCATGATGGAATAGCGTCCCCAGAACGAGACGAGGGGCAGATGACCGATCATCTTAGACAGAATCAGCACCATCATTGTGCCCAGAATACCGCACACGTAGACCATGGCCACATTGTGGCCGGGCACGACATTGAAGCTGTAGATGACCGGGGCCGGAAACAAGCCGATAATCAGCAGTCCGGCAACCGCCACGAGCAGGTCACGTTTTACATTGACTGGAGATGACAGGAAGTCACTGTGACGCCGCAGCCACCACCCGAATGCAAAAAACGGCAACGCTGTCAACATCGTGGCCAGGTAGAGCGGAACCCACACCCTGTTTAGGCCTAAAATCAGGCCGCAACAGCCCAGCAACAATGAGACGGCTATCACCGTCACGACCTGATGCCTGGGCGCCAACCGACCAGCCAGCCACTGGATAAAGTAGAACAGTATGTTGATTTCGAACAGGCACAGCAGGAACCAAATGGCGAAGTTATACATCGGGCCGTTCATCTCGTTGAAGAACCCCTTCAACGAATTCTCATGATGCAGCAGCCAGTAAGGTAACACCGACGTGGCCAGCAGGAAGAACACAAAGGGTATCAACAACTTGTTTGTCTTGCGCTTGAGGAAACCCACAAAGCCCTCGTACTGCTTGAAGAACAAGCCGCTGAGCACAAAGTAGAGCGGCATCCTGAACGAGTTGACCTGCTCGGCCAGCGGATAGTCAACCTTCAATGCCACCGAGACGTGATTGAACACGACCAAGACAATACAGATGCCCTTGGCCAAGTCAATCCAGCCGATGCGCTTGCCCGAGTTAAGGACATCGCCTCCTGCAGTCTGTTTTCCACTAGCCATCATTGTAATCCAATATATATAGAAAATCGGTGCCTATTCACGCCACCAGTATTGATCGAAGCCTCGGAAGCCCGTAGTTCCGAAATAATAGATGAAGAACATGAAGAAGGTGAATAGGCTATACAGGAACAGGATGATCGCCGTCTTGCGGTCCTGGTCTTTCCAAATGTTCATGCGCAGCAACGGATAAAACATCACAATAGGATACATGAACCACGACAGGTAGGCAAAACGGTTAGAGTACGATGCACGAATGACCATAATCCAGAATGCATTACAAAAGAGATAGGTGTTAGCAATCACATTATATCCCGGATCGTTAAACTTGCGGTGGCGTGATACGTACCAGATCATCACTACAGGGAAGAGACTATACAACAGGAAGTCCCATCGGAATCCGGAATGAGAGAAAATCTCTTCATCAACTTCAGTCTGAGAATAACGTGTCATACGGTCGTCAAATCCCAATGAGACGAAGAATTCCGTCACCAGCGGTCCTGCCACCAACGAAATGGCAATGGACGCCAACCAAAACCGGAAGCCCCACTTGGTCTCCTTGACAAAATATAAAGCAAAGAATGCTGAGAAGGATGGCAACATGCTGGAACGATGAATAAACAGGGCCGTGAGCATAATCAATGCTGCCAAAACCTGTTTTTTCTTCCCATATTCAGCAAGAAGCGCAATGGCCACAAGGACCATGCTACATGCCATACCATTACGGATGCCATTAGTACCGTAAGTAAACGTCTGCATGGCCGTGAAAAAGAACATCATCGCTACCCACAAGTTCTTGCGAGTGATGATCATGGAACAGACAAACATGCCGAAAAAGAAGACGATGGCCACAAGCACAAAGAATTCATGAACGTTCATGCCCAACACCGACTTGCAAAAATACTGCATGTTCTCCCAAAGCCATTCTGTCTTGAGATCAACAGGAAGGTACTCATCCTTAAGCTCATAAGCACCAGCATAGCCTCGGGTATCGCCAAAGTCCTTGGCCAGCTGGCGCAGACCGATGAAAAATGACATCAGCAACGTCAAGACAAAAGCGGCACTCTGGGAGGGTGAGCCCTCGGCGTGCAACAACTTCTGATTGTTAGAACCGATATAATACAGCACCGTGGCCCATGTCAACAGGACAAACAGGAAGTAGTAAGCAGTACTGTAATAATAGTATTCAATGAATTCAATTGGTTGCATAATCTGAATGGATCAGGCAGTCCCACAAGTTTAGGGGAACACGGTATTAAAGTTTTAACAGAAAAGCGGCTGGCGAACGCTGCAGCAATGCGGAGATGCCAGCCGAAACGGCCATATAGATCAAGGCGATGAGGACAGCCATCACGGGATGGACAGTCAGCCCTGTTACAGCAGGGAAGATCCAACCGACGATGACCATCAGTATCAAGTGAAAGATATAAATGCCCAGAGCTTGGTTGCCCAGGAAGGAAATGCCACGCTTGAGCCAAGAATCGGCGGGGTTCCAACCCTTGAGCCACTCAAACAGGGCTATTGACAACAGCAGGGCGCCCACTGTGGGAAAACAGTAATTGCCGCCCTCAAACGGCTGATGGATGTGGTTGACAACAGCTGTCGCCTCGATGGCCAGCAACAGCAGTCCTGCTACAGCACACAACCAAGGCAGCCATCGGCCAAAGTGTCTTGTCGATAAGTAGTCGCCAGCATAGAGATAGACGATGCCATACATGGTGAACACGCCTGAATGTCCCCACCGGGGCATCAGCGCCTGCGGATTACCGAGCAAGATGAAATCCCACACCAGATTGGTCACGAAAGGGAACGCCAGCAACAAGCCGACAACCGTCCATCGGCACCATTGGGGCAAGCGGCCCAGCAGATAACTGACCACATAGAGCGCCGCAAGGGTGAAAAGGAACCAATAGTAGCGCACCATGTGAAGCGAAAAGTAAGACACGTCATGCTTGCACAAGGCGTAGACACACATGGCCACCACGCCCCAGACAAGCCCTGCCAGCACCAGCCGCCAAGCCTTGAGGGCTACCTGTCGCCATGTATAGCCACGCTTCACCGTCAACGCTCCATTCACCATGAAGAACAACGGCACACCACAGCCACAGAACAGCCACAGCAGTTGGGTGACGGTGGGATAATAATACACGCCTTCTCGATAACCCAAGTCGACCATGTCGACGTGGTACAACACCACGAAGAAAGCGGCCAATGCCTTGAGCGCATCGTAGCCAAAAATGCGCCGTTTCTCCAAAGTGGCTGCCTGTGTCACCATACAAAGCGGGAAATGCGGCAAGCCAGCCAATAATTGTGGGAAACCAGCCAGGCGAAGGCCCTCATCGCGCGGGTAGAGATACCCGTCTGAGTGATGTAATGGCCATCGCGACGAATGACGTCCTGCAGCGGCCTGATGTAGTTCTTGTCACGATAACCGCTCTTGACGGCGTCACGCAGTATCAGTGTCATCTCACAGGCAAAACGCGCGTGAGCCAGCTGGCTGTATTGAGGCCAATCAACGTCCACGTCCTCACAGATGGAATTCCATACTGTATAGACCGAGAACTTGTTGTTGCTGAGACGCTTGCGGGATAAGCTATTACTATTTATGCCAATATGATAGAAAATATTCTTGATGATGCTAACGCGTTTTACACGCTGGAGCACTTGCCAAATCATGAGAGCGTCTTCGCCATAGCTGACAGTTTCATCAAACCGGAGACCGTTAAACAAAGTCCTCTTGATCAGTTTATTGCACAGTGACCCATTGAAACTAGCATGCTCAAGAAACAGAGCTATAATCCGCTCTCGTGAATAGGTGCCACAAATATCTTCTCTAATGTTAGTCATCTGAAAAGTCACGATGTCTGATTCATTACTTGCGAAATCTTTCAGCAAGTAGTCTATCGTAACATTATCTATCCAGTCGTCGCTGTCGACGAAGAGGACGAAGTCGCCTTTTGCCCTCTCCAGCAGATTGTTGCGGGTTGCAGCCACGCCACGGTTGGCTTGGGTGTAGATCTCGATGCGGCTGTCTTCTCGCGCCAGTTCCTGCATGATGGACCAGGAGCCGTCGGTCGAGCCGTCGTTAATCAGAACAATCTGTAGGTCGGTGTAGGTCTGGCCCGTGATTGAGCCGACACACTTGCGCAGATAAGGCGCAGCATTGTAAACGGGGACAAGTATCGATACCATCGTAGAATTTCAACTTCTAGTGTTGGGGATGCTCGGCCAGCCAACGACGCTGGGCGTCGAGCAGGTTGTTGAGCAACGACTGGGCGGCAGCCGGGCCGTTGAAATGGGAACGCACAAACTCGCAGCCTGTCCGGGCTATGGTCTCGAGTTCGGCCTGGTGCTCTGGCTGCTGGTAGTAACTGATCTTGGCCTTGAGGTCATCGAGTGTGCCGTCATAGCCGATGTAGTGCACGCCCTCCTTCATGCCGTAGTCCTCATAGTAACCGACCGTCTGTCCCAAATAGGCACAGCCGCAGGCCATGCCCTCGACAAAGCCGATGCCCGGCAGGCCGATGATCTCTTCGCCAACGATACACATCTTGTAATCGTTGAACTTCTCGACCATATCAAAGGAATAGTACTTCTTCTGCTGGCCAACGAAGAACTTGTCGTGGAGACGCTTTAAGACACGGACTACCTGATTGTCGCTGGCCGAAGAAGTATATACCTTCTGATCCTCCAGATAGTCGCTGTTGAAGCAGTCTACCCAAGGGGTCAGTTCCTTGGCGTTATCATAGACCTGCTTGCGCGCAGGCTGCAGGCAATCATGACCGTAGTACTTGACCAGATAGCCCGGATAGGTCACCGTACCCACCGAGACGGCCTTGTTCTGGCGCTCGGCAAAGGGCTTGACGACCTTGAACCGCGGCGCGAACACAAAGGGGATGACCATGTACTGCTTGTGGAACCACCCGAAGTACTCGTCGAAGCCGACAAAGCGCTTCTGCATATTGCTCTCGTTGTACATCAAGTCGGGGTCCAGGCGCTCCATCATAGACGATGCCCCTAGGGCGAAGTGCAGCTGGCTGACGGCGATGAACGCGTCGGGGCGCTTGTCAAATTCAAACTGCGGCCCAAATATCTGATACAGGATGACGATGTCGTCGTGACGTATCTCGTCCTCGCTCTTGAGCACCTTGATCTTGTCAAGGGGAATGCCGTTCTTCTTCATCGTGATGCGGTGGTCCAGAAAACGGAACGACTGCAGGAACTTGTTACGGGTCGAATAAGACAGCGACAAGCCACGCTTGTTGATGAAGGAGCACACCTCGACGTCGTCGCGCGACAGCAGGTAATCCAACAGATACTTGTGCTTGATGGCAACCGACTGCTTGAAGATGAACTTGTTGAGCGTCTTCACCAGGAACTCGTTGCCATGCAGGTTAACGAAAACTATGCGCATAGATAAAAATCTGAATTTGTGGCTATTAGGGTTATGGCGTCACCAGTCACCTGTTATTGGTTCACATGGGTGACGGCCCAGTCCTGATAATCGTCGATCAGGATGGGTCGGAAAATCTTCTTGTCGAGCAGCATCGCATAGATGATGTGGGACAGGTATAGCGGGGAGTAGTCCTTGAGCCGCTCATAGTAGCGGCAGAACTCCTGGGCATCCTCAAAGCAGTAGCCGCCGGCGCTGAAGAAGTGGCTGACGACACGCTTCTCGATGATGTTGGTGACATAGAACATGTCATCGACGGCTACATAGCTCTTGTGCTGCGGGTCCACGATGGGCAGGTTCTCGAGCGGGTAGATGGAGACGCCGTTCTGCGGCAGAATCTCGTCGGTCGAGAAGTAGCAGTCGGCGTCCTTGATGAACACCAATCCCTCAATGCCGTTGATCTTGATGGCCTGGGCGACGGTCTCGGCCTGGCTGCCAGTCGGCTCGTCCAGGACTGTTACGTGGGCATTGTCGAGGCGGTGCCTGCGGAACTGCATGGCCAACTGCTCGCTGAGCATGAATCGCTCGTCATGCTCACGCAGGATGACGTAATAGATGTCCTTGATCTCATCCATGGGCAGGCCGGTAATGGCCTTGACACAGAGCATGGTGCCCTCGTCATCGATGCGGAAGGGACGCGGCAGCTTGCTGGCATACTCGCTGTTGTTGGCTGCAATGGGTACTATCAATGTCATCATGGCTTCAGGCGGTTTTAGGTTGGTTAATAATGGCTAACTGTCCTGCTATCACTCGCTTGAGATAGGCAATGACCTTGTCTTCCTTGCCATACTGCAGGATGCGCAGAAAGTTCATCAGCTGCAGGGGCATGTAGTACTTGCGGTACCACTCATACTTGCCCGTGAAATACTCGTCGATGGCCGTGTCAATCTTCTCGCTGATGATGCTCAGGCGCACCTTGTCAAACGGCTTGTGATACATCAGTGTGGACCACAGGTAGGCCGTGTCCTGACGTATCTTGACGATGTCGAGCAGCGGTGACTCGATGAAGGAGTCCAGGAAGTCGATCAGGTAGTAGTTGTTGCCGTTGAACAGGATGTTGCTGAACGTGAGGTCGCCGTGGCACATGCCCACGGGCATCACCATGTCCCCCACCCCGTTCATCACGACGGTGGATTGGCGCACCAGTTCCTGGGCTTCATCGTCATCCTTGAGGTGAATGTTCTTCTCCACCTTGCGGGCCACGTCGGCCATCTTGTCGGTGAGGATGCTCGACGGCACGGTCTGCATTTTGGAGTTGGCGATCTCGAGGTCGATGAAGTACTTGATAGCTCCTATCAGATACTTGATCTGCTCAAAGCCGGCCTGCTCAAAGTGCTCGATAAAGTTCCTGGAGTAGATATACTCCATCTTGATCACAGCGCTGGTGTCGCTTTGCGCGACGTCAAATATCTTGGGCACACGAATGTTCTGATACTCAATCCGTGATGCTGCAATCTGCTTGTTGGCTTGGTTGACCAGCCGGGGCACATAGCCGGCGTCGTGCGTGCTCTTGTGGATAAACAGCTCGTTGTCCTCGTGCACGATGGCTATGTCGCAGCCCGAGTGGCCCTGGATGTCAAGTTTCATAGCATAGAGATTAATTAGAGGGTTATTTTTATATAATGGGCACCTGCTGCCATGGCAGCCTGCAGCCCGACAGGAGAGTCTTCAAAAATCAGCGTCTCGCCGGGCGACACGCCCATGCGCGACATGACGGTTTCATAGATTTCGGGCGACGGCTTGCCCTGCTTGACGTCCTCGCCGGCAAGAATGAGGTCAAAGTCCCCGGTGGCGCCGATGTGGGTCAACGCATTGTTCAGGTTCTTGCCTCGCGCCGTGGAGGCCACGGCCGTCTTGCCGCCGCAACGGCGGAACATCCTGATGAAGTCCAGCAGCGACTGGTTGACCTGCAGCAGGTGGAAATGGTCGGGGTAGCACTCACCCTTGATGGCGCGGATGCGCTTGCGCACCTCGTCGTCCCTGATGCCCACCTTGTCCATAAATCCGTCGAACCGTAGCCCGTAGCACTCACGGTACTGCTGCTCGCCGAGCGACAGGCCCACCTGGGCAAAAGCCTCACGATAAGCGTGGTAGTTGGCCTGGAACGTGTTGACCAGCGTACCGTCAAAGTCGGTGATAATCAGTTTGATTTCCATAATCCGGTCCTCATTGATGCTCATTGCTGTAGTGAGCCAGTTCCTCGGGCGTGCCATAGGAGTAATACTCCTCCATGGGTGCCAGGCGCACGGTCTTGCCCTCGGCCAGCAGGTAGTTGTAGAGCAGCGACACATAGAACTCGGCCTTGCCATGGGTCCCGTCGATGAGCAACTGGCGGGCGATGCGCTTGAAGTCCTTGCCGCTGCCAAAGAAGTAGGCCCCGCACAGGGCATGGCTGGATATAGGCTCCTTCTCGGCCGTGCGCAGCACGCGCCCCTCGCCGTCAACCTGGGCATAGCTGTAACGCGGGTTGTCCGACTCAAACGAGACGAGCGCTCCGCCGTCGGCCTCATCGGCACTCACGGCGAGAGCCCTGGCGACAAGCTCATTGTAGCGCACGCTGCGGAACTCCAGGTCACAGTCCATCACCACCACGGCATCCTCGTCGTCGATGGCTCTCTCGGCCACCAGGCAGGTCTCGACAGCGCCGCGCGTGGTCTGCAGCACCGAGAATACGTTGGCCTCGGGCTGGATGGCCTTGATCAATCGGTCAATGTGCTGCGCGTCGATGTGCTCCTGGCGCACGATAAAGCTATATTTCATCTCCACGCCCTCGATGGCAACGCTGTTAATGGCGCGGCGGAACAGGGGCACCCCGCGCAGCTCGATCAACGGCTTGGGCGTCGTCCAGCCCGCACGGGCAAACCGCGACCCCTCGCCAGCCATGGGCATGATAATGTGTAACGGTCTCATTTCTCTTTTATTGGTTCTTTGTGACAAGTTGATAACTTGCCATACATGACTTCACTTATTGTTCTCGCAGGCTCTGAGCCAGGAAGTCCAGGCTCACCTTGCGTTGAGCGTCCAACCGCGACGTGACGTCCTGCCAGTCGATGGCTCCATCGGCAGGCTCCACAGGCTCCACGTCCGACACCATGTGCCGCTCCAGCCCCAGCTGCCCCAGCAGGCCCGAGATGCGCGTGTTGCCGCGCTTGGGGTTGGCCAGCGTGTAAAACTCCTTGCCGAACAGGATGCTGAACACAGTGCCGTGAAACGAGTCGGTCACGACCATCGCCGCCTGCTTGAACATCAGCAGCCATTGCGGCACGGTCACCTCAGCAAAATGCCCTGCCGAGAAGTAGCGCACCTCGAGGCCACGCTCCGCAGCCAGCTGTTCAAAGAACGCTCTCTTGACTGGCGTGATGTCCAGGCAATACACGGCCAGATAGGGCTTATCATCCCCGTTGCCGATGCCTTCATCCCCGATGAGCGCCTCATAGTCCCTGGCGTCGCACAGCAACGTGGGATCAAGGACACAGCAGGCTTCCACGCCCAAGTTGTCGCGGCACAGGGCGATGCCGCTGGCCTCGCGCACCGAGATGGCATCCATCTGCTTTGCCAGACGGGCACAAGCCTCGGTCTGCTCGGGGGTGTATTCCCACTTATCCACGCCAAAAGAGGCGGCATAGGCGACGCGCCTCAACGGTAATCCCTCCACAAACTTGAGGTACATGTCCTCGATGTGTGCGCCGTTGTACTTGGCGCGCCACACCTGGTCGCTGCCGACCACGATGCCCTCGAGGCGGTAACGCCTCACCACGCTGCGCTTGTAGTTCCACATGACACGCGTCGTGGCGATGTGGCGCTCGATAAACTCGCCTGTCACCCGGCGGCGCAGCGAGCCATGGTAGCGCTTGGGCAAACGCACTTTGCGGTGGTGGCGAACGTCATCCACCACGGCCCGCAGGCAGTTATACAGATAGTGCGGGGTCGAGTAACGCTCATAGGCATCAATCGTGACCGGGTCATGCCCCAGGCCCTTCAAGACCTGCTGCAACGCCCAGTTCTGCAATAGCCCGCCGTAGTTCATCTCCAACGGCTGTGTCACAATCCCCACCCGCATGAAATAATAAGAAGACGTTTAATATTTACTGCTTTGTTCTTGCTTCAATTTTATTCAAAATAAAATTATATAGCCTAGGACAATGGTAGCCTAAAATAGAACGCATTTTACTAATCCTACTATTATTACTATCCAAAAATTCTTGTATCGTTTCCTGATAGATTTGGTCACAGGCAGCATCAATTTCTCCCTTGTTGGCAGAATCTAAAAACTTTCGGCGACAATAAAGCATCATGGAGTACATCAGTTTTAACATCCTGTCTCGATATGCACGTTTGTCCTCGGGGATAGCATCCAGGCAAACCTTGTAGGTCCGGATTCTTTCTGCCGCTTTTTCGATCAACCCCCCATGCATAGCGGATCCCTTCCGCTGGATATAATAATACATTTGTGCTTTCTTGACGATTGCTTTTTGCATACGCAAAGAGATGCGGATGTTCCACTCTAGATCCTCAGACTGTATCATATTTGAGAACTCCATCCGCTCTATTAATGACCATCGATACAACTTGTTAAAACATGAAGGATAACCGTTCTGTAGCGAGCACACACAACAAAAGAAAGAATAGGAAGACAATTCTGAAGACTCTATTTCGTCGATGTTAAAATGTTTTTCCTCCAGAGTCGCCCCATCAGGAAGCTTCTGCATGTCTACCATCGATAAATCATAATCGCCGCTTTCGATTGACGTTATCAAGACCTCGACCATTTGAGGATGGATTCTGTCATCTCCATCTATAAAAAGCACATACTCGCCGGTAGCCTCCTTCATGCCCACATTTCGGGCATCAGAAACGCCTCCATTCTCCTTGTGGATAACCTTCACGCGCTTGTCAAGTGTTGCATAGCTGTCACATATCACGCCACAATCATCCGGCGACCCGTCATCGACGAGAATCAACTCAAAATCTTGATAAGTCTGGCCTAGAATGCTATCCAGACATGCTTTGAGATAATTCTCAACATTATAAATCGGAACAATAATGGAAACCATAACAGTTGTATTTTCAAAGACTATTTGATTGGCCTGTTATTGTTAACGTGGTCAATATAATTGGACTCAAGAACGGCTTCTACTGCAAGCACGTCCTCTAAAACCTCGCAGAATAAAGAGACTTAGCAAAAACTACAAGAGCACGCCGTTCTATACAATTATCTACTCCACATAAATGAACAGCCACTGAAACTAATCTTATCATAGTGTCCATAAATATTTGGATTTGGCTCAATTGAAGCGATTACACTTTTTCCGAAGCTCTTTCATAAAAACTTTATCTTTCATTACCTCCAGATAAGATCTACTGGTATCATAATAAACCAGGGTGTGTGCACTTCCACCCATAACAGGCGTCATATAGTCACCGTAAACCAGTTTTAGCATTTCATCATAATGCGAAGATACAGGCATCAGCAGGTTCTCAAATTGCATCTCTATTGTATCCTTAAACCATGCTTCCTTATAGAATCGCTGCATTCCAGTCAAGATACATGCCCGATAAGGGCTACTATCAAATTGTTTTACGAATCTGTCAAGTTTGTCATACTGCTTATAGATAGAGCCATAACGAAGATTATAATACAAGTATCGCAGTTTTGTTCTGAAACTATCATTGCACGAAGGTACATATGCAATGGCATCCCTGCGACAATTTATAATCCAAACATGCTGAATCATTTCAGCCAATTGCCCCATGTCATCTGAAGGCAAACTGTCATAAACAAAAATGTCTATAAAAATACCATGATTCATCTTTCTATAGCCCAAATCTACTTTCATCAAGAATGTTGTATCACTTCTCCTGAGTTTAGTGACTGTGTCAGCATAGGTATGCTCGGAATGATGATTCTGTAGAAAATATGGATACCGGAACTCTTGTGGTGCAATTTGCAATAATTTCTCATAATCCTCACGGAGCATCGAAACGTCAAGGTCATCATCCCATGGGATAAAGCCCTTATGGCGCACAGCACCTAACATCGAGCCAAAATCCAGAATATACTTGAGGTTATACTTCTTGCAGACGCGGTCAAACTCGTTGAGTAAGTCAAGTTGGACAGCCCAAAGTTCCTTGGTCTTTGCGCTGACTAAATAACCCCAGCGTTCTTCTTCCTGGAAGAAGGAGTCGGGCAATTGAATGTTCAGGTCAACCATAATGATTCACGATTAGGATTAGAAAAAATGATTCTGCTTAAATAAATGAAATGCAACAAGGGTCACTGGGCTTGGGGGTCCAGTGGCACGGGGTGGAGAGCGGGTAATGCTGGGGACACTATCTCAGTAGTCATTTACAGCGAGTTACCTGTTGTATGTCTCAAATTTCTGTCTTCGCGCGCGGTTGCATGGGAGCACGCCCTGCGCGCGCATTCATGTGGCAAAAGTAACAAATATCTCGAACCTGAGCAAATTTATGGCAACTTTTGCAGGGTACCGCACCAAAATCAAATACCAGCACCTCGGGACAGTTATCATTTGAACATTTGAATTTTGCAACATCTTCAGAAAATTGAGTTACAATAAAAATTGATTGATTGAATTTTTATACGTGGTTTTGGTTTATTTTCGAGCGAAACGCGACCATCAGCCAGGAGCTTTGAGACCGCCCATTTTCCCTTTGCCTTTGCAATTTAAGTGTCGCAAGCAGATAACTTGCTCTCTGCTTTGTGATTATTGATTTAGCAATTCAAAAACCTAAAAACATTCACACTGGGTCGTTGTTTGCTCGATATTTCAGGCGTACTACAATCACTAATCATTCATCTCTAATCCTCAAGTTTTAAAGTGGTTTAGCCACCTTAGAAACCTGAAAAGGCAAGAACAGTTTGGAGCGATTGACTTGAGTACTAAATATAATAGTATTGATTAGTGCTAGTTGTTTTTTATGCGAGATTTTTGTGAGTATTGCAAAAATTATTTATTTTTGCCATTCCAGAGAAAGATTTTTCAAATTCTAAGGATGACAAGTCCATAACCAAGGTATAATGATTACATATTTTTACTTTTATGAAAAAACAATCCTTTATCAGCATCTGTTGCGTCATGCTATGGGCCATGCTTGCCACCAGCAGCGCATGGGCGAGCGTGACGCTGAGCGCGTCAAACTTTCCTGACGCCAACTTCAGGGCTGCGGTGGCCGCGGCGGCCCACGTGAGCGAGGGCGCCACAATCGACGAGGCCACGGTCACCGAGCTCGACGTGAGCGGGCTGGGCATCACCAACCTGACGGGCGTCGAGCGCCTGACGGCCCTGACCAAGCTGGTTGCCGCCGACAACAACATCCAGTATGTCCGGTTGACGGGCAACGTCCACCTGGAGTGGCTGGACCTGAGCGGCAACGCGGCCCTGGTGGGCTTCAGCACAAGCGCCGCCACGGCCAGCAACCACTACATCAACCTCACGCCCAGCTCGACGCCCATGCCGCTGAAGCACCTGGACCTGTCGGACTGCAACATCGGCTATTTCCAGGCCATCTCGGTCACCTATGGCGTGACGACCCTCACCTGGCTGAGCCTGGCCAACGACGCGGCCATGGCCGGCTGGTCGCCAGGCATCGCAGCCCAGACGGGCCTGGTGTACTGCGACCTGACCAACACGGGGCAGACGTCGACCAGCCTGGCGTTCACCGCCAGCCACAACAAGCTGGAGACGCTCATCCTCAAGAACAACGGCAGCTGGGGCTACAGCAGCTCGATACAGTACCTGAGCGCGCTCAAGCACCTGGACGTGAGCGGCTGTGACCTGTACTTCCGCAACGGCGCGTCGCCCACCTACTACCTGCTGCATTACCTCACGCCGGCCAACAACCCCTTGCTGGAAACACTCATCGCCAGCAACTCCAAGATGGGCAGCGCCACCGAGGGCCTCACCGGCTTCACCCACCTCAAGACGGTGGACATCTCGGGCAACCCCAACGTCACCCAGTTCTGGGTCAACGGCAGCCCGACGCTCGAGTCGCTGAACATCAGCGGCCTCAACAAGATGGCCTATCTGCAGCTCAACGACGACGCCCTGCCGCGCTCGGGCTTCAGCCTGACCGGAGCGGGCGACTGCACCGCGCTGCGCAGCCTCTACCTGAACGGCAACGAGTATGAGAGCGTGGGCGACGCCGTGAGCGACTTTGCCTCGATCACCGCACTGGCGTTCCTCTACCTGGAGAACAACAGCGGCTTCGGCGGCAAGCCGTTGACCCTCACGGCCCAGGACTGCGGCAACTTGACCGGCATCGACCTGGGCAACAACGGCATGACGGCCTTCAGCGCCGACGCCCTGCCCGCCACCCTGACGGCCCTCATGCTGGGCAACAACACGTCGATGACCCGCCTGGAGATGCACAACAACCCCGGCATCACCGCAATGACCGCCAGCCCGACGATGACGGGAGGCAGCGGCCTGTACCTGCTGGGCAACACTGCGCTCACCTACATGGACATCAGCGGAACGGCCGAGCAGCACAACCACTTCCAGCGCATCGGCAACAACGGCTCGCTCAACGGCGTGCCCATCGACACGATCAAGGCCAGCTACAACAAGTTCTACACCTTCAGGAACCTGTCGCCGGTGGCCGGCAACAACTACGAGCGCTGGTCCAAGAGCACGACACAGTATGACAACATCGTGTCCAGCACGCCGCCCAGCCTGGACTATTATTACTATGCCTACTGGCCCGCCTCGCCGGCCATGCCCGACAGCGCCTCGCTGGAGCAACTCCCTGGGCTGAAGTATCTGGACCTGAGCCACTGCCAGCTCAAGGACTCGCTCTACCTGCACAAGAACACCGAGCTGCGCTACCTGGACGTGAGCCACAACCGCACCATCGCGCGTTACACCACCTCGCACGACAAGGGGGCGGCCTACAGGGCATCGATCCCCGCCGGCAGCACGTTTAACCGCGACTTCCCCGACTACAAGAAGTACCTGTGGCTCTCGACCAACAACGACGACCGCGAGTATTTCACCGGTGACTACAACGACACGACGGGCCTCTACATCCTGGACCTGATGGACAACGACAAACTGGAGTATCTGGACATCAGCTACACGGGCATCGAGCAGACGGCACTCACCCACTGCCACGTGTCGAACGCCCGCTACATCTGGATTCAGGACCTGAACAACCTCAAGTACTTCTATGCCAACTACAACGGCATGCGGTCGTTGGGCATCGGCACACTGTACGGCAAGCGCAACCGCGAGGGCCTCAAGTCGCTCGAGCGGCTGTCGGTCATCGGCATGCGCGGCGCCGACGACCGCACGATGCAGGGCTCCATCAACTTCAGGGAGAACTCGGTGTGCACCAAGCTGCACTACATCAACCTGTCCTACTCCCGCTTTGACTCCATCGGCGTGTATGCGCCACAGGTCGACACGCTCATCATACGCGGCAACCCGCTGCACTATGTCGACATGCAGACGGTGAACGACATCACCTATATCGACGCGCGCGAGTGTGCCTTCAAGACGCGCGGCTATGACGTGGAGACCGGCAACATCTTCTACCCCGACGCCACCCGCTACCAGAACGGTGCGCGCAAGGGCGGCACCTACAGTGGCGTCGTGACCACCGAGCTCAGCGGTCTGAGGGGCATCAGGGCCTACAGCCGCCCCAAATTGACCACCGTGCTGCTCGACAACTGCAATGCGCTCACCGACGTCTATTGCCACCACGACCCGTTGCTGCCCAAGATTCACGGCTTTGAGAACCTGGCTTTCAACAAGCCCTATGACTCACAATATGGCTTCCCCACCACCGACGCCGACACGCTGCGCCTGGTGTGGGTCAACGACAACCAGGTGTTCAACGAGCTGAACTTGACCAAAAACGTCAACCTGCAATACCTGCACGCCTACAACGACAAGGCCCTGGGCACAGCCCTGGACGACGATGGCATGCAGCTCAACGAGAACGTCATCCTCAAGTCGGCTTGGGTGTCCAACTCGCTGCTCAAGAAGTTCACCAACAATGCCACGACCCATCTCGACACCCTCAAGATCTGGGACAACCCGCAATTGAAGGAGCTCGACGTGACCCAGAACACCAAGCTCAGGTACTTTGACCTGCGCAACTGCAGCCTGCGCTACCTGGACATGCAGCATTGCGACTCATTGAGGTACTTCGACTGCAGCAACGACAGCATCAAGGGCAAGTATGCCCTGCCCGACTGGTTCGGCTACCAGCTGCCCCAGGCCGTCTCGGTCCCCGACGACCTCAATCCCGACAATGACGGCAAGAACCACATTGCCGACCTCATGTTCCAGAGCAAGAAGCTGAATACCGTCAAGGCCGACAACAACGACCTGTACTCGCTGAAGGGCCTCAACAACATCGACAGCCTGAAAGTGTTGACCTACAGCCACAACCACATCAATGCCATCGACCTGAGCGGCAGTCCTAACATCCAGACCTATGACTGCTCGCACAACGGCCGCGGGGCATTCCCGGCCGAGTATGCCCGCTGGCTGGTCAAGAAAGCGGATAACAGCGTGGACACCTGCCACATGTACTATCTGCAGCTCGACCCCAACGCCGGCGACGAGCTGAAGCCGCAAAGCCACGACAGCTACCTGGGCTACAAGTGGGGACACGACTCGCTGGAAGCCGAGGGCCTCCAGGCACGCACCCGCGTGTTTGACGCCGACGGCTTCAACCCGGCGATGGTCGACACGTTCATCGTCAACTCCATGGGCCCCGTCCTGGGCAACCGGGTCAACGAGAACTCCCTGAGGGGCAACGTGTATATCGGCACCGACACTGTCCTTAATCCTGACCTGATCTACGGCAACGTCGTCGTGCTGGACATCACCAACAACCCGTATCATCCCGGCTATCACTACATCACCTACAAGTACTTTGACGGCCGCCGGGCGCCCGGCAACAGGGACGGCGAGGAACCGTCGACTTCCACCTTCTACATGGTGTGGTATAGTCCCGGCGAAGCCACCGATGTCGACGAGACGCTGGCCGACGACCTGGGTGAAGCCACCGTGGTGAGCGAGCGCTACTATGACATCAACGGCAGGGAGCATAGCGAGCCTGTCGACGGCGTGAACATCATCGTCCGGCAGATGAGCGACGGCTCGACCCAGACCGTCAAGGTCATCAAGTGACAATAATGCCCACGACCCACTAGCCAACGAGGCTGCACCCGTACGGATGCAGCCTCGTTGATGATATCGCGCAACATGTGGCTATTCGGCGGGACGGCGACCCAGAGGAATGGACAAGCCTATCAGAGCGTTGCAGCACTTGGCCTTGCTTGACAGGCACAGATAATCGGTGCCCAGAAACAGCGGACCCAACTTCATCGCCACACCCATCGAACTGCCGCCACACATCAGCGGCGAATAGCTCACGGCAAAGTCCAGCAGGCTGCGGGGATGGTAGTTCAGCGAGAACGTCAGTTCGTTCTGATGGTCAGGTCGGGAGAAGCGGCTGGTGTACAATGCACCCACGCGCAGTTTGTCGGGCAGGATTTCATACTCGCCGCCCAGGGCCAGTGTCGAGGTCAGCCACGTCTGTCGCGAGGCTGCCTTGCCCGAGTCGGGCGTCAAGCGCAGCAAGTGCAGGTTAATCGCCTCACCACTGCCGATGATGCCCGCAAAGCGCGTCACGTCGCCGGGGTCTGAGCTGTCGAACGACAAGTCGTCGGTCACGGCACGGGCTACCTGGGTGCAGCCCTTGCTCCAGCTGATAAAGCCCAGATCATTGATCGCAGCCGACAGGGTTACGGCTTGGCCGACCTTAAAGGCCACGCCGAAGTCGACGGCGGCACCGAAACCAGCCACGCCGGTGTTCTTCATGTCAAACTTCACCTGGTCGATGTAACCACGGTCATTGGTGATCAGGTCCAGTCCCTCAAAGGAGCTCTCGAGCTCGGCTGTTGCCTCGATCGATGCGGTTCCGCGGGCCCTAATCAGGTCAGCAAGGCCGGCGCTGGTCCAGTCCAGGCCGGGATCAACCCCAGTGAGATGAGTCCTCACCGCAGCCTCATGGATTTTCAGCCTCAAGTTGCCTTGCCCCAGCAGCCCCTTCAAGCGACCGCCTATGCTCAAGCGGTCATTGATGCGGCGCGCATAGCCCACCCCAATCTCGGTATAGGCATTGATGTTCAGTTCCTCGTTGCTCAAGTCACGGTAGAAGTCGGTATAGTCATTGGTGTTCATGCCCTTCATATCCCTCATGAAGGAGACCAGTTCTCGTGGAACACGAATGCTGCCCTCGGCCCTGACACCGACATCTATCGACCAGAATCCCTTTCCTTGCCACCAGCCGACGGAAATCAGCTCCGTCCCCACGGTAGCATCGGCTTTATTGGAGTCCTTGAGTTTGCCATAGAAGTCGTCGGCCATATAGTAGTCCTCGTTGTCGCCGTGTTTCATCAGATCCGACACATCGTTGACACTCAAGGCGTTGGACTTGACCCATGCGCCAGTCAAACCCACGACAGGCAAGTTCACAAAGCCTCTGTCGGGAGCCAATGCGGGGTTCAACTGCATCCTGTACTGTGACCCTTCCATAAAATAAGCCGTACGCAACACCTGTCCCCGGCCCGCCATTGCCATCGACACCAGCAGCACCACAGCCACCAGCCGCCCGACGACAACCCTTCTACACCTCATTTCCTTTTTCATCACACCTAATGTCATCGTTTTAAACAAATTCCACCATTAATCACAACACCTTCGATACATCCGATAAAGAGGTCGCACTATAGGCAAAAGCCAGGTACGAGTGAAAACCACATTGATCAACCGAGTCATCACTCCAGAACCACTAAGAGGAAAGAGGCAAAGCTGTTTCAAGACCCTTACCTTCTCCCTTGCATCGTCCCTAGGCTTGTCACTTAACAATAGTCGGGTAAGCACATTAACACTAAACACTGATTGATGCTCGGTCAGCCTCTGCTTAACTGAATCGTTCTGTCCATCCTTAAAATTATGTAGGGCTTTGATGGCAGTCATGATATCATCACAGTGCCTTCCAAGGCGTACTGGGTTGATTGTGGTTGTTGCAGAAGAAGGATGGACTAAATAATAATAGATCTGGCTATCGGTCCTTGCCATTTTTCTGTTTTCCAATAGAATAGACAGATTGAACAAAGTATCCTCGCATATTGTCAGGCCAGAATAACGTTTTGTTCCAATCATTTCACGCTTATAGAAGCTTGAGCAGGAGATGCCAAAACTGTATTTGGTGATAAACTCCAATGACGAGCCCTGCCAATCAATGTGCACATTAAGGTCTTGAGCAAGAGAGCCGATTCGTTCACCGCTCCTTACCAATTTCACACCGAAGGATAAAATGTCAATATCATTCGATTCGGCTAGAGTCAAGAGGCGACCATACCCTCCATCTACCAATGCATCATCCGGGTCAAAAAACACGACCCACTTGCCACGAGCAACATCAAGAGCACTGTTTCTTGCTGCCGAGACACCTTCATTGACTTTTTTATCAATGACAACAACATTGTCTTTGTGTCTTTCCTTGAATGCAGTTAATCGAAAAATGGTATCGTCAACACTTGCATCATTCACCAAGATAATTTCATAATCGGTACGTCCTTCCCATTGTCTCTCTAAACAACCCAACGACTGCTCAAGATATTTTTCCATGTTATAGCACGGGACTATGACAGAGAGACTGATTCTATTGGATTCTTTTGTCATAACTATATATTAAATTGATCGTTAAGTTGGCAATTACTACGTAACAATGCCATAACTATCACGAGAGGGGCTCATTGACCGGCAAGTTGTTGCGCTTGACGATGGTGGCCTCGGGACAGCACACGGTGCAGTTGTCGGGAACGTCGTGCAGCACAATGGCTCCGGCGCCGATATTGACATTGTTACCAATGGTGATGTCACCGATGATGATGGCACCTGTGCCGATTCTCACGTTGTTACCGATGGTGGGACAACCGTTTCCCTTGTAGCCGACGGTCACCAGCTGGTTGATAAAGCAATTCTCGCCTACCGACCGGGCGCTCAGCACCGTGCCGAAGCCGTGCTGGATGTACAAGCCACCGCCGAGTTTCTCGCGCGGCACATCGAAGCCAAACGATACACCCGGGGGCATGAAGAACAACAGCATGCTGGCCGATCCGACCCTGAACCTGAAAAGGGCCCTGAAATCATATGCCCACATGAGGTTGAGCAACAGCATCAACGGGCGGTTGCGCCGTGTGACAACGCGATGCTCCATCTTGCAGAAGCGGTCCAGGTCCATATCTATCTTGGCCTTCTGCGAACTGGTGTAGTACACCAGCAGCCAGATGAGTTCAAACGGAAGGTAAATGACCATTTTTAAGGTCTTGCGGATCTTGGTCAACATGATGATTTCTCGACAATACGGTTTTATGATGATTTCATTGCTCTTGCGGCGCCCTCAACTCCCTGACGATTGAACAAGGGGCCGCTAGAATCAGCAAAAGTACTCATTATTTATAAAACTGCAAATTTTTTCTTCCAAAACGGCCAAGAAAGAAAAAATCGCCCCCCCACATGCCCACGCTGAGAGAAAAAACATTACCTTTGCAATTTGTATTAATCAGTCAACGCTTTCAAACAAAGAATATCATCAATCTATGAGCGAAGAAAATAAGAGACTCAAGGTGGGCATCACCATCGGCGACACCAACGGCATCGGTGCCGAGGTAATCCTGAAAACCATAGGCGTTTCAGAGATGATGGAGCTGTTCATCCCCGTCATCTACGGGTCCAGCAAGATACTGAACTACCACCGCAACGCCTGTCACCTGCCGCAGACTCAGATCAACTATACCAAGGACGCGGCACGCCTCAAGGACAACATGCCCAACCTAGTGGAATGTATTGACCAGGACATTAAGGTGGAACTGGGTCAACCCAGCAAGCAAGCCGGCATGGCGTCATTCCTAGCCCTTGAAGCCGCCGTGCGCGACCTTAAGGCCGGCCTGATCGACGCCCTGGTGACCGCTCCCATCAGCAAGGACAACATCCACAGCGACCACTTCCAGTTCCCGGGCCACACCGAGTACCTGGAGAGTTCGGCCGGCGAGGGCGCCAAGGCGATGATGGTCATGTGCACGGCCGACTTGCGCATTGCCCTGGCCACCACCCATCTGCCCCTGTCCCAAGTGCCAGAGGCATTGACCATCAACGGCATACGCGAGAAGCTGCGCTTGTTCAACGAGACACTGAAGCGAGACTTCAGCGTCAGTTGCCCGCGCATCGCCGTGCTGTCACTCAACCCCCATGCCGGCGAGAACGGCCTGCTCGGCTCGGAGGAGCGCGACATCATCCTGCCAGCCATACAACAGTCGCTTGACGAGGACGGTGTTCAGTGCTTCGGCCCCTACGCATCGGACGGATTCTTCGGCGCTCGCCACTACCGCCGCTTCGACGGCGTGCTGGCCATGTACCACGACCAGGGTCTGACACCGTTCAAGACCATCGCCATGGACGAGGGCGTGAACTTCACTGCAGGTCTGCCCATCGTGCGCACCAGCCCCGACCACGGCACGGGATATGACATCGTGGGCCAGGGCATTGCCAACGAGTCATCGCTGCGCCACGCCATCTACACGGCCATCGACGTGTGCCGCAACCGCGCACGCTACGACGAGGCTCACCAGAATCCGCTGCCCAAACTGTTCCAGGACCGCGGCCGCGACAATGTGAAACTCGACCTGACCAAGGTTGACTAAGCCTTCAAGACCGTCAAGATAATGGACAACATCAAGGGTATCATCTTTGATTACGGCGGCACGCTCGACAGCCGTGGCGTGCACTGGAGCGAAGTGCTGTGGCAAGGCTACCAGGACGCCGGAATCCCCATCGACAAAGAGACCTTCCGCACCATATATGTAGAAGGAGAACGTGCGCTCGCGCGCGAACGCATCATCCTGCCGCAGGACGACTTCCACGAGTTGCTGCTCAAGAAGGTCGCAAGCGAGCTCAGCTACCTGCCCGACAAGCCCGACGCGGCAACTGCCGAGCGCTGGTCCCGCCATGTGGCGGCCTACTGCGACCAGGCGGCCAGAGCCTGCATCGACGAGGCCAGGCCCGTGCTTGAAGCGCTGCACGAGCGCTTCCCGATGATGCTGGTGAGCAACTTCTACGGCAACATCGACGAGGTGCTGCGCAGCTACGGCATCCGCCATCTGTTCAAGGGCATCATCGAGAGTGCCGTGGTGGGGGTGCGCAAGCCCAACCCCACCCTGTTCAGGCTTGGCGTTGACGCGCTCGAGCTCAACCCCAGCGACGTACTTGTCGTGGGCGACAGCCTGAACAAGGACATCAAACCTGCCGAGCAGCTGGGATGCCACACCCTGTGGCTCAAGGGCAAGGGATGGACACAAGAGGAAGACCTCCAGACCCACCCCAACACCATCACCAGCATCACCCAAGTCCTTGACAAGATCAATGTCTAGGCCACTGACGACTCACCAAACACTGTAAACCAATAAAAAAACAAAACAATATGAACTACGCGATAATCGCAGCCGGTGAGGGTTCACGGTTGGCCCAGGAGGGCGTCGCCAAGCCCAAGCCGCTGGTTGAGCTGCAGGGAGAGCCCATGATCGGGCGCCTGATCAACATCATGCTCAGGTGCAATGCCGAGAGCATCAGCATCATCGTCAATGAGCACATGACCCAGGTGAGAGAATACCTCGAGCAGCTCTCGCTACCCGTTCCCCTGAATCTGGTGGTAAAGACCACCCCCAGCTCGATGCACAGCTTTTGGCACCTGAGCCGCGTCATTCCACAGGGCAAGTTCTGCCTCACCACCGTCGACACGATATTCCGCGAGGAGGATTTCAAGGGCTACATCGACGCGTTTGAGCACGACGAGAAGCACGACGGCATGTGGGCAGTCACCCCGTTTGTCGACGACGAGAAGCCTCTGTGGGTCGACGTTGACCAGGAGATGAACATCACCGCCTTCCGCGACAAGCCATGGGACGGTGCCAAGTTTGTCTCGGGCGGTGTATATGCCATGACTCACCGGGCATTCACCGTACTGGACCGCTGCATTGAGCAGAACATCAGCCGCATGCGCAACTTCCAGCGGGCTCTCGTCGATGCCGGATGCTGCTTGCAGGCCTATAGCATCGACAAAATCGTCGATGTGGACCATGCCGACGACATCGCCACGGCCGAGCAATTCCTGCAGGGTTGATCCCGGCGGTTAACGGCACATAATCAGGCCTTCTTGACAACAGTTCTAAATAAATGTTATCGAGGCGCACTCCCCTGCCAAAAACGCCCCCAAACACCCCATTTCGGCCCTAAAAGTTACAGGGTAGCATTATGGTTCATTAACATTACAGTAGTCAAAACTGGGTGTTTTTAACTGAATTTAATTATTAAGACACAATATTAACTTATCACAACCTTTTTTTTGATATGTTATGTTTCGTGTTTCAAAAAAAGGCTGTAATTTAGCGCCGTTTTTTGCGAGACAAGAGTCGTTAAGAAACAATGTCCCCGACTTGGGCACATGTTTTAATTATGATTTAGATAACAACCTGAACATTAACTGTAATAGAAAATTATGGCAAAAGAAATCGTTAAGCCCGCTACCGGCAAGTTAGGTATTATGGTAGTAGGATTGGGTGCTGTCAGCACCACCTTTATGACTGGTGTTATGATGACCCGCAAGGGTCTTGCTAAGCCTGTCGGCAGCATGACTCAGTACGACAAGATTCGCGTAGGTAAAGGCGAAAACAAGAAGTATTTACATTATAATGAAATCGTCTCGATGCCCAGCCTCGACGACATCGTGTTTGCCGCTTGGGACGTATTCCCCGTCAACGCTTATGAGAGCGCAATCAATGCCGAGGTGCTCAAGGAGAAGGATATTAACCCCGTTAAGGACGAGTTGATCAAGATTAAGCCCCTCAAGGCCGCTTTCGACAGGAACTATGCTAAGCGTCTGGACGGCGACAACGTGAAGCAGTGCAAGGACCGCTGGGACATGGCCGAGCAGATTCGCGAGGATATCCGCAACTTCAAGAAGGAGACCGGCGTTGACCGCGTCGTTGTCCTCTGGGCCGCATCCACCGAGATCTATGTCGAGCCCGACATGAAGTACCACGGCACCATCGCCGCCCTTGAGCAGGCTATGAAAGACAATGTGGTCGACAAGGTTGCCCCCTCGATGTGCTATGCCTATGCTGCGCTGATGGAGGATTGCCCCTTCATCATGGGTGCTCCCAATACCACCGTCGACATTCCCGCCATGTGGCAACTCGCCGAGCAGAAGAAACTGCCCATCGCCGGTAAGGACTTCAAGACCGGCCAGACCCTGGTTAAGAGCGGTTTTGCTCCCATCATCGGAACCCGCATGCTGGGTCTGAGCGGATGGTTCTCGACCAACATTCTGGGTAACCGTGACGGTCTCGTGCTTGACGAGCCCGCCAACTTCCGTACCAAGGAGGTCAGCAAGCTCTCGACTCTCGAGACCATCCTCAAGCCCGATGCACAGCCCGATCTCTATGGCCACGGCAACGCCGAGGACACCCAGTACTTCCACAAGGTGCGCATCAACTACTACCCGCCCCGCAACGACAACAAGGAGGGTTGGGACAACATCGACATCTTCGGCTGGATGGGTTATCCCATGCAGATCAAGATCAACTTCCTGTGCCGCGACTCTATCCTCGCAGCTCCCCTGTGCCTCGACCTGTGCTTGCTCATCGACCTGGCACGCCGCGCTGGCCGCTGGGGCACGCAGCGCTTCCTGAGCTTCTTCCTCAAGGCTCCCATGCATGACTACACTCAGGGTGAAGAGCCCGTCAACCACCTCTTCCAGCAGTACACCATGCTCAAGAACGCCGTCCGCGAGATGGGTGGCTACGAAGCCGACGAGGAAATCGACTAAGACATCATCCCACTAGGCACAATCCTGTGCCTTAGCAACTCTATCAACGTGTCTGCCTGCCATGGCGGACACGTTTTTTTGTTGTTAATAAATTTTATGAAGCTATCACTTGTAGATTAATTGATTTACATTATATTTGCAGCGAATTATGTGGTAATGGCATGAACCCGTGTCGTTATTGCAATTTGATTCATTTATTATCGAACAAAATTAGCTTAATATGCAACAGATAGTTCAAGAAGACTTGGCTGCAAAAGCTGTAGCCGAAGAGAAAAAGAAAAAACGCGCACGCACTGGCGTCAAGTGGGACCGATTATTTATGGCCTGTGCCTATAACTGGTACTGGTTTGTACTCTCAATGATGGTCTGCGCAGCCATTGCCTACCTCTATGGAAAGACCCAGCCTCAATTCTACGTGGCCAGGTCATCCATCCTCATCAGATCTAAGGACAGCGCTCAGGGCACTCCGTCCATGACCTTCAGCGACCTGGGCCTGAACACGGTCAACTACATCCCCAACGAGCCTTACAAGCTGCGTTCGTCAAGGGTAATGGAGGTTGTGGTCAATTCGCTGGGGCTCAACGTCCAGTACTACGGACACAAGTTCCTGCGCGACGAGAACATCTACAAGAACACCCCCATCGCCGTCACCCCGCTCAAGGAAGTGACACGCGGCTTTGCCTTGACCATCGTTCCCAAGAGTGAAGAGGAATTTGAGTTCCAGGTCAACGGCGGTCAATGGAAGAAAGCACACTTTGGCAACAAGGTGAACACCGACTTTGGTCCCGTCGCCATTGCCAAGACCGACAAGTTCACCCCCGACTATATCGACAACAACCTCATCGTCAGCATCACCAATCCCACCCAGCTGGCACGTTCGCTGGCAGGGTCGCTGGTTGTCGAGCTCGCCGACCAGCACAGTGACGTGCTCAATCTGGCCATACGTGGACAGAACGCCCAGATGTGTGCCGATATCCTCAACGCCCTCGTCGTGGCCTACAACCAGGAGGGCATCAACGACATGAACCAGGTGGCACGCAGCACCGAGGCCTTTATCGCCATGCGTGTGTCCGACCTGTCCAAGGACCTGAACAGTGTCGACAACGAGGTTGCCATCCTCACTGCCAACTCGGCCAACTCCCTCATGCTGGGTAGCGCCAGCAACGCCATGCGACAGATCGACGAGGGCGAGAACGTCAACCTCGAGATTAATCTGGCTTCCCAGATCCGCAACTACATCGCCAGCATGGGATCCGGCGAGCTCATTCCCGTCAACAACGGCATGAGCAACACCGGTATCACCGACCAGATTGCCCGATACAACGAGGCCATCCAGGATTATCAGAAGGTCGCTGCCAGCTCCAGCTCCGAGAACCCTGTCATGAAGGAGCTCTCGGCATCCCTCGCTGCTCAAAAGAAGACCATCCTGGCCAGTCTTGACAACTACATCACCTCCCTGCGCACCAAGCAGAGTCAGGCCAGGCGACTGCAGGGACAGGCCCAGAGCAACATGGCAGCCAATCCCTCTCACGAGAAAGCCATCACCGAGGTCACCCGCCAGCAGAAGATCAAGGAGCAGCTTTACCTCTACCTGCTCAACAAGCGCGAGGAGAACCAGCTCCAGATGGCCATTACCGAGCCTAATGCCAAGGTCATGGAGCCGGCTATCCCCAACCCCGTGCCCATCTCGGCACCGCTCACGCGTATCGTGCTCACCGGTATGGTCATCGGCCTGCTCATCCCGGCGCTGGTTCTTTACGGTGTCTTCTGGTACTTCTCACTTGACAAGACCATCCACACCAGACGTGAGATCGAGGAGGTGTGCGACATACCCATCCTGGGCGAGTTGCCCGCCAAGAAGTCCAATGTCACCGGCGAGATTGTCGTTAACGAGACATCTAACGACCGCATGAACGAGGCGTTCCGAATAGTCAGGAACAACCTGGACTTCGTCACGAGCCAGAAGGCCAACCCCAACGAGGCCACGGTCATCCAGTTCACCTCTACCATGTCGGGTGAAGGTAAGAGCTTCGTGGCTGTCAACCTGGCATTGTCCTATACCTACATTAACAAGAAGGTCATCGTAGTCGACCTCGACTTGCGTAAAGGTAAGTTCTCGGAATACGTCGGCGTGCAGGACGGTAAGGGCGCATCGGCCTTCCTCTCGGGCAAGGAGACCGACCTGAACAAGGTCATCCACCGCGGAACACTGCATGATGGATTCGACATCATCAGCGTAGGCGCCATCCCGCCCAACCCCACTGCACTGCTGCTGAGCGAGAACATGAGCAAGATGATCGATCAGCTCAAGAAGGACTATGACTACGTCATCCTGGATACCGTGCCCTACGGACTGATTGCCGACGCAGCAGTCGTCAACCGCTACGTGGATCTCACGATCTACGTCGTGCGTGACGGTCGCGTCGAGCAGCAGTTCATGTATGAGCTCGAGCGTCTTGCCGATGAGCACAAGATCAACAACCTCACGATTCTCGTCAACGACATCAAGGTCAGCAAGACCCGCTACAACTACTCCTACGCCTATGGTTATGGCAAGGGCTATGGCTACGGTTATGGCTACGGCTACGGCTATGGTTACGGTGGTGACAGCGGCGGCTACTACATCGACGACACCCCCAAGGATCGCGAGAAACCCATCAAAAGCTAATTCCTTTACCGGCTAACGCCAACTATTGTCTACAATGAGAATCGCGGTTGTCGGAACCGGATATGTCGGACTAGTCACGGGCACCTGTTTCAGTGAAATGGGTGTCCATGTGACGTGTATCGACGTAGACCAGAACAAGATCAACGCCCTCAACCAGGGCATTATCCCTATCTACGAACCTGGACTTGAGACCCTTGTCCACAAGAACATGAAGTCGGGAAGGCTCCAGTTCAAGACAAGTCTCCAGGACGTGATGGACCATGTCGACATCATCTTTATCGCTGTGGGGACACCGCCCGACGAGGACGGCAGCGCCGACCTCAAGTATGTCCTCGAGGTGGCTCACACCATCGGGCGATACATCAATCACTACACCGTAGTGGTGACCAAGAGCACCGTACCCGTCGGAACGGCCATCAAGGTGCGCCAAGCCATCAACAGCGAACTGCAACAGCGCGGCGACACTCACATCGAGTTTGACGTCGCCAGCAATCCCGAGTTCCTCAAGGAGGGCAACGCCGTCAAGGACTTCATGAGCCCTGACCGCGTCGTCGTGGGCGTCGACAGCGAACGGGCACGCAAACTCATGGCGCGCCTCTACAAGCCGTTCATGATCGTCAGCGACAGGCTCATCTTCACCGACATCCCGTCGGCCGAGATGATCAAGTATGCCGCCAACTCGATGCTGGCAACGCGCATCAGCTTCATGAACGACATTGCCAACCTGTGCGAACTCGTCGGAGCCGACGTCAACATGGTGCGCAAGGGTATCGGCAGCGACACCCGCATCGGCAAGAAGTTCCTCTATGCCGGCTGCGGCTATGGCGGTTCCTGCTTCCCCAAGGACGTGAAAGCGCTCATCAAGACCGCGGCCGACAACGGCTACAACATGCGCGTGCTCCAGGCCGTCGAGGACGTCAACGCCGAGCAGAAGCTCGTGCTCTATCACAAGATAGTCAAGTACTATGGCGACGAGAAAGCCCTGGAGGGCAAGACTGTGGCCATGTGGGGACTCGCTTTCAAGCCTGAGACCGACGACATGCGCGAGGCGCCTTCGCTCGTTCTCATCGACCTGTTGCTCAAGGCCGGAGCCCACGTCAGGGTCTATGACCCCGTGGCCATGGACGAGTGCCGTCGGCGCATCGGCGTGAGCGTCTACTACGCCCGCGACATGTATGATGCCGTAACCGGGGCCGATGCTCTGATGCTCGTCACCGAGTGGAAGGAATTCCGCATGCCCAACACCGATCAACTGAGCAAGAAGATGCTGGGTCGGCTCATTCTGGACGGACGCAACATCCTCGACAGCGAGGAACTGCGGCACGCCGGCTTTGAGTATCACTGCATCGGCAAGTAAGATACTACACTACAAGCACATTCTGCCTCGACACCATTAACGTGAAGGTCCCGCGCTGCCATTGCACAGCACGGGACCTTCACATTCTATCAGCCTTGCGCCGGAATTCTGTCAGGTCATTTCACCACGACTTTTCGCGAGGCTGTCTCGCTGGTCACCAAATAGATGCCCGCTGGCAACTTCACTTGCTGGTCACCAGTTACAGCGGCGACACACTCACCGTCCATGTCAAACACTTCCAGAGGCTCCCCTGCGGGATTCTCAATCACCATTCCGCCCGCGGCGGGCATGGCATCCCATGAGCTGTTAGCCCTGATGGATGAGTTGAGGATGATATTAATCAATATGGAGGCATCGGTGATGTTGACCTTGCCGTCGTTGTTCAAGTCGGCTGCCAAAATATCAAACGTCGCTGCAGTAGATCCTGACAGATGATTGATCAGCATCATGGCGTCGGAGATATTCACATAGCCGTCTCCATTGACATCACCTAACTGAATGGCCTTCTCAGTAACGGTGCCCTGCAAGTCGGCATAGGCGCTGACGTGCTGGGTCGATGCGGTGAGCGATCCATAGAACTCACCCGGCGTGGCCGTGTCGGCCAGGCGCACATAGAACACCTCACCCGTCGGGTCAAGTGTCAAGGAGCGTGCCCAGTCGGAGCGGTTCAGGCTGAGTTCAAAATTGCCTTCTACCGCCAGAGTGATATTCTCGCTGTTGTTATCGGCAATGACCGAGCTGGTTACTATCGACGACGCTCCACCCTGCTCGGCCTCCATCGTGCTCAGCGGGGTAAAGGAGAGCGTAGGCATGGCAGCCTCCTTAGAGGCCGTCAGGTTGACGGTGACACTGGCCTCGCTGCTGCCAATGGTCAACGTGCCGGTGGCGCTGCCGGCCTCGGTCGAGCGGTAGGTCACGGTGATGGTAGTGCCATTGTTGACACTGGCGGCAGTAAAGCTGCTGGGGCTTACGGTAAATCCCGTGCCGCTCACGTTAACCAGCACCACCTTGGTCAGGTCGCTGCCCTTGACGAGAATGGTCTTGCTTACCATGGTCTCGGCAGCGGCAATCGTGCCCACGTCGACGGTCGTGCCGTTGACGGGAGCAATGATGCGGGGATTGGTCACGGGCGCATCTGGATTGCTGGTAATGGCAATGTCATCGATATTGAGACGGGCACCGGCGGTCTGCTCTATCTTGATGCGAACGCGGCCTGTCACATTCAGGTTATAGATGTACTGCTGCCACGTCGAGTTGGGCGAGCAACTGCCTGCCGTGGCCCACGTGCTGCCGCCGTCGGTGCTGTACTTCACCTGAATGGTGGGCGTTCCGTCATTGTTCCACTTGGCAGCATAGAATGATACCTTGCTGACACCGTCGCTGAGGTCCTGAGTCATCTGGATATAAGAGTTGGCGTTCGAACCAAATCTGCAGCTCAGCGCGTCATTCTTGTGGTCGTCTCCCCAAATACCGGCGTTAGAGAAATACCATGAGAAAGCCTTGCCCTGGACATTCTGGGTCCAATAGCCGCCTGTGCCACAGCCCTCCCACGTCTCGATGGTCTCAGTGCCGCTGGGGGCGCCACCGGTATTATAGGTGGCCGTCAGGGTGACAGTGCTGCTCACTTCGCTGCTCGTGATGGTCAACCGGCCTGTGGCATTGCTTGCAGTGCCGTTATAGGTGACCGTTACGCTCGTGCCTGCATTGACAGCCGCCGCCGTGAGCGACGTCGGTGTTACGCTGAAGCCCGTTCCCGTCACGCTCACGGTCACGCCCTTAGTCAGGTACACACCCTTGACGGTGATTACCTTGCTCACTCCGCTGCCGCTGTTGGTGCCCACGTTGATGGTCGAGCCGCTCACGGGCGACGACAGCACTGGGTTGGTCGTAGCACTGCCGGTCCATGCCGTTCCCGTCATGTTGCCCCACAGGTACTCGGCCAGTTCGGGATGATCGATGAAGGGGTTACGATTATGCTGGATATTGTACACGGCCTCGTTGCGGTTCTGCTCTAGCGTGCTCACCGGGTCGTTGCGGTGCCACTCCAGCAGCTGGCTGATGGCCCATGGTGTCAAGTGCTTGTAGCTGCTGTTGGTAAACACGGCACTACCCTCGCCTTGGGTCCACGTGCCCACGCGATCCATGTAGCGCACCACCATATAGAAGTAGCTGCGGGCAAAGTCGCCCTTGTACTCATCGGCCACTTCAAACACCGTGCCCGAGTATCCGCTGTGGGTGCATGTGCCCAGTTTGCCGGTGCCGACAGGTGTTCCGCGCGAGCAGTCTCCGAAGGGGTGGTTACCCCGCTGACCGTTCACATAGCCGTCGACGGGATACATATGGAACATGTCGGTATACATTGTGTCCTGGTCGGCACCCCACCAGCTGTTGGGCACGCTGTGCTCACGGTTATAGCAGTCACCTACCGCGCTGTAGCCGCCGGTTCCACACTGGTCGGCGCTATAGGTGTATTGCGTAGCCGAGTAGCGGTCGATGATCGTTGTGCCGTTACAGTCGGTCGACTTGAACTTCTCCCACAGGTTGTTATAATAAACATTGTAGTGGCCCTTGATCTTCTGGTGCAGCGACTGCATCAGTTGCTGGTCACTCTTGCCCAGCGCTGTGTTGTAATAGCCGCTGGGAATCGCAGCCGATGTCTGCAGGCCCGATAGGGTCGCAAACACCAACAAGAGGAGGTGTAAATGCTTTCTCATGTCGTGAATATTTAGATTAAACCGTTTGATTTTCAGCGCAAAGATACTACTTTTTTTCGGCTCGCCCGCAATAAACGCCTTGGTTATGACTCCCACCTAAGTCAGCTGGCATAGATGCAATCGTTTGCATCTGCAAAATCTGTTCAATTTCAGCACAAACTGCCGCAGTCTTTATTGATTTTACCTACTTTTGATGCCTCAAAACATTATTACCTAAAAAGTGACTGCATTATGAACTACAAGACCACCATTTTTAATTTGATCGCTGCGCTGCTGCTGGCTGTTGTGATCTGTCAACAGGCGTGGGCCGCATTTGTTGGGCCTCGCAGCGACTTTCGCGACGAGAGCATCTATTTTGTAATCACAACGCGCTTCTACGACGGTGATCCCGGCAACAACGTCCAGTGCTGGGACGGGGCCAATGCCAACCACGGCGACCCCTGCTGGCGCGGCGACTTCAAGGGACTGATCGACAAGCTGGACTATATCAAGGCGCTGGGCTTCACAGCCGTGTGGGTGACGCCCATCGTCGAGAATGCCTCAGGACTTGATTACCACGGCTACCACGCGCGCAACTTCTCCCGCGTCGACCACCGCTACGAGAGCGGCGACACGACCTTCCAGACGCTCATCGACGAGGCCCACGCCCGCGGCATGAAGATTATCCTGGACGTGGTGCTCAACCACACTGGCAACTTCGGCGAGGAGAACCTCTGCAAGCTGTTCACCCGCGACTGGAACGCCAACCAGTTCAAGATTGAGGAGTGCATGCTGCCCTACACCACCGACTCGGTGGGCGGCAAACTGCCCACCAACTACAACAACCTGCCTGCCGGTCAGCAATATGACAACCGCCTCAAGCTGATGAAGAATACCGATGGCCAGAACCACGACACCCACAACTACTGGCACCACTTCGGGCAGTTCAACTGGGATGACAACACCCGCTGGTGGGCACAGATTGCCGGCGACTGCGTGGACCTGAACACCGAGAACCAGGCTGTAGCCGACTACCTGGTCGACTGCTATGGCACGTTCATCAAGATGGGCGTCGACGGTTTCCGTATCGACACGGGCGGCCACATCGCGCGCCTGACGTTCAACAAGGTCTTCATACCCGCCTTCCAGGCTCTGGGCGAGCAATACAAGAACAAACGACTCAACCAGGCCGACTTCTTCCTGTATACCGAGGTGTGCGCGCGCTATCAGGGCAGCGTCACCTATCGCAACCAGCCCGCCCTGTCACCCTATTTCTACACCTGGGCCGAGAGCAAGGACTACCCCTGGAACTACGACGCAGGTTACTGGGATGGCGTGGCCGTGTATGAGGGAACCGACCTGGGCACGCTGGCCAACATCAGTGCCTGCCAGCAGATGTATGCCGACAACAACAAGGAGACCAGTGCCGCCATGCCCACGTCGACCAACGCCGTGCTCAACGGCAACAGCTACCATGCTCCCGACGCCAGCCGCGCCTCGGGCCTCAATGTCATCGACTTCCCGGTACACTACTCGTTCCACAACATAGGCAGCGTGTGGAACCTCGCCATCAACGGCGACAAGTATTATAATGACGCGACCTACAACGTGGTCTATGTCGACAGCCATGACTATAGCCCCGGTCCCAACGACAACGTGCGCTTCAACGAGGGCACAGCACAGTGGGCCGAGAACCTGTCGCTGATGTTCACCTTCCGCGGCATCCCGTGCCTGTACTACGGCAGCGAAGTGGAATTCAAGGCCGGCAAGACCATCGATCCGGGTGGCAACGGCTCGCTTAGGGAAAGCGGCCGAGCCTATTACGGCGGTTACATCAAGGGCGACGTGACGACCAGTGACTTCGGCGTGGTCAACAATGCCTCCGGCAACCTGGCCGCCACGCTTTCCAAGCCGTTGGTCAAGCACCTGCAGCGGCTCAACCGCATCCGTCAGGCGGTACCAGCCCTGCGCAAGGGCCAGTACAGCACCAGCGGATGCTCGTCGACTGGCGGCTACGCTTTCAAGCGCCGTTACACCGACGACACGACCGACAGCTACGTCCTGGTGACCATCAACGGCCCGGCCACGTTTACTGGTGTGCTCAACGGCACCTACACCGACTGCATCACTGGCGACGTCAAGACGGTGACCGACGGCACGCTGACCACCACATCGTGCAGCGGCAAGGGCAACATGCGCATCTATGTGCTCTCGACCGACCTCACCCCCGCGCCCGGCAAGATTGGCAACGACGGCCCCTACCTGTACACCAGCAGCGCCAATGCTGGCTCGGAGCTCAGCTACGACGGCACCCAGGAGGAACTCTCGAGCAACGACGGCGAGGGCGGTGGCTCATCGCCCGTGACACCTGTCGACGTGTATGAGCCCAGCTGCGAGGAAGATGACATGAGTGTGTTCCTTGAGACCAGTACCGGTGTGAGCAAGGTGACCACCTGGATCTGGAACAGCAGCACCAACTTCACGGGCGGCAGCTGGCCCGGCCAGTCGATGACCCTCATGGGCACCACAGCCGACGGTTCCCGTAAGATATGGAAGTGGACCTACGAGGGCAACAGCAATGACACGCCCACGGGCATCATCTTTGTCACCGACGGCCAGCAGACCCAGGACCTCACGTTCCGCAACCACGGCTACTACATCGACGGCACCTGGCACCACGAGGTGACCAACTACACCTCGCCCGCCCCCACCCTGACGGTCGACAAGCCCAGCGGCCAGTATGAGGGCAGTGTTGCCGTCACCATCACCGCCAGCGAGAGCGATGCCGTCATCGTCTATACCACCGACGGCAGCAGCCCAACGGCCAGCAGCCGTCAGGCCATCGGGCAAGTGACGCTCACCTTCACCGACAACACCGTGCTCACCGCCGGTGTGCTCCAGGATGGCAAAGTGCGCAACATCGTCCGGCACGAGTACATCTTCCACGGCTTTGTACCCTACACCGCCACGGTCTACATCAAGGATCCCACCGTCGCTCCCAATAACTGGTCGAGCGTCTATGTGTACGCCTGGGACAGCACCGGTGCCATCAACGACAGTTGGCCCGGTATGAACATCACGTCGACCAAGGTCGTCATGGGCCAGAAGTTCTTCTACCGCACCTTCAATGTCGACAGCGAGGACTATGCCTTCAATGTCGTTCTCAGTCAGGGCGACAACCAGCACCAGAGCGTCGATGTGACAGGAATCAACAAGGACATCTACCTGGAGATCACCTCCACAACCAACAAGTATACCGTTGCCGACATCACCGACCAGTTCTCGCTGCTCATTGGCGACGTCAACGACGACGGGCGTGTCAACATCACCGACGCCATTACCCTCACCAGCATGATCCTGAGTGGTAACGTCAGCGACCTGGACGATGCCGCATTGGCGAGAGCCGACGTCACCAGCGACGGTCTTGTCAACGTCAGCGACATCGTGGCGCTCATCAATTTGATACTGCATGACTAGCCCCTAGTGGTTATTTTGGGCAATCTGACCGACTATCAAGTAGTCCAAAAGTCCACAAAAGTGGTCTTTAGACGTATATAAAATGAATATTAATGAATTTTAACATTGAATTCTTTGGTCATGTCGCCAGTTGGCAGTATCTTTGCACCGCATTTTTTGGGTAATAATTTTTTTCATAAGGTAAAGATTTAAGAGATTGAACTCGACTCGCCGTGATGGCGAGTCGTTTCATTTTTTTGTCTGAAGCATTTGGTTATACAGGAAAAAAGGTGTAATTTCGCACGATTTTTTTAGAAACAATTCAACAACATTACTTATTGATAAATAATGAAGAAGATTATTCTGTTCATGGTCGCCGTGATTGCGCTCACGGCTTGTGACGGCAACAAGTTCCACGTCGATGGTACAATCCAGGGTGCCACCGACACCACTACGCTCGTCCTCGAGCAGTCGAGCAACGGCGAGTGGATTATTCTGGACAGCGTCAAGGTTAATAAGGACGGCAAGTTCAGCATCAGCTACACCGCGCCCGAGGTGCCCAGCATCTATCAGCTGCGCTTGGGTAGCCAGTCGATCTGCTTCCCCATCGACAGCCTCGACAAGCTCACCATCAATGCCAAGCTGCCCAATCTGGCCAGCGACTACACTGTCAGCGGCAGCGTGCACGCCGAGCAGGTGATGAAGATTGACAAGGAAGCCCTCCAGTTTGCCGGCGGCAAGGGGACCGAAGCCGAGCGCCAGGCGTGGAAAGACCAGCTTGCACGGCAGATTGCCGCCGATCCCAGCAGCATCGTCGCCTACTACACAATCAACAAGTATATCGACGGAAAGCCGCTGTTCGACCCCATGAACGACAACGACCTGCGCTTCATCGGCGCCGTGGCCAACGCATTTGACTCCTTCCGCGCCAATGACCCGCGCACCGAGTACCTGAAGAACGTCTTCCTCGACGGCCAGCGACGCCGCCGTGCCATGACCGCTCCGTCCGACACGCTCTATGCCGACGTGGCTTCGCTCATCGACATCAAGCTGCAGGACTATACCGGCAAGGATTACAGCCTGTCCAAAGTGGCCGCCGACAATCGCATCGTCGTGCTCAACTTCACGGCCTATGCCGCCGAGTTCTCGCCGCAACTCAACAAGCTGCTCAACGACATCTACCAGAGCTATCACAGCCGCGGCCTGACCATCTATCAGGTGAGCGTCGACCAGGACAACGTCCTGTGGCGCGAGGCTGCCAGAAATCTGCCCTGGATCACCGTCTATGATCCACTTGGTGCCAACTCGCAGAACGTCGGTGCCTACAACATCATGGGCCTGCCCACATCATTCATCATCAAGGGCGGTGACATCGTCGAGCGCATCGAGGACGCCACCCAGCTCAAGGCCGCTGTCGCAAGGTACATGTAACCCCACCAACTAAACCATAACAAAAAACCGGCACTCGCTCGATGGCGTGCCGGTTTTTTGTTATATCTTGCATCTCGGTAGTTGGCAGGTTAATCTGAATTCTGCAGCGACCGCCAGTAGTCCAGGTAGCGTTGAGCGACTACGGGCGCGGCGTTGTGCTTCTCGACAAAGGCGCGGCTGGCTCGGGCCATCGCGGGCAACTGGTCACGGTGTTCGACTAGCCATGAGAGCTTGCGGTCGATATCGCCCTCGACCAGGGGCGAAACGTTGATGATAGGATGGTTCACCTGTTCGCCTATCAGGTCATAAAACTCAGGCTCGGCTCCCGATACAGCCACCAGGCCCTGAGCCATGGCGATGAGAGCATTGGTGGCGGGCGTGTAGCTGTACAACTGGTCAAGGATGACGTGAGAGTCACGCATGCGGCGCGTGTATTCGTCATAGGGCAGATTCTCTACCACGTCGAGCTCGGTGATGCCGGGGTAACGGTCGTGGATGCGCTTCATCGCCGCCAACAGGCGGTCGGTTCCCTTGATCACATGGCGGTCACGCTGGATGCCGATGAACAGACGCACCTTGTCGGGCGCCTTTTCCAGCGGACGGAACTCCAGCGAATCGGTGTCGATGGGCAGGCCGCCATAGACCACGCGGTCACCCATCAGCGGCTTGTAGGCCGCATAGTACTCATACAGGCATGCCACAACGCCGTCCACGCCTGAGAGGATGTGGTCGCTGTGCTCGCGCATGAAGGGTTCCTTCCAGTTGTCCTGCTGCTGGGCGATGTACTCCGACGAGCCGACGTAGGGCGACGGCTCATCGCCCAGGCGGTAGTCGCTGTACCTGAAGGTGTGACCGTCGTGACAGGCATCATAGTAGACCATGTCGGTCGCCAGTGCCGAGAGCACCACGTGCCCGTTATTGGCCTTGAGGTAATCAAAGATGCGCGCGATGCGGTGAGGCTTCAGCCTCAAGAAGATGGGAGACGCAATCTCAACGATGTCATAACCCGTCATGAGCGGCAAAGCCCGCTTGATGGCCATGACATATCGCAGCGCGCCCAGCTTGCCGGGGCCTCTCACCAGATTGATGTCGCGATGGGTGTTCATCCAACGTGAACCGTCGGATGCCACCGTCGCCTCATGCCCCATCAGCCTCAACTGGTGGGCCAGGCAGTTGTGCATATTACTGGCGTCTCCAGCAAACAATATTTTCATAGCGGGTGCAAAAGTAGGATATTTTTTGCATTTAATCAAAAAATGTAGTACCTTTACCCCGAGAAAAAACGAGAGGAAGTCAACCATCTGCGATGCTTGTATCCATCATCATCCCTGTCTATAACCGTGCCAGTGTGGTTCCCACCACCCTGCGCACCGTGCTGGCACAGACCCACAGGCCCTTGCAGGTCGTGCTTGTGGACAACGACAGCACCGACAAGTCGCGCCTGGTGCTCGACCACTTCAAGCAGGACTACGACAAGGACGACTTCAGCATCGTCGTCACCAGCGAGAGCCACCACACGGCAGGTGCGGCCCGCAACCGCGGCTTTGAGTGTGCCTCCGGTGAGTGGGTGATGTTCTTCGACAGCGACGACCTCATGGACAAGCACCTGGTGGCCTCCTATGTCAACATCATTGAGCAAGCACGCGCCAAGGGCAAGCCCCTGGACCTGATCAGCGCCCGGTCGACCCTGATCTTTCCCGACGGCAGCAAGCGCCAGGCGCCGTTCCATCGCCACGACCTGTTCGCCCAGCACATCCTGCACGGCCAGCTTGCCACACAGCGCTATGCCGTCAGGCGGGATTTCTTTGCCGCCACCGACGGCTGGAACATCAACCTGCCCGGCTGGAACGACTGGGAGCTGGGGCTCCGCCTCCTGCTGGCTGCGCCCCATGTGGCCTACTTGGGCGGACGCTCACGTGTCGTCATCAACCACAACGGCGCCGACTCCATCACAGGCACCGAGTTCCATAGCCGTCAAGGGCAGTGGGAATATGTCATCAGCATCATGATCAACGAGGTGCGCTGCTCGATGCTTAAGGCCAAGCACAAGGCGCGCTTCGAGCGCCTGCTGCAGTACCGCCGTCTGGTGCTTGCCGCCCAATATGAGCGCGAGGGCTGTCCCGAGCTGGCCAAGCCACTGTGCCGCGAGGCCTATCAGCACCTGCAGGAGAGTTACCGCTCGTCGCGATGCTGGCAACGATGGATTGCGCCCGTGACCCGCCGCCTGTTTGCCCGCATTGCCGCCGGCAAGCGCGGCTCGGCACGCATTGCCCGCCTGCTGTACTGATGCAGTCTTGACAGTCACGGCCCGTTCATCTCAACCTTCGATACTTAGTTTGCAACCCGGTTGCATGGATTTGTGTGTACCTTTGTCTCCGTAATCATCAATCAAGAGGAGACAACGACATGATACACAGTCACGAGCATCATCACGATGAACATAGTCACGACGGGCATTGCCACGAGCATCACAACCAAGAGCAGTGTCACAGTCATGGCTGCAGTTGCTGCAATGGCGGTCACGAGCATCACGACGAAGAAGAGATGAGCTGGTGGCAACCGGCCCTGTCGCTGGCATTGCTGCTGGCCGGCATCGTCATGACTGCAATGGACGTCCAGTGGTTCAAGACCTCCTGGGTCATGCTGGCATGGTATGCCGTCGCCTGGTTGCCAACGGGGCTGGGCGTGCTGCGTGAAGCCATCGAGGAGGCTCGCGAGGGCGAGATGTTCAGCGAGTTTCTGCTCATGTCGATTGCCAGTATCGGAGCGTTTGCCATCGGCGAGTATCCCGAGGCTGTGGCCGTAATGACACTCTACTGCATCGGCGAGGCTTTGCAGGACCGTGCCGTCAGCCGGGCTCGGGGCAACATCAAGTCGCTCATTGCCTTCCGCCCCGACCATGCCGTCGTCATCAAGGGTGATGAACACGTGAGCATTGATCCCGCCCAGGTCCAGGTGGGCGACATCGTGGAGGTCAATCCCGGCGAACGGGTTCCCGTCGACGGCGAGCTCATGGGCGATGCAGCCGCGTTTGACACCGCCGCACTCACCGGCGAGAGCATGCCTCGCGTCATCGAGAGCGGCGACGAGGTGCTGGCTGGCATGATTGCCAGCGAGAGTGTCGTGCGCCTCCGGGCTTTGCGCCCAGCCAGCGAGAGTGCCGTGTCGCGCATCCTGCATCTTGTCGAGGAGGCCACCGAGCGCAAGGCACCTGCCGAGCTGTTCATCCGCCGTTTCGCCCGCATCTACACGCCCATCGTCGTGTGTCTCGCCGCGCTGGTCGTGCTCTTGCCATGGCTATACTCGATGATGTCTGCCACGTTCGTGTTTGAATTCTCAGAGTGGCTGCACCGCGCCCTCATCTTCCTGGTCATTTCCTGCCCATGTGCATTGGTCATCAGCATCCCGCTGAGTTACTTTGCAGGCATCGGCGCCGCCTCGCGCCGCGGCATCCTGTTCAAGGGCAGCAACTATCTTGACGCCATTGCCCGTGTCGACACCGTCGTGTTCGACAAGACGGGGACTTTGACCACCGGGCGGTTCGCCGTCAGCCAGGTATCGGGACTGACCCACGAGCAAGTAGCCCTCATTGCCGCCATCGAGCAGTCATCACCCCACCCCATCGCCCGGGCCATTATCGACTACCAGGAGCCTGCCGACGCCCACGTCAGCGACTTGCGCAACATCGCGGGCTACGGCCTCAGTGCGACGGTCGACGGCAAGCGATGGCTCGTGGGCACCGCACGCCTGCTGCAACACGAGAGCATTGACTATCCCGCCGAGCTCAACGATATCGCAGGCACGATGGTCGCGGTGGCATGTGACGGGAGGTATCTGGGCCACATTGTCCTCAGCGACATGCCCAAGGACGATGCATCGCGGGCCATAGTCGCACTCAATCGCCAGGACATCACCACCGTGATGCTCTCGGGCGACAAGCAGGCACTGGTTCAGCAGGTAGCCGGTGACCTGGGCATCGGCGAAGCCCATGGCGACCTGCTGCCGCAGGACAAAGTGGAGCACATCGAGCTACTGATGCGCAACAGCCAGGACGGGCAGGTAGCCTTTGTGGGTGACGGCATCAACGATGCCCCGGTGCTTGCCCTGAGCCATGTGGGCATCGCTATGGGAGCCCTGGGCAGCGACATGGCCGTCGAGACAGCCGATGTCGTCATCCAGACCGACCAGCCCTCGCGCGTAGCCGACGCCGTCGCGCTGGGCCGTCGCACGCGCCGCATCGTCATCCAGAACATCACATTTGCCATCCTGGTCAAGGTCCTGGTAATGATACTGGGCGTCATGGGGCTGGCCACGATGTGGCAAGCCGTCTTCGCCGACGTAGGCGTCGCCCTGCTATGCGTCCTCAACTCCCTCCGCCTCATGCAATCACCCGCTAAAAGGTAGGGAACACATAACCCCTTATCCCTCTTGTCTTCCCACCCGTCGGAGTATTGCGAGCCTCCGGCTCGTAAAATAGTCTTGCGCCCCCCCGCTCGCAAAAAAGAACGCCCCCTAATCCCCCATCCCCTCCGTGCCGTCCAAGTATTACGAGCCGCCGGCTCGTAAAAAAGTCTTGCCCCCGCTCAAAAACCCCGACTTGACGGTCTGTTCTAGGGCCTCGTCTTGGCCTGGCCGTCCCAACCTTCTATCGGGTGATATATAATATAACAATCGAGGCCTTGCCGAAAACAGCAAGACCCCGATAGTCCTTCTGGTAATAGAATGTGAGCGACGAAGTAAAACTTCTAACTGTTCACTTCTATCTTGTAACTTACTTCAGGCCGCGGTTGCGCAGCAGAGCGTCGGCTGTGGGAGCCTGGCCGCGGAACTTCTTGTAGAGCACCATGGGATCCTCGGTGTCGCCAGCCTCAAGCAGCGCACGCAGGGCATCAGCCGAAGCCTTGTCAAAGCAACCGGCCTTCTCAAACACCATGTAGCCGTCGGCCTCAAGCACCTGAGACCACAGGTAGGTGTAGTAACCGCAGGCATACTGGTCGTCGGCAAAGATGTGCTTGAAGTAGGGGCTGCGATAGCGGAACTCGACGAGGGCGGGCATGTTGAGCTGGGTCTTCACGTCCTGCTCAAAGGCTTTCACGTCAAGGTTCCTCAACTCATCGGCAGTCCAAGCCTTCTTGTGCCAGTACATGTCCAAGAGGGCTGCACCCACGAGCTCGGTGGTCATGAAGCCCATGTTGAACTGTGCGGTCTCGTTGAGCTTCTGCACCAGGGTGTCGGGGATGACGGCGCCGGTCTGGTAGTGACGGGCGTAGTTCTTGAGCACCTCGGGTTCAAATGCCCAGTGCTCATTGATCTGTGAGGGCATCTCGACAAGGTCGCGGTCGGTGTTGGTACCGGCCAGGCCGCGATACTGCACGCGAGTGAGCATGCCGTGGAGGGCGTGACCAAACTCGTGGAAGACGGTCTGCACCTCATCCCAGGTGAGCAGCGAGGGGGTGTCGCCAGCGGGAGGCGTCATGCTGGCCACGTTGTAGATGATGGGGCGGATGTTCTCGCCACCATAGTTGTAGGCCTCCTGCATGGCTTCCATCCACGCGCCCTGAGCCTTAACGGGACGAGGCATGTAGTCGGTCATGAATACAGCGAGGTGCTTGCCCTCGGCATCCTTGACGTCATAGACCTTGACCTCGGGGTGGTACTTGGGAGCATCGGGCATCTCCTCGAAGGTGAGGCCGTAGAGCTTGTTGGCGGCAAAGAAGATACCGTTCTTCACAACGCTGTCCAGAGCGAAGTAGGGACGCACGTCATCCTCGCTGAAGTTGAATTTCTCCTTCTTCACCTTCTCGGCATAGTAGTAATAGTCACAGGCCTCGATCTTGGCCGTGTCGCCATGGGCGGCGGCATACTGCTGCATGTCGGCAACCTCCTGGTCCACCTTCTTGATGGCGGGGCGCCACAGCGACATGAGCAGGTCCTCGGCAGCCTTGGGGGTCTTGGCCATGTAGGGGTCGGTGGCATAGTCGGCATAGGTGTTGAAGCCGAGCAGGTTAGCCTTCTGCTGGCGCAGGAGCAGGATGTTGCGGATGTTATCGCTGTTGTCCCACTCGTCGCCGTGGCTGGCTGTGGTGGTGTAGGTCTCATACATCTTGCGGCGCAGGTCGCGGCTGTCGGCATAGGTGAGCACCGGCAGGCGAGTCGATGCGGTGGCGGTAAAGGCCCACTGGCCCTTCTTGCCCTTGTCGGCAGCGAGCTTGGCGGCGTTGTCGATGATGCCCTGGGGCAGGCCCTTGAGCTCCTCTTCCTTGTCGACAAAGAACACGCAGTTGTCCATGTCATGCATCACGTTGTTGCCAAACTTGAGTTTGTACTCACCCAGCTTGCGGTTGATTTCCTTGAGAGTATCCTTCTGGGCTGCCGTAAGCAGGGCACCGTTACGGACAAACTCCTTATAGTACTTCTCGGTCAGTCGCTTCTGGATGGGATCCATACCCAGCTTGTCGGCGTTGTCATAAACGGCCTTGACCTTGGCAAACAGGCTGTCGTTCATGTACATGCCGTCGCTCTGGGCGGTCAGCTTGGGCAACAGTGCCTCCGAGAGCTTCTGCATCTCGGGCGTGTTGTCACTGCTGCTCAGGGCATTGAATACTCTCGACACCTTGTCCAGAATGCGGCCGCTGTTGTCAAGGGCCAGGATGGTGTTCTCAAAGTTGGGCTCGGCCGTGTTCTTGATGATGGAATCGATCTCGGCGTTCTGCTCCTCGATGCCGGCATCGACGGCGGGTTCGTAGTCGGCATAGGTGATCTTGTCAAACGGCGGGATGCCGTACTCGTTCTCATAGTCTGACATAAACGGGTTGTTTTCGCTAGACTTCTGCTCGCCGCAGCTCACCAGCATCAAGGCAGCCAGGGCGAAGACGGTGAATAAAACTTTCTTCATTTTGCTCTCTTAATTATTTAGTTCTAATAATAGTGTTGATGATTCATCCCCATTATTTCACATCCAGGTCAAACGTCACCATGATGGGATAGTGGTCGCTCGAGCCGCCCTTGAGGCGCTCAGCCTGCAATGCCTGCAAGCGGCCGCGATAGAACACGTGGTCGATGCGGTAAGGCAGGTAGTGACGGTTAAACGTGTGGGCATAGCCATAGCCTACCTCCACCCAGGCGTCCTTCATGTCATCGCCCTTGATGACGCGATAGACGTGGGACGAGGGCACATCGTTCATGTCACCGCACAGGATGACGTTCTCAGGCGACTGGTCGAGGGCGGCACGCAGCGTTGCCGCGTCATTGTGCCGCAGTTCAAAGGCTCTCCTCATGCGCTCTAGGGCCGACGGTTTCACCTCGGGTGACACCCTCACGTTGTCACTCTTGCCGAAGCTCAAGTGATAGGACTGAAGCCTGAAGTCGATGATTCTCAACTGCTTGTGGCTGGGCAACTCGATATCAAAGGCGCGGGCCAGATAGGTCGACTGATTGCGGTTATAGCCCAGTGGCGACCGGCTATGGCGTTCAGAGCCCACCGTGCTCACGGCAAATGGGAAACGCGACATGATGCCCAAGCCTTCACTGCCCTGATAGATGTAGGGGTACTTGGCCAGGATCTCCTGCTTGTAGGGTGCAATCGACGGGATGTCCTCCCACTCGGCACGGCTCGGGCAACCCTCCTGCAACAGCACGACATCGGGATGATTGTCCAGGATGAGACGCATCGACGCCGACGGCTGCGAGGCCAGCTCTGGCTCATTGTAGTTAAAGGCCAGCGCATTATAGGTCATCAGCTTGAGCATCAGGGTCGTGTCGGCCGGAACGGCTGGTCGGTCCTCAATGTTGTTCAGTGGGACATAGTACCTGAATATCGGCAAGATGGCTACACAGGCTATCACAACAATGATCGATGCCAGCCACCTGCGGCTCACCAGGGCGACAAGCAACACCAACAGTGCAAACCACAGCATGGGCATGAAGGCCAGCGTCAAGAAGGGCGCGGCCACAAAACTGCCGGGATCTATCTTTCCGGCATAGGCACACAATACCATGACGGCCCCAATGGCGAGAGCCGCGATTTCAAACGCCCAGCTGTGATGCTTCTTGCGACGCCGAGGCATGCTGCTGTTACTGTAATATCCTTTTTTTCTGAACATGAAAAACTTCTTCTTTTGCGCTTTAATTGTTGACTTTCGGTCAGTTGTTGCCTCCTCGGGAAACCTTGAAGAGCTTGTCGCGCTCCTCGTCGGTGAGCGCATCATAGCCCGAGACCTTGATTTTCTTTAATATGGCATCCAGTTCCTCCTCGCTCACGCCGCCTGTCGTGCGGCCCGTGCTGCGTGATGGAGCCTGACGGCCAGCGCCGGTCTGCGCGCCACTGGCGACAGCCTGACGGCGCTTAAACCGCCCTAAGTTCTTGAACGAACGTCCGTTGAACAGGCCCACGATAAAATCGATTACCGCATTCAACGGGCGTGTGATATCGCGACCACGCTTGATGCGCAGGGCAAACCAGACTCCCATCAGGGCTCCTCCCAGGTGGGCTAGGTTGGCTCCCACATTGCCCTGTTCCATCCCCACGATGAAGAGCACGACAGTGACGATAGCGACCCACTTGATCGACACCTCGCCGATTAACAGGAGGCCTATCTTGTAGTCGGGCACATAGACCGCCGTTGCCACCACGATGGCCAGTATCGACGCCGATGAGCCATACAGGAAGAAGACGTCGGCCGACAGCGTGGGCACCAGGTTGTGAACCAGCAGGAACAGCACCCCGCCACACCAGCCTCCCAGCAGATACAGGCCCGCCAGCTGCTTGGGAGAGAAAAATTCCATAAAGATGCGCCCCAGCCAGTAGAGCCACAACATGTTGAACAGGATGTGCAGCAAGCCGTAGTGGACAAACATGAACGTCAGCACGGTCCACGGGCGCCTGACAATCAGCTGCCAGTCGCTAGGCAGCTCCAGCCACGCTAGCAGCCCGTTGCCGTCGGCACCAATCAGCATGCCACCGATGACCACAAGGTGCAGCAGCACAAAGGCCGCGACATTGATCAGGATCAACCTCATCAACATCGAGCCCTGGTTATAGCTGCGCTTGATGACATCAATAATTGCCATATCCTCGAGTCAACGTGCCGTCGTGTTTCCAGTAGAGTATCATGATAATGCCGGCTATCATGCCGCCCAAGTGAGCAAAATGGGCGACGCCGCTCATGTGCCCCGACACACCGAAGAACAGTTCCAGCACTGCATAGCCCAGAACCATCCACTTGGCCTTGACGGGGAACGGAATCGGGATGATATACATCTTCACGTTGGGGAATATCATGGCAAAGGCCAGCAGCAGGCCAAACACGGCCCCCGATGCGCCCACCGTCAGGAGCATGTCGTAACAGTAATCCATGGGCACCTCGCCGGCATTCACAGCGTTTACAAGGTCGACATACCGGCCTCCGTTCACCACTCCCTGCCAGATGCTGTCCCACGACAGCTGCCACACCAATTCCTGAACCAATGCGGCACCCAGGCCACAAGTGATATAGTAGAACAGGTAGCGCTTTGAACCCAGCACCCTCTCCAGCATGCTGCCGAACATCCACAACGAGAACATGTTCACAAACAAGTGGCCGATGCTCGGGTAGTCATGCATAAACATATAGGTAAACACCTGGGCCGGGTTGAAGTGACTGGCCTTCCAGTAGTGAAGACCCAGATACTGATACAAGTCTATGCCAAACACATAGACAAAGGCCAGCGTCGCCAGCCACATGATAATGTTGATAGCCAGCAAGTGCTTGGTTACTGGCATGATGTTTGACAGAAAAGTGCCTCTATTATATTGCATGTTAGGTCTATTGAATGATGCCACAAAAATACTGAAAAACTCACAATTCAGGGCCCTTTGGCTACTAAAAAGCGCAAAAATTGCTGTTTTTTGCACTTTTTAATCGATTTTTTCTAGTTTTTTTTTGCAGAAACTGTTGTTTTACTTATATTTGCGCATACAAAATCAGTATCTACTTTAATTCACATAACTAATTTATTAAAAAATTTACACTATGAACAAGACTGAATTAGTACAAGCAATTGCTGAGAAAGCCAATCTTACTAAGGTACAAGCTAAGGCCGCTCTTGACGCAACCCTCGAGGCTGTTGGTGGCGCTCTGAAGGCTGGTGACAAGGTAGCTCTTATCGGTTTTGGTACTTTCCAAGTAATCAAGAAGGACAAGCGCCAGGGCATCAACCCCGCTACCAAGGCTAAGATCACCATACCCGCAAAGAAGGTCGTTAAGTTCAAAGCCGGTGCCGAGTTGGCCAAGACTGTAAACAGCAAGAAGAAATAATTGATTGCTTGACTGAATCGTGGGCCTTTTTCAGGCCAACTGTGAACCTTAAACCCCTGCCGCCACTCGTCATGATGAGTCGCGGCAGGGCGTTTTATGTATCGCGGCAACAAGAGCAGCCCATCACATACGGAGCGGGCACGGCTCTTGTATGACCCATTACGGCTTGCCATGAAATCATAAAAAAAACAGCGGCCAGATGAGGAATTATCGTTTTTTTGCTTAAATTTGTGGGGTGAAAAGACTTGATCAGTGACTCATGATGAATCAATACATTTATTAATAACTTTAAATATAATAATAGCTTATGAAAAAAGGACTTACTTACCACTCATGGTTGAGGTGCCTGCTGACAGCTGCACTGGGACTTGCCTGCATGACACCCATGCTGGCGGCCAGCATCACAGTCGATGGCATCAACTACACCACCAAGACGACCGACAACACGGCCACCATCGCCAAGTACACGATTGTCAAAGCCACGGCCACTACGCCCGCCGACACCATGTTCTACAAGGGCGACATCGTCATTCCCGAGGTCATCACCTACGAGGGCAAGGACTATACCGTCGTCGGCACGGCAGCCAACTCCTTTCTGGACTGCCGCGAGCTCACGTCGGTGACACTGCCGGCCACCTGCGTGACCATCGGCCGCAACACCTTCAAGGGGTGCTCATCACTCAAGTATAGCCCCCTGCCCGCCACGGTAACCAGCGTGGGCAGCGGTGTGTTCAACGGATGCAGCAGCCTGGAGGAAGTAGTCATCTATCCCGGATGGAACAAGCCCATCAGCGAGGAGTTTGCCAACTGCGACAACCTCAAGCGGTTCATCATCTCCGACGGCAACACGCCCGTGGTGATGAAGCTGACGGCATTTGGCTCCACACCCGAGGCCCGCACGGCACTGGCAAGCATCAACTACATCTACATGGGTCGCAATGTCGATGCCAGCGCCTATACCAACGCCGACCAGCCTTTCCACAACATGGGCGGACTGCAGACGCTGGTCATCGGTGGTGAGACCACCACGATCCAGAACACCACGTTCCAGGGCTGTACGGCGCTCAGCGGCGTGAACTTCCAGAACGACAAGGTGACCAGCATCGGCTCGAGTGCATTTGCCAGCTGCACCTCGCTCACCAGTATCGACCTGCCTGTTGGCGTAACAGTCATCGAGCAGAGCACGTTCAACGGCTGCCGCAACCTCAGCCGCGTAACCATGGGCGACGGCGTGACCAGCATCGGCATCACGGCGTTTTACAACACGGGACTCACGTCTATCACCTTGCCCAGCGCGCTGACCACCATCAACCAGAGTGCGTTTGAAAACAGCGCGCTCGCCGGCGACCTCGTGCTGCCGGCTGCAGTGACGGCTATCGGCACCCAAGCCTTTGCCGGCACACGGCTCACCAGTGTGAGCATTCCTGCCACGGTGACCAGCATCGGTCAGGGTGCATTTGCTCCCATCCCCACCCTTGCCCACATCACCCTTGACGAGGGCAACACGGCGTTCAGGCTCGTGGATGGCGTGCTGCTTAACGCCGGCGGCACACGTCTGCTGGTAACCGCACACCAGGGGATTGGCAGCAACGCCTTCAGCAACTCCACGGTAACCAGCATCGACAACTACGGTCTGGCCTATGCCCCGTTTGCCAGTGTCGACCTGCCCGCCCTGAAGACTATCGGCAACTATGGCTTTGCCTACAGCGCCATCGAGGACTTCACCTTGCAGGCCGATGTGACCGTGGGACTGAACGTGTTTGCCGGTTCCGGACTTAAACAAATCGTTATCGCTGAGGGACGCAACGAGATTCCGCAGGGCCTGTGCGCACAGTGCGCCCAACTCACCAGCGTCTCGCTGCCCACCTCCACGACCAACATGATGCGCAACTGCTTTGAGGGTTGCACCGCACTTGAGACCATGGAGATTCCCGCCAACGTGAACTACATGGAGCCCGGTTCGGTTCCTGTCACCATCAAGCAGCTGCGCGTGCTCAACGTCAACACGCCCGCTCTTGCTGCCGGCGTGTTTAATGAGAGCCAGGGCGACGTCATCTGCAAGGTGGCGCCCGCTTCGGTAGATATCTTCAAGGCCGCCAGCCAGTGGCGTTACCTCAACATCGTGCCCGACGAGACCATCTCGGGTGAGGGCTCCACGCTGGGATGCCCCACCGGACTGTACTTCGCCACCACCGACGGCAACCTGATGTACAAGGACACCGAAGGCAATATCGTGAACACCAACTTCAACGCCGGACAGCACGCCTTCACTCTGCACAGCTACAAGAACCGCGTGTATGTCGCCGTGGCAGGCCAGCGGTTCACCTATCAGGACCCCAACCAGCCCCTGGGCGACGGTGAGCTCTTCTACGTGAACAACACCAACGGCATCTTCTACCGCGTGACCGTACTCAACAATGTGGGCTATGCTCCCAGCGAGGACCCGTTCACGATGTTCATCGACAAAAACGAGAACAAGATCTACATCAGCGACCGCAACGTGGGCATCCACGAGCTCAATGCCGACACCACCGGCCTCTACGGCTCACAGCCCTTCCTGCTGCAGAACCAGTGGCTGCCCTACTACAACGACGAGATTTCCTGGGGCTCTATAACCGGTGGCTTCACCCAGGACAAGCATGGCATCTTCTGGATGAGCAAGAAGTTCAACGGCCTGTGCCTGCTGCGCTTCAAGAAGGGTGACATCTACCCCGACGGCGGCCAGGGCAAGACCAAGCACTACAACGCCCTGTTCAAGGACGCCATCATCAAGACCTTCTACCTCGACGAGGAGAACGGATACCTGTACATGCAGGTACAGAGCGACCCCTACGGTTGCGTGCCGGGCATCTACCGCATCGCGTTGAACAAGATTGAGAACATGGAGACCGGCGCCGACGTTGACGGCAACGCCGACCTGCGCATTGCCGACTGTGAACTCATCGACGACTCGCCCATCAAGGTCGAGGGCAACGAGGACAGCGGCGAGATCGCTTGCGTGGCCCAGATCAACAGCGACGGTGACTACATCTACTGGAGCTACATCGCTCCGGCCAGCGACGAGGAGTCGATCCGCAACAGCGTGCCTCTGGACGTGAATAATCCCCTGCACCACAGCGGCATCAAGTGCCTGCAGGCCAAGCCCAACGACGACGGCACGATGCCCACCACGGTCACCTTTGCTGTCGAGGGCGTGGAGGCCTACGGCGTGTGCGGTGCCACCTATGACAACCCCGTTCCACAGCCCACGCCCCTGCCTGGCGACGTCAATCAGGACGGCGAGGTCAACATCGCCGACGTCAACGCCTTGATTTCCATGATTCTGAGCGGCGACAGCAACAAGCTGGGCGACGTCAACCAGGACAGCGAGGTCAACATCGCCGACGTCAACGCTTTGATCGACATCATCCTGGGCAGCAACTAATCCAGGCTGAAGCAATTAACCTGTAACACAAGCGAGCGCCGACAATTGCAGTTATCGGCGCTCGCTCATTTCATCAATTCTGTTCTGACTGCTGACAGGGTCACAACACCAGTTGCTGTACCCAGTAGCATAGCATACCGGCCAGATAGCCCAGCAACGCCAGCGGCGTGATGCGCTTGAGATACCAGCCGAACGAGATCTTCTCCAGTCCCATCACCACAACGCCCGCAGCCGAGCCGATGATGAGCATTGAGCCCCCGACGCCGGCACAATAGGCCAGCAGCTGCCAGAAGATGCCATCCACAGCCATGTCACCTGACGGTGCCAGCGGGTACATGCCCATGCAGCCGGCAACCAGCGGCACGTTGTCAACGATACTCGAGATGATGCCGATCAGTCCGGTCACCAGGTAGTGGTTGCCGCCGCTCACGCCGTCTAGCCACTGGCCCAGGCTCGCAAGCACGCCGATTTCCTTCAGGCAGCTCACGGCCATCAGAATGCCCAGGAAAAACAGAATCGTGGCCATATCGATGTGCGACAGCAGCCGTGCCACGCGGTGTGAAGCCGTCTCGCCTGCCTTGAGGTGGGCATAAAACAGCTCGGTAGTTACCCACAGCAACGACAGCACTAACAGGATACCGGCAAACGGGGGCAGGTCGGTCAGATAGCGGAACACGGGCACAAACATCAGTCCACCCACGCCCAGCACAAACACCGTCTTGCGCTCCCACGACGTCAAGTCCTGCTCAGGGTTCTCTGGCATGACAGCCACATCGACACTCTCTTGACGGCCCTTAAGTGCAAACTGCAGCAACAGCGCCGGCACAATCATCGAGATCAACGACGGCAGCAGCAGGTGCAGGATTGCATTGCCCGCCGTAATCATACCGCCGTTCCACAGCATAATCGTCGTCACGTCGCCAATCGGCGAGAACGCCCCGCCCGAGTTGGCTCCAATCACAATCAGGGCATCATACACGAGACGGTCCTGGCGCGAAGCGACTAGCTTGCGCAACACCATGATCAGCACGATACTGGTCGTCAGGTTGTCGAGTATCGCACTCAACAAGAAGGTCATGAACGCTATGCGCCACAGCAGCTTGCGCTTACTGGTCGTGCGCAGCGCGTCACGCACAAAGTTGAATCCGCCGTTCTGGTCCACGACCTCGACAATCGTCATTGCTCCCATCAAGAAGAACAGCGTCGTCGACGTCTCGCCCAGGTTGCTCTCAATCATTTCCTCGGCGGCAGCCAGCACGTTGTCGGCGCCATGGATATAAATCCCCGGTGCCAGCATGAACAACGTCCAGCATGCCACAAACATGAGCAAGGCGACGGCCGTCTTGTTCACCTTGATTACGCTCTCAAGCGCGATGCACACATATCCTGCTACAAATACTGCTACTATTGCTGTGGTCAACATATTTCTCCTGGCTGATGATGTTCAATTGGTTTTTATTCTAGTATCGAGGCTACCAGTTGGGCCTGCTCGCCCTCATAGAAGGCCACCTTGCTGATGGGATGATACAGGTAATCGCTGAACTGCAGCAGCTGCAGCGCGACAAACTGCTTGTCGGCCGACACACAGGCGTCAAGTTCCACATTGCCGATTTCCACGCTGCGCACGCGGCATGCCTTCACGGCTGCGCCCAGTTCCTTGCCCTCGGCATCAATGACACGTTGCAGATGTGATATCGCATCGCCGTTATAGTTGAGTTTCTTAATTTTCACGGGCGACCCTGTAGTGACGTATTGCAGCTGCTTGCTCAGGCCCATCATCGATGACACCACGCGCAGGCTGGGATGAGAGAGTAGCTCTTGAGACATTGATAATTTCTCGAAATTTGCCATGATATTCTTGTGTTTTAGTGTTGATAATCTTAATTTTAATAACTTAAGTTTCGCAAGTTGTTAACTTGCTCACTGATTAATAATTATACGGGATAAGATGCCCGGCGCCACCATTGCAGGGCGACCACGGCCGCCACATGAGGCCATGGAGCGGGCGGTGGTAAAAAAATACTTCAGGATACGGGATTGGTATCGGTCAACACGGGCTAACACAAGAGCCGGCACAGCTCTAACACGTAGTAGCGGGTGACAGGATTGACACGCAGCGGTGAACTCAGGCGCTCCAGCACCAAGCGGCCTGAAGCCGAGAGCGGCGCATACACGTTGCCGCTCAGCCGGTTGAGCGAGCGACGCAACAGGTTGGTGGGTACCGACGTAGACACGCGGCTCTTGCCGATGACCACTAGCTGCAATCCCTGGGTAGGCACCAGCAGGGGTACCTGAACAGGAGCGTTGAGCTCATTGCGATAGTCGCCGTCGGCAGGCAAAGGGTATCCCGCCGAAGTCATTTCGCCTTGAGTGGCGCTTGACAACGGCACCTGCGGACATGACGTGACGCTCACCCCATGAGAAGCGAGCAACAGCAGGGTCACACCCATCGCAAGCATTATGTTAAGCCACGTTTTCAATCCCGATGACTACTGGTTAAAGCGCTGCAAAGGTACAAAAAATAGTAGCCCGCCCAACAGCAGTCCTACAGAAAAAAGAAAAAAACGGTAAACCTGAATGAATGTATGCAGGCATAAAAAAAGATGGATTAACCATCTATCGTCCCGACAGTAAGTTAATCCGAAACTCTTTGATAAATCAAAAATGATTTTTCCCTTTTATGCGCTACAAAGTTAATACCATTTTCTCACATACAAAATTTTTTTGCTTTTTTTTTCAAAAAAACTTGATTTTACCGCTTTCGGTCTTTAATTGCATTCGTTTCATCGCCTTTTCAGGCAGTGGCTTGCACATCATCAGGCCCAGTGGTGGGTTGCTTACCGTTGTAGATGCGGTCGACAACCAGAGCGATTGCTCCGTCACCGGTCACATTGCATGCGGTGCCAAAGCTGTCCATCGTGATGTACAAGGCTATCATAAGGGCCTGTTGCTCAGCATTAAAGCCCAGGATTGACTGCAGCACGCCCAGGGCAGCCATGATGGCTCCGCCGGGCACTCCGGGTGCAGCCACCATCATCACTCCCAGCATGAGGATAAATCCCGCAAACTGGCCGAAGTCGATTGTCCCGCCCTGCATGAGCAGCAATGCAACGGCACAGGCTGTAATCTTCATCGCACTGCCCGACAAGTGGATTGTCGCACACAGCGGCACCACAAAGCCGCTGATGCCCTCGCTCACGCCATTGGCCCTCACCTGCTTGAGCGTCACGGGAATCGTTGCTGCCGACGACGAGGTTCCCAGAGCGGTGAAATAGGCCGGCAGCATGGTGTACAGCGCCTTAAACGGGTTGCGCTTCGAGATACCACCCGCTATGCAGTACTGCAGCACGAGCAGCAGGACGTGCATCACAAAGATGACGCCGATGATGGCGATGAACACGTTGATGATGCGCCACGCCTGGCCCGTGTAGGACATGTTCAGGAAGATCGAGAAGATGTACAGCGGCAGCAGGGGAATCAGGGCCACCTCGATCGTTTTGGCCACAATCTCGCGGAACTCGTCAAAGCATTTCTTCAGGTTTGGCGACTCAAAGAAGGAGATGCCCAGACCCATCACAAAGGCCGATATCAAGGCGCTCATCACGTCGAGCAGCGGCGGTATCTCGATGGTAAAGAAGGGCTGAAGCTCCTCGGCGGTCGCTATCGCCTGGGCAGCCTGGCTGCGGTCGATGAGCGATGGGAAGATACCGGTACTCACCAGGTAACTCGTGAAACCCGAGAACACCGTGTCACCATAGGCAATCAGGGCCGTCAACAACAGCAACTTGCCGGCGCCCTTGCCGATGTCGGCAATGGCCGACGTCACCAGGCCCACAATGATCAAGGGTATCAGGAACGACAAGAAGTGGCTGAACACGCTGTTAAACGTCACAAAGCATCTCACAGCCCACTCGGGGAAAAACATCCCGCACAGCACACCCAGCACGATGGCGATGATGATGCGCGGCAACAAGCCTATTTTAAAGCGTTTCATGTGATTTAGTCTTATTTTTTGGCAAAGGTAATACTTTTTAGTATTATTTTTGCGTTTTAATTGATACAATGAGTCATGGCCCCCTCAGTTGGACGGGCCACGGCAATAGTAAACAACCACTTGCTGATGATAGAGATTGTGAGATATGACGCGTCGATGGCTCGACAGTGGGACGAGTTCGTCACGACCAGCCGCAACGGCACGTTCCTGCATTGCCGCGGCTACATGGATTACCACAGTGACCGCTTTAACGACTGCTCGCTCGTGGCATTGCGTGACGACAAGTTGTGCGCCCTGCTGCCGGCCAACATCGACGGCGACACCCTGTGGTCACATCGTGGACTCACCTATGGCTCCTGGATTGTCCCGCTCAAGCATTTCGACGCCACCGTGATGATCGAGATCATGGACGCCGCCATCAAGTGGATGAAGCGGCAAGGCATCAAGCGGCTGGTCTACAAGCCCGTGCCTCACATCTATCATCGCTACCCCTGTGAGGAGGACATCTATGCCCTCTTCCGCCACCACGCGGCCATCATCGAGACCAACATCTCCACTACCGTCGACCTGAATTGTCCGCTGCCGTTCGACCGCGGCAACAAGAGCGGTGTCAATGCGGCGCGCAAGGCTGGCATCTCAGTAGGCCCCAGCGACGACTGGCAGGGCTACTGGCACTTGCTGTCGTGGTTGCTCGGCGAGCGTTATGACACGCGTCCGGTGCACTCCCTCGACGAGATCAGGCTGCTGTACAGCCGTTTCCCCGAGTCGATAAGGCTCTACACGGCCACGCTGCAGGGCGAACTCCTTGCCGGTGTGGTCATGTACCTCTCCCACCCCGTCGCCCACTGCCAGTACATCGGCGCTTCGCCGCGCGGCAAGGACAGCAAGGCGTTGACGCTGTTGTTCGACCACCTGATTCAGGAAGCACGGCGCCAGGGTTTCCGCTACTTCGACTTCGGCATCAGCAACGAGGACCACGGCCGCTACCTCAACGAGGGGCTCGTCCGCCAGAAGTCGCGGCTGGGCGGTCGCGGCATCGTCTATAACACGTTTGAATTATACATATAATAATATAATGTATCGTGTCTAAAGGGCAGAGCAACATATCTCGCATGGCCATGAAGGCGATGGGGCTGTTTGGCGGCGTGCAGGTGATGGGCATCCTCTGTTCCATTGTGCGCACCAAGCTGGTGGCCATGTGGATTGGTCCTGTCGGCATCGGCCTGTTCGGCCTGTTCAACAACGCCCTCGAGATGATTTCCACCGGCACCAACCTGGGCATCCGCTCAAGCAGCGTCCGCGACATTTCCCAGGCCCACGAGAGCCGCAGCGCCGCCGTGGTGGCCCGCATGATCGCCGTGGTGCGCAAGTGGTCGATGTGGCTTGGCTTGGCCGGGGCACTGCTCACGCTCTCGCTGGCGCCGCTGCTCAGCCAGGTGACCTTCGGCGACGATGCCCACATCTGGGGCTTTGTCGCACTCAGCATCGCCGTGCTGCTTCAGGCGCTCACCAATGGCGAGTATGCTGTCCTGCAGGGCACTGCGCGGCTCAAGCGTCTGGCCAGCGTCACCCTGTGGGGCACGCTCACGGGACTCGCGGTATCGATCCCCCTGTTCTACCTGTTGCGTGAACGCAGCATTCTGCCCTCCATCATCGCCTATGCCACGGCACTGGCCGTGTTTGCCTGGGTCTTCCGCAGCCGTGAGTATCCAGTTGTGCACGTCGACCGGCGCGAGAGTTTCGACATGGGCAAGGGCTTCGTCAGGCTGGGCATCTTCATGACGCTCGGCAACTTTGCAGGCATCCTGGCCAGCTATGCCTTCAATGCCTGGCTTAACGTCAATGCCGGCACCGAGGCCGTGGGCTTCTACCAGGCTGGATACACCCTCATCAACAAGTACACGGGACTGATACTCACTGCACTGGGCATGGAGTACTACCCTCGCCTGTCGCGCGTGGCCCACAGCCGCATCAGGCTACGGGCCTTTGTCTCACAGGAGATCAATGTGTCGATTGCCGTCATGGCACCCGTGGTAGCGCTGTTCATCCTCCTGCGCGAGCTGGTAGTGTGGATCCTCTACACGCCTGAGTTCAATGTCATCCTCACCTTTGTCTCATGGGGCATGATAGGCACCGTGCTGCGCACCCTCTCGTGGTGCCTGGCCTTCACCATCCTGGCCAAGGGCGACGGCAAGACCTACCTGTGGACCGAGGTCGCCAGCGCCGTCATCAACCTGCTGCTCAACATCCTGTTCTACCGCTGGTGGGGACTCGACGGATTGGGTATCGCCTTCCTGGTTTCTTACCTGCTCTACACGCTCATCGTCATCGTGGTTTACTTTAAGGTTTATCGCCTAACAGTTTCTATTGCAAGCTTCTACAACTTGCTATGGACACTGGCGGTCGCTGCCGCAGTCATGGCTGCCATGGAGGCCGGACTCACTGCTGTCGCCGCCGTTATCACCGCCGTGAGCATCGCTGTTGCGGCCCGCCAGATCATCACCCTGTGGAGAAAGTGACTCGTTTACTACCGGAAATAATCAAGGGCCTCGCCCTTATCGGTTAAATTTTTCAAAATTGGCCAGTTTTTATTAACAATTGCCATCTCAAATCAAATTTTATTCCTATCTTTGCACCGTTAAACCAAATTATTAACCGCGAGGGATCTCACCGGCATTCAGTTGAGATTCTTCTCATTTTTTGAGACTTTAAAAACAAAAAAACACAGTAATTATCATGGCTATTACGTACATGACACAGGAAGGCTACGACAAGAAGATGGCCGAATTGGCCCATCTCGAGAACGTAGAGCGCCCCGAGGTTGTCCGCGCCATCGTTGAGGCCAGGGACAAGGGGGACCTTTCAGAAAACGCAGAATATGATGCGGCCAAGGAACGCCAGGGCATGCTCGAGGCCAAGATTGCCGAGCTCAAGACCCTTATCGCATCGGCGCGCATCATCGACGAGAGCAAGATCACTACCGATGAGGTCCAGCTGCTCAACAAGGTGACCATCAAGAACGTCAAGACCAAGACCAAGATGACCTATACCATCGTAACCGAGACCGAGGCCAACCTCGCCGAGGGCAAGATTTCTGTCACCACCCCCATTGCCAAGGGTCTGCTCGGCCACAAGGTGGGTGAAATCGTCGACGTTCAGGCGCCTGCCGGACTGCTCAAGTTTGAAATCCTGAAAATCGAATTATAATTCTCACACAATTTTCATCATGGCAACCATTTTCAGCAAAATCGCCGCTGGCGAGATCCCTTGTTACAAGGTAGCCGAGGATGACCGCTACTTTGCATTCCTCGACATCAACCCCATGGCCAAGGGCCACACCCTGGTCATTCCCAAGCATGAGGTGAACTACATGTTCGACCTCGACGAGGACGAGTATGCTGGCCTTTGGGCTTTTGCCCGCAAGGTGGCCATGGCGCTCGAGCAGGCTGTGCCCTGCAAGCGCATCGGCATCGGCGTGCTCGGTCTTGAGGTGCCCCATTGCCACATCCACCTCGTGCCCCTGCAGAGCGAGAAGGACATGGCATTCGGTGGACCCAAGCTGACACTGCCCGACGAGCAGATGAAGGCCATCGCAGCAGCCATCGCAGCTAAGCTCTGACACCATCCACCCCTCAACGGGTTGGCTCTCAGGTGTCACACCATATCATGGCGGGTGCTTGTCCATCGCTACGTGGACAGGCACCCTTCTTTGACAACAAGGCATCGCTGCTGCACCATCGACGCTTATTCTTGATTCTGCTACCATTATTATTGGCGACTACACGCAATCCGTTATTTTTCATTTACTTTGCATCATGGAAATGAAGAAGAAGATATTTAATCTGGACTGCATCGACACCTATAACAAGGCTATCGGTGTCGAGACGATGCACCCGCTAGTCTCGGTCGTCGATGTGCAATCCTGCCCCGACTGGATCAACGGCATCACAATGAGGTATGGCATCTATGCGCTGTTTCTCAAGCAGGGCGATGGATGCTCGGCACGATATGGCCGCGAGAAGTATGACTATCAGGCCGGTACCATTGTCACCTTCGCCCCGGGACAGTTGGTCGACGTGATGTGGAACAAGGACTTGCCCATGCCGCCCTCACGCGCCCTGCTGTTCCATCCCGACCTCATCTACGGCACGCCGTTGGGACGCAAGATTCATGACTATGCCTTCTTTGACTACAACCAGCGAGAGGCCCTGCACCTGTCCGACCGCGAACGTGCCATCATCACGGGCCTGCTCGACCAGATCGCTGCCGAGGTCGAGCACCCGGTCGACCACCACAGCCAGACGATCATCACCGACGCCATCTCTATGCTCCTGGACTACTGCATGCGCTACTACGAGCGCCAGTTCATCACCCGTCACAAGGTATGCAGCGACATTTACTCGGCCTTTGAGCGGCAACTACGCGACTACTTCAAGGGCGACCAGCCGCAGCTCAGCGGATTCCCCACAGTAGCCTTTTTTGCCGACAAGGCACACCTGTCGACCAGCTACTTCGGCGACCTCATCAAGAAGGAGGCGGGCATGACAGCCCAGGCCGTCATCCAGGAGGCCGTCATCGGCCAGTCCAAGCAGCTACTGCTCGAGGGCACGCTCTCTATCAACGAGATCGCCTATCAACTGGGATTCCAGTACCCCCAACACTTCACCCGCCTGTTCAAGAGCAAGGTGGGCATCACCCCTAACCAATACCGCCACCAACTTAACTGAAAACCGACATGAATACTATATGGATCGTCCTGCCCATCCTGACGCTGCTCATGTTTGAGCTGGGCCTGAACCTCAAGATCGAAGACTTCAAGCTGTTCAAGACTCGCCCCCGTCCCGTGCTGGCCGGCCTGGCCGGACAACTCATCGTCCTGCCCCTGCTGGCTTGGCTCATCGGCATGGCTTTGGGCCTGGAACCCATCTACCTCATCGGCTTTGTGCTTATCGCCTGCTGCCCCGGTGGCAGTTCCTCCAACGTCTTCTCCATGCTGGCCCGGGGCGACGTCGCCCTGTCGGTCTCGCTCACGGCGTGCAGCAGCATCATCACCCTGGTGACCGTACCGCTCATCATGGGATGGGTCTCGATGGCCAGCGGCAGCGCTGTCAATGTCCACCTGCCTGTGGGCCGACTGTTCATGCAGAACATCGTGCTCATGTTCCTGCCCATAGCCGTGGGTATCGCCGTGCGCAAGAAGTGGCCTGCCGCAGCCGACAAGATGCACGCCATCCTGTCGCGCATCGCCTTCCCGGCACTCATCTTCCTGGCCACGGTTTTCTTCATTCAGAACCGTGACGCCATCATCGACAAGTTCGGCCAGTTGGGGCTCTCGGTGAGCGTGCTCATCCTGCTCGCCATGGGCAGCGGGGCCCTCTTGTCCCGCGCCTTGAGGCTTACAGGCCAGGAACGGCGCACCATCGTCATCGAGGTGGGCATGCAGAACGCCGCCCAGGCCATCGCCATAGCCAGCAGCCCCATGGGCTTCAACAACGACGTCATCGCCGTTCCGGCCATCATCTACGCCCTGATGATGAATGTCATCCTCATCACCTATGTCGCCATCGTCAAGCGCCGCTAAAATGGGGCATCCTTTTCAGGTGACCTAAAACCACATTCTCACCATAGCGCCACAGCATGTGACTGAATCGGTCAAACGGTTACCGTGACGGCATTTTTCGTTAATAAACCTTATTGTTAGGGGCACGAGGGTAGACTTTTGCGGGATTTTTTGTATCTTTGCAAGTTAAAACGCAGATTCTACAACCAATAATGTCACAAGACAATAACAAACCCATCATCGAGGAGCCCGACAACAGTCTGGGCCAACAGGCAGCGAGCGACTTCGGCGGATACGAGGAGCTGGTCACGCTATCGCCACGTGAGCACATCAGGCTGCGCCCCGGCATGTACATCGGCAAGCTGGGCGACGGCTCACAAGACGACGACGGCATCTATGTCCTCATCAAGGAGGTCATCGACAACAGCATCGACGAGTTCAACACAGGCTATGCCAAGCCCGTCATCGACATCGACGTGGCCGACGGCGTGGTCACCATCCGTGACTACGGACGCGGCATCCCCCTCAACCAGGTCAAGGACGCATCAAGCAAGATGAACACCGGCGCCAAGTATGACACCCAGACCTACAAGCGCTCGGTCGGACTCAACGGTGTCGGCATCAAGGCGGTCAACGCCCTGTCCACCGAGTTCTACATTCGCAGCGTGCGCGACGGCCAGTGCTCGGCTGTGCTCTATCATGAGGGGCTCGTCACCCAGCAGAGCGGCATCATCGCCGCCGACGAGGGCGAGGAAAACGGCACCCTCGTGCGCTTCAAGCCCGACGCCTCAATCTTCAAGAACTACCAGTTCCGCGAGGAGTTCATCGAGTCGATGATCAAGAACTACTCCTACCTCAACACGGGCCTCACCCTCGTGCTCAACGGCAAGAAGTACCACTCCCGCAACGGACTCAGCGACCTGGTAAAGGACAAGATGACCAACGACCCCCTCTACCCGCTCATGCACTTCACCGGCGACGACATCGAGGTAGTCATCACCCATGCCGCACAGCTCGGCGAGGAGTTCTACTCGTTTGTCAACGGACAGCACACCACCCAGGGCGGCACACACCAGAGCGCCTTCCGCGAGGCCCTGTCCAGAACCATCAAGGAGTTCTATGGCAAGAACTTTGAGTACAGCGACATCCGCAACGGCATTGTCGCCGCCATCAGCATCAAGGTCGAGGAACCCGTCTTTGAGTCGCAGACCAAGATCAAGCTCGGCAGCTCCATCATGTGGAAGGACGGACCTACCATCTACAAGTATGTCAACGACTTCATCAAGAAGGAGCTCGACGACTATCTCCACAAGACCCCCGACACCGCCGAGGTCCTGCTCAAGAAGATCCAGGACAATGAGCGCGAGCGCAAGGCCATCGCTGGCGTGAGCAAGCAGGTGCGCGAAAACGTCAAGAAGGCCACCCTGCACAACGACAAGCTGCGCGACTGCCGCGTCCACTTCAACGACGCCCGCGCCCCCAAGGCCGGCGACCGCCGCGACGAGACCTCAATCTTCATCACCGAGGGTCTGAGCGCAAGCGGCTCGATTACCAAGATTCGCGACGTCGAGACCCAGGCCGTGTTCTCGCTGCGAGGCAAGCCGCTCAACACCTTCGGCCTCGACCCCAAGAAGGTCATCACCAACCTCGAGTTTGCCCTGCTGCAGGCGGCCCTCAACATCCAGGACGGCATCGACGGACTGCGCTACAACAAGGTCATCATCGCTACCGATGCCGATGTCGACGGCATGCACATACGCCTGCTGCTGCTCACCTACTTCCTCCAGTTCTGCCCCGAGCTGGTCAAGACCGGGCACCTCTACATCCTGCAGACGCCCCTGTTCCGCGTTCTCAACAAGAAGGAGGCCAAGCGCAAGACCCGCTCGTCAAAGCGCGAGGCCAAGCCGCAGAAGGTCGAGACCTACTACTGCTACACCGACGAGGAGCGCCTCGCGGCCCTCAACAAGCTGGGCGACGCGGCCGAGATCACCCGATTCAAGGGACTGGGCGAAATCTCGCCCGACGAGTTCAAGGACTTCATCGGGCCCGACATGAGGCTCGACCGCGTGCAGCTGCGCAAAGAGGATTCCGTCAAGCAGATGCTCGCCTTCTTCATGGGCAAGAACACCATGGAGCGACAGACTTTCATTATTGACAACCTAGTGAATGAGGATGATGAAGACATCACAGTGCATTGACAACCAGCAGGAGCGCGTCGCGCTCTTTCCGGGGTCGTTCGACCCCTTCACCCGTGGCCACGAGTCCATAGTCAGGAGGGCCCTGCCCCTGTTCGACAAGTTTGTCATCGCCATCGGCGTCAACGCCGACAAGCACCCCTTCATGACCATGCAGCAGCGCAAGCAGTGGATACAGGACGTCTTCAACGACGACCCTCGCGTTCAGGTCATCACCTACGACGGGCTCACCGTCGATGTCGCCCGGCAGGTGGGCGCCCGCTTCATCGTGCGCGGCGTCAGGCTGATCCAGGACTTTGAGAACGAGAAGCACCTGGCCGAGGTCAACCGCGACCTCACCGGCATCGAGACCATCCTGCTCTATACCCTGCCCGAGTACAGCCACATCAGCAGCAGCATCGTCCGTGAGCTCGCCCGCTACGGACAGGACGTCAGCTCCTATCTGCCCCAGGGCATGCAACTCCCCCAGCCCGAGTAGCCTAATTAATCCAATCGGCCCAATTGGCCCAATAAGCCCAATCAAGAACATCAATTTCATCATGTACAAGAGAATAACGATTGTCATGGCGATGACCATGGCACTGGCATCGGCCTTACAGGCTCAACGAGCACTGCCCCAGGCCATGCAGAAGCTGCTCAACGCCGAGTATGCCATCTCAAGCCTCTACGTCGACTCGGTCAACGAGGACAAGCTTATCGAGTCGGCCATCAAGGGCATGCTCGAGAGCCTTGACCCCCACTCGTCCTATACCGATGCCCGCGAGACCAAGGAACTCGAGGAACCCCTCCAGGGTGAGTTCAGCGGCGTGGGCATCCAGTTCAACATGAACAAGGACACCCTCTATGTCATCCAGACCGTACCCGGCGGACCCAGTGAACGCGTCGGCGTCTTGGCCGGCGACCGCATCATCATGGTCAACGACACCCTCATCGCTGGTGTCAAGATGCGCAACAGCGACATCATGAAGCGCCTGCGGGGCAAGAAGGGGACCACCGTCACCATCAAGGTCATGAGACCCAGTGTCAAGGAACTCATCACCTTCCGCATCACCCGCGACAACATCCCCCTGCACAGCATCGACGCCCAGTACATGATTGACTCCACGACGGGCTACCTGCGCATCTCGCGCTTCGGCGCCAAGACCCACGACGAGATGATGGACGCCATCAAGGCCCTCACCAAGCAGGGCATGACTCAACTCGTCATCGACCTGAGCGACAACGGCGGCGGATACCTCAATGCGGCCATCGACATGTGTAACGAGTTTCTCGACCGCGGGCAGCTCATGGTCTACACCCAGGGCGACAACTCCCCACGCAACGAGGCCCACGCCAACGGCTATGGCCTGTACAAGGACCTGCACCTCGTCGTCATCGTCAACCAGTACTCGGCTTCGGCAGCCGAAATCTTTGCCGGGGCCATGCAGGACTGGGACCGCGCCGTGGTCGTGGGACGACGCACCTTCGGCAAGGGACTGGTACAGCGCCCCTTCAAGTTTGACGACGGGTCGATGATGCGCCTCACCGTGGCCCGCTACTACACCCCCAGCGGACGATGCATCCAGAAGCCCTACAGCCGCGGCGACAAGAAGGCCTATGAGCACGAGCTGCTCGACCGTGCCGACGAGGGCGAGTTCTACTGCCTCGACAGCATCCAGTTCAACGACTCGCTGCGCTACACCACATGCATCACTGGGCGCACCATCTATGGCGGTGGCGGCGTCATGCCCGACGTCTATGTGCCCATCGACACCACCGAGTACTCTACCTACTACCGCGACCTCACCGCCAAGGGCATCGCCAACCAGTTTACCATCAAGTACGTCGACCAGCACCGCCAGCAACTCACCAGGCAGTACAAGACCGTCAACGACTTTGACGCCCACTTCACCGTCAGCGACGACATGATGGCCCAGTTCATCGCCATGGGCGAGCAGGACAGCGTCAAGTATGACGAGGCGAAATACCGCACCAGCGAGCGGCTGCTCAAGGACATCATCAAGGGCCTCATCGCTCGAGACATCTATGGAGACGCCAGTGCCTATAGCGTCATCCTCAGTCACCGTAACCGCGACCTCAAGGCCGCCCTCGACGTGCTCAACGACCGCGACCGCTACGCCAGGCTCCTGCGCGAGGGCAACCCCGACTACGAGCGACTGGTCCACAAAGCCCACTAGCGATCCCCCAAAATGTACCGACAGGTGTTGCCGATAATCAGTATGACACAATCTCGTTAACATCATCGATTATTTCACCCTACAGTCATACATTTCTAAAAGCCCGGATTCCCATCCGGGTTTTTATTATTCATAAAAAAGATTGAAATTTATTTGCCATTTCAATAATTAGTGTTATTTTTGCACAATGAAACCGAAAAAACTTTTTATTTATTAACTTTATTAATTCATCCAAATCATTATGAAGAAAATTTTATTCTTACTTTTGGGTTTGGCAGTAAGCGTTAGCGCAGTGGCTGGTCCGCAGAAGCACCAGCGCCTGGGCATGGCGAAGATGTCAAAGACCACATCAATGCGTATGAACAAGCAGGCTACTGCAGCCACCGAGTTCACTATCGGCAATCCCGTTCTCAACAAGCTCGTGAGCGACAAGGGCCAGGTGGTTTTCCAGACCGAGCGTTCTATTGTTAAGGATGCTACCATCAAGGCTGTCGTTACCGACCAGCCCGCTGGCACCGACAGGGTTTACACCAGGACCGGTGGTGACGCCATTTACCGTGGTTCAAACGGCATCACCGCTGGCAACCAGAGCGGTACCGTTCAGGCTGTTGAGAATGGCGACACCATCTGGTTCAAGAACCTCCTCTACGATCCCAATGGCTACATGGGCAACTACTGGGTTTATGGTATCAAGAACGGCAACACCGTTAGCGTGCCCCTGGGACAGCATGTAGCTTACTCGTCACAGTATTCGGCCTACATCGCATTAGGCTTTGGCTATGTATACGTCGCCGACGGCTATATAGAGTGCAACTGGGACGACACCAAGACCGAGGTCGTTTACAACATCGAGGACAACGTCCTCAAGCTTCAGGGCACCAGCCATGACACCGAGGCCGACTATCCCGCATACTCGGGTTACGCTTTCTGCCTCAGGTGGACCGATGACGACTCCTTCAGCGCTCCCGGCGAGTGGAACACCGAGCTGACCTACCAGCCCGACGCCGTGATTCCCGAGACCCCGACCATGTACACCGACGACGACATCCTGGCCATGACCGGCGGTACCATGAGCGGCTACTATCGTTCGGGTAAATCGATCATTCCCGGTGACACCACGCTCTACCTCGCCGATCAGGATGGCATCGCCTATGTTTACTACGATGCCGACGGCTCGACTGTTTACATGCGCGATCCCGTCTACAGCGCTCCCGTAACCGGCAAGTGGGTTAAGGGTACCATCAGCGGCAACAAGATCACCGTGCCCCTGGGACAGTACCTCTACTTCAGCACCAACAACTACATCGGCCTCCAGACCGCTTGGGGACAGTTTGTTCCGGGCACTGGTTTCAGCACCATCGCCGCCGATGAGGTAACCTACACCATCAATGGCAACATCATCACCATGGACGGTGGTTCAGAGTATGTTGGTCTCGCCCTGATGATCGACTCGGCTCGCGTTGATCCGGGATGGTATGGCAACCTGGACTACAACACCACCTACACCCTCGTTCCCGACGAGCCCACCGACGTTACGGCCGATCCCGTGAAGTCCACTTCAGCTCAAATCAACTGGACCGAGCCCGGCGACGCTACCTCGTGGATCGTTCGCTACCGCGTACATCCCGAGTTAGTTAACTTCTTCACCGACCTTAACGATCCCGACCTCTGGCCCGACATGTACATCCGCGATGCCGACGGCGACGGTGACAACTGGGGCTACAGCTACATCGACGACGCACAAACCGACATCGTCCTCTTCTCTTACAGTGCAGCATTTGACGATGCTGGCTCCTACACCGGTGGCTTGACCCCCGACAACTGGCTGCTGATCCCGTTCGACAAGATGGAGGGCACCTTCTCGCTGGCTGCTTGGAGCATGAATGCACAATTCCCCGACAACTTCGGTATCTATGCTGCTGCTGGTGAGAATGCCACCTATGACGACTACGTTCAGGTAGGCGAGGATCAGGTAGCTTCGACCACCAAGACCACCTACACCTATGACATCAAGGGTGCTGGCTTCTCTGGTCCCGGTTGGATTGCCATCCGTCACTACAACAGTGATGACATGCTCGGCCTTATCGTCGACGACCTGGCCATGACCTATGAGGGTGCTGGCGAAATCGGCGAATGGGTTGTTGACACCGTTACCACCAATCCTTACACCATCCAGCCGCTGCTGCCCGAGACCCGCTACGAGGTTGAGGTTGCCGGTATCCATGAGGGTGGTATCCTGAGCTGGCTCAGCGAGGCCGTTTACTTCACCACTCCGCTGACCGATCCCGGCCTGCGTGGCGACGTCAACGAGGATAACAAGGTTAACGTTTCCGATGTTATTACCCTGCTCAACGCTCTCAACTCCAATGACTGGTCTCTTGTTAACGACACAAACGCTAACGTAAACTATGACAGCGATGTTAACGTTTCTGACGTTATCCAAATCATCAACTACCTTCTCAACAACAAGTGGTATGATGAGTAATCCTTAGCGGATTATATCCCTTCAATTTAAAAAATCAGGAGTCCCCCGCCATAGGGGAGACTCCTGATTTTTTATAATAGTATTTATCATTAGGGTGTACAGGGTAAATTCATCTTAACGACAATATACAATATACATTGTGTAAAAGTTGGTTAGTAGCTGTTTCTCAAAGTATGGCTTGGTCTTGCCTCGCTTTCCACAGACAGCAATGATTTCCTCTAGCGAGGCGGAATCGGAGGCGGGGTCGTCAAGGCCTGGTCGCGCTTCAGCATCTCGGCAATGCGCCGCATCGTGCTCTTGTACATGTACACAATGACCAGCACAAACAGCACATTGATCACAACCGATAATGCCGGATACACGGCCTCGCTGAAGGCCAGCGCATCATATATCCAGTGTATCACTATGGGCACAGCCAGGATGCACACGCGTGTCAACCCACTGCTGTCACCATAGTGGCGCTTGCTGTAGTAATAGCCCATTGCACAGGCTATGGCAAAATGGGCCGGTACAGCCGTCAAGCCTCGCACGATGCCCACCATCAGCCACTCCTCGTTGCCCAGCAGATACAGGATATTCTCGGCTCCGGCAAATCCCAGGCCCACACAAGCCGCATACACGATGCCGTCGATATACTGGTCATAGTGCTTGTTGTGACGCAGGAAGAGCCACAGCATCAACAACTTGGCACACTCCTCGGGAATCGCGGCTGCAAACAGTGCTATCGATAGAGCGCCCGACAGCGACGTTACGTTCTCAATATCGGGACTGATGCCGAACAGCAACATCAACGGCGCCGAAATCAGCATCGACACAAATGCCGACCCCACGCCGAAGAAGAAGGCCAGCAACAACTGCTTCAACGGTTCGGGATGGGCCGAATCTTTCTTATAGATCCACCAGCCCAAAATCAGGACCGGCAACAAGGCGGTAATAATAATCAGTAACATAGGGTTTCTCTCTCGTTAATCGTTTCTATCTCGACACACGGTGCCATCACACATGGCCTGCATTGAAGTCACTTATCGCTAATCACAAATCAGTGAGCAAGTTATCCACTTGCGAAATTCAAGTTATGATAACATGCACCCGATGTCCGGGAAATGGGCACCGGGTGCATGTGTGATTGTCAAGCCGGCATTACAGGGCCAGGCGCAGACCCAACGAGTAGTTGCGGCTGCCCGGTGCCTCAAAGTTGCGGAAGCTCACGCGGCAATCGCTGCCCACGCTGTACCAGCCACCGCCGCGGGTCACGCGACGCATTCCGGTCTCGGGACCGGCAGGGTTGTCCTGGGCATCCTGGCTGTAGGGGCCATACCAGTCGGCACACCACTCGTTCACGTTGCCCGACATGTCATACAGCCCGAGCTCGTTGCCACGCATCGTGCCCACGGCATGCGTGCCGTAATCGGCACTGCCCGTGCCCACAGCATAGCTGTTGGTGTAATACCATGCCACCTCGCCCAGCTCGTCGCTGCCGGCATACGTGGTGCCACGGCTCTTGCTGCCACCGCGTGCAGCATATTCCCACTCGGCCTCGGTGGGCAGGCGGAAGTTCTTGCCTGTGATGGCATTCAGGCGGGAGATGAACTCCTGGCAATCCTCCCAGCTCACCTGCTCGACGGGACGCTGCGGGTCGCTGGTGAAGCTGCTCGGGTTGGTGCCCATCACGGCCTGCCACAGCTCTTGGGTCACCTCGGTCTGGCCGATCGAGAAGGGAGCGAGCGTCACCTCGTGGGCGGGCAGCTCATCCACGTTGGCCATGCCGCTCTCGACGGCTGCGCTGTCAACACCCATCACATAGGTGCCGCCGTCCACTGCCACCATCTGGAACGACACGCCGTTGACGGTAAACATGCCGGGAATGGTGTTGTAGTTCTGCATGCGCTCGATAAACGAGTTGGCTGCAAGCTTCAGCTCGTCAAAGTTGTCGTCCATCACCGAACTGCAGTCCAGCAGCAGCATCACCAGTGCGCTCGAGTAGGTGCGCTCGATGTCGGGCAGGCGGCTGGCCGAGAACTCAGTGCTGGCCTCCCAGGCCTGGTGGTCCTCAACCCAGTACCACTCCTGGATGTTCTTCTTCTCGATGCGCTCCTCGCTGTCGAGCTGGATGCCGTCGAACACCAGCGTCACAAACATGCCGTCAACGCTCGTGGCAGCTACGCTGTCGCCGGCATTGCACGTCATGCCCTTGTACTCGATGTTGGTCAGGCTGCGCGTCTTGAGCGAGAAGGTACCCTCGATATACACCTGAGAGTCGTCCACCGTGCCGTCGTTCACCTCGTCAAGGGTGAAGCGGATGCGCGTGCCGGTGCCCACGCCGGGGAACACCAGCGTCAGCGTCTCGGACATGTTGCGGCTCACCAGATCGTCGGCAATGGCCTGGAAGCGGGTGTTCACCTCGGCCATCGAGTTGACTTCCATGGCCTTGGCCGAATCGCTGGCCAGTGCATACAGGTTGCTGCGGAACTGGGCGTCGTCCTTCACGTTCTCGTTGATCAAGCCCACCGAGTAGGCCTTGATCGAGCGGCCGTAGATGCGCTCATTCAGGATGCGGCCGTTAAGCGCACGGGCATACTCGGCCTCGGTCTCATACTTGTCGGTCATCATCAGCGATCCCTGGTCCAGGCCCTCGGTAAAGGTCACCACGGCCACGTTCTGCAGGTTGCGGGGATGGGGTGCCGTGTTCAGGGCGTCGATGGCCTTGTCCACCGAGTAGTACAACAGGCGGCCAGGCTGCGTCGACAGGCCAGCGACAAAGTCGTTGAACTGGGGAACCGTCGTCGAGTCGAGCGCCGCGATTTCCTTGGTCGCGAGCGTCTGGTTATAGCCTATCACGCTCATGTACATGCCAGTGTCGGCCAGCGGAACCTGCGGGCCGTTCAGGATCAGGTCAATCAGCATGTTGATGTCGGCAAGGCTGATTTCCTTATCGCCATTCAGGTCACAACTGTCGTTGCCCTCGCCCGTCAGGATAGCATTGATCAGGACGTTCACGTCGGCAATGTTGACCTCACCGTCGGCATTGACGTCGCCCACGATGTTACTTGAATAGTGGCGCGGCCCGGCCAACGCCATCACTGCTGACAATAGAATCAGCGAAAATAAAGTAGTCAATCTCATGTTCAATCGATATTTTGTTTGTAAATCATTATTCCATGTTGGTAACATATAGAATTCTCCATAATTAATACCGCACTTTTTTATTAACCTACAAAATTACACATATTTAATTGGATAATCAAAACAAAAGGGGGCAATAGTTATTAACAATCTTGACCCGATGCGCATTTTTGATGTATCTTTGCAGTCCTGAAACAGAAAAATGGTATCATCGATTCATCTCATAGGAGTATTACTCACGGTTGCCCTGCTGCTGGCTGTCAGCTGGCTCTCGGGACGCAAGGTCAAGGATGCGCGCAGCTTCACCGTCGGCGGCAACAGCGGCAGCTGGATGGTGTGCGGCGCGTTGCTAGGCACACTGGCCGGTGGTCAGAGCACCATCGGAACGGCACAGCTGGCCTTCAGCTATGGCGTGTCGGCCTGGTGGTTCACCATCGGCGCGGGACTGGGGTCACTGCTGCTTGGATTGGCCTATGCCGGCCCCCTGAGGCGCAGTGGCTGCACCACGCTGCTCGAGGTGGTCAGCCGCGAGTATGGCCACAAGGCCGAGACGGTGGGATCGCTGCTCTTCCTCATCGGCATCTTCATCAGCATCGTCTCCCAGGTGCTGTCGTCATCGGCCATGATCACGAGCCTCATCGGCATCGACATGCTGTGGGCTTCGCTGGCCAGTGCGGCGCTCATCATGCTGCTGGTGCTCTTCGGCGGCATCCGCAGCGCCGGAGCCAGTGGCATCGTCAAACTGATACTGCTCTACGTCTGTTCGATGGTGGCAGGTGTCATCGTGTGGCGCGTCGCCGGTGGCCTCACGGGGCTGAGCGATGGCATCCAGCGGGTGTATCACGACAGTGCGGCGCTGGCCCAGTTCAATGGGCTCACCGATGCCGAGAGCATACACCAGCGCTACAGCAGTCCGTTTGCCCGCGGCTTCTTCAAGGATATGGGTGGGTGCCTATCGCTGGTGCTGGGAGTGGTTTCCACCCAGACCTACGCCCAGTGCATCTGGTCGGCTACCGATACCCCTAAGGCTCGTCGAGGAGCCGTGCTGTGCTCGCTGTTCATGCCGCTCATCGGTGCGGCATGCACAATGGTCGGACTTTACATGCGCGGCCATTACATCACCACGGCCGAACTCTCACAGCTGCAACAGGCGGGCGAGGCCATTCCTGCAGGACTCGGCGTCATCAAGGGCTCGGCCCTGGCGTTCCCCACGTTTGTGCTCGAGCACATGCCGTCATGGCTGGGCGGACTCATGCTGGGTACTATGCTCATCAACATCCTGGGATGCGGCAGCGGACTGGCACTGGGCGCTTCGACAATTCTGGTGCGCGACGTCTACGGCAACTTCAAGCGGCGCATGGGCATGACCGCCTCTCCCCTGTCCCAGCTGGCTCAGACGCGCCTGTCCATCGTAGCCATCCTGGCTATGGCTTTTGCATCGGCCATCGCCTTCAAGGGGTCGTTTATCAACGATCTGGGCTTCCTCTCGCTGGGCCTGAGGGCGGTCGCCATCCTATTCCCGCTCAGCTTCGCCCTGTGGCTGCCTGGACGATTCAGTCCTCGGCGCGTGCTGCTCTCGATGCCGCTGGGCGTAGCAGCGATGCTGCTGGCCAACGCCACATCGATACCCGGCGACGCCGTCTACTATGGCCTGGCCGTCTCGCTGCTTGTCATCATCACTGGCCACAGGGTCCGCCGCTAATCAAGAGCATCGCCACGGTCTGAATCCTATCCAAGAATTGTAGCAATCAATGCATTGACGTCGGCAATGTTGATCTCGCCGTCGCCGTTCACGTCGCCTGCTGGTGAGGACGCTCCGCTCAGGATCATATCGATGACGGTGTTCACGTCGGCAATGTTGACCTCGCCGTCACCGTTCACGTCACCGGGCTGGAAGGCAGTCGTGCGGTACACGAAGCTGATGACGGGGCCGTAGGATGTGGTGTGGCTGTTTCCGTTAAAGTCCTGATAGGCAGTCTTGCAGCGTGCATAATATGTGGTTCCGTCCTGCAGCAGTTTGCCGTTGACCTTGATTTCCTCGGCTGGCAAGGTGGTCTCGTAGCGGCCGTCCTTCAGGGTCTCGATAAAGCGGGTGCGGCCCCATGTGGTGCCACTGTTCGACACCTCGACCACATAGCTTGTGGCCCATTGCTGTGGACGCAGGGCGATGTGCTGTCCCTTGTAGAGTACACCGCCGTCGACGGGCACGTCAAACCGTGCCGCTGCATGCGCTACCGAGAACCTCACCACGTTGCTGGTCATCGTCTCGCCGTCCACGGTGAGGAGCACCCTCACAAAGTAAGTGTTGCCGGGCTCCAGCAGCTCATAGGGGATTTCGAGTGACCCGGTCGTTGATGTCCCGGTAAAAATCGGCTTGCCGAACGTGTCATCGGCAGCCAGCTGCAACTCGGCGGGTGCCTCACTGCCGCAGGTATACCACGTGGCGGTCACTGGCACGTCCAGGTCCTCGCTGCCGTCGGCTGGCGAGGTGACGGTGAGCAGCATGGGGGTGAACGATCGCACCTCGCTCACGCCGCTGTAGCAGCTGTCGGCACACGACTGCACGCGCCAGTACTGCACCTGACCATGAGTCAGCTTGCCAAACAGCAGCACACTGGCCACGGTGTCGGTCACGGTGACGCGTTCCAGCACGTTGCTAAACTCGGGCGACGTCGCGGTCTCGACAAGGTAGCTGGTCGCACCGTCCACGGCATGCCAGGTGAAACGGAACGGGGCATCGACCACGCCTCCGTCGGCGGGGGCGATGAGTTTAGGATTGTCAAGCTGGTCCAGCTCGATGCTCAGGAAGGCCGGTTCCCACTCGTTGCCCACGCGGTCCAGCACGCACACGGCAAACTGGTAGCCCTGCCTGTACTCCTCTGGGATGTCGATGGCCGTGTCGTAGCTCATCCCCACCAGATAATCAATCTGGCCGGTAAAGGTGTTGACATTCATCGTCATCGGGAAGGCATACACCGTGTAGCGCACGTTGTCATGTCCGTCCCACTGCAGGCGGTTGCCCACTCGTTCCAGGTTGGTCACCGGGCCGGGATCGTAGCCGTGCTTCCAGGGCATGGCGGGCGGCAATGCGGGCCTGGTAAACACGGTGTGTTTCAGGTAATGGGCCAGCGTGTTGCTATTCAGGGCATACAGGTACTTGCACGAGTAGAAGATGGCACCGGGATTGCCGTCCTGCGAACTGGTGCGATTGAGTTCCACCTCGTCGGCATATTCCTTGTATTGTGCCGCGCCCGACGTGCTGGTTAGCGACGAAATCGACGACGAGATAAAGACCTGACGGCCAAACTTGGCTGCCACCTTGCCCCACCAGGGCGTGATCTTGCCATAGTCGGCGGTCGCGCCGATTTTCCAATAGACCTGTGGCGAGATGTAGTCGATGCTCTGGGCCGCCAGCCAGGCCAGCGGGTCGCTGAAGATGCCGTTATACTGCCAGTCGCTGCCTGACGGACACGGCTCTACTCCATATTGTGAGGCCACGGCACTGCTTGTGGCTGCCACGCCGGCGGGCGAGATGCCGTAGCGCACCTCGGGACGCGTCTCCTGTATCATGTCATACACGGCCTGCACCATGCGGTTGACGTTGTCCCGGCGCCAGTCTCCAAAACTGAGCGATGTTCCCGACTGCTGCCACTCGTCATAGTCCTGGGCGGTAGCATCGGTGGGAGTACCTTCAGGATAGAAGTAGTCGTCATAGAGGATTCCGTCCACATCATAGCCCGTGATGATTTCCTTGCACACGGCAACGATGCGGTCGATAGTGCGCTGCTGCCCCGGGTCCAGGATAGTGTAGTTGCCGTGGGTGAGCAGCCAGCCGTCTTCCTTGAGTTCACGGTCCTGGGGGGTATTCCAGTCCGTGCCCGTACTCCAGCGGTAGGGGTTCACCCAGGCGTGGCACTCCATGCCGCGCTTGTGGCAGCCCTCGACGACGTATTGCAAGGGGTCGAAGCCGGGATCGGCGCCGCGCGTTCCCGTCAGGTAACTTGACCAGGGTTCGAGGCTCGACTTGTACATCGCGTCACACATCGAGCGCACCTGGAAGTTGACTGCGTTAAAGTGGTTGACCTGCAAGGAGTCCAGCAGCCGGTCCATTTGGGCCATCTGCTTAGCGGCTCCCGCCCCCTGGCTTGGCCAGTCAAGGCACCACACCGTGGCAATCCATGCCGAGCGGAATTCGCGCTTGGGGATTCCGTAAGCCCACGACTGAGCCAGCTGTCCCGACAGCAGCAGTCCCAGGGCAATCATCGTGAAAAATCGTTTCATATCCTGAACTTTTGTTGTTAATCTTTAATTCTTTTCGATTCGCACAAAAGTAGCACAAAAAAAGCGCAACCGCAAGCGATTGCGCTCTCTCTTATTGATATTTAATAGTTATTTAGTTAAAATGGGGATACGTTCAATCCCTGATGCCCTCATCACAGCCGGTCAAAAGGGATGCGCGCCAGCAGGTCGCCAAAGCGCTCGGCACCCTCCTGCAGCTGGCCCTCTACCATCTTGCGCAGGAAGAACGGCAGGTTGAGCTGCAGCTCGGCGGTGCTCTGGGTGCTGGCATCGGGTTGCGGCTCCAGGTTGATGACCATGTTGATGGGCACGGGCGACTCCTTGGCGGTATACACCACGCGCTGGCCGTCGATGCTGCTCTCGTGGTCGAGCGACAGCGTCACTTCGCCCATGGGCGACTGGATGGAGATGGCGTCCTCAGTGAACTTCACGGCATCCAGGTGCTGACGGGCAGCATCGTCAATCTGACCGGCATGGGCCTCGAGCTGCTGCTTGATGAGTGTGGGGTTAGTGAGTTTGCTGTAGATGGTCGCGGCATCACAGGCGATGCGGTGGGGGGTACTCTTGAATGATTCCATGTTGTGTTTCTTGACTGTTGACAATGAATAGATAGTTGATTACCACATCAGGAACTGCATCAGTCGATGGCATCAAAGCCTGCTGCAGCCCAGTTCTCGGGGTCGCCATGCCACTGCTGCAGCACTTCGGCATCGGCCTGGTTGAGGGTCTTGTTGTCCATCGCCACGTCGAGCATGGTGCCAAAGTTGGTAAGCGTGATAATGGGCAGCTTGGCTCGTTTCAGGGCCTTGGCTGCCATCGTGAACTGGTAATCAAAGATCACGACGACGCCCAGCACGATGCCTCCGGCCTCGCGCACGGTGTTCAGGCTCTTCATGCAGTTGTTGCCTGTCGACAGCTGGTCCTCGATGAGCACAACCTTCTGCCCTGGCTTGATGTCGCCCTCAATCAGGTTCTCCAGGCCATGGTCCTTGGGGGTGGAACGGACGTACACAAAGGGCATTGCCAGCGAGTCGGCCACCAGGGCGCCGTGGGCGATGGCTCCGGTGGCGATGCCGGCAATGACGTCGGCGTCGCCAAAGTTCTCCATGATCAGGCGGGCCATTTCCACCTTGATCAGGTTGCGCACTTCAGGGTATGAGAGTGTCATGCGCAGGTCAGTATAAATAGGTGAATTCCAACCCGTTGCCCACGAGAATGGGCTATCGGGCTGCAACTTGATCGCATTTATCTGCATCAGCTTCTCGGCAAGCAATGTATCTAAATTTTTCATCTTGTCAGTAAAAGTGGTCGTTAACGGTTTAAAAGACCTGCGAAATTAGCAATTTTCTTGCTTATTGCCGTAACAAAACGGGAAGAAAACGATAAAATTTACGAATTTTGACGTATATTTGCCACTCGTTAAGAAAAACCAAGCAAGAATATGGCTACTGTCAAGACGGGCATTGTCCTCGAGGGTGGCGGCATGCGCGGCATGTACACCAGCGGCATCCTGGATGTGCTCATGGAAAATCATATCTATGTCGACGGCATGGTGGGCGTGTCGGCGGGCATAGCTTTCGGTTGCAACTACAAGTCGCGCCAGATTGGGCGTGCGCTGCGCTACAACGTGCGCTTTGCGCGCGACAAGCGCTACAGCGGCATCAGGTCGCTCATCACGACGGGCAACTACTACAATGCCCACTTTGCCTACAAGCTGGTGCCCACCCATTACGACGTGTTTGATTACAACGCTTTCGAGGACTCGCCCATGGAGTGCTTCGCGGTGTGCTTCGACGTCAATAACGGCGAGGGCGTCTACCAGCGCCTCACGCGTGTCGACAACGATTTCTTTGACTGGATCAGGGCTTCGGCGTCCATGCCGGTCGTCTCCACTCCGGTCGAGGTGGGCGGACGCTTGCTGCTCGACGGCGGTCTGGCTGATTCCATCCCGCTGGAGTTCATGATGAGCAAGGGATATGAGCGCAACATCGTCATCCTCACCCGTGAAGACGGGTTCCGCAAGACCACCGAGCACGGCCTGTGGCTCATGAAGCCGCTGCTGCGCAAGTGGCCCTTGGTCATCGAGGCACTCAAGAAGCGTCCCGCCCACTACAATCAGCAGCTGCAGCTGGTGCGTGAGCAGGAGCGCAAGGGCACGGCCTTTGTCTTCAGGCCAGCCAAGCCGCTGAACGTCAGCCGCACGACGCATGACCCCGCCGAGATGAACCGTGTCTATCAGCAGGGACGTGACGAGGCGTTGCAGCGCCTTGATGAGCTGAAGGCGTTCCTTGCCAGCGATACAGTTAGCCCATCAGATACAGCCTCCCATGAGTAACGCTCGTCGACCCCTCACACCACAGCAGGCCATGAACCGCGCTGCGGCCTTGTGTGCCCGCAGCGAGCAGGCCCCCGGGGACATCTGCGACAAGCTGCTCAAGTGGGGCCTATCGACAGCCGACGCCCGCCAGGTGGTGACCGCACTGCGTGAGCAGGGATTCATCGACGAGCAACGGTTTGCCAACGCCTTTGTCAAGGACCGTTTCGCCTTCAATGGCTGGGGGCGCATCAAGATAACCCACCAGCTCAGGTTGAAAAGCATTCCCGCCGACGTCATCGACACAGCCCTGACGGCTATCAACGAGGAGCAATACCGCGCCCGGCTCACCGAACTGCTCGGCGCCAAGTGGCGACAGGTGGGCAGCCGTGAGCCTCGGGCGGCATGGGCCGCGATGATGCGCTTTGCCGCATCACGCGGGTTTGAGGCCCATCTGGCCAGCGAGTGTATCAAGCAAGTGACCCGCCTCGATGTGGACGACGATTAAACACTGGTTGGGCGCAGCGGCCGACGTGGCCTTGCCACGCCTGTGCCCCGTATGCGGCAAGCCGCTCGATGCCGACGAGACCTGGCTGTGCCGATTGTGCATGGCAGCATTGCCGCGCACCCGCTATGAGGACGTGACATTCAACGCCATGGAGCAGCACTTTGCCGGCAAGGTGCCCATCGAGCGCGCAACGGCCTACTTCTTCTACGAGAAAGGGGCACCCTATGCAAGCATCCTTCACGACATCAAGTACCATAGCATGCCACGCATGGGCAGCTGGCTGGCCGCTCGTGCCGTCGACGACATGGCCACGAGCCGCTTCTTTGACGGCATCGAGGCCGTGACGGCCGTCCCCCTGCATCGCAGCAAGCTGGCCAAGCGCGGCTACAACCAGAGCCTATACATCGCACGCGGCATCGCCGACAGGCTGGGCATCACCTGTGTCGAGGCCCTGAAGGCCATTCGCCCCCACTCCACCCAGACCCACAAGGGAGCCCTGGACCGCTGGCTCAACATCCAGGGCAACTATGTCCTTAACGAGAAAATGGCCACATCACTGGCCGGCAAACACGTCCTGCTGGTCGACGACGTCATCACCACCGGCTCAACGCTCACCGCCTGTGCAACCCAGCTGAAAAAAATCCCTGGCACAACGGTCTCACTCTTCACCCTGGCCGCCGCACGACTCGATTGAGCCTCCACTGCTCACACCCATCAGATACTCTTCCCCTATAAAAACATCAACGGCACCTTTTCGGTGCCGTCAACTGTATTTCCTTAAAATTCTTCTTTTTCCTTGGCCAGATTGCGATAGGCCAACTTATCTTCCAGATACTCCTGGGTAGCGATCAACGTGGGCTTGGGCAGCTTCTCGTAATACTTCGAAATCTCAATTTGCTCTCGGTTCTCGCTGATCTCCTCAAGGTTATCGTTCAGGGTCGCAAACTCCTGAAGTTTCTTCTCAAGATCAGACTTCATCTCGGCGGCAATCTGGTTGGCACGCTTGCTGATGATGCAAACGGTCTCATAGATGTTGCCCGTGGGCTCTGCCATCTTTATGATGTCATGAACGGTAGTGGTGAGTGGCGCGTTAGTCTTCTTGTAATCCATAATTGACTGCTGTAATTATTATAATGTGTTATTATTCTCGGGTTTGACGTCAGTTGACGTGCTTGTTGGCTATCTTGAAGATGTTGTCGGCCTCCTTGCGCATCTTGCTCTCGGGAAAGTCGTTGATAAACGAGTAGTACTCGTCGATGACGGTGCGGAAGCGCTCGGCCTTCTTCTCCTCGACGCTCTCGACGGCCTCGCGGTAACGGGCACGCAGCACCAGCATCTCCAGGTCCTCTTTATACTTGCTATAAGGGTAGCTCTTGATGGCATTCTGGGCCGTAATCACCGCACTCTCATAGTTGTTACCCATATAATTGCCCAGGTTGTAGTAGAGCGTGGCGTTCTGCAGTTCCTTGAGGACGAGCTTATCCTGCAGCTCAAACACGGCACTCTGGGCTATCGACGCCTTGTCGCTCTTGGGATAGTAGTCCAGAAAAGCCTGCAACTCCTCCATCGCGCGTATCGTCTCGGTCTGGTCCAACTGTGGATCAGGCGAATCCAAATAGAAGCCATAGCCAGCATAGAAACGGGCCAGCTCGGCATATTGGCCGCGAGGATAACGCTGGTAATACTGCCTGAAGTAGGACCCCGAGCTGATGTAATCCTTGTTCTCGTAGTAGCTCAGTCCCAACAGATACAGCGACTCCTCGGCATGAGGTGTGCCGCGAAAGACGGGCACCAGCTCGGCTAGGATGGTGTAGGCCTGGGCATAACGCTTGTTCTCAAAGGCCTTCTTGGCATAGGCATACTTGTACTCAAGGTCACTACTTTTCATCACCTTGTTGTACTCACCACAACCTGCTAGCACACAGGCCACTGCCAGTATTATCGTCAATCTCCTGATCATTGAAAAGGTCGTTTTTGCGCATTTTAGCCTGCAAAATTACTACTTTTTTATAAGCTGTGCAAGTCCCGAAGGCCATTAACAGATTTATTTCGCAAAATTTAACGCATCCCGACTTGAAAATCTTCAATTCCTGTCTCCCGATTGGAGAATTTGTAGTAAATTTGTGGGATTAATCGACTTTAAAACTATAGCTATATGATGAAGATTGGAGATAAGATTCCCGAATTCCTGGGACTGGACCAGGATGGCAACGAGGTGAAGGCCAGCGACTTTGCCGGCAAGAAACTCATCATCTATTTTTACCCTAAGGACAACACTCCCGGCTGCACCGCCGAGGCCTGCAGCCTGGCCGATGGCTATGGCGCTCTCAAGCGCGCGGGATTTGCCCTGCTGGGCGTGAGCAAGGACAGCGCCGAGAGCCACCGCAAGTTTGCCGAGAAGCACAGCCTCCCCTTCCCCTTGATTGCCGACGTGGACACCAGCCTGAACCAGGCCTTCGGCGTCTGGCGTGAGAAGAAGATGGCCGGCCGCACCTACATGGGCACCGTCCGCACCACCTTCGTCATCGATGAGCAGGGCATCGTCAGGCACATCATTGACAAGGTGAAGACCAAGGATAGCGCCAACCAGATTCTACAACTCGACATCTAACCAACACCCTAAGAACCAATACTATACGACAATGAATAAATTGCTTTTAACTCTTGCGACCCTACTTCTCTCACTCTCTGCGGGAGCGCTCACGCTCGAGGAATGCGTCTTGCGCGGCAACTCACCGCGAGGCATCGGCGCCATGCAGCCCGCCAAGAACGACGGGCGCTATTTCTACCGTCTGAGCGACGACGGCAACGCCATCAACCGCATCAGCTACGCTAAGGGCGACGAGAGCGTCCTGCTCGACACCAGCGGCGAGATGGTTACGGGATGGGACGACTTTGCAGTCACGGCCGACGGTGCCTACGTCTTGCTCTGGAACAACACGAAGGAAATCTACCGCTACAGCTTCAGCGCCGATTACTATGTCTATGACCTGAAAAACAAGACGATGAAGGCCCTGAGCGATGGCGGCGGTGAGGAGATCGCCACCCTCTCGCCCGACGGCAAGCGCGTGGCCTACGTCAAGGACAACAACGTGTACGTGCGCAACCTGGTGGACGGCACGACTGTCCAGGTGACCCGCGACGGCAAGAAGAACAACATCATCTACGGCGTGCCCGACTGGGTCTATCAGGAGGAGCTGGGCATGCTCAACACGCTCAACTGGTCGAGCGACAGCCGCTCGCTGGCCTTCCTGCGCTGGGACGAGAGCCAGGTCAAGATGGCGTCGATGGTCATCTATCAGGGCACCTGCAACCCCAAGGACGAGTATGCGCTCTATCCCGGCCGATACGACTTCAAGTATCCCGTGGCCGGCGAGAAGAACTCAGTCGTCAGCGTCCACTGCTATGACGTTATCGACGGCTCGCTCAAGCAACTCAACGTGCCCCTGGACGAGGAAGATTACGTGTGCCACATCACCTTCAGCCCCGACCCCCAGAGGCTCATGATCCAGCGTCTGAACCGCCACCAGAACGACCTGCGCATCTATGCCGTCAACCCGCTGACCGGCGACTGCCGCCAGGTCTATCATGAGACCAGCGACACCTGGGTCGATGCCGAGACCAGCCAGCAGGTGCAGTACGAGAAGGACTTCTTTGTCATTCCCAGTGAGCGCTCAGGCTACATGCAGCTCTATCAATATGACCTCCAGGGCAACCTGATGCGCCAGTTGACCAACGACAATAACAAAATCATCTCGCAATTCTACGGCTACGACAAGGCCACCAAGCGCTTCTACTACCAAGCCTCGTGCGGACCGCTCAACCGCGTTGTGGAGTGCGTTGACGCCAAGGGCAAGGTGACACGCCTGGCCCCGTCGACAGTCGACGGCCAGGGAACTGCATCGGCCATCTTTAACGGCGACTTCAGTTACTACGTCGGTCGTTACAGCGATGCCGGCACGCCCGACCAGTATCGCATCTACGACCGCAAGGGACGCCGCGTGCGCGACCTGCAGCTCAACGAGGAGTATGCCCGTCGATACACGGCAGTTGATGTGCCCAAGAAGGAGTTCTTCACCATGGAGCACGACGGCTACACGCTCAACGGCTACATGATCAAGCCCGTTGATTTTGACCCCAACAAGAAGTATCCCGTCATCATGGAGCACTACAACGGCCCAGGCTCACAGGAGGTGCTCAACAAGTGGCGCATGGGCTGGGAACAGTATTTCGCCACTCAGGGCTACATCGTTGTCGAGGTGGACAGCCGCGGCACAGGATTCAGGGGTAAGGAGTTTGAGTCGGTGACTTACCTGAATCTGGGCAAATATGAGACCGAGGATGCCGTGGCAGCCGCCCACTACATGGCCAGCCAGCCCTGGGTCGACGCCGACCACATCGGCATCATGGGTTGGAGCTACGGAGGTTTCCAGACGCTCATGGCCATGAGCGAACCCGGCAGCAACTATGCCTGCGGCGTGAGCATCGCTCCGGTGACCACCTGGCGCTTCTATGACAGCATCTACACCGAGCGCTACATGCGCACGCCCCAGGAGAACCCCGAGGGCTACAGCAACTTCCCGCTCAACCGCGCCGAGAACCTCAACGGCCGCGTGCTCATCATGTTTGGCAGCGCCGATGATAACGTGCACATCGTCAACTCGATGCAGTATGTCTCCAAGCTGGTTGACATGAATCGCACCTGCGACATGATGGTCTTCCCCAACATGAACCACAGCATCCGCGACTGCTCGGCCCGCTACGTCGTCTACAAGCGAGCCCTCGAGTTCTACGACCACTACCTCAAGTAACCGACCTATCAGAAGACAAGAAAGACAACAAAGACAATTATTTATTTAATACTTTTTGTCCTTCTTGTCTTTCTTGTCTTCTAAACAATTCACATAATTAAGTAGTATGGACTATCGTGATGTTTTCTTTGTGGTGACGGGACCGACGGCGACGGGCAAGACGGCACGGGCCGTGCATCTGGCCAAGGCCATTGGCGGCGAAATCATCAGCGCCGACTCGCGCCAGATCTACCGCGGCATGGATATCGGCACGGGCAAGGACCTGGCCGAGTATGACGGTGTACCCTATCACCTCATCGACATCCGCCCAGCCGGCTACCGATACAGCCTCTACGAGTTTCTTGAGGACTTTGAGCGAGCCTACGATGACATCCGCGGGCGGGGCAAGCCCGTCATCATGTGCGGTGGCACGGGGATGTATGTCGAGACCGTCGTCAAGGGCATCAAGTTGCCGCCAGTACCCCGCAACGAGCAACTGCGGGACGAGCTGGCTGGCAAGTCGCTCGAGGAACTCACCGCCCTGCTCAAGACGATGAAGACCCTGCGCAACAACAGCGACATCGACACCGTAGCACGCGCCACACGTGCCATCGAGATCTGCTGCTACTATGAGCAGCACCCCGAGTTGAAAGCGCTCACCGAGCCCCACCCCATGGCCAACGCCCTGGTCATCGGCGTCGAGGTGGACCGTGACACGCGGCGCGAGCGCATCAGCCGCCGCCTGCGAGCCCGTCTGGACGAGGGCATGGTCGACGAGGTGCGCCGCCTGATCGACGAGGGCATCGCCCCCGATGACCTCATCTATTACGGGCTGGAATACAAATTCGTCACCCAATACGTCATCGGCCAGCTAACCGAGGAAGAGATGTTCCGCCAACTCGAAATCGCCATTCACCAGTTTGCCAAGCGCCAGATGACCTGGTTCCGCGGCATGGAGAAACGCGGCACCCCCATCCACTGGCTCTCCAGCACCCTCCCCCCCGACGACTTCACCACCCAGGTCCTCGCCCTCGCCAATTCCCTATCAGACAACCTCAACAACAGCTAATCAAACAACCTCAACATTTCATTAAAAAACTTGCTTATAAAACAAATTTGATGTAACTTTGCATTGTGTTCCTTTGAACACGACATTTGATGCTCAAATTCTCTGCCGAACTGCAACCTCGAAATGAGATTTCAAAGAGCAAACTTAAATCCAAGAGCGTGCGCTACAAGCGTAGGCTTTACCATTGGATTTAAGGGTTGTTGCAGACCTGGCAGAGAGAATGGAAGAGGTCTGCGCTTTCTATTAAAGATTTGTGCTGACTCATAGATATGATATTTGTTTAATCTTTAATAGTTTTATCATCATGAAACAAGTTCTTTCAATTTTTATTCTGATGTTATCAGTAATAACATCACTGCCCTTATCAGCACAGAAGTATAATCGAGACATTGATGTCTCTATTCCTCTCGCTCAGAACAACATTTACATCACGGTGCCACGTCCAACAGTTGGAATAGTTGGTATTAACCAAGTGTCTTTCGGGAATTCTCCAATCACAAAGATTGATGACGAAATTTATGAAAAATTCAATGGTTTTGGTGGTTTTTTCCGCTCTAATGGTAAATACACTATCATTTTGAAAATAAAAGAGCAAAATGAATATGGTAAGATGTACATCTCCAGTCAAAAAGCAATTGGTACAATTGATCCGGAGTGGGTTAAAAAGTTTGAATCAAAGGAATACTTTCGAGGAAAAGTCTCAGATATTGTAATCAATGTAATTTGGGACATGTAAAAACAAATGCATATATTATTTTTAATGAGAGAATCCGCATAACAATGAAAAAAATATTCTTTATTATCGTAATTCTTATTTCGTCCTTGGCTTTGTTCTCGGCAGAAGCCAGGTCGCCATATAAGACATACACTATTCATGCAACATCATATGAAGATGGAGGAAAAACCTATTTTTATCCAGCTTCATTCATTGTTGAACTCAATCAGAACAAGTTGACGGTGCACGGCACCATTGATGGTTCTAAAACATTTACCATCAAGTATCTCGGGACTACAACTCTAAAGAAATGGGGCACCAAAGTATTTCACAAGTTCTATTTCGTTTACAAAGATATCTATCTCTATGTAAGCGATCAGAAAATCATGAGATACCCTGATAAAAATTCAGGCCTTTATTATATAGTGATCCTTGACGGTGAAATTGAGATAGCCAGCTAAGAAGCCCCCTGCTTAAGCTGGTACAATGCTAATCATTTTTTCTTCAACCAACCAATACAGCTCAAAAAGTTGCGTATTATTGAGCTGTATTGAGTTTTTTCTAAGTAATGGCTTATATGACAAGGCTCAATGTAAAAAGAGGCTGTTTCCTCGCATCATTATCCCAGGAACAAGAGAGCATTCTCTCATCACGACTGAAGGGAAAAACAGCGGCCCTCTCCATCTACGGCATCGAAATCAGCAAGACAACTTCATCCTATGCCGATTTTTGTGCTCAAATGAAAGAACGGGAGGCCACATTCATTGAATCTTTGAAACTATAGTCCCTTTGGTAGCTCTTGCTATTATTGGCACAGGGCGGGAAGGATGTTGGGGAAGAGGAGGATTTTGTCGGCCTGACGATCGTCGACGACCAGGTGGACAAAGTCTTGACGCTTGAGTTGCAAGTCTGTACGGGCGAGCACATTTTCAAGGGCGGACTTGAGTTCTGCGCCATTGGCAATCCCGCACCTCTCACGCAAAAAGTTGAGATTGGGTTGAGTGATCGAGGACAGAAAAATCAGGTCGTAGAAGTCACGTCCTTTGCCTCGACTCAGCAACGCAGCAATCTTCATGGAGCAAATGATGTCGGCTGGCGCACATCGCAGCAGGAAAGTAAAACCCAGTTTGTTGATGGTGACAATCTGCGGTTCATAATCAATGCCTTGATCTTGCGTCTCGATTTTCACCAGTAGGCGCTCATCACGGTGTCCCGAAAGATTTAAATCAAACAGTAATTCCGGGAAATAGATGTTACGGCGGAAAGCAGTAAGCCGCGGATTATACTTGTCGCGTGCCACTGCATTGACGCCATTGCGCAGAAGGTGGGTTATCACATCATCGGTCATCGTCATGAAATCCTCTTGGGTCAACTGCTTGCAATCAAAGTCCAGATCCTCGGAGAAACGGTCTATACCATAGACATGGCGCAAACAGGTGCCACCAATAAATGTTAATAGCGTAGCATAATTGGTGCTCTGGATGTAGTCGAGGATAAGCAACTGCAGATACTCCTTCAACATAAGTCGGTCAAAACGTGGATTCTGGCTGAAAGTTGAGGGATAGAAATTGCGTATGTATTGCAGGTCAATCATTGTGATAAACTTTTTGTAATAGGTTGAAACGAACGCTCAACGCTTGGCTGTCAAAACGTTCAAGAAATAGTCGAGATTGCCCCCAGTCAAACTCATCGGTCATGTAATCCTCGTCAAGCCTCAATTGCAACATGTCGTCCTCTGTCTTGAGACTTGGCGTGAGATATAACAGATCAAGCAAAGCCTTCTCGGGTAGAGCAATTAGCACTTTGCGCTGGCTAATGGAATCAATCATGTGGAATCCCCAGAACAATTCAGGCTTGATGTGACGATAATCAAATGTTCCCATCTCATTGCTGAACGAAGCGGTCTTGAGCGTCGTCACACTGGTGGTATGTGCAATAAATTCAGGAATCATCCCATAATAAGCAAGAGCCGTGTACAGGCTGATGTAAGAAGGCTTATACATGAGATTGGCTGCAATCTGGTCGGTTCCAGGCAATGCCATCCATTCCTTAAAAGCATATAGACCTCTCTTGAGTTGAACAATATACTTACTTGAAACCCACCGGGTTAGTGCTGTACGGTCGAAGTCTGGTTGCACCATCCTCACTTGGTTGACATCAAAGCAACCAAGATCTGAAAAAGCCCTATAAAAGTCAACATACTTCATGATTTTATTTCTGAAACGATGCAAAAATACATCATTTCAGAAACAAAACAAAGAATAGTGGAAATTTTTTGATTAAAATTTAATGATGATGGAGGGGGTTACTGGACATCGGTTGCCTTTTGCTGCTTCTTGAGGTATTGGTCGTGGTCGGGGAAACTGTGCCACACGAGACCGCCCAGGCTCTGGAAATGGATACTGTCGTTATAGGCGATGTCCTGCAGGTCGCCCAGCGGGCCTCCGGTGGTGTCTACCTGCTGTGAGAGGTCGTGGTTGATGACGTACTCATAGCTTGTGGAGCCATAGTAACGGTAGACGAGGCTGGACTTGCGGTTGTAGCCGCCCCGGTTGATATCAAGGCCCGTAACCCCTGCTTCCTTCATCATGGCTGTGATGGTGTCAAATTGTGCGTGTGTGATGCCGGTGATCAGCAGCACCGAGTCCTTGTCATCAATGTAGACATTCCACTGGCCGCCAAAGTTGTCGGCACTGAGTGCTGTGTCACCACCGTGCTTAATCTCGTAGTGGATGGCAGTAGAGTCGTTCAGGCACGATTTGGTATAGGCAATCAGGTCATGGATCTGGTCTTGATGGGAGATGTAATGGCGCTCCATCTCGGCGGCAGTGCAGGGCTCTGTCTTGGGCAGGGCAAGGTAGAAAACCACCCATAAGGCCACATTGAGCACGTGGATGGCGAGCATGGCCTTCTGCCTGAGGGTGCGCATCGGGATGGCACGCACCAGCGAGATGAGATAGATAAGGATGACTGGCAAGCTGATGAAGAACATCCAGGCCAACCCGATCAGCCCCATCTCCCAATAATCGAGGTACTCGGCACGGTCATGAATAGGGTCAGCCACGCGCATGCCTATCACCAGTGCCGTGACAAGGAGTGCCGCAACAAATTCCAGCACACAATAGGCACGCACCAGTATTTTGCTCATGCTCATGACGGGTTAGTCGTTTTCTGGGTTCTGTTTCTTTTTGATGTACTCCTCGCGGGCGTGGCGCAGGCGTCGCTGCCGCTCAGCTTCGCGGCGGCGGCGACGCTTCTCGGCGTCCTCCTGGCGGTATGCAAAATCATTGTCAGCCATTGGAAAATACTAATTTCGCTAATTATACGAATTGATGTGCTGGTAGATAATTAGAATCATTCGTGTAATCCGTAGTTTCTCATTCCTTGTGGAAGGTGTCACTGAAGAGGGTGCGGTTCATGATGGAGCGACCCAGGGTCAGCTCGTCGGTGTACTCAATCTCGTTGCCGACACTCACACCGCGCGCCAGGATGGTGATCTTGACGTCGGGATACGGTGCCAGGCGGCGAAAGATGTAGAAGTTGGTGGTGTCGCCCTCCATTGTAGCGCTCAGGGCCAGGATGACCTCCTTGACCCCACCCTGCTTGACGCGTTCCTCGAGGCTGTCGACCTCGATGTCGGCAGGGCCGATGCCGTCCATGGGCGAGATGAGTCCGCCCAGCACATGGTACAGGCCGTGGTGCTGATGAGTGTTCTCGACGCTCATCACGTCTTTGACGTTCTCCACAACACATATGGTGCTGGCATCACGCGACGGGTTGCCGCAGATGGGGCACACCTCGGTCTCGCTGATGTTGTGGCACACCTTGCAATAGCGTATCTCGCGACGCAGTTTGATGATGGCCTCGCCAAAGCCGACGGCCTCCTGTTCATCCTGCTTGAGCAAATGAAGCACGAGGCGCAGCGCTGTCTTGCGCCCTATTCCCGGCAACTTGGCAAACTCACTGACCGCAGTTTCCAACAACCGTGATGCAAATTCCTGTTCCATCGATAGTCTCTTTAATTTCTTGGGGACAAAGGTAGTGCAAGCCGAGCGGAATAGCAAGCAAAAACTCCTTTTTTGATTGAGCATACCCCAGACACAGCCTACACGCAACAACGGCCATAATGTGATTTTTTTGACGTTTACGGCTAACAATTAGGCCGATTTCCTACATTTTTTGTATCTTTGCCGATTAGTAACGTTTTTCAGGTCTCGCACCTGAACTAAAAACAAGATGGCTCTATGAATAAATTCGTACAACTCATACCTAACCAAAGTAAAAAATATGGCGAGCGTGAAGCATTGCGGTTCCGCGACTATGCAACCCAAGTGTGGTCCTCTATCACATGGGTAGGGTTCAGCGAACTGATTGACCGTGCGGCCGGTGCGCTGCTAGTCAATGGCGTAGAGCAGCAGGGCCGTGTGTGCCTGTTCACCCAGAACTGTCCTGAAGTGCTCATCACCCACTTCGGCGCTTTCTATAACAGAGCCATCCCCGTCCCCATCTATGCCACAAGCAGCAAAGAGGAAGTGGCCTACATCGTCAACGACTCGGGTGCCAGCATCCTGTTTGCCGGAGACCAGAGCCAGTATGACATCGCGCGACAGGTAGTCGCCGAGTGCCCCTCGCTCAAGTTCATCGTCACGCTCCACCCCGATGTGAAGCACCATCCCGACGACAAGTCCACCCTGACGTGGGACGAATTTCTGGCCACTGGCACCAAACTCGGCCAGGAAGTGCTCAGCCAGCTCGAAGAACGCAAGCAGGCAGGCATCGATACCGATATCATGTACCTCATCTACACCTCGGGCACGACCGGCGTCCCCAAGGGCGTGATGCTCACCCACAGCAACATGTGCCACGCCATGGATGCCCACATCGAGCGCTTTGAAGCCATCATCGATGACAAGACCGACATCTCGTTGAGCTTCCTGCCTTTCAGCCACGTCTTTGAACTGGGCTGGACAATGGTGTGCCTGTGCACCGGCATTCGCGTAGCCATCAACTACAACCCCAAGGAGATTCAGCGGGCCGTCAAGGACGTGCAGCCCAACTACATGTGCAGCGTGCCCCGATTCTGGGAGAAGGTCTACACGGCCATCAACGACAACCTGCAGAATGCCAAGCCCGTCGTGCGCATGCTCATCAAGCAGGCCATCCGCGTGGGCAAGACCCGCAACCTGAAGTATGTCCGCCTGGGCAAGAAAGCGCCGGCCCTTATCGAGAAGCAGTATCAATACTTCGAGAAGAAGGTGTTCAACAAGTTGCGCAGTGCCATCGGTGTGACCGACGGCAAACTCTTCCCCACCGCGGGAGCCATGCTGAGCGACAACATCACAGAGTTTATGCACGCCGTGGGCATCAACATCTGCATCGGATACGGCCTGAGCGAGACCAACGCCTCGGTGAGCTTCTTTACACAACCCGGTTGGACCATCGGCACCGTGGGAATGCCCATCCCCGGAGTGCAAGTCAAAATCGGAGACCAGAACGAGATCCTGGTCAAGGGCCCGACCGTGATGCGAGGCTACTACAACAAGCCCGAAGAGACTGAACGGGCCATCGATGCCGACGGATGGTTCCACACCGGCGACTGCGGCGAGATAGCCCCGACAGGCGAAATCATCCTTACCGAACGGCTCAAGGACCTGTACAAGACCAGCAACGGCAAGTACATCGCCCCACAGGTGCTCGAGACGATGCTTGGACAGGACAAGTTCATCGAGCAGGTGGCCATCATCGGCGACGGCCGCAAGTATGTCTCGGCTCTCATCGTCCCCGACTTCGAGGAGCTCAAGGCCTATGCCGACAAGAAGCACATCGAGCACCAGTCCATCGAGGACCTGGTGAACAATACCGACATCCGCAAGATGATCGAGAGCCGTATCAACGATTACCAGAAGGGCCTGGCCAGCTATGAGCAGATCAAGCGCTTTGTGCTCCTGCCCAAAGCCTTCACGATGGAAAACGGCGAGCTGACCAACACGTTGAAGATCAAGCGCGCCGTCATCAACAAGCGATACGCCCTGCTCATCGATGCCATGTATGCCGCCGACTACCGTAAGAAAAAAGACAAACAAGAATAATGATTACACAAGAACAACTCAAGGAACTACAACAACGCAAGGATGACCTCAAGCGCTATCTCGACATCGATGGCAAGAAGATTGAGGTCGAGGAAGAGGAACTGCGAACCCATGTACCCGACTTCTGGCAGGACCAGAAGGCCGCCGAGGCACAGATGAAGAAAATCAAGTCGCTGCGCAACTGGATCAACGGCTGCGAGGAAGTGGAACTCGCCGTCGACGAGGTGGCCACGGGATTTGACTTCGTCAAGGAAGGACTGGTCGAGGAAAGCGAACTCGACGCCCTGTATACCAAGGCTCTGGCCATGCTCGAGAAGCTTGAGCTGCGCAACATGCTGCGCCACGACGAAGACAAGATGGATGCCATCCTGAAGATCAACTCGGGTGCCGGCGGCACCGAGAGCCAGGACTGGGCGTCGATGCTAATGCGCATGTACCTGCGCTGGTGTGAGCGACACGGCTACAAGACTGCTATCGAGCATATCATCGACGGCGACGAGGCCGGCATCAAGAGTGTCACCATCAGCATCGAGGGCGACTTTGCCTATGGCTACCTCAAGAGCGAGAACGGCGTGCACCGCCTCGTGCGCGTCTCGCCCTACAATGCCCAAGGCAAGCGCATGACCTCGTTTGCCTCGGTATTCGTCACTCCGCTGGTCGACGACACCATCGAGATCACCCTGGACCCCGCACGCATCTCGTGGGACACCTTCCGCAGCGGCGGTGCCGGTGGCCAGAATGTGAACAAGGTGGAATCGGGTGTTCGCGTCCGCTACCAGTATAAGGACCCCTACACCGGCGAGGAAGAGGAAATCCTGGTCGAGAACACCGAGACCCGCGACCAGCCCAAGAACCGTGAGAATGCCTTGCGCAACCTGCGGTCCATCCTCTACAACAAGGAACTGGAGCACCGTCGCGAAGAGCAGCGCAAGGTCGAGGACAGCAAGAAGAAGATTGAATGGGGCAGCCAAATCCGCAGCTACGTCTTCGATGACCGCCGCGTCAAGGACCACCGCACCAACCACCAAACCAGTGACGTGGGCGGCGTGATGGACGGCGACCTGGACAGCTTCATCAAGGCCTACCTGATGGAGTTTGCCGAGAGTTGACCTCTGTCGGGCCTGCCGCATGAGCCACATCATGCCCCAACGTTAAGTCACTAATTCTTTTCAAGATAAACATCACGTCATAACCCCAATGAACGAGAAATTCACCATAGTCAAGGTCAGCGGCAAGATTGTCGAGAAAGCCGACCAGCTACGCACATTTGTCAAGGCCTTTGCCGCTATCAAGGGTAAGAAGATGCTCATCTTCAGCGGCAACATGATGGCACAGGAAATTGGCAACAAGATGGGCATCAAGACCAAGCTCATCGACGACCGTCCCGTGGTGGATGCCGGAACGCTCAAGCTGCTCACAATGGTCTATGGCGGACTGGTGAGCCGCCTGTTCGTCTCCCTGCTGCAAGGCAACAAGGTCAACGCCCTGGGTGTGACCGGGGCCGACATGAATCTTATCACCAGCGCCAAGTTGCCCAACAGCAAGCTGGGCGACACGGGCCAGGTGCGCCATGTCAACACCGAGGGCATCGCCCGCCTGCTGGACAACGGCATCGTGCCGGTACTGGCCCCCATCACACATGACGGTCGCGGCAACCTGCTCTTCAACGAGACCGACGCCCTGGCTGCCGAGATAGCACGTGCCCTTGCCTTGCGCTACGACATCACGCTCATCTACTGCTTTGAGAAAAAGGGCGTGTTGCTCAACACCGACGACCCCGACAGCGTTGTGGCCAACCTGCGGCGTTCACAGTACAAGGCCCTGCGTGACATGGAAATCATCAGGGACTGGTTCAACAACAAGCTCGACAATGCATTCACGGCCCTTGAGCACGGCGTCAAGGACGTCTACATCACCTGTCCGTCCCAGCTCGGCAATCCCGACAAGGGAACTCACATCCAGAGTTGACGCACCGGAGCTGCGTTGGCACGCGATTTGCATCTATCAGCATCGACTGTATAAACTATTATTGTTAAACTCTTATAAACACTAAACACTAATGAAGGTTGCGATTGTAGGCGCCAGCGGCGCAGTGGGACAGGAATTCATGCGTGTCCTCGACGAACAGAACTTCCCGGTTACCGAGCTCGTCCTCTTCGGGTCGGAACGCAGTGCGGGACGCATTTTCACCTTCCGCGGCAAGGACCATGTGGTCAAGCTCTTGCAGCACAACGATGACTTCAAGGACATCGACATCGCCTTTGTAGCCATGGGTGCAGGACCCGCACGCGAGTTCGCCCCCACTATCACCAAGCACGGCTGCATCATGATTGACAACAGCAGCGCATTCCGCATGGATGACGACGTGCCTCTGGTCGTGCCCGAGGTCAACGGCGAGGACGCACTCAACACGCCGCGCAACATCATCGCCAACCCCAACTGCTCCACCATTATCATGGTCGTGGCACTCAAGCCGCTCGACGACCTCTCGCACATCAAGAATGTGCAGGTAGCCACCTATCAGGCCGCCAGCGGTGCCGGCATGGAAGCCATGTATGAGCTGGCCCTGCAGACCAGCGAAATCGCCGTCGGCAAGGAAGAGCTCACCGTGCGCCACTTCCAGCACGAGCTGGCCTATAACGTCATCCCTCACATCGACATCTTCCAGGATAACGACTACACCCGCGAGGAGATGAAGATGGTCAAGGAGACCTGCAAGATCATGCACAGCGACATCCGCGTGAGCGCCACCTGCGTGCGCGTGCCCGTCATGCGTGCCCACAGCGAGGCCGTGTGGATCGAGTGCGAGAAGCCCATCACCCCCGAGGAGGCCCGTGCCGCCTTGCAGCTTGCCCCCGGCGTGGTCGTGGTTGATGATCCGCGCAGCAACCGCTACCCCATGCCCATCGACTGCTCGGGCAAAGACCCCGTCTACGTGGGCCGCATCCGCGTCGACACCAGCAGCGACAACGGGCTCACCTTCTGGCTGTGTGGTGACCAGATCAAGAAGGGCGCCGCCCTCAACGCCGTCCAGATTGGTCAGTATCTTATCGCCCACCGCAAGAAGTAGGCTTTAACTATATTCCATAAAACAACATGAGAGCGTAGCAACGGCCCAACGGCCGTCATGCCACGCTCTCATGTTTATAGCTCACTCCATGGCCGTCACCACAGCCCGGGGAACAGCCTCCACCGGGTCCTGGCACAATACCGGCGGTATTGGTCAGACTCCAGCAAGAGCCGCTCCTCTTCACGAATCCTCATAACCGTAAAAAACACATAAGGAATCAACAGCAGCAATGACACAGGAGATGCCGCTGACAAGATGCACGCCATCACCATTATACTCTCCCCGAGATACATGGGATGACGCACAACTGAATAAACGCTGCTTGTCCTTATCGTTGACATCATCGGCGTGACCGCAAAGCTGTTACCCATCGAGAACAGCGAGACCAGGACTATCGCCATGCCCACAAGGAAGCAAACGCCGCCAGCGCCGAACATCGTGCAATGCATGTCCATCATCTTGACGGCAGCGATATTGGACGCTATCATCCCCAACCAATAGGGCCGATGAAGAGGAGAGGCATCAGCCACTGCATGCTTGTTGAGCAACAAGCATACGGCCATGGCGATATTACACACAATGCCACCCAACCTTACCATCGAGTAAAGACAACCGTCAAGTGACAGCGTACTCATGCCCACGATAGCAAGATTGACAAACGTGACACTAAAGACTATATTTACCAGATAGCCTTTACTCATCCGAGATTTACCAAACCCAGAAGCTCCAATCAAATATCCAGCTAAGCAGGTTGATAACCAATAATACAACAATCCAAATAACCCAGCTCATGCATCCGCTGTCGTCATCACTACTCATATCGTTCTATCTTTCCAGGCATCACAGTTTAATAAATACCATTGTACTGCACATCATGACAAGTAGCACGATGCCTGATGTATACTACTCTCCATAAGGCATGCAGTCAGGAGGAATAAAAAGCTTTGCAACCGCAAATTTATAAAAGGATTTTGAAAATTACAAGCATTCATTCTAAAAAACTTAAAAAAACGGACATCCTACAGCATCGTGTGTTTTAGAAATTATCTCAAATACTAACAAAAAAGAAGTTAAACTGCACTAAATCAGTTTTATTATTTAATTTTGTGGGCATGAAAGTGCGTGCCAAAGAGAAGTTATCGGCTTGGCTACTGCTATCGGTATTTGTGCCGATGGTGGTATTATCGTCACTTCATGTCCATCCCGACCAGATCCTCTCAACCGACACTTGCCACTTATGTATCGACCACGTCGTGCACAACGGGCACATCAGCGCTATCAAGGCCCATGTTGACTGCCCGTTGTGTGCATTCCAAAGCTCGGTTTTTCAACCTGGCGAGACTCAACACATTGCTGCTGCACCGCAGTTAAGTGTCCAGCTTGACAGCTGGTATGCACCTGCCATCGTAACCGACAACGTCAGCGACCTGTACACTCGAGGTCCGCCACACTCATTCTGTACTTAACAACCCATCCCGCCTCCACACCATCTATTTTACATTTTACACTAATAAATCACAGAATGAAGATTTCAAATATTTTCATGCTGTTGACTGTGTACGACATCATACGCGACGGCCGAACGCTGACCAACACCTATGTCGCCGTTAACCTGGACTGCAACGCCAAGCAGAGCCATTACCTGATGGAAGGCGAGAGCGAGACCGCCACACCGGCTTACACCCTGCTAGGGGCGAGCGTGGGCTCTCAGTTCAAGTACCGGGGCAAGGTCGTGGCCGAGGTGAGCATCATTGCCGACAATCTGCTGGACAAGGCTTACCAGAGCCACTTGAGCCATCTGAAGTATGCCGCCGAGAATCTGGTCACAGGCCGTACGGGCGTGTTCAACATGGGGCGCAACTTCATCTTCAAGGTCAACATACCGCTGTCGTTCTGAGGCCCGCGGGCCAAAACAGCTTGACATGATCAAGCCATGGACGCGTATTTTTGGAAAGACGGAATAAAACCCGTAAATTTGCCGGATAATAATATAATATTGTTATAGGCATATGAAACGGACTATCTTTTATGTGATATTGATGAGCCTGGGCTGCGCACTGGCAGCTCATGCTGGTGAAGAAATCAGATTCACGACGGTGCTCGAGAACGGCATCACGCCGGTGAAGAACCAAAACCGCAGCGGCACGTGCTGGTCCTATGCGACCATCGGCTTTCTTGAGGCCGAACTGTTGCGGACGACAGGCAAGGTGTATGACCTGAGCGAGATGTTTGTGGCCAGCAAGGACTATGTAGACTGCGCTGAGTATCACGTGAGGATGCACGGCAACAGCCGCTTCTCGGAGGGCGGGTCGGCCGACGACGTGCTGGAGGTCATCGATCGTCACGGCATCTGTCCCGAGGAAGCGATGGCCCGTCCCGGCTCGATGATAGGCGACACGCTGGCCAACTTTACCGAGTTTTTTGCGACGCTGGAGCCCTATGTCGCGTCGATAGCCAAGGGCAACAGCAGCAAGCTGACCACGCAATGGAAAGTGGGCCTGCAAGGCATACTCGACGCCTACCTGGGCGAGTGCCCCGAGCGGTTCACCTATGAGGGCAAGCAGTACACGCCCAAGACGTTCGCCCGGATGCTCGGCATCGATAAGCACAACTACGTGAGCATCACAAGCTTCACTCACCACCCGATGTATGAGCAGTTTGTGATTGAAGCGCCCTACAAGTGGCGCCCACGTCCCAGCTGGAACGTGACGCTCGACGAGATGATGTCGACCATCGACACGGCCCTGAAAAACGGCTACACCGTGTGCTGGGGCGGCGACGTGAGCGAGGACGGTTTTACCCGCACCGGCCTGGGCATTGCCGCCGACATCGAGCATGCCGACGACCTGACAGGCAGTGATGCCGCCCGCTGGCTCAAGCTGAGCAAGGCCGAAAAGGCCGAATCGCTCAAGCAGCTAGGCGCTCAGACACCAGAACTGGTTGCCACCCAAGAGCTGCGACAGGAGCGTTTTGACAACTGGCAGTCGACCTACGACCACGTGATGGTCATCTACGGCATCGCCCGAGACCAGAACGGCCGGGAATACTACATGGTGAAGAACTCCTGGGGCGAAACAGGCGAGTATCACGGCATCTGGTACATGTCTAAGACCTATATTGCGCTGAACACCACCTACATCTTCCTGAACAAGAATGCCGTGCAGAAAGACGTGCGCAAGAAGCTGGGGTTCTAAAGAACGGTGAGAATGTGCAGCATAGTTATTTGGCGGTACAAGGATTATTGAGTACATTTGCATCGTTATAACGAAGGCGATGAGTGATTTCTACAAGACAGTGAAGGGCGTGTCGCAGGGCATCTACCGCGAGAAGATGTCCCGCTTTCTGGCGTTTGCCGAGCCCGTGTCGAGCGCCGACGAGGCCCGCGCGGTCATCAAGCGCTATGCCAACGAGTATCATGACGCGCGGCACTGCTGCTGGGCATACATGATAGGCACCGAGCGTAACGAGTACCTGAGCAGTGACAACGGCGAGCCCAGCGGTACCGCCGGGAAACCCATCCTGGGCCAGATCAACTCGTTTGAGCTGACCAACATCGTGATTGTGGTCATCCGCTACTTTGGCGGCATCAAGTTAGGCACATCGGGGCTCATAGTCGCCTATCGCGAGGCAGCCAAGCTGGCTATCGAGGCTGGTGAAATCCTCGAGTGCCACGAGCAGGCACGGCTGTCGTTCACATTCCCCTACCTGAGCATGAACGACGTGATGAAGATCGTCAAGAAAAGCGACCTGACCGTGGTGGAACAGGCGTTTGACAACGTGTGCACAATGACTATCGAGGCCGATGCCGACAAGGTACCCGGGCTGCGCGACCAGTTTGCCGCAGTCGACGGCACAAGTATCATCGACTGAGGTTATCCTTACAGACTATTTTAAGGAGGAGCGGAAGTGTTAACGAATTGTTAACGCATACTTGGCTACGCTTGTCGCTGTTGCCAGCGGAAGCGAGCCCGCACGTGGTCATTGCCGTCGGCATCGGTGACGCTCAATCGGGAGTCCATGGGGTCGGCATCGTCGATAATGAACTGGCAGGTCTCGCCGTAGTGGCTCTCCTTGATGAATGAAATCTCCATGCGACTGATGAAATAGTTGTCGTAGCAGTCCATGTCGAACAGGTTCATCAGGTGAGAGAGGTAACGGACGGTGTTGACATGACGGTTGAAGTCGCAGTCCATGTAGCCGAAGGTGTAGTCGACGGCATGACCCTCGCCGATGGGACGGAGGCGGCTCATGGGCTCGATGGGGCACGGGAGGCTAGAGATGTTCTCACGGATGTAGCTCAGCTGTGAAATGTCGACGCTGGCCCGAGTAGAGAGGTCGATGACCATCCAGATGGTGCGCACAAAGCCTAGGGTGTTGCCCTGGTCATCGTCGAGACGCATGTTGCGCTGTGAGAAGTGGCGGTTGTAATCCTCAATCCAAGTGGTGAGGCGATAGTTCTCGTTGACTCGCGGGAAACGCGTGACCTCGATGGTCACACGCGAGAGGACCCACACGTGGTTGTCCTGGATGAGGCGTGCATAGCCCACACCCCAAGAGTTGGCATGGAAAGTGGCAATCTCGATGATGCGTTGCATCAAGAGTGTCAAGGGCATCTCGCCCTGGGGATTGCACTCGCCGGCAGCAAGGTAATAATCCCTGAAAAATTCCTTTTTGTTAGAACACATTGGTTTTGTGAATCAAGTAGTTGTCTAATATAACCAGAGCGGCCATCGACTCGACGATGGGCAAGGCCCGCGGCAGGACGCAGGCATCGTGGCGTCCACGAGGCTTGATGGTCACGGGGTTGCCGTCGATGTCGACCGACGGCATGTCGCGCATGAGCGTAGGCACCGGCTTGAAGACGATGCGCATGGTGATGTCCTCGCCGTTGGAGATGCCACCCTGGATGCCGCCGGAGTGGTTGGTAACGGTGCCGATGGAGCCATCGTCACGACGCACGAAGAGGTCCATCACCTCGCTGCCCCTCCTGGACGCCAGCTGGAACCCGTCGCCATACTCAAAGCCGTGGACCGACGGAATACTCATCATTGCCGCCGCCAGCTGGGCATGCAGCTTGCCGAACACCGGCTCGCCAAGCCCCAACGGGACACCCCTGACCACGCACTCGACAACGCCTCCCAGGGTGTCGCCCTGGGCCATCGCTTGCTGCAAGAGCGCCTCGTCGACAGGCGAGGCTTTAGCCTCGACAGTGATACCCATGCCATTGAGGGCCTGGACGGCGATGCCGCCAGCGACCACGCGTGCCACCGTTTCGCGCGCCGAGGCCCGCCCGCCACCACGATGGTCACGGATGCCGTACTTGGCTTGCCAGGTAAAGTCGGCATGGTTGGGCCTGAAGCACTGTGCCAGCTCGTCATAATCGTCGCTGTGGACGTTGGCATTGCGGATGATGAATCCGATGGGCGTGCCCAGGGTCTTGCCCTGCCAGATGCCCGAGAGCAGCTCTACCCTATCCCGCTCATGGCGAGCACTGGTGCCAGCAACTAGCCCCGCACGCCTGCGGTCAACAAAGCATTGCAACTTGTCAATATCGACATTCACGCCCGCGGGCATGCCATCGAGAACGCCGCCCATTGCAAGCCCGTGAGACTCGCCAAAGGTTGTTAGCGTCAATATCTTGCCCATCGTGTTCATAGTGTCTTCTCGGCTATAAGGTCAACGGTTTGCGCGCCGACGAACTTGACCAGCGCTTGGGGATCAATCTTGAACTGCAAGCCGCGCACACCCGCACTGACATAGATGTAGTCGTAGAGGATGCAAGTCTCGTCGATAAAGGTGGGGAACGGTTTCTTCATGCCCACAGGAGAGCATCCGCCACGTATGTAACCCGTGGTGGGCAGCAACTCCTTCATGGGGATGAGGTCTACCTTCTTGTTACCCGAGACACGCGCTGCCTTCTTGAGGTCCACTTCTTCGGCCCCAGGGATAACGCACACAAAGTGGCCCGTCTTTTCGCCCTGGAGGACGAGAGTCTTGAACACCTGCTCGATATTCTCGCCAAGCTGGTCGGCGATGTGCTGTGCCCCGAGGTCCGATTCGTCCACCTCATAGGGGATGAGTTCATACTCAATGGATGCGGCATCGAGAAGCCGCGCCGCATTGGTTTTAGCGATTTTTTTCATCGTTTCTTGTCTTAATGGTGCAAAGTTACTATTTTTGCGCGACAAAAGAAAAAATTTAATCAACGAAGACAATATGAAAAAATTCTTTTTCGCCGTAATCATTTCCATGCTGGGATGTGTCAACATACAGGCCCAGTCAATGCCCGCTCCCGAGAAATACAACGAATTACTGGAACAGGTCGTTTTGCTGGACCAAGTGCGAGCCGAGTTCCTTGTCAACGCCATCATGGAGAGCCTGAAAGAGAATCCCAAAGGCTACCGGCAGATGATGGAACTGGCCGAGAAGCGTTTCAGCGACGCTGCCGATACCCTTCACAACGAGGGGCTGTACATGACTGTGCTGAAGCACACCACCGAGAACTATGTGCTGAGCGGAGGTGAGCGCGAGCGCCAGCGCCTGCTGCTGGAGGGTGCCAAGAAGAACATGATAGGCACCGTGGCAGCCGACTTTGACTATGTGACCGCCGACAGCAAGGAGGTGCACCACCTCAAGGACCTGAAGGCAAACCACATCCTGGTTTACTTCAACAACCCTGACTGCGAGTCGTGTGAGAAAGTGAAGCAGCGCCTTGCCGAGAACGAGCTGATCAACACGCTCGTGAAGGAGAAAAAACTCATCGTGCTGGCTATCTACCCCTATGAGAACCAGAAACTGTGGAAGAAGGCCAAGTATCCCAAGATGATGATCAACGGCTGGAACAAGAGCCAGCAAATCGAATATGCCGAGCTGTATGACCTGCCCACGCTGCCGTGTTTCTACCTGCTGGACAGCGATTACAAAGTTCTGGTCAAGAACGAGGGAAGCCTCAACAAGGTGGAGGCCAAGCTCAAGGAGCTGATTAAAGCCCAGACCGCAGGCCCGGTTCCTGCCCCCTGATCAGGTCACGATTCTTATTGACAACCCATGCGACATGGGGCTGCATCATAATTCAGTTGCTGGCTTGAATTATGACACAGCCCCATGTTTGATTGCAGTGAGAGCACGGGGTCAGTCAATCAGGCTGTTGATGAGCTGAATCAAGTCAGAGATGTTAATGTGGCGATCCTGGTTGACGTCGGCGTTGATGACGTTGATATTGATCATCTGGTCGAGGTCGGGCGAGATTTTCCACATGTCATTGCTGGCGGCAACGGCACAGCGCTGGCACAGCAGGTTGTTGGCCTCGGTGACCGGAATCTTGGAATCGGGATACTGCTTGTTGGGCAGGGCGCTCCACTCGTTGTCGACCTGTTCCGGAGTCCTGAGGGCTGTATTCCCAATCAATGCGGTGTCGAAAAAGGGTGTCAGCAGAGCATAGTACCAGGAACTTGAAGCGATGTACTGAGCCACACCAGGAGCAAGATGGCCTGAGTTGTCACACATGAGATTACCTTCAATTCCAGCCCAGACCGAGGTGTTGCGGGCATTCTCGATTGCCGTCCCGACGGGGATAACAAAATCGATGTCAGGGTGTGACGCCACTTGACGTGTAGCCGTCATGATGTCATTCCAGTTCTTGCCCGGCTTGGACCAGATCATGTGCCATGCAATCTTGACGTCAGGATTGGTGCAATAGGCATGGATGGAGTCGATGATCTGACTGAGATAGGGCTCGTGGGTGCTATAGTCACCGGCATTGTTGGAATTCTGCTGGAGGACGATGATGTCCCAGTCGTTGCTGAGCTGCTCGCGAACTGTTGTTCCAGTCTTGCCGTGGACTGGAGCCGAGCCGATATAGGTAATCAAGTGGATGGGTGTGTTGCCGGCTATAGCCTGTGCCCACTGTTGCAAGGAATAGCCCTGGGGATGCAGCATGCGCAGGTGATAGGCCGAGGACGGGATGCCGGCCGACTGTGCAAGGTCCGAGACATACATTGTGGCAAAATAGGAGTAAGAATTGCCCAGCGACAAGACCTTGAGGGTAGAGTCGGGCAACTGATGGGGAAAAGACGGCGTAGCACCCTCTATCGAAGTGGACAGATAATTGATCAAAGCAATAGCATCACTGATGTTGACCTCGCCATTGTCATCGACGTCGCCCGGAAGAGGCTGGGCGCATGCAGCAAGAGAGACCAGAGCCAAACATGCCGCAAAGCCAAGTTGCAAGTAACGGCTAAAAAGTGAATTGTTACGCATAATGACACATAATTGAATAAAGCCTTTTAGAGTCCCCTGATTAAAGCTCACATTACTAAAATAAAACAGGACGCGGGATTCTGTACTGCGTGCCGTCTTTTTCATGATATCGTGTTCATACTATTTTTAACGGCGCCAATAAACGTCCTCCTAAAACCAAATGTCAAGGTTCCATCATCAGAATGGTATCCAAGAATCATCGGCAAAGATACTACAAAAAGCCGTAATGTCCAAAAAAAGTGGGACATGAAATTGTGATACTAGCGCGTCATGCGCTTGAGGACGTTGTAGCTGGGGAGGACGCCCAGCTCGCCGGCCTTGCTGAGGTCGGCCACACCCATGGCCTTGTTGCCCATGCGCAAGTACATGAGGCCGCGGTTGTAATAGGCCTCGGCGAGGTCGGGCTTGAGTTCGATGGCCGTGGAGTAGCAGCTGATGGCACTGGTGAAGTCGCCCTGAAGCATAAAGACATTGCCCTTGTTGTAATGAGCATAGACATTGCCGGGCGACAGCTTGAGCGCCTGGTCGAGATCGGCCAGCATCATGTCGAGATGGGTGGCGTCCTGGCGGTGCCGCAACATGGCGTGGGACAGGGCATCGGGGGCCTCATCGAGCGGGTTGGCGCCTTCGCTACGGGCACGATTCATGCGATACTGCATGTAGCGCGCGTCGGCGCGCAACAGGTAGGCCAGCATGAAGCCAGGGCTCAGCGAAATGGCACTGTCGGCATCGGCAACAGCGGCATCGGGGTTCTTGACCATGAGCAGGTCGAGGCCGCGGCCGAAGTAATCGACGCTACGCGGCTTGGCCGATGCCAAGAGGCCGTTGTAGTACTCGATGCTTGCAAAATGGCGCTGGATGTCGCCCTCACTCAATTGCGGTTCGCCAGCGACCAGCGTGAGCTTGCCAGGCAGGAGTCGCGTGTCGTTGATGTCACCAATTTCGCGGATATAGTTTGTGCCAGAGTTGAGTTTGTTGTCGGTGTCATAGTAGGACAATGTGAACATGGGCATGGGCTCGACCTCGATATTGTCGTTCTGGACATGTCCGCGCTGACGGTTGGCATACTCGGGCTTGACGGGATCACTGTCATTGACCGTGAGCAGGGTGTTGAAGCGGTTGATAATCTCCTCGGCAGTCTCGGGCTCATCGTTGCCCGTGAGGGCACGTTGCTCGGCCTTCTTGATGGCCGCAGTTGCCTCGATTTCGGCCGGATTGAATGTCGAGACGTGGGTCTTGTTGCGGCGGAAGATAGCCATTGCGCGCTCATAGTCGGCCTCACTACCCTTCTTGTCGCCCATGCGGTTTTTGGCCTCGCCACGTGCCATGTAACCGGCCTCAAAGTTTGGGTACTTCTTGAGGATTGCCGTGAAATCGCTGGCCGCCTCGCGGTACTGTCGCGTGCGCATGTAGAGCAAGGCTCGGTTATAGAGGGCCATGAAATTGGAGGGATTGGTCTTGAGCACAAAGTCAAAGTCGCTGATGGCCTTGTTGTTGTCACCGACCTCGGCACGCAGCAGTCCACGGTTGAAATGGGCTTCCTGGCTCGAGGGATCCAGCGCGATGGCATAATCGTAGTCGGCCATGGCACCGAAGTAGTCGTCGAGGTTATACTTCATGAAGGCGCGATTGATAAAGTAGCCGGCATATCGCGGCTCTAGCAAGATGGCCGAGTCCATGTCGGCAAGGGCATTCTCAAAGTCGTGTCGGGAGCGTGTCAGGACCTCGGCTCGCATGACATAGGCGCTGGCATTCTTCTTGCTGATGGCGATGCCCTGATTGAGGTTCTCCAAGGCTGCCGTCGTGTCGCCCTGGGCCAGGTTCATTTGGGCCAGGCCGATGTAGGCCCGGTCATTGCGTCGGTCGAGAGACAGGAGACGATCAAAGGTCTGCCGCGCATCATCGTAGCGTTGCAGGGCACTGAGGCAGACGGCACGGTTGATGAGCAGATTCTTGTCCTCAGGCATCAGTTTTAGGCCGGCGTCATAGTCCTGTACTGCGCCCTCAAAGTCGCCCAAGTTCTGCCTGGAGACGCCTCGCACCTGATAGGCATCGACGATAAACGGATTGCGCTCGATGGCCAGTCCGGCGTCCTGTTCAGCACCGCGATAGTCCTCAAGACTGACCTTGGCTACCGACCGATAGAAATAAGGTTCGGCAAGGAAAGGCTTGGCTTTGATGGCCTGATTAAAATACTGAATGGCAAGAATATAGTCCTCAAAGTAGAGGGCATTGCGCCCGATGTTGACCACCTGGTCGGTATTGATCTGGGCCGATGATGCCACAGGAGCCAGCAACAAGGCCAGCAGCAGAGCCAATCGGTAATATATCGTCATTATTGTCTTCATTATAGCGGTAATATAACGGCAAAAGTAGAAGAAAATTTCTCAACGAGCAAAAAAGGCGGCCCGATAGCAATATTTTTCACATTTAATCGCATTTTTCTTAAAAACGGCTAAAGGATTTGGTGGGATGAGGAAAAAGTGCGAAATTTGAAGTTTGAAACAAAAAATGACCATTCAACTAATGAGAAAATATATCATTATCAGCCTCTTGCTGGCCCTGATGGCATCACCTGCCACGCTGGATGCCCGCAAGAAAAAAGACAAGAAACTAGACAAGCGTGGTGTAGACGTGGAAAACGTCATCGCCGACGTCGACCAGCCGATGCGCCAAGTTGCCGTGACCGATCCCGCCAAGCAGCTTTACGGCGAGTGGGACATCGTGATGATGCGCAAGAAGAAAGTGTACAGCCTGGAGCGCGCTTACCTGTATCTGGATTTTGTCGGTGGCAACAAGGTGTATGGCAACAACGGCTGCAACACCATCAACGGGACGTTCCAGCTGAGCGGCAACAACCTGAAATTCAACGATTTTATTTCGACCACCGAGTCGTGTCATAACGTCACCAGCGAGAAGACGATCATGCACACCCTGGCCGACGTGAGACGTTACAGCCTAGAGGCGCAATACAACGCCGAGTATCTGAACTTGATGAACTCTAAGGGTACCGTGATCATGGTGCTAAAGCGGCACAACCTGGACGCGATGAACGGCGCATGGGTGGTCAAGGAGATCAACAGCAAGAATGTGTCGGAACAGAACATGCGTCTTGTGGTTGATGCCGTGATGCAGACCATCCACGGTGACACGGGCTGCAACATCATCAACGGCATCATTACTCTGGATCCGACCAAGGATATGGCCATCCAGTTTGAGGACCTGCGGTCGAGTGAGCACGATTGTGAACAGATCGAGAACGAGACGGCGCTGCTGCTGGCACTGGAGTGTACCGTGTCATGCAAGCGCATCAACCAGCACGAGATGGCACTGCTCGACAACATGGGCAACATCGTCATCGTGCTGCAACGGATCACGCTGCGCTGAGCCCTAGGCAAGCCGAACGACAATACACAGTAAGCCCGATGTTGCATCATCACACACAGCAACATCGGGCTTACTGTTTTTAGTCAACCTGGGGCCTTACTTGTTGAGGCGCTTGGTGGTAGTGCGCGAGCCGTCGCTGCGGGTTGTAATCACAATGTTGACACCATCCTGCGGCATGGGGCTGACGATACCCGAGGGGTTGACATACTTGACGTCGACAACCTGTGTGTCGACACCGACCTCATCGACAGCCGCACATGAGATGACGGCAAGGGGATGGATGGTGTAGTTGGTGAAGTAATCGTCGTCGGTAGCATGGATGCGACGCAAAGCAGCACCCGAGACATTTTCCTGCCATGGCTCATTGAGCGTGAAGACGCACAGCAGGCCATAGTTGAAGCCGACCTTGGCGGCCATCTCGGCCTCGAGCTGCGGAGCGAAGTCAAAGTCGAGCTTCACCACCACAGTATCCTGTTCGCTGCAGAGGTAAGGCACGCCGTCGCGGTAGAAGAAATATCCGTCGGCACGACCCACCTCATGTCCCAGGGCCGTCAAGTAGTCATTGCTCAAGTCATACTGGAACATCGTCAACGTGGGCAACTCGACATCGAGCAACGACTGCGGAACGCTGTTGAGCACCAGTCGAGGATTGGTCTGTTTGTCGACGAGCTGTCCCTTGACCGTACCAGGTTGCAGCACCTCGGCTTCGGCAAGCGCGTTGTAGATTTCATCATTGTCACCACAGTCGAGGGCAATCCAGTCGGGGTACCATGCCATCCACTCGGCATAGCCCCAGTCGGCATAGGTATCATAGTAGATCTGATCGACATTGTCGGTCACAAAGACCAGTTTACCCTTGTCACTGTCGACCGCAGCAGCGACATACAGGGTGTCGTTCAACTTATACTGGGTGCCATCCTCGCCCTCATAGAGGACCTTCCAGAGGCGTGTGCCAGGATCAGAGCTGATGGTGATGGGATAGAGTTGCATGGTGCCGTTATAGCTAGTGACCATGGCCTCAATGCCATAGACCTCGGAGGGATCAACCTCGGGGTAATCGATGCCGAACTTGTTGTAGCCAGCTATTGAGGCTTCGACGGGATTGCCGTCGTCATCGGTCTCGCTGCTCATGACGGTGAAATTGCCGTGGTCGTCAATGGCACTCAAGCGGACGCCCTCAGCAAACACCTTGTAGTTCTCCCAACCCTCAGCGGGGTCGGCGATGTATCCCAGATAGCCCGTGACGTCAAAGGGCGAATAGTAGTCCTCGTCAAGAATATTCTTGGCGTTCTGGAAACGGGCAGGGTCGGTGATTTCGACCAGGCCCTTGTAGGTTGCCTTCTTGCCTGTCCATCCGGCAGGAATGACCGATCCCATGCTGTACTCCTTGCCCGTGTTGCCATAAATCAGGCCCGCAAACGCGTTGCCCTCGCTGTCGAGCTGCATGACCCAGAGGTTGTTCTGCCACTGGTAGTTGACATAGACATCGCTGGTAAACTGGAACTCTGTGCCGTCGGCCAGGGCTGCGAGATGGTTCAGCGAGTCAAGTTTCTCGATATTGGGGTCAACGGGATCCACACCCGGGTCGTCACCGGGGCCCTCGGTGCTGGTGGTGACAACGAGCTGTGCCACTTGGGCATTCTTGCTGCCCACGTGGGTCAACGTCACGGCCGATGCGCTGCCAGTCCAGCTGCCCACGGCGCCGGCTGAGCTATAGTCGCCCACGTTGGCAATGAGGTCAAAATTGGACGTGTTGGCGGCATTGACGGTGATGGCGGTGATGCTGCCCTCGGCTACCGAGAGAGTGACCGAGCCGTCGACATAGATGCGCAGGGTGTAGCTGCCTTGAGAGTTCCAGATGCGGGTGGGAGTGGCGCCGTCGGCAGCAGTCAAAGTCACACCGCCCACGGTGACAGGACCCGCCTGCGAGAGGTTGGTCGCGGCACTCTGTTCAGGGACGGCATATCCCATGGCGGTGATACCCTGAGCCGTCGAGAAGTCAAAGGTCACGACAGCAGCTTGTAATACAGAAAAGGCCCCTAAGGCCATCAAGAGAATCGAGAAAAAACGCTTCATTTGCACATTAATAATTATTATGGCACAAAATTACTGCCAAGTAGCGACACGGGCACAACAAAAGCCCGAAAAAAGTTATCAACACTGGTAACTTTTTCCGAGCCGGGGTGTAGAATGTTTTTCTACAGTCTACTTGGTAAACAAGATTCCTGTAACTGAGAGCGAGCTGACTGAATCATTGAGCAGCGAAACATTGAAATAATCTACGACCAATGCGGCTTCGCCATTGTCCAGAATGAGTGGCTCGACTGAATTATTGCGGTTTCTCTCCAAATCACGTTCAATAAACTGATTAAGTGTCGCCTGAAATCGAAGGCTGGACGAGGTCGCGGCAGCATCATCGACATGGGCATCAAACTCGAGGCGGTTACCCTCTTGGTGCTGAAGCTCAACGGCATCGACATAGGTCATGTGAGCATAGCCTTGAGGAACGGCGACATGATTCATCAAGCTCCAGTTGCTGTTATAATACGCCACGGGGTGCGGGTCGGTGTGAGCAGCTTCGCTCGTCTCGCGTGCGAGAAGACCGACAACTGCATCCTTGCCAATCAAGCCCATAGTGCTGGCATAGCCGTAATCGCGCTGCAGATAAGCCAGTTTGCCGTCGATTGAAGCGGCGACCTTCTCGTCGGCCGACTCGAGCCACCGCTGATACTGTTCACCCGAGAGCGGCAACTGCTTGATGCCCGTTGCAGCGAAGGCCTCGTGAGCCTCGTCGAGCAGACGGCGCTCGGTGACGTTGGGTATGCTCCAGGGACCCACCGAGATGAGGAACAGGACAGCAGCAAAGGAGGCAGGCACCCACCAGATGCGCTTATTGCGCGTAATCAGCAGACCGATGCACACCACGTAGCACCAGATGTTGAACACCAGCACATAGAGTCGGCTGACGGTGATGCCGTAGTCGGCCAGTCGACGACCGATGGCAACCGACATGAGCACCAACAACGGAATCATGGCCAAGGGCAACCATCGCGTCAAGCGCTTGAAGAAAGAGTTGGCCTGATCGTGCTGCAACGGATAGGTAATAAAGATGATAAACGCCATGCCCAACATGCTGGCCGAGACAAGGTAGCATACCCACCCGACGGGCAACTGCCACGTGAACAGGATCTTGGCAGCATAGACATAGAGCGTTGCCATGTACAAGAGCAACAGGGGCATAAACAGATATTGCACCACCCCCTTGACAAAACCCGTATAGGGCTCCAGCACGCGGATGTGCTTCAACTCGCCCTCCGGAATCTGCCCCATGGTCAACAAGGGCGCCAAGAAGACCAAGCACACCGTGGGTATATAGGGGAACCAGGAATCAACCTGCATACCGAACAGCCAGTCGAGCGACTGTACAAACAGGACGATGCCCAGCGTGAGCAGTACGCCCACCATGAGGCCCGACAGTAGCGCCACGAGCAATCGCTGAGCAAAGTTCCAGAACGGCACATCATCGTCCTTGCGGAAGAAGCACAGCAGGAACAGCGACAGCACCATGGTAACGACTGTCGCACTCACGCCCAGCAGCTGCTGCATCGAGAAGCGTTCAAACTGCGTCAGGTAGAGCGAGACACCCAGCCACAGGGCATGGACGACAACCTGGGTGATGACGGCCACGGCACGCCGCTTGAAGTCCTCGGTGAGCAACTGAAGGGACACAGCCAGCAAGGCGCCCGTCGCGGGATAGAAGATGTAGAAAAAGTTCCACTTGTAGTCGGCAGAATTGCCCTCGTTGTGGATGAGGACAATCAGGTAGACCGTGAGGAATGCCAGCAGCAGAACCGCTACCGGGAAACGGCCGAAGGTGCGGCCGAATCGCTTGACCGTCTTTGTAAACGAAAAACCCTTGAAGAAATCCATTGCATCTACATTGTTATCTCTACAATTATAACGAAGAAGGCAACACTATATTGCGAGGCCAAAAAACGAAAAACACCAGCGAGCATGATGTTCCATTGCAGGAGTGAGAATGAGTTTTCAAATCTTCAGCAAAAACAGTTGACAAAATGCCACCAAAAATGAAAAATCATAGGTAATCGTGTCAAAAAATTTGCACACTATGATTTCTTGTTGTAATTTTGCGCCCGAAATAGAAATTACAGTATGGCGGCTTGTCGCTCGTTAACATCTCATGGTTGCGAGAGGAAAGTCCGGGCAACGCAGAGCGTCACATTTCTTAACGGGAAGCTACGGGTGACCGTAGGGTTAAGGTGACAGAAAATAACCGCCGTTACCTCATGCGTGAGGAGAGCGGTAAGGGTGAAAAGGCGGGGTAAGAGCCCACCGGGCACCGTGGTGACACGGCGCGCCGCACCACCAGTGAGTTGCAAGTTCATGTATACCGGCATTTAAGGGTTGCTCGTCCATTGCCGGGGGGTAGAACGCTATACCGAGCGCAGCAATGCGCCGGACAGATAAATGACAGGCACCGGCCACAAGGCCGGCACATAACCCGGCTTATAGCCATACTGTTTTTTTTCTTCATTACCCATCAAGTAAAGAGAACCACCACGTCACGTGAGTGACCCCAGGCTTTAAAAAAAACATCAACCACAAGAATATGGCACGAAAAGAAGAATTAGAGCGCATGTGGGACCGCACGGTGAACTACCTGTTCAACCAGCGTCCGGCATTTGAACGTGAGGGAGGAGCGGGCTACAAGCCCGGCCTCGAGACCAGCTATGCCCTGGACCGCCTCTATCAAGAGCCTCACCGCCGATTTCGTATCATCCACATTGCAGGCACCAACGGCAAGGGCTCTACGGCCCACTTGCTGGCTTCATGCCTGCAGCGTTGTGGTTATCGGGTGGGCCTGTTCACCTCTCCCCATCTGGTAGACTTCAGGGAGCGGATCCGCATCAACGGCCGCAAGGTGAGTCGCAGCTATGTGATGCAGTGGGTAGCCGACTACCAGAAGAAGTCGGTGGGCAACCTGCAGCCGTCGTTCTTTGAGTTGACATCGACGATGGCATTTGACTACTTTGCGTCGCGCAACGTCAACGTTGCAGTGATCGAGACGGGGCTGGGCGGTCGCCTGGACAGCACCAACATCGTCACACCCGAGGTAAGCATCATCACCAACATCGGCCTTGAGCACCAGCAGTTCCTGGGCAACACGATTGAGGAAATTGCCAGCGAGAAAGCCGGCATCATCAAGTATAGTGTCCCTGTGATCGTGGGTCGCGCCGAGGGCACCGTGAAAGACGTACTGGAGGCCCAGGCCCAACGCATGTATGCCGAAATCAAGTTTTCGCAGGACAAGCCTGAGGTTATCGAAGCCAAGCACGAGGGCGGGATGCTTCACTTGAGCACCAACAACTATGGAGAGATCGACTGCCAGCTCACCGGCGATTACCAGGTGGAGAATGCCAATACCGTGTTGACCACGCTCAACCTGCTCAAGCGGCTGAAGTACCGCATCAAGACCGATGCCGTGAGAGAAGGATTTGCCCATGTCATGGAGAATACCGGCCTGATGGGCCGCTGGATGACGCTCCAGGAGAAGCCCCGAGTGATGTGTGACTCGGCCCACAACCCACCCGCATTTGAGAAAGCCATGAAGCAGCTCAAGACCGAGCCGTGTGACAGACTGCACATTGTGCTGGGCTTCATGGCCGACAAGGACGTGACCACCATGCTGAAGCTGTTGCCGGGCGGCGCCGAGCTGTATTTCACCCAGGCACACACTTCCCGGAGCATGAGCGCCACCGACCTGCAGATTGCCGCCAAGAAGTGCGGACTTAAGGGCAATGCATATAATAATGTAGTAGATGCCCTTGCAGCAGCACGCAGTGCAGCAAGCGAGGGGGACCTGATCTACGTGGGCGGCAGCATGTATGTGCTGGCCGACCTGCTGGAGTCGCTAGGATATGACAAGTGAGGCCGTCGATGTCCAGGTATAACCCCACGGGCATTACTCATCCCATGCTTGACAGGCATTACCTGACATGAGCCCGAGTGACAATGTGTCATCAATTGTTATAAAACGGACCTCCAATGTAAAACTAGTTAAAAAGACAGCAAACTGCTATTAATATTTTTTAAAAACAACGGCACAACTATTGCCGTTGTCATTTTTAGTTGTACATTTGGCACGCTATTTGAAAAGTTAAATTTAACAGTTGCAAAAATTAAAATCAACAATAAATTAACACTAAAGACAACATGAAAAAGAATCTGAAATTAGCAGTGATGCTCCTAGCCGCATCGATGATGGGCTCGGCCGCCACAATGATGGCGACCAGCGAGTTGCAAAAGAAAGGCTTCATCAACGACACATACGTGCCCAACGCTGAACAAAAGCAGGGCGACATGAATTCCTATGTCAACACAGCCGGCGCCAGGATGATAGACACCAGCCGCGACTTCACCGACGTGGCCGAGAGCACAATCAATGGCGTGGTGAGCATCAAGGTGTATGCCACACCTCGCCAGAATTACTACCAGGGCGACTTTATTGACCCGTTTGAATTCTTCTTTGGCCCCGGTTTTGGCGGCGGCCAGCGCCGTCAGCAACAGCAGCAACAAAAGAGCGAGCCCCAGCCCACAGGCATGGGTTCAGGCGTGATTATCAGCCCTGACGGCTACATCGTCACCAACAACCACGTCATTGACGGAGCCGAGAAACTGGAGGTGACGCTGAACGACAACCGCCAGTTTAACGCGACCGTTATCGGCACCGACGAGAAGACCGACATCGCCCTGATCAAGGTCAACGCCAAGGACCTGCATGCCATCAGCTTCGGCAACAGCGATGCCGTGAAGGTGGGTCAATGGTGTGTAGCTGTGGGCAATCCGTTCGGCTTCAACTCGACAGTTACAGCCGGCATCATCAGCGCCAAGGCTCGTGGCATGAGTGACAGCAACGCCAGCAACGGCATCAAGGCCTTCATTCAGCACGACGCTGCCGTGAACCCCGGCAACTCGGGAGGTGCCCTGGTCAATACCAACGGCGAACTCATCGGCATCAACACGATGATCTATTCCCAGACGGGTAACTACAGCGGCTGCTCGTTTGCCGTGCCCAGCAACACGGTGAAGAAGGTGATAACCGACATCAAGCAGTATGGCACTGTGCAGCGCGCCGTGCTGGGCATCCAGTATACCGAACTCACCGCCGAGAAAGCTAAGGAAGAGAACATCACCGCCACGGCCGAGGGCATCTATGTAGCCAAGGTGACCGACCGCGGAGCCGCCAAGGAAGCAGGCCTGCAGGAGGGCGACGTGATCGTGAAGCTCAACGGCTCGCGCGTGAAGGACAGCGGCGAGATGCAGGAAGAGATGAACAAGCTGCGTCCTGGCGACAAGGCCGAGGTGGAGTTCTATCGCGACAACAAGCTCAAGCGCACGACGGTAACCTTCAAGAACGACCAGGGCAACACCAAGATGACCAAGCAGAGTGACGTCATGTCGCTGGGCTGCGCCTTTACCGAACTGAGCAGGGAGGAGAAGGAAGACCTGGCCATCAGCAAGGGCCTGAAGGTGGTAGGCGTGAAAGCTGGCAAATTCAAGAACGCCGGCATTCGCGATGGATTCATCATCACCGACATCAACAATATCCCCGTTGACTCGCGCGATGACGTGGAGAACATCTACAACCAGATCATGCGCAGCGGCGACAGCGACAAGGTGATGTTCATCACCGGCTTCTACCCCACCGGCAAGAAGGTGTACTACGCAGTCGACCTGAGCGACGAGGAAGATTAATCCACAAACTGGGAATCAGGAATTAGGAATTGGCCCAGGGGTCGACCCCTGGGCCAATTCCTAATTCTTTTTTTATGGGCAAGACGCCCTCTTAACCGAGGCCATTAAAGCAGGCACTTAGGCCTTATCGTTTTCAGTAATTACATCTCAGTTACAGGGAAGCTGATTGCAAGTTGAATAAAAACCCGCACATACAAGTATGGCAGTTTTCGCCCCAATCCCCCATCAATAGGCACAATTGAGTGATTCTCAATATTTTTTTTAAAAAAAAATCACGGGAAATGGTGAATTATTCAAAAGATTATATTATCTTTGCAACGGAATATTAACGACTAATTTTTGAAACTATATGAGAGGAGGACCCAGACCCGGAGCAGGAAGGCCCAAGATTTATGGGAAGCGAGTGCAATTATCGATTCTGATTACAGAGGACACCAAGGACAAGCTGAAACAACTGGCAGCCGCCATGGAGAAGCCTCTGGCAGGCGTTGTTGAGCAACTGATCATTGACGAGCACAGGGAGATGCTGATGTGATACCCCGTTCGGCCCAGGCCGTTGTCTGGAGCTAGCGACACCAACGATTAAGCGACCAGGCAAGTACCACACGATCCCCACACTTGGACAGACAGCGATAAAGTTCAAAGCCCGACAACCCACCCACACGATCACGGAATCCCCGTAAAGGCAGCTTTCTACTGAGCAGACTTCCACACGCGTTGCTGCACACGACATGCGGCAATTGATGAGCACGCAACTACTCTATCGAGATCAGAATCAATTTTCTGGTCCCGATGGCAGGAGTTGGCACGCTTTTTGCTGCTAAAGCATACATAATCATCCATCATCATATTTCACCAGTTGTTTTATCAGCTCCCATCTAGCACGAGGAGGCACACTAAAGACCGTAACCAATGAGACAGCTCAAAATCACAAGATCAATCACCAACCGTGAGAGTGCATCTCTCGACAAGTACTTGCAGGAAATAGGCAGGCAGGAACTGCTCACCGTCGAGCAGGAGGTAGAAATCGCTCAACGCATCCATGATGGCGACAAATCGGCACTTGACCGCCTGATCAATGCCAACCTGCGCTTTGTCGTGTCGGTAGCCAAGCAGTACCAGAACCAGGGCTTGTCGCTGTCCGACCTGATCAACGAGGGCAACCTTGGCCTGATCACAGCTGCGCAGAAGTTTGACGAGACCCGTGGTTTCAAGTTTATCTCGTATGCCGTGTGGTGGATTCGTCAATCAATCCTGCAGGCGCTGGCCGAGCAGGCCCGCACCGTGAGAGTGCCGCTCAACCAGGTGGGCATAGCCAACAAGGTGGCCAAGGCCCAAGCACGCTTTGAGCAAGAGCACGAGCGGCGCCCGTCGGCCGAGGAGCTGGCACAAGAGCTCGACTTGCCGCTGGAGAAGGTGGCACAGGCGTTGAAGTCCATCAGCCGCACGGTGTCGGTCGACGCCCCGTTTGCCGAGGGCGAGGACAACAGCCCGCTGGACGTGTTGCCCAACAACGACTCGCCCATGGCCGACAACTCGCTGAACAACGAGTCGCTGTCGACCGAGGTCGACCGCGTGCTGCAACAGCTCGGGCCCCGCGAACGCGACATCGTGAGGCTCTTCTTTGGCATCGGATGCCAGGAGATGACGCTTGAGGAAATCGGCGCGAAGTATGACTTGACGCGCGAGCGCGTCAGGCAGATCAAGGAGCGCGCCATCCGCCAGCTGAAAGGCAGCCGGAGCCGGTTGCTGGCATCCTACCTGGGGTGAGCCCCAGCCCCGCTCCAGACCTGCCGTCGAGGCACCAAAACGCGATGTTTTTCCGCCTGGCGGAGCCCCACCCCGCATCACAGGGGGCCATAAAAAAGGAAAAATCTGAAAAAAGTCAAAAAAAAGCTTGCATCGGAATGAAAATTGTCGTACCTTTGCATGCTTAAACTCTACACTAGTTAGATGAGACAACTTAAAATTACAAAATCCATTACTAACCGCGAGAGCGCGTCCCTTGACAAATATCTTCAGGAAATCGGCCGTAAGGAGCTTATTACGGTTGATGAGGAGGTCGAGTTGGCACAGCGCATCCGCCAGGGCGATCAGGCGGCTCTTGACAAGCTAGTGAATGCCAACCTGCGCTTTGTAGTTTCTGTCGCAAAACAGTATCAGAACCAAGGATTGAGTCTTCCCGACTTGATCGACGAGGGTAATCTGGGCCTCATCAAGGCAGCGCAGAAATTTGACGAGACGCGAGGCTTCAAGTTTATTTCTTATGCCGTGTGGTGGATTCGTCAATCGATTCTCCAGGCCCTAGCCGAGCAATCTCGCATCGTGAGGCTGCCCCTGAACCAGGTGGGATCGATCAACAAGATCAGCAAGGCCCAGTCACGATTTGAACAGGAGCACGAGCGCCGTCCGTCGGCCGAGGAGCTGGCCGAGCGCCTTGACATACCTGTCGACAAGATCAGTGACACGATGAAGGTTTCGGGCCGCCACGTGTCGGTCGACGCCCCCTTTGTCGAGGGCGAGGACAACAGTCTGCTTGACGTGTTGCCCAACAACGACTCTCCCATGGCCGACTCGACCCTGAACCAGGAGTCGCTGGCCAAGGAGGTGAACCGTGCACTGGATCAGTTGAGCCCTCGCGAGAGAGATATCCTGAAGATGTTCTTCGGGATCGGCTGCCAGGAGATGACGCTCGAGGAGATCGGCGCCAAGTTTGACCTGACCCGCGAGCGTGTTCGCCAGATCAAGGAGAAGGCCATCCGCCGGCTCAAAGGCCAAAAGAGCAAGCTGCTGAAAGCCTATTTGGGTTAAAGACATTTTAAGATCAAGCAATCAGGCTGCCTCACAAGGGCAGCTTTTTTTTGGGGCTCTCAAGTAACTTTTTGCTATGGAGTCGTGGTGATTTTAGGTGATATCGCCGAGTTGACGGGCGAAATCAGACAAATAGTTTGTGAGTGTAAAAATTTGATTGTAATTTTACCACGAGTTTTATTAGCGGCAATTTATACTATCAATAAACATTTAAACTAATTAATGAAGAAATGAAAAAGATTTTGACTTTAGTATGCGCCATGATGCTGGGTCTAGGCATCGGCCAGGCTCAGGTGCACCAGGGACAGACCGCAGTGGGTGCCAACCTAGTGTACGGCAGCGAGATTGAGAACCTGGGTCTCGGAGCCCGTTTCCAGTATGGCATTCTGGACGCCCTGCGAGCCGAGGTGGGCTTCAACTACTTCTTTGAGAAGCATCACACGACCTGGTGGGACGTCAACATCAATGCCCACTACCTGCTCAACCTGAGAAACGAGCAGCTGTACATCTATCCGCTGGCCGGACTGAACTACACGATGAAAAACGACAAGATCGAGAAGGACGAGGAGAATCACATCGGCCTGAACTTGGGTGCCGGTATCGAGTATGAGTTGACCGATCACTTCGGCATCAACCTGGAGTATCGTCACACGATTGTCCGCAAGGTCGATCAGGGCGTGTTTGGCCTGGGCGTGAATTACAAGTTCTGACCCAACCACACCAGCACAATACCGCAAATAAAGAGCAGGGCCGTTTCCCTAGTCGAGACGGTCCTGCTCTTTATTATCACAATGCCGGGCGGCAGCGTCATTCCATGGGCTGGAGCTTGTCGATGGCGCCAGACATGAAGGAGGAGAAGTCGCTGTCGTCGTCCTCGTTGCCAAAGGCGTCGGCCGTCTTGACGGCACACAGGGCGCGAAGGAGCTCCAGTGAGGCATTGGCCCCAGGCTGACTGGTGTAGAAGTGGCCGTTACCCTTAAAGATGTCCTGCAGCCCAAAGTCAAAGTAGCCGGTGATGCTGTCGGTGCGGGTCTGAGCAAATAGACCGACGACTGCGTTGTCAAAGAATTCCCGCACGGGTTTCATCTCATAGGCATAGCCCTCGGTCTGCTCATAGTCGAGCATCTTCAGGTAAAGGATGCCATCGGTGATGCCGATGCGTATCATCTTGTTGTCATACTGGTAGATGTACTCTCCCTCGTAGAGTTCGGGCGCCTGCCCCATGGCGTTGGCAAAGCTGCTGATCTGATCCACGACGCTCTGGGGGTCGGTGGAGCGTGCAGCAAGAACGACGTTCCACTCGCCCTCGAGATGTGGATCCCGGGCGAGGCCTATTGTGAACGGCCCGTCGATTGTCGAGAGGATCTTGGCCAGGTCGATGCGACCGATGTAAGGTATCTTGCCGAACATGGTCAACAGTTGCTGAATCTGCTTGAGCTTGACAAAGTTGTCACCCTTGACGCTCATAGTGAAGATGTAGTCCATCGAGTTGGGGATGGCCTTGAGAACATCATCGCCCGGCTTGCTCAGGGTAGTATTGAGCAGCTGGGCATACTCACTGTCCTGAGCGGCCTGTATGTCGGCCTGCAGCTGCACTTGTTCCTTATCAAGGTCGAGATGGCAGACGAAGGCGTCGATGTCACTCTCGGTAAAGATGGCCAGCAGGGGCATCTTCTGTGAGAGTTCACGGTAGACCTCGCTCTTGCCAAGGATGGCTTTGAGCCCTTTACCCTGGATCCAGGCATTGACGTCGGCATCGTCGTGGTGCAGGATTTCGCTCACTGCCTTGACGTCGGCCATGCTGGCTGCCGACTTGGACAGGATGGCTTGGGCGGCCTTGGCAAGACGTGATGCCTCCATGGACTTGTTGACTGTACCGATGAAGAGCACCTTGTCGTGGATGACGTAGAAGTTGTCCTTGACATACATGCAGTCCATGTTCTCGAGCTTCTGGAAGTCGCCACCCACCCTCATGGAGAGCGTACGACGAGCCTTGTCGGAGTCGTCGAGCGCAGCAATGAGCACACGCGCAAACGTCTTATCGGTGAAAAAGATGTAAGCCTTCTGGCCGGTATCGATTCCCATCTGCGGGAGATCGTTGAGCATGATGCACAGCGGTGAGCTGTCGTTGTCATCAACCACCTGCTGCAATGACTTGGGCAAGACGATGTTACCGTCGTCAATCAAGTTTGTTTCCTTGAGAATGGCTGGGACATCCAGGCTGATGGCGCCGATGGCATCGGCTGGAATCATTTTCTCAAGATTGTCGGTCGAGCAGCTCGAGACCACAAGCAGCACCATGAGCACTGCCAAGCTCTTAAACCATCTCATGTTCATTATTATTCTTTATTGCTTCTTAATAAACGATAAAACATGCTTCAACGGGTGGCCATGCCACCTAACTGGGCACAAAGGTACGACAAGTTTAGCACATGGCAACCTATGAGAGCCCATCTTTTTCACATGCAAAATACAATTAATGCTGCGAGATTGGTCATCAAAAATGGTAAAAAACAGCAAGCACGCGAAGCAGAGGGATAATATGAAGATTTTTTAACGAAAAGAATAGGTACAAATCAAAAAAAAGGTTTTAAATTTGAACATTCAAACTAAAGACCAAATTAACAAGTAGAATCCAGCAGATTGCACCAAGCGTCTGCCCCTAAAGTCAAACGAGATATGGACGAAATTTCTGATGTGCTTCGAGAGCTTCTTGACCGTTACAGCAACACACCTGAACTGGACCAGGAATTTGAACGTATGCTGCGTCAGGACGAGGAATTTGAGAAAGACTATGCCGTGTGGTGTGAAGAGAACGGCTACACCGTCAAGGACGGCTACCGTGACTTCATCAACGAGATTATCGAGTCACAGGATTCGTACTGGGACAATTACCAGGAGTTCGGCAACAATATTTGAACCGTTTTTCACGTTTAATCATTAACAACAGAACAACAACCAGCAATCCAGAAATACACTATAGAACGACAATAGATGCTATCGTCTAAAAGAAATTGCAGCTATGCTGCCGAATGGGATCCACAGGATGGAGTTCTCATAGCTTGGCCTCACGCCGGCACCGACTGGGCTTATATGCTCGACGAGGTGACGGCTTGTTATGTAGAAATTGTACGCGCGATCCTGCAGGACGACGAGCGCGTGGTCATCGTCGCTCCCGACGGCGACGAAGTGCGCGATGCTCTGGGCCACGAAATGGACTGGAGCCGCATCGACATCATTGAGCTGGCGACCAACGACACGTGGGTGCGAGACTACGGCCCCATCAGCGTGTTGAAGGACGGCCAGATGACGCTGATGGATTTTACATTCAACGCCTGGGGCATGAAGTTTGCTGCCGACTGTGACAACCTGGTCACCAGTCGGCTTAACGACCGGGGCCTCTTTGCAACTACAGTGATCAACAGCCGCGACCTGGTGCTTGAGGGTGGCTCCATCGAGACCGACGGCAAGGGAACCGTGATGACGACCACGTGCTGCCTGACGGCGCCTAACCGCAACGACAAGCTGTCGCGTCAGGAGCTCGAGAACGTGCTGCTCGAGCGGCTGGGGTGCCAGAAGATGCTGTGGCTCAGCCATGGCGAACTGACCGGCGATGACACCGACGGCCACATCGACACGCTGGCAAGATTTGCGCCCGGTGGCGTGATCCTGTACACGGGCTGCGACGACCCCAATGACGAACACTTCAAGCCGCTGATGGAGATGGAAGAAGAGCTCAAGCAGTTTAGCGACGTGGACGGCAACCCCTACCAGCTGGTGAAGCTGCCGCTGCCCGATGCAATGTTTGACGAAATCTCTAGGCTACCCGCAACCTACGCCAACTTCTTGATCACCAATCATCAAGTGCTCGTCCCCGTGTACGGGCAAGCCGAGAACGACGTCAAGGCATGCCGCCTGATAGGCGAGGCATTCCCAGGTCGCGACATCGTGGCCATTGACTGCCGCGCCCTGGTGTGCCAGCACGGGTCGCTGCACTGCGCCACCATGCAGCTGCCACGAGGAACGTTAGCATCGAGTCAACACAATCAATAGAATCTCAACACTCAATATCATAATGAACCAATCATGAAAGTAGGCATCATACAACAACGCAACACGAGTGACATCACGAGCAACCGCCAGGCGCTCATCAACAAGATAAAACAACTAGCCAGCGAGGGAGCACAGCTCGTCGTGCTGCCCGAGCTGCACGATTCACTGTACTTCTGCCAGGTAGAGAGTGTGGACAACTTTGACCTGGCCGTAGAGATTCCTGGCGACGTTACTAAAACTTATGCCTCGGTAGCCAAGGAGTGCGGCATCGTCCTGGTGACCTCGCTGTTTGAGAAGCGTGCCACTGGGCTGTACCACAACACGGCAGTGGTATTTGATACCGACGGCAGCATTGCCGGCCAGTACCGCAAGATGCACATTCCCGACGATCCTGCCTACTATGAGAAATTCTATTTCACGCCCGGTGACCAGGGTTTCGTACCCATCGAGACATCGCTGGGCAGGCTGGGTGTGATGGTGTGCTGGGACCAGTGGTACCCCGAGGGCGCGCGCCTGATGGCGATGCACGGCGCTCAGATGCTCATCTACCCCACCGCCATCGGCTATGAGAGCAGTGACACGGCCGAGGAGCAGGAGCGCCAGCGCGAGGCTTGGACCACCGTACAGCGGGGCCATGCCGTAGCCAACGGGCTGCCGGTAATCACCGTCAACCGCGTGGGTCACGAGCCCGACCCGTCAGGTCAGACCCGCGGCATCCAGTTCTGGGGCAGCAGCTTTGTCGCCGGGCCTCAGGGCGAGCTCATCTACCGTGCCCCCAGCGACAATGAGGACTGCCGAATCATCGACATCGACATGGAGCGCAGCGAGCAGGTGAGGCGCTGGTGGCCGTTCCTGCGCGACCGCCGCATCGAGTGCTATGGTGACCTGGACAAGCGTTTCCTCGACTGAGGTCTAGATACAGAAACAATCACCCGTTTGCCGTCTTGGCCTGATAAGACCAATTGGACAAATGGGTGATTGATTACTTACTTAGGTGGGAAAGGAGGGGCTCAGGCCTGTCCTTCGTTATTCTGGTCCTTGGCACCGCCAAAGGCATCCTTCAAGAAGTCCTGGACCTTGTCTACCACCTTGCCGGCGGCATCGGCCACGTCGCCGAGCGCATCTTGGGCATCGTCGAGCACGCTGCCATCGCCGTCCTTATCGAAGGTCTCCTTGGCTTTCTTTTCTATGTCCTGTGCCATCTGGCCAGCCGCAGTTTTTCCCTGCTCAACATATTCGTTAGCCTTGTCAATCATGTTACCGGCAGCGATCATGCCGTCGCCGAGCATGTCCTTGGCCTTGTCGAGAAGACTGGGTTCGCCCTCACGGGTCTCGAACATCTGCTTGGCCTTCGCGAGGAAATCCTCGCTCATCTGTCCAGCAGCGTCGGTACCCTTATCGAACATCTCCTTGAGCTGGTCAAGCACACCGGCCTCGCCTTCCTTGCCCTCGAGCATTCCCTTGAGCTTGTCAAAGACGCTGCCCTCGCCTTCCTTGCCCTCGAGCATTCCCTTGAGCTTGTCAAAGACATTGCCCTCGCCCGATGTGGCCTGGTCAAACATATCCTTGAGCTGGTCCATTACGCTTGCGCCCTCGTTGTTCACTTGCTGTGATGCAGATTCCTCCACATTCTTGATTTCTTCATCCATAAGATATATGCTGCATTTAATGGTTATTGATTGTGCCTACTCCCTTTCAAGCGATTCGGCTTTCTCTGGCCCCAAAGTTACACATTATTTATTATAAGACAACTTTTCCAACTAAAAAAGCATGGTCAGCGGCCCAAAATTCACATCTATGTAACGAATGATGGGCTCAGTCAGGCTTTCCTTTTTCTGGAGAGTCGGGACTTGAGTCGCTTCCATCCTTCGACGCCCAGTATTGTCAAGCCGCCGTACTGGAATGTCTTGGCCAAGCCGAAGAAGATGACCCACAAGACGCCCTTGGCCTGGGCGCTGATGGGCAGTGCCATCTGGGCAAACGAGAAGATGTAGCACGGCACGCACAGGGCAAGGACAATCACTCCTGTGCGAAAAGACAAGCCGGCCAGCCATCGCTTGACTGAGGACAGGGCACGCCTGAAAGCGCCGTGGCTCTGCTGGGGTTCATTAACGGGCTCTTGCATTGCAGCCATGAGGTCTTATCGATAATGGTTGAACAGATTGTGACGAACTGAATAAAAACTAAGAACCGAGGCAACACGTTGTGTTGTGTGCCACGGTCCTCGATGACTTGTTATGGAAGGTGAAGCCAGGTTTAGGCCTCCTCCTTCTTGATGATACGGCGCTCCTTGATGCGAGCCTTCTTACCGGTGAGACCACGCAGGTAATACAGCTTAGCGCGACGCACCTTACCATGCTTGTTGATAACGATGCTGTCGATAAACGGAGACTCGAGCGGGAAAATACGCTCTACACCGATGTTGTCACTGATCTTGCGAACGGTGAAACGCTTCTTCTCACCCTCGCCAGTGATTTTAATCACCACACCACGGTACTGCTGGATACGCTCCTTGTTACCCTCCTTGATGCGGTATGCTACCGTGATTGTGTCACCCGGGAAAAACTGCGGGTGCTGCTTGTTTGTAGCAAAAGCCTGTTCGGCAACTTTAATCAAGTCCATTGTTAAATCAATTAATGTGTTAATAATCACTCCGCAATATACACAAGCTACTCTATTTCTTGTCAGAGATTACGAAAAGCGGGGCAAAGGTAGTACAAATTCCTGAACTGACAATGAAAAAAGACACTTTTTTGATTTTTCACCTTGGCCAAGAAATCGGTGATTATCATTCCAACAAGAGGATATTTATTAACGAAACCACATCGGCGACATTGACTCCATCGTCGCTATTGACGTCACAGGCGATGACGTTGGGCACGATGTTGTTATCCAGTACGATCGCGATGAGTTGAATCACATCGGAAATATTAACCAGTCCATCGCCGTTGACATCGCCCTTGCGTGAGGCAAAGGTGCAGGCATCGAGGTGGGCGATGCGGCGCGTGATCCAGTCGCACAGGTAGTCAAACTCGGCTGGGAAGTCGAGCATGCGATGGGAGATGTCGCCGGTGTCCGACCATCGCACCGTCTCTCGATTGATGGCTCCTGCTGCGTCGAGACGGCGGTAGATGGCTTCGTAGCGGCTGACCAGGCTGTCAGGGTCCAGGACACCCGACCGCAGTTGCCAGTATCGCTTCACCACCTGCTGGTAGAAGCCCGGAACCTGCTTGACGCGCTGCAAGAGGCGGTTGATGGAAAACTTGCTCATGGTGGTGGGGACATCATCCAACTCACACTCGGGTTGAATCTCGGGAGCATGATAATAACCCTCGTTGTCACTGAAGTTCTGCCCCACGGTAGCATCGAGATCCCACACGGCGAGCGTGAGCTTCTTGTCGACAGCTCCGTCATAGCAGGCATAGACCATGTTGCTGCCCGCATTATCGATCGCGAAGACCAGGTTGAGAAAGAGGTAGTAATCAACAAGCACGGGCAGGTCAAAGTAATCACCGACTTGTGCATTGAAGGTGTCGTCATCGCTCCTAGCGACAAATTTCACGGCATTCTTGATGATGGAATAGTCGGTGGGGCACACATCGTCGATATCGGGATATTCCAGCGAGAATCCGTTCCATGAGTCAGAATTATCGTTGCTGTAGTCATTGTAGGCGCTGAACAAGGTGATCGGAGAGGCATATGAGGTCTTCCACATCATGCCATGGAAGTCAACGGCCGAGAGCAATTCATTGTCTTCCCCATCGGGATCCTCGTGCTCGACATACTTCTTTAACTTGAGCTGCTTGCGGTCAAGAAACTCCGATAAATTGTAGAATCCGTTGTAATTGCCGTTGAGGAACATCTCAACATGGGAGCCACGGATGTAGGATCGTGCCTTGGGCTGCTGATCGGCATAGTAGGGCTTGGTGGCGAAATCAGCCCACAAAGCGTTGGCGGCATAGTTGCGGAAGCGAATCATGTCTCTCGTGCCGGCATCCAGACGCCAGTGATTGTCATTGCGCAGGCCGAAGAAGGACACGTCGGTCTTCTCACCATCCTGGTCAACAAACTTCACATGATAGTTGTGCTTGTGCACCCACTGGGTATTGGTCGATGCACCGGCTTTCTTGATGCGGGCACTGTAGTGCTGGACACCTTGTCCATCGGGCAACGTCATGTCGACCGGCGCGACGACATAGTCGTCGGTGAAGTTGCCTGTGATGCACAGGATGGGCAGGAAGGTGAAATGTATAGTACTCTGGTTGAGTACATTATTTTTCTTGAAGACAAAGGAGTAACACGTGTCGCCCTGGATGACGGGAAAATCGACATCGGTCGTCACGGCCTTGCCATCGATCATCACATCGGTCACACCGTCATCGAGGATAACGCTGGCGTGATAGGAGTGGCCGAAGACGTCTTCGGCGACGGTGAGCATATAGGTTCCCGTCAACTTGTCGTAGACTGGAGCCGTGCCGCCTATCGTGAGCTGAGCCGAAATCGGCAGCCAAGCGATACAGGCGATGAAGGAGAAGATCAGAGTTAATTTGCGATTCATAAGGCTGAGACTATAGCGGTGAAATATGTTATTGCAGATACTGTTTGATATAGAGTTCGCAGTTGGCAACCAGCGTGTCGTACCATTGCTGGCCATAGCGCTCTATGAGAGGTTCTTTCAAGAACTGGTAGAGGCGGATTTTCTCACGTCGCCCCAAGACTTCGGCACACTTGCAGATTTTCCAGCGGTCGTAGTTGACGGCCTCATAATCGGGGAACTTCTTGATACGAACAGGATACAGGTAGCACGACATGGGCTTGCGCCAGTTGATGCGCCCCTCACGGTAGGCTTTTTCTATGGCGCACAGGCACATGCCACCCCGGTCATAGGTGGTGAAGACACAGTTGGCGCCACCCACGAGCTGAGTGACCAGCTCGCCCTCCACGTCAAAGAAAGCAACCCCGTGCTCGTTGATCTGCTCTTGGGCCTGGGGCAAGAGGTCGTCCCATATCTCAGGCAGGATTTCCTTGAGTTTGCGGTATTCTTCCTCGGTGAGCGGGGCACCGGAGTCCCCCTCGATGCAGCATGCACCCAGGCAAGTATCCAGATCGCAACAGAAGAAGCGCTCTACCAGGTCAAGGCTTACCAGTGTACCATCGATGTCAAACATATCAGTTGTCAGTTGTCAGTTTTCAGTTAATCGTTTTCTACCAGGGCCGAGAGGGTGTGCTCGAGGTCAGTACTTGAGAGATTGAGGTGGAGTTCGCCCTTGTGAGCCAGCGATATGCGGCCCGTCTCCTCGCTGACGACGATGGCAATGGCGTCGGTAGCCTGAGCTATGCCCTTGGCCGAGCGGTGCCTCAGTCCCAGGTAGCGCGGAATGTTGGTATCATGGGAAACGGGCAGGATGCAACCGGCACTCATGATCTTGCTGCCTGCCACAATCATCGCTCCGTCGTGCAGGGGGCTGTTCTTGAAGAAGATGTTCTCGATGAGTCGAGAGTTGATGTTGGCATTGATGATGTCACCCGTGCGCTCATAGTCGGTGAGCGGCATGGTCCGCTGGACGACGATGAGTGCTCCGGTCTTGGTCTTGGCCATATTCATGCAGGCATAGACCACCGGCATGATCCACTTTTTCTCGTCCTCGACCTCGGTCTTGGACTTGAATATCTTCTCAAAGAACTTCAGCCCTCGCCTGGAGCCCAGCTCGGTCAAGAAACGCTTGATCTCGTCTTGGAACAGAATGACCAGGATGAACAGGCCGATGTCGATGAACTTGTCCATGATTGTGCCGATGAGGCGCATGTCGAGTATCTTATACATCACCACCCACGCTATCACAAAGGCCAGCACGCCGACAAAGATGTCGAGCGAGCCCGAGTCCTTCATAGTGCGGTATAGATAGAACAGCAACGTTGCGACCAGCAAGATGTCAAGCAGGTCCTTGATACTGAATAGAGTGAATATCGAACTTCCCATGAATGATAGATGAAGTAACTAATAGTAGTTTATAATCCAGAAGTATTCTCGGGCCCACCGTCTCGCAGTGCCTGGACGAGTTTCACGGCCTGGGCAGCTGGCTTGACATCGTGAACACGCAGGATGTGAGCGCCGCTGGCCAGTGCCAGGGTATTGAGAGCGATGGTACCGTATAAAGCCTCGTCGGCAGTGCAGCCGAGCAGAGAATAGATCATGCGCTTGCGCGAAAGGCCCACCAGCAACGGGGCATCCAGGGCATGAAAAGCATCCAGGTGCGAGAGCATCTGATAGTTCTGCCGGAGGTCTTTGGCAAAGCCGAAGCCCGGGTCGGCAATGACGTCAGCAATACCCAGTTGGCGCAACTGATCGATGCGGCGAGCCATCCAGTCCAGGACATCGGTCGTTACGTTGCCGTAACTGGTCAGTGAAGCCATCGTCTGGGGTGTGCCTCGCATGTGCATCAGCACATAAGGCACCTGCAGGCGCGCCACGGTAGTGAACATCGCCTCGTCGAGCGTTCCGCCCGAGATGTCGTTGATGATGTCGGTCCCCCACTCTTCCACACACTGCCGAGCGACATCGGCGCGATAGGTGTCGACCGACAGAATTACATCGGGCCGTGCACGCCTGATGATGGCGAGTGCCCACTGGAGACGCTCCATCTCCTCGCGGGCGTCGACCGACTGGCTGCCCGGTCGCGTGGAACAAGCGCCCACGTCAATCACGTCGGCGCCATCGTCAACCATGTGGGCGACACGCTCAACCAGGGCTTGCTCGTCATTGACTCGGCTGGCGCCATAGAACGAGTCGGGCGTAATGTTGATGATACCCATCACCCAAGGCCGGTCGATATCCACCAACCGGCCCCTCAGGTTCAAACTATATTTCTTGAAGGGCTTCATCATGCGCCAGGTCACTATTGAAATGCAAAGATAGTGCAAGTCGAGAGCAGAGCAAACAAGTTTGTCCGTTTTTGTGCCGTGACAGAGCCCATCTTCGCCTTTTTAAAGGCAAAGATACAAATAATCTTCAAAAAAACGCTTACCTTTGCAGTAAAGAAATCAATCTACATGGCAACGACCTACAATAACGACAGCAACGTGCAGGCACCCATCGGAGTATTTGACTCGGGCTTTGGCGGTCTGACAATCCTGCGGGACATCAGGCGGGTGCTACCACAATATGACTACCTGTTTGTGGGAGACAACGCCCGTGCCCCTTACGGGACGCGTTCCCGCGAGCTGGTGTATGAATTCACTTTACAGGCAGTTAAGCACCTGTTTGCCCAGGGGTGCCACCTGGTCATCCTGGCCTGCAACACGGCCTCGGCCGAGGCGCTACGCACCATTCAGCAGCAGGACCTGCCCACACTGGCCCCTAACCGCCGCGTGCTGGGAGTGGTGCGCCCCACCGTCGAGAAAGTGGGCCAGCTCACCAGGAGCGGCCACATCGGCGTGTTCGGCACTCCGGGAACAATCGGCAGCCGCAGCTATAATATCGAGATTGAAGGGATGTATCCGGGCTTCAAAGTCCACGGCCACGCCTGCCCGATGTGGGTGCCGCTGGTCGAGAACCGCGAGAGCAACGGCGACGGGGCCGACTACTTTGTCAAGAAGGACATTGACCTGCTGATGCAGGAGTGCCCCCAGATTGACACCGTCATCCTGGGCTGCACCCACTATCCCCTGCTCATCGACAAGATCAACCAGTACAGGCCCCAGGGCGTAAACATCATCCAGCAAGGCCCCATCGTTGCCGAGAGCCTGGCCGACTACCTGCAGCGCCATCCCGAGATTGAGCGCCACTGCAGCCACGGCGGCAGCTGCCAGTATTACACCACCGAGGATCCGGAGCACTTCTCTCCGCTGGCAAGCGTGTTTGTCAACGAGCCGGTCAACGCACGGCGCATCATCCTGTAAGCACCTGCAAGCCAGCCCTTATAAGTTTATTCACATTCCTAGACCCTTGAGCCACTCCTCGACCTTGTTGCGGCCGGAGCGCACTTCGTGGCCGTAGATGGCAAAGCCGGGCTTGACGTCGGCATCGGGATAAGCCTTGCGCACGTCGTCGACACAGCTGGCCAGCCCGCTCCCCTCATGAGTGGTAAAGGGAATGATGGTCTTGCCGTTGAGGTCATAGTCGCGGAAGAAGGTGAACATCACCTGGGGATAGGTGCCCCACCACACAGGGCCGCCGATGAAGACGGTGTCATACTGGTCCACGTTCTCGAGCTTGCCTACCATGGCGGGCAGCTCTCCATTGTTGGCCTCTTGCTTGGCAACCTCAATGAGCTGCATGTAGGGCATGTCGTAGTCCTTGTCCGCTACAATCTCAAACTGGTCGGCACCGGTCATCTCACTGATGTAATCGGCCACAATCTTGGTATTGCCCACCTCGATGTTGCCCACGCTATAGTTCTCACCTGCATGTGAGAAAAACACGACTAAAAACTTTCCTTGCTTCTCCATATTGTTTTCGTTTTGTTGATTTGCTGATGACTGATTGGCATGTGCCGTGCAGCTCATGGACAACATGGCCACGACTACTGCTATAAACGACTGAAATTTCTTCATTGCTGACATCATTATTTAAGTTGTTTTATCGGTTGCAAAATTACTATCATTCTGCAAGCCGTATGTTACACTTTTTACTGCAATATTTTCACTTTTTGACCCAAAAAGCGACTGGCCTATGCCGATTGGGACTATACAATAATTCAGCATCGTAGTTTTAAAGCCACGATACTGAATTATTGCATGCCCAGCAGGGTTGTTATCGGCGATTGGTGCGCAGTTGGAAGGAGCGCAGCGTGTAGATCTTGTCGCCGTCCGAGAAGCCGATCGAGAAATCGGCCGAACCGTTTTTCAATTTGTTGGTCGCGATGATCTCGCTCTGGTAACGCACGGCCTTGCCCGGTGCCAGCTCCTTGACGATGGCCGTGGGCGAGAGGTAAATCTGCTTGGTACCGCTCACGGTGATGACAGGAGCAATATCGTAGGCATAATCGCGCCCGGTATTGCGAATGATAAACACGAGCTTGGCGTGCTCGCCGGCATCAAGGGCGCGGTTGTTGTTCTCATCGACAAATCGCATCTCCTCGATGTCTATGCTGGCATAGGGGCTATAGGCATTGTTCTGGCGATAATCGTCCATACCGTATTCATAGTAGTAGTCGGAGGATCGGTAGTTGCCGTCATCGGTCTTGGGAGCCGTCGCGGCAGCGCCAATAATGCCGCCCACGGCCATACCAACCACCGTGCCCAGGTCGCTCCCGCGCGGTCCGTCGGCCATGCCGCCGATTGCCGAACCAAACATGCCACCGAGCGAAGCGCCCGTGGCTGTGCCATAAAACTGGTTCATCGACTGACAACTCGATAGCAATAGCAGTGAAGCCAGCATCGTCACAATGATAGTTCTGTTGTTCATCTCTTCTTACTTGAAATTACAAGGTTTCATATAGATAGTTGCGCCCCATGACATTGCAAGAATTGTGCCAAGGCTGCCCCTACTGTCCCTGATCAAGGTCGGCCGGGCTGTAACGCAAGGCCGCCGCAGGCCGGAGGTCGCCCAGCATGATGTCAAGCCTGAAGGGGCGGCCCTCCTTCCTCAACAAGTCGAGCAATGGGGTCCAGACGTCGGCAAACTGTTTGAGCTGCCGCAGCCACAGTCGCTTGACGTTGTCAGAATCGCCGGTGAGTTCCGAGAGGAAGTACTTGATGGATGATGGCACCTTGAGTGCCAGCACCACCGTGTCGGCCTGGATGGCGAGGCCGTTGATGTACCATTCCTCGCCCAGGTCGATGGGGCAACGGCCATTAACCTGCCCGATATAGTCATCGAGCGGATTGAGATCCACGTCCTGGGCCGGGCTCACCAGCGGCATCGTCCATGCCGCCAGCAACAGCATCAAGGCAAGCAGCGTTCTCATCGGCGCATCAGTCTTGAGGCAGAGACTCGTCCTGGGCATCCAGGTTGTCGATGACTCCTGCGATCATGCCATCGACGATGCTGCCACGGTAGCCAAGCGCCATGGCATAGATCTTGCAGATGGCCAGTTCCTGCTCATCCAGCTCGCCGTCGACCATCATCATGGCTACCATGTCGCGCAGGTAGGCCAGCTTGGTGTCCTCGTCGTCGGGAAGGGTAATGGATACACTGTCGGGGTTCTCGATTACGTTGTTAAACTGCTCGGGCGTGATGTCCTCACGCGAAGCCACAGCAATCAGCACGGCGAGCTCTGAATCGGTCATGTGGCCGTCGGCGGCTGCGAGCATGACCAGGTTCTTGAGCTGTCCCAAGCGTTGACGCTGGAGGTCGGTTTCATTGTTAGTGTTCATAGTCACATCATTTTATTTATCGCAAAGGTAATGTATTTTTCAAGAAGTTGGTGTAATTTTGCAGCTATAAAAACTCAAATAGAATGAAAACCATACAAGAAATCAAGGATATGCTCTCACGCAGCGAGGGCGACGAGGCGCTACGCGCCGCCAACGAGATCGTGGAAAACAAGGGCATCAGCAAGGAGACACTGGCCATGGCCTACTACCTGCGCGGCAACGCCTACCGCCAGCAGGGCAACGTGCGCCTGGCGCTCAACAGCTACCTCGAGTCGATGGACCTGGACCCCGACGGTCCCGCAGCCGAGGCCTATCGTCACCTGCAGGAGCTCCTGGCCTTCTATAACAAGGACTACTATAATCCTTGATAGACGTTAGCGCTTCTTGTCTTTCTTGTCGTTAAAAAGAAAGAGTGCGAATGCCTTGATGGGTCTTTGGAGCCACAACCCTTTAACTATCTAAGCTCAACAAGTTTTTCGATAAGGATGTCGATACCGGCGACAGCCGTTGTCTTGATGTGCTCAAATCCATGGATGGCCGATGAGTTGAATTCACCGGGGTCGATGATGAAACAAGGGCTGTTCCATGGCACATGATCAATCAAGTTGGCAGCCGGATAAACCACCAGAGACGTCCCGATGACAACAAAGATGTCGGCTTCCTCAACGACTTTGGCGGCTTTGGACATATTGCGCACGTCCTCACCGAAGAAGACGATGAAGGGCCTGAGCTGGGAACCATCAGCAGCTTTGTCACCCACCTCGATAGGCTGGTCGAGCGGCAGTTCCTTGATACACTCAGGGGCATTGGGGTTCATTGACCCGGTCACCTTCCTCAACTCGCCATGCAGGTGCAGCACATTGGTGCTGCCGGCTCTCTCGTGCAGGTCATCCACATTCTGGGTGATGACTGAGACCCGATATTCCTTCTCCAACTCAGCGAGCACGCGATGGGCATGATTAGGCTCTACCGTGAGCAGATTCTTGCGCCTGGCATTATAAAAATCCAACACTCTGGCTCTGTTCCTGCGATAGCCTTGAATACTCGCCAATTCCATGACATCATACTGCTGCCACAGTCCACCACTGTCGCGAAAGGTGCTCAACCCGCTTTCGGCCGAGATGCCCGCACCGGTCAATACAACTAAGTGTTTCATTTGCTTTTCCATAATATCTTTCGTTTCAACTATCTATCATTCACTCTAATAAACTGATTATGCTCCTTCTCATATCCGATGGTCGATTCCTGGTCATGGCCGGGCCAAATCGTGCAATCATCGGGCAGGCAGTCGATCAAGAACTTCAGGCTGTCCATCAGGTCTCCCACCCAGCCGAACAACAGGTCGCTGCGACCGATGTCTTCATTGAAAAGCGTGTCTCCGGTAAAGGCCTGCTTCTCCTGCTTGCAATAGTAAACGACACTGCCGGGAGAATGGCCCGGGGTGTGGAGAGTGATGAGTTCATGCTCACCAAAACAGATGACCTCGTTGTCCTCCAGAAAATGCTCGGGTTGGACAACCTCACGCGTGAAGCACTTGCCAAACAGTTCGTGAATCCTCGTTTCGACCCGGTCGGTCCACAGTTTGTCCCTGTGATGCACTTCGGGCAACAAGCCATACTCATCACGCACCTGGTCACATGACAACAAGTGGTCCCAATGGCCATGTGTCAAGAGGCACCTGACGGGCTTTAACTGCTCATCTCGGATGTAATTTCGTAACAAAGCCCGTTCATATCTGTTCTGGGCACAAGGGTCAATGATGACACACTCCATAGTGTCATCACTGACCACATAGCAATTAGCCCTTAAAGAATTGAATATAAATCTTTTAATTGTTATCATCTTCTTTTTGTATGGCTGGTTCAGTAGGTTCCTTCACCTCAACATCAGGGTTATCTTGTGAAACTGACGGTGATTGAGTGGTCGTACCAACAGAGACCTCAGAAATAGTGGAGAGTGCTCGTTGTTCTAACTCACGGTATGCTTTATCAAGACTTCTCCTAAACTCCATCGGTTGCTCCATCTGCTCCGACCTTGCTCTATCCCTTTCTATCAAAAATGAAGGGGTTATAATAGTATCGGGCAAAAAGCGATCCAACTTTTTGCGATCCAACTTTTTGTTCGGGAAAACCAAATGATAAGAATGGCCGCTGGCATACTCGTCCTCTTCCGAACTGTAGGTTGCAGCGTCTTCTGTCTCAACTGTAGGCACTCCAGGGATGGGATCATCGTCAAATGTCGTCATTAAAGCGCCAAATATACCCAAGATAAATGAGATCACCAAAAAACGATTTTGAAACTTTTCGGAAAACATAGCGATATCGTTTTAATTGTTAATACTTCTTCGTTAATCGAGCACTCATCACTCCACTCATTGTTTACTCACTCAAAGCCTTCAACTTTGCAAAGCATCAGGCCACGAGGCGTCAGCGTTTGCAGTAATTGCTGATACAGCCATTAACATTGATACTAATAAAGTCTTCATAATAGTAATTAATAAAGGGTGAATAATGGAATAAGCCTAACACTGCAATCAGTGCTTTGACATTGCAAAATTAGCGTTTTATTCACATCTTTACAGTTAGCTGGTGGGTGAACAAAAATAAATGACTGAACACTTTTTGCAACCATTTCTTTTTGTAAAAAAAACTGCGAGACCTTAAGTTTGCACTTGAGGCCGTTTCGGGTATGATGTTCCTAATAACACTTGAGCAATGCAGAGGCAAAAAGCAACCATTGTGCTTGCATGCACAATGGTTGCTTTTCTGAAAACCCCAAAAAAACTTATTTTTGAAACCCCTGTTAATCGATTGGCTTACAAAAATTTATCGAGACCCATCTTTGTTGATACTGTGAAGAGCGGCACTGGTGCAGTACTTCGACATCAGCTCATAGCCGGCAGCACTCCATTCAATTTGTTCTACGGGTGCTGCCTGTTCGACGGATGGAAAGTTACCATCTATTTTGCGGTTTTCCGGCAGTTCTTCTGGTGGGTCTTGAGCAGTTTTACGGCCTGACCATATGGGCTAGTGGTAACGCTGACAAAGTAGGCTGCCATGGTGGTCGTGTAGGTGTTCTTGTAGAAGCCCTTGGTAAAGAGTTCCTCTTCGGTGAAACTGTCGGCAAGGTTCAGCATCTCTTCTTGAGTTTCACGCAATAAGCGGTCGGCCTCGTCAAGCGGAGTACCCTGATGTTTCTCGACCAGCATCTTGTCCATCTCGTGGTAGTTGCGCCGGTATTCATCGGGAAGATAATCCCGCGGATGACCGTCTCGGATGTTTTGAACAAACTCACGCATGAGCACCTGCCACTCATGCAGGTGAATGAGCAGGTCGCGCAGGCAACGGTCATACTGCCAGCGCACGCCGCACTTCTTGGGGTCGGCAGCGAAGTCAAAGGGTGCCAACTTTTCCTCATCACTCATTTTTGCGATCTGATCGCACAACTTGGCATATCCATCGGCAATGGATGCCATCAATTCTTGTTTAGTCGTCGGGTTAGCCATAATAGGACAATATTAAAAATCACAAAGTCATTAAACGCTATAGAAAAGAAGGTACAATTTTGAATATCAGCACAATTACCGAGAAAAAACACACGAGAAACAACAAGAATAGCGGTACAATGAACCAACCAACCGATATGCGGTTCAACCCCTTATAACGCTTAGGAGGCTTATAGGATTCCATCCTCTTCTCAAATCGGCCAGACAGATACTCGCTCCAGATGATAAAAGGGATAAAAGCGAGTAGATATACCAGCGGATTGCTACATATCAAGGTTAATAATGCTATAAAGATCAATGCTAATGGCCAAATCATCATGAAATGCATGACACCAGCAAAGTTAGAAGCAGCCCATGTACTTTTATTGAACCGTTTCCCTTTCTCATGATGCTTGCACAACCGATAATAGATATACTTAAACATTATCGTACCAATCTCGTTGATAACATCATTACAGCCTAAAAACCATTAGCCCAATCACCATTATTCCTCGGCTGTGAGGTCGTCGTAGGTCTGGTAGAGGAAGTCGTTGTAGGGGAAGCGCGCGGTGTGGACGGCCTTGGCTTTCTCATAGAGCAGACGCTTGAGCGCGTCGATGTTGAGCTGCTTCTTGGCACTGATGAAGACGCAGTTGTCGCCCATGCGCGACATCCAGGTTTCCTGCAGTTCCTCGAGGGGGATGTTCTCGCGCAGGCGGGGCGTCAGGTCGTCCTCGTCCTTGGGAACATAGGAGAACTGGTCGATCTTGTTGAAGACCATAATCATCTCCTTGTCACCCGCATCACACACTTCCTGAAGAGTGCGGTTGACAACCTCGATCTGCTCCTCGAACTGGGGATGAGAGATGTCGACCACATGGACGAGGATGTCGCTGTCGCGCACCTCGTCAAGGGTGCTCTTGAAGGACTCCACGAGATGGGTGGGCAACTTGCGGATGAAGCCCACGGTGTCGGTCAGCAGGAAGGGCAGGTTGGCAATCACGACCTTGCGCACGGTGGTGTCGAGCGTGGCAAAGAGCTTGTTCTCGGCAAACACCTCACTCTTGCTCAGGACGTTCATCAGCGTGGATTTGCCCACGTTGGTATAGCCCACGAGGGCGATGCGGGTGAGCTTGCCGCGGTTCTTGCGCTGGGTAATCTTCTGCTTGTCGAGTTGGGCCAGTTTCTCCTTGAGCAGGGAGATTTTGGTCTTGACGATACGACGGTCGGTCTCGATCTGGGTCTCACCAGGGCCACGCATACCGATACCTCCTCGCTGACGCTCCAGGTGGGTCCACATGCCGGCCAGTCGGGGCAACAGGTACTGGTACTGGGCCAGCTCCACCTGCATCTTGGCACTGGCGGTCTGGGCCCGCTTGGCAAAGATGTCCAGGATGAGGCTCGTGCGGTCCAAGGTCTTGACCTTGACGGCCTTCTCGATAAAGGCGACCTGCTTGGGGGTGAGGTCGTCGTCAAAGATGACCAGGCTGATGTCGTTGTCCTCGACATAGGCCACAATTTCCTCGAGTTTTCCTTTGCCCACATAGCTGGTGCTGTTGGGCCCGTCGCAGCGTTGCAGGAAGGTGTGCACAGTTGTGGCGCCGGCCGTCTCGGCGAGGAACTCTAACTCGTCGAGGTATTCCTTGGCCTTGGCCTCGCCCTGCTGGGGCGTAATCAGTCCCACTAGGATGGCACGTTCCTCGGTGAGTTCTATCTCGTTGATGCGTTTTTTATCGTCAATAAGTCCCATATTTCAGTTTTTAGTTTTGTGTTGATTGTGGACCGTGGCAGTGCCACGGTTTACTTAACATACTATACGGTTGGCAGCGAGATGCCGTCGAGCTGGCGGTAGAGGTTGAGGGCATAGACGTCGGTCATCGCACTGATGTGGTCGAGCACAGCCTGCACCTGCTCAAACAGCGTCGGGGCATGCACGTCATACTGCTGCGGAAACTTGTTCATCAACAGCTGTGAGTAGTTGCGCTCGGGATACATGACGGCATCGATGAGTTTCTCAAGCAGCAGGTTGATGATGCGGTTACCGGCCAAGTCCACATCAACGACATAGCCTGCACGGTAAAGCCGCTCGTGGGCCAGCTCACTGCAAGCCATGTAGGCCGAAGCAGGCAACGGGTCGATGCAGTCGATGAGCGACCCCTGAAAACGTCCTTCCATAATCTCGTCCTCGTGCTGTGCAAACACGGCAGCGCACTGCTCCACCAGCAACCCCACAATGCAGGAGCGCAGATAGGCAATTTTCTCGTTGGGGTCGGCGACGCGCGCCATGTGTTCACGCAGGTGGGCCTGACGTCCCTCGTCAAAGAAGCCGAGCAAGAGGTCGATGGTCTCGTCGGTGCCTATGATCTTGAGCTTGTGGCCATCCTCAATGTCCATGATCTGGTAACAGATGTCGTCGGCCGCCTCAACGATATAGACGAGGGGATGACGGCAGTAACGGTCCTCGTCCAGACGGATGAGTCCGAGTTCGGAGGCGATGCGCTCAAAGATTTCTTTCTCGGTGGTAAAGAAGCCAAACTTGCCCTTCTTGCCGGCATGCATCGACGAGTAAGGATACTTCACAATGGATGCCAGCGTGGAGTAGGTCATGGCGAAACCGCCGGGACGGCGCCCCTTGAACTGATGGACCAGGGTGCGCAGCGAGTTGGCATTGCCCTCAAAGTGGATCAGGTCGTTCCACTGTTCGACGGTGAACTTGCCCTTGAATTCCAGGCCGCGTCCCTCGCTGAAGTAGGCTCCGATAGTCTTCTCGCCAGAGTGTCCAAATGGCGGGTTGCCCAGGTCGTGAGCCAGACAGGCAGCCGCGACAATCTCGCCGATGTCACGCAGCTTCTCAAACCAGGGCTGCTGCTTGTAGCGCGCAGTGAGGCGGATGACCACCTCGCGGGCCATCGACTTGCCCACGCTGGATACTTCCAGGCTGTGGGTGAGACGGTTGTGAACCAGGATGCTGTCGGGCAGCGGGAAGACCTGGGTCTTGTTCTGCAGGCGGCGGAAGGGCGACGAGAACACCAGGCGGTCGTAGTCGCGCTCAAAGTCGCTCCTGACTCCCCCACCCTTGTCGTCATGGTAATGTTCCAGCCCTAACCGTTTGTCCGAAATCAATCGGTCCCAATTCATTCGTTGCATATCTTCGTTTTATCTAATATTCATATAACGCTTCACCCACAGAGCGAACAACTTATCATAAGCCTGATAACCATTCTTGCCCTGTGTGATAAAATCCTTGGCCAACAAACCCTTGACAGCCGAATTGACTGAGCTGGCCGAAGCCAAGTGATACTTGCGGGCAAAACTGCCACTGGTCACATTGGCCACCTCACCCTCGGCAGCAATAGCGACAAAGACGTTGCGTTGCTTTTCAGGCATCTGACGCAACAGAGCCTCATAGGTGTCGCTCGCCATATCCAGGGTATAATCTATCGCGCTGGCAATCATATCAATTGAGCACACCTCGCCTTGCGGGGTGCGCATGAACAAGACGTTCATCAGCCGCTGCATGTAGGCCGTCACACCATTGAAGTCCTGATATACCACTCGTGCAACTTCGGGCTGCAGTGTCTTGCCTTCCTCGGCAAACAAACCGACGGCAAAGTCACAATACACATCAAGCAACAAGGGTCGCAGATTCATCAAAGTCACCGACTGATAGAAAGGGCGAGAAGGTGAAGTGAACATTTTATCCATCAAGTGCCGCTGTGAACCGGCAAACACAAAGTTAGCATTCTGGCAACGCTGGATGTGGGTTCTCAACAGTGCCTCCACATTGGAATTGCCCCCATAGGTATCAATCTGCTGGAACTCATCGATAGCAACAAGGCATGGACGGTCGGCATCCTCAAGAAAGCGAAAAATCTCCTCAAGTGATGTCTCGGGGCGATCTATGGAACCAATGCTAACGCCCAGTGAGGGTTGGCCAAACACATCGAAGGTGACATCAGACCTCAACGACGACACCACGTCCAGGAAATGCTGCAACACCTTTTTGCCAAATGGCCTCAACGCATCAATCACGCTGCGGCCCAGTGCATTGACAAAGTCCTGAACCGATGAAGTCGCATAAATGTCAATCAAGAACGTGTAATAGTTCTCCTTGACTTGAGGCTGGGCAAAACAATGACGGATAAGGTCGGTCTTGCCCAAGCGCCGAGGCGAAATCAATGCCACATTATTCCCGTTGGTCAACAGGTCAATGAGCCTGTGCGTCTCATCAACCCGGTCACAAAAGTAATGCTCGCCGGCATAACCGTTGGTCACAAATGGATTGTTCATATCACTTCCAGCTTTGATTCATGCTGCAAAGTTACTACAATCCATCCAGATTATCAAATTATAATTATCATAAAATGATAATCATAAAATGAGAAAAGCGGCAACTGCCATCAAGCGGTTTACTTTTCCAGTTGCTCGGCCACCCTGATGCCCCACTCATCGATGTCGTCGGTCAAGCGGGCAGGCAGCAACGGTAGCGTGATGCGCACGTTGGGGAGCGATGCCGTGTTGACAATTCCAGTCCATGATGCCTCGGTGTGCAGCTCAACGGTCAATACATCGTCCTAGACCCTGACGGCAAGGCTAAAAACCATACGCAAAACAGAGCCCCAATTCTGACGTCGTGGATAATTGTTTATATTTCATTTCTCAAAAATAGAGGGGCAAATGATTGCAGTAGCCGTTTTTGTACTAATTTTGTGGCAATAAAACATGGAATGATGGACAAGATTAACGTGAAGATAGTGAATCGTGGACCGCATGAGGTGCCGCAGTATGGCACGGCATTGAGCGCGGGAATGGACCTGAGGGCGTGGCTGGAGGAGCCGCTGACGTTGCAGCCACTGCAGCGGGCGCTGGTCCACACGGGCATCTACATTGCTCTGCCCGAGGGCTATGAGTGCCAAATCAGACCCCGCAGCGGCTTGGCCCTGAAGCGCGGCTTGACGGTGCTCAACACGCCGGGGACCATCGATGCCGATTATCGTGGCGAGATCGGGGTCATCCTGGTGAATCTGGGCAACGAGCCGCAGACCATCGAGAACGGTGAGCGCATCTGCCAGATGGTCGTGGCCCGTCACAGCAGCGTGCAGTGGACCATCGTCGACGACCTCGACGAGACCGAGAGGGGCGCCGGTGGCTTCGGGCACACGGGAACAAAGTGACATCCGTTAACAGTTAGATTTGATGAAAAGACATTTTTCGATAATAGCCATTATACTGCTGGCTCTGACGGCCATCGCCGGCAAGAAGGAGACGGGCAAGAAGGACGTGAGCTTTGCCGACCGGCGCAAGGCCGAGTACATCTTTGTCCAGGCCCAAAGCGAGAAGCTGAACAACAATTATGACGCTTTCTATGACCTGCTGAGCTATGCCCACGAGATTGACCCGGGCAACACGGCCATATCCTATTACCTGGGCATGAGCCTGCTGAGGATGTACAACACCACCAAGGAGCGGTGTGAGCAGGGCCTGTCACTGATGAAGGAGCACTTCGACGCCCACCCCGAGGACCTGTATGAGACAACGTTCTACAGCGATGCCAACATGCAGCTGGGTCATCCTGAAGAGGGCCTGCGTGCCATCAAACAGCTCAACGAAGCCAATCCCAACCGACTGGAGCTGCAGGTGAGGCTTGCCGAGGCCTATTCCCATGCAGGAGACTACGCTCAGAGCAATGCCACCTATGACAGCATAGCAACGCTGTTTGGCGACGCAATCCAGATTACATCGAGCAAAATCGAGAACTACATGGCGATGAACGACAGCACCGGCGCCCTGCAAGAGATGCGCACGCTGCTGGCCACCGCTCCCCGCAACGATTCCTACAACCTGGCCATGAGCGGCCTGTTCCACCACTATGGCATGAACGACAGCGCACTGTATTACCTGGACCGCGCTCAGGAGTATGCCCCCGACAACGGAGCCATCTACCTGACACGCGCCGAGTATTGCCAGCAGGCTGGCGACAGTGTGGGCTACGAGCAGCAGATCTACAATGCCCTCACGGCCGAGCAGCTCGACGTGGACACCAAGCTGGGCGTCCTGCTGAGCTACATACGCGAGCGCATCAACGAGGAGGACACCACACAGCGCATCAACAAGCTGTTCACCATCCTGATTGAGCAGCACCCGCATGAGGCTAAAATCCACCAGCTCTACAGCGAGTACTTCTATGCCAAGAAGGACTACAAGAGGGCCATCGAACAGCTGGGCTATAGCCTGGACGTGAATCCCACCGATGCCGACGGCTGGCGCAACATGGTGATCCTGAACATGGTTGACGACAACTATGCCCAAGCCATCAAGGCCTCGGAAAAGGCTATCGAATACAATCCCGACAACCTGGACCTGCTGGGCTATGTGGCGGGCTGCTACCTGCAGATGAAGGAATATGGCAAATCCATCGAGATGTATGAGAAGATACTGTCGCAGACCGACTCGACCGACACCGAGCGGCTGTCGGACCTGATCACCGGCATGGGAGACACCTACAGCGAGATGGGCGACAGTGCCATGGCCGTCGACTGCTACGAGCGAGCCCTTAGCATCAACAAGCTGAACTCGGGAGCCCTGAATAACTATGCCTACTTCCTGGCCCAACGCGGTGTTGACCTGGAACGCGCCGAGCGCATGGCATCGCTGGCGGTGAAGCTCGACCCTAACAACGCCAACTTCATCGACACCTATGCCTGGGTATACTTCGCACTGAAGGACTTTGACAAGGCGCTGCTCTACATCAAGAGCGCTGTGGAGAAGGACGAGAATCACAACCTGCTCGAGCACTATGGCGACATTCTGTGGTTCCACGGCGAGAAAGATGAGGCCGTGACCCAGTGGGAAAAGGCCCTGGAAACAGATGCTGACAACGAACTGCTGCAACGCAAAGTAAAAGACAAGACTTACTATGAGGAATAGAATTGCCATTATCATCGCACTGACGGCCCTGCTGGCCGCCTGCGGAACAGTCAAGAAGGGGGCAGCCCCCGGCGGCACAACCACCGCCAGCACAACAACAGTCACAACCGGTGACCCGCGCGACGCGGTCATCGCCAAGCTGGGCGACTGGCAGACGATGCAGACCGGCGGCAACATCAAGCTCAACGCCGGGAGCAGTTTCTCGTCATCAATCCAGGTGAGAATGGTGAAAGACCAGGCCATCTACATCTCGCTGCGTCCCATGCTGGGCATTGAGGCGGGGCGACTGATCATCACTGCCGACAGCCTGTATGCCGTGGACAAGATCCACAAGCGCTATATCGCCGAGAAAGTGTCGATCCTGACATCGGGCATCCCGGTGACCGTGAGCGAGGTCCAGGACATGTTTCTGGGACGTCCGTTCATCATCGGCAAGGGCACGGTTGACAACGAGACCAAGTCGGGCCTGAACGTCACGCGTGAGGGCAACACCGTAGTGCTGTCGCCCGACGAGCAGTACAAGGGCTACGGCTACGCATTCACGTTTGACAAGAACGGCCGCATCACCTCGCTTGACATTGTGCCCACGGGCGGCAAGACCGCGGCCTACCAGGTCAAGTATGACGACGTGCGCGGCACCAGCGCAGGCAACGTCGCCCACGGCATCAACATCAATGCCACCGTCGAGCGCAAGGCCATGTCGCTGGCGCTCAACTACAAGGACATCGACTGGAACGGCAAGGTGAAAATCGACGCCAGCATCCCTCAGAACTACAAGCGCATGAGCGCCCGAGACCTGTTCTCGATGTTTGGCAACTGACCAGGCCTGCTTGCCGCAATAAATCACGGCATCCTGCGTTATGTTATTATATCAATAGCATAAAATTGTCAATGAAATCACAACACCGCATATTGTCGCTGGTGGCGTGCCTGATGTGGGCCGTTATCGCGCTATCCCAAGTCAAGATTACCGGTAAGGTCGTGGACGCCGCCGGCGAGCCGATTGAGTTTGCCACGGTGAGACTGCTGGGCACAGCCGTCGGTACCAACACCGACACCCAGGGCGCCTATGAGCTGACCGTTCCCAAAGCCGACACCCTGAAGGTGGAATTCTCGTGCCTGGGCTACTCGACGGTAACCCGCCAGCTCATCAAGCCCGAGGGGACCGTGACCATCAACCCCAAGCTGTATGAGAAGACGATGGAGCTGGGCGAGGTCGAGATTACCGAGTACAAGAAGCAGACCACGGGCATGCAGGGCATCGACGTGGACATGCTCAGGCGAACACCCGACGCGTCGGGCGGCAGCGTCGAGGCCGTGCTGACCACGATGGCCGGCGTGAGCTCCAAGAACGAGATGTCGTCGCAGTACATGGTGCGAGGCGGCTCCTACGACGAGAACAGCGTGTATATCAACGGCATTGAGGTCTATCGTCCGCAGCTCATCAGCTCAGGCCAGCAAGAGGGCCTGAGTATCATCAACCCCGACATGGTGCGCAAGGTCGACTTCTCGACGGGCGGTTTCAGCGCCGGCTATGGCGACCGCATGTCGTCGGTGCTGGACATCACCTACCGGGAGCCCGAGGCACTGGAGGGTGCCTTCTCGGCCAGCCTGCAGGGCGGCAGCCTGATGCTGGGCCACAGCACGAAGCACTACTCTCAGATGCACGGCGTGCGCTACAAGCGCAACTCGTCGCTGATGGGTTCGCTCGAGAGCAAGGGCGAGTATGACCCTCAATACTTTGACTACCAGACGAGCCTGGTGTTCAAGCCGACCGACAAGCTGCGCATCGCCCTGCTGGGCAACGTGAGCATCAACGACTACCGCTTCACCCCCAAGAACCGCGAGACGAGTTTCGGCACGAGCGAGGATATCAAGTCGTTCACCGTCTACTTTGACGGTTACGAGAAGGACAAGTTCCAGACCTACTTTGGTGCCGGCGCCGTCACCTACTCGTTCAACAAGAAAGGTACCGACCTGACGCTGCAGGCATCTGGTTACCGCACCGACGAGCTGGTGTCCTATGACATCCACGGCGAGTACTGGCTTGATCAGGCAGGCCAGGAGCTGGGCGTGGGCAAGTATCACGAACACGAGCGCACGCGCTTGAAGATGAGCGTAATGGACCTGACGCTGAAGGGCAACGTGGGCATCAATCAGAACAGCATCTCCTACGGCCTGTCGATGCGCAAAGAGGACATCTATGACCGTTCCCGCCAGTGGCAGTGGCGCGACAGTGCAGGCTACTCACTGCCTCATATCCCCGGCCAGGTCAACGTCATCTTCACCGAGACGTCGAGCAACGACCTGAACACCACCCGCATCGCCGGCTGGCTGATGGACACCTGGCGGTTTACAAGCTCGGCAGGCTACTGGTCGATCAATGCCGGATTGAGGCTGTCGCACTGGAACTTCAACGGCGAGACGCTGTTCTCGCCCCGCATGAGCGTGGGCTTTGTTCCCGAGCGCAACGGCAACCTGTCGCTGCGACTGTCGGGCGGCATGTACTACCAGGCTCCGTTCTATAAGGAATACAGGCAGCAGGTGATGGACACGCTGGGCAACCGCAACATCCTGCTCAACAAGGACATCAAGTCGCAACGCAGCATCCAGGTGATTCTGGGCAGCGACTACACGTTCAGGGCGCTGGACCGCCCGTTCAAGTTCACGGCCGAAGCCTATTACAAGAACCTGTCTAACCTGATTCCCTATGAAATCGACAACCTGAAGCTCGTGTACAGCGGCGTCAACTCGTCGAAGGGCTACATTGCCGGTGTGGACATGAAGCTGTTCGGCCAGTTTGTTGAGGGAACCGACTCGTGGCTGAGCCTGTCACTGATGAGGACCCAGGAAGAACTGAACGGCGTGAACGTGCCGCGCCCGACCGACCAGCGCTACAGCATCGCGTTGTTCTTCACCGATTACTTCCCGAGCATACCTCGCATGAAGTTCAGCCTGAAGGGCATCCTGAGTGACGGACTGCCCACGACGGCGCCCCACCTCACCCGAGCCGACTCCTACGTCAGGCAGCCGTCCTACAAGCGCGTTGACGTGGGCGTGAGCTATGAGCTCGTGGGCAAGGATCATCGCCCCAGCAGCGGCCTGTTCAGCCACTTCAAGGAAATCTGGCTCGGTGCCGACGTGTTCAACCTGATGGACATCAGCAACGTGAGCAGTTACTACTGGGTGACCGACGTGAACAACATCCAGTATGCCGTGCCCAACTATCTGACCCGCCGCCAGTTCAACGTGCGTCTGTCGGCATCGTTCTAAGTTTTAGCTGTTAGCTGTTAGCTTTTAGCTGGCATCCGCTGCCGTTACGGCACGACCTCACGGTTTTTTCAGACAACATGAACAACGCTTTTGACAACTGAGACAACTTTAATATTTTGTTGTTTGGGTTGTTGACGGTTCTTCTTGTTGGGTAATTTGTAGTTTATCATCTCACTTGTTTTAACTGACAAATTGCAGAATGGGCCTTTTGAGGTCTATTTCGCTAAACTGTTGTCACTCAACGCACTTTGTCATCGGCGATATCAACAGGGGGAGGGGCGGGAATGTTAACGAGTTGTTAAATGCCCTATTCTCCCATCCCGCTGCAAAGATAATGCCCCCGACCCTAACGGGTCAAGGGCAAAAAGCAGTTACATGTGAAAGCGTCCAATCCTAGGCCACGCCGCCGTAGCGCTGCTGGACGTACTCGAACACGGCGTCCTTGTAGGTGTCGATGCTCTCGTCGCTGTAGCTCTCGGGCAGCATCTCCCACAGGGTGTCGCGGATGGTGATGATGATGGCGGCCTTGGTCTCGCGCTTCTCAAACGGGTGGTCCATCGTCGCCAACTGGTTCTTGATTTTCTCGAGCAACTCGACGGCGACCTCTTTGATTTTCTTGATTTCGGCCTTGGTGAGGTCGTCCTTCATCAACAGGTCATACATCGACAACTGCTCGTCGTTCTCAAAGCCCTCGCGCACGTAGCGCCGTTCCTCCTCACTCAACTGCTTGGACAGGTCCATCAGTTCCTCAAAGATTTTCTCGATGGACGCGCGGTCCTGCTCCTGGTTATAGGACTCGATGATTTCCTGGTAGCGCTCATAGAAGTTGATGCGCGACGGATTCTGTGCCAGCATCTCGGCCAACCTCTCCTGCAGCAGTTCCTGGATATCCTTAAGCAGCAGGTTCTTCTGCTTGGCCTTGGCAAATTCACGCTGCAGCAGGTCAAAGTCGATGCGGCTGATGTCAAAGCGACGTCCGCTCTCGGCTACAACCGAGGAGTCAATCTCCAGGTGCTCGTCGATGATCTCGTTGATGGCGACGCTCAGGTCGGTGATGTCGGCACTCTTGCGCTTCTTCTGCAATTCCTTGTAGATGGCCTCGATGGCATCCTTGGCCTGCTTGCGCTCGGGCGTGATGTCGTCGCGGTCGAGGTATTTCCAGCGGTTGAGCAGCGTGGTGGCCAGCGTGCAGTAGGATTTCCTGATTTCCACCGTGGCGCACATGGCATCGGCTGCCGTCTTGAGCATGGACAGTTTCATGAAGCTCTCGGCGTCAATCAGCTCTTGCAGGTCGATGCCGTGCTCTTTCAGGAACTCACGGGTGGCAGCGATGGTCTCGTCCACGTTCTTGATGAGTTTCTCCTTGTCGATGGTCGGGTCGTTGCCCTCTAGCCCCTTGGCATTGGCAGTGTAGTCGGCCAACGCCTGTTTCAAGGCTTTCACGATGCCGATGTAGTCCACTACCAGGCCGTTGGTCTTGCCCTCGGCGACGCGGTTGGCGCGGGCAATGGTCTGCATCAGGGTGTGGGCCTTCATGGGCTTGTCGATATACAGGCACGACAGTGTCTTCACGTCAAAGCCCGTGAGCCACATGGCGCACACAAACACGATCCTCAGTCGTGACTCGGAATCCTTGAATTCCTTGTCCAGCTCGCGTTTCATCATCTTCTCGCGGTGCGGCACGATGTCGAGGCCCCACTTGTTGAAGGTCTGTATCTCGTTCTGCTCTTGCGAGACGACCACTGCCATCTCGGTCTCCTGCATCCACTCCAGTTTGCGCTTCAGCTCCTGGTACTCCTGCTGCGAGGTGCATTTGGCCAGTTGTTTCTCCACGGCCTTGATTTCCTGCTGCCAGTATTCCTGCGCATAGTCGTACATGCGCACGCAGGTCACCTTGTTGTAGCACACCATCATCGCCTTACCTGATGTCCACAGGTCGCTGTAGTGTTTCACAAAGTCCTGGGCGACGACGCGCAGGCGCTTCTTGGCGGTAAGCAGGTGTACCTCCTTGGCAAACTCCCGCTCCAGCTTGGCCAGTTGCGACGAGTCCATATCGCCCGCCTCCTCGAGTGCGGCAGCGATTTCCTCATTGATTTCAGGGTTCTTGAGTTCCTGCAGGCGTTCGCCGCGGTTCTCGTAGTACAGAGGCACGGTGGCCTTGTCCTCGACAGCACGCTTGAAGTCATAGATGCTCACATAGCCGCCGAAGGTCCTCGCCGTGATGTTGTCGTTCTTCAACAGCGGCGTACCCGTGAAGCCGATGCGGCTCGCTGTGGGCAGCAGGTGCATCAGGTTCTCGGCAAAGATGCCGTTCTGGGTTCTGTGGGCCTCGTCGCTCATCACAATGATGTCGTGGTCGGGGTAGATGGGGTCAGCCTTGGCGGCGGTGTCGTTGAACTTCTGAATGAGCGAGAAGACAAACGAGGGATTGCCCTTTAGCTTGTTGATGAGGTCCTCGGCACTCTGCGCCATGAATTCCTTGGATTTGGACTTACCCAGCAGGCCGCAGTTCTCAAAGGTCTCGCTGATCTGCTTGTTCAACTCGTCACGGTCGGTGAGCACGACGATGGTGGGCGAACCTTCAAATTTGCGCCTGATCTTCTGCGCCAGGAACAGCATCGAGTAGCTCTTGCCGCTGCCCTGCGTGTGCCAGAACACGCCCAACTTGCCCTGGGTGATTTCGCGGTTACGGTATTTCTCCACAGCCTGGTTCACGCCCAAGTACTGGTGGTTGCGAGCTAAAATCTTAACGATCGAGCCTCCACTGTGGTCATAGAGGATGAAATTCTCGAGCAGGTCAAGGAAATTTTCTTTCTTGCAGATGCCGCGCAGCATGGTCGGCAGCTCAATGTTGCCCGCATCCTCCTCGGTGAGGCGCTTCCACTCGTGGAAGAATTCCCACTTGGAGTCGATGGTGCCCACGCGGGCCTCCAGCCCATTGCTGAACATCACCATGGCGTTGTGGTAGAACAGTTGCGGGACGGTGTCGAGGTAGTCGCGGTAGTTCTTGTTGAAGGCGTCCTCGACGGCCACGTCGTGGTTCTTCAGTTCCACGAACAGCAACGGCAGACCGTTGACAAAGCCCACGATGTCGGCACGGCGCTTATACAGCGCGCCCTGCACCCACAATTCCCGCACGCACAGGAAGTCGTTCTTCCCTGGCAAGGCAAAGTCGATGACCTTGGCACGCACCTCCTCGGTCTCCCCGCCGGGCTTGACGCGTGTCACAGGCACGCCGTCGCGGATGTACTGGTACTTCTGCTCGTTGATCTGCATCAGCGTCTGGCTGCTCATGTACTCCGTCATGCGCTCGATAGCCTCGGTGACCTGCTGGCCGGTCATCCAGGGATTCAGCGACTTCAGGGCCTGGGCAAACCGCCCCGGCAACAGCACCTGCTTGTAACTCGTGCGCCCCAGGGTGCCGTCCAGCCCCAGCACCTCATCAAAGGCATACACCGCCGTCCACCCCAACTCCTTCTCCAGCAGTTCGGCGGCACTAGCCTGTATCAACTTATCTTCACTGAATTCCTTCGACATGATGATATTCTTTTTTCTTGTTCTATTATCTCTATAGCAACTATAGTTTCTATAGCCTCTATAGTCTATAGTCTCTATTTTTCTTCCAATAGTTTTTTTAATCGGTCGATTTCGGCTTGCTGGTCGTTGTAGGCTTTCAAGGCCCGTTGTTTCAGGTCCTGGTAGGCGGCTTGGGACTCAGCGAGTTGTTGTTGCAGTTGTGGCACTAGTTGTTCCAGCTTGGCGAGGCATTCGTCCTGCTGGCGGCGGTAGCCTGTGCGGGCCTGGTGCATGCGTTCCTTTATGCCGCCCTCGGTGACAAAAGTTCGCTCCAGGTTCTCCATGTACTTGTTCATCATTGCGTCCACCTGATAGCACAGGGTGAGCCCCACATTGGCCATCTCCTCGGCAGTCCACCGCTGGAAATAGGGCTCGTAGTCGGCGAGGGTGTTGTGTACCTTGGTGAAATCCTGCATGGGCTGGAAGCGGGCATCTTCACGAGTCCAGACGTGCAAGTTCCTGGACTTGAGATAGTCCTCGTAGTCTTGCCGCAGTTCACCGATGCTGGAACGCGCAGCATTCAGGAGCCTCAATTCCATCTCAGTGGAGGTCTTGCCGTCTTCGCTACCCTCGACGATGTTCTGCTTGCCCGAGCGGGCAGCCTGCACCATCTGGTCAACGGTGCGGTCGCCATATTTGGGCAGGAAGCGCTGGCAGAAGACAAAGGTCATCTGATAGAGCACCTGGGACTTCTGGTAGAACCACAAGTCCTGCCACTTGGGCACGCGGCGGAAGATACTCTGGAAAGGCTCCCGCTTATTGTCCTCGTTGCTATTATCCTTATCGCTCATTTTACTCACTTTTTTTATAGTATTGATAGTTTCTATAGCATAGATAGATGCTATACTTCTATTTCCCCGCTCATCAGTTTGGGCAGGAGACGGTCTCGGGCCTCGCTGAGGTTGCGGATTTGGGTTGAAAGATTTCTAATCTGATTTATAATTGGACTTGACATCTTTGAAAAGCCGTCAAGTATATCCTTGCTAGGCATAACAAAAGGCATATTCTTTATTATCGTTGAGTTAACGGCTTTTGATATTCCTGATGTGTTCCCAAGCGAATCATAGTGATAATTTCTTAGATACATCAAAGTATATTCTCGCCATTTATCACCATCCCGCATGAAATGAGCAATAGCCTCATTGGTGCACACGGGCTTATCTGCAATGGATACCCTCCCAACCGTTAATTTAAAACTCAACAGAATTGTTCCTTCAGGTACTATCTTCACGTTGAAATGATCACATGCTTCATGTGTCAATCTCTCATTTGTGGTATTGACAAACATGACATCTTTCATATCTGATATTGACACCCATGGAACGTCTTTATAATCGGTTGAAAACCAGCCGTTTTCAGCCCTAGGTGGAGTTTTGCCGATGGACATTGTAAAGAAGTCCTTTGCGCTTTTCTTTTGCCAGGATTGGGGGAGGTTGTTGATGATGGGGGTGGATTGGTGGCCGGGGAAGCGTAGGTCAACGAACCATTCTTTGTAGAGTCGTTGTGCGGCTTCTTCGAGCAACTTGATTTGGCGCTGGTAGTTTTCTATCAGTGCGTCGTAGCGGGAGAGCACCTCCGCGATACTGGTTTGGACGTCTAGATTTTCCTCAATTTCCATTTCAAAATCCCTCATTGTTGATAACAATAAGTTCTTCTGAGCGGCACCATTGGAACTATTTATAAAATCTCCTACTTTGCTTTTTAATAAGTAATACAAATAGTGTGGAAAGACTCTAGTTGAATCGGGTTTTACAATTGCCACACTCTTTTGAAATGTTGTCCTCTTAGTTTTAGGAGCATCTTTAACAAGAGCCATTCTACCAATTGTACCACTGTTGGTTACCAAGATATCATTTGGCGCTAGTTTTGTTCGCTTATCAGCATCTATAAAGTCTTCTTCAGTAATCTGACGAGCATTTTCATAATGAATGTTTCCATCAAAAACATCCTTGCAACTGATAAAATAATAACCTGAATTATCTTGCCCTTTGCAATCTCCATGCTTGCCGTCAGTAATGCTGATTGTTATGTCTTTCAACTTCACTCGTTTCATGCGTTGTCCTCCTTCCCTGTGATCTGCCAGTGGCCATTTTTGTTGCTGCCCACGCGGACGATAAGGCCTGCTTTTTTCAGTTCGCCCAAGCGACGCTTGACGGTGGCCTCTGAAACGCCGATGCGTTGACCGTATTCAGCGTAGTTCAAGGTGTTGTCTTGCAGGATGGCCCGGTACAACTTTTCTTTTATCGGGTCAGAGAACGATTTTATCGGGTCAAAGGCGGACTTTATCGGGTCAACCTCCTGTGAGCGCTTGAACTGGTCGATCTCGTGACTGATGTTGCGGATGTGCTCGTCGAGCAAGCGCAGCAGTCTTTCTTCTTGAGTCATGATTGAACCTCCTTTCTGGTCAAGTCATCCCATGATTTAAGGATGTCGGTCATGAGGGCGTTGGCCTCGGTGTTGAGGCGGGCGAGTTCGTCGTGGATCTCGGTCATGCGCTCGTGGAAGTCCACGCCGTCGTCTTCTTGCTCGGCGACGCCGACGTAGGCGCCAGGGGTGAGCGAGTAGTTCTTCTCCTCGATTTCCTGGATGGTGGCGACCTTGCAGAGGCCCAGCACGTCCTTATACTCGCCCTCGCCGAATTTCTCGACGAGCCACTCATGCTGGCGGGCGGTCTCGAGGGTGTCCTCGAGTGCGGCTAACTGGGTATTCATCTCGGCCTCGATGCGCTTTTTCTCTTTGCGGGGCGCGTCGGCAATCAGTTGTTTGGCTTCGGCCTTATGGCGGTCGATGGCTTCCTGGGCAGTGGCGACGGTAGTGCCGCTTAATGCAGCCTTGTAATCCTGCAACAGTTGGCTGTATTTCTCTTTCTCGCCACGGTAGAGGTGGACGATGGCTTGGAGGTTGCGCAGTTGCCACTCGCTCCACTCGTTGAGGGTACGGTCCACGACGGTGTAGTAGTTGCGAGCATCGATAAAGAGCACCTTGTCACGGTTCTCGGGACGCTTGGCGCGGTCAAAGAACCACAGCGAGCACGGCAGCGAGAGCGTATAGAAAAAGTTATTGCCCACACTCATCATCACGTCCACATCGCCCGTGCGCACGAGCTGCTCGCGGATGTCGCGGTCCTTGTTGGCGCTATCGGTTGCCGAACTGGCCATCACAAAGCCCGCACGGCCGTGGTCGTTGAGGTAGGCATAGAAATAACTAATCCACAGGTAATTGGCATTACTCACCTCTTTCTTCTTGGCATTAACGCCAGGCAAGCCGAAGGGTAGACGCCCGGCTGCAAAGGTGGATTCGGCCTTCACCTTATCGACATTGAAAGGCGGATTGGCCATCACATAGTCGCACTTGCCCGCCAAGTTGTGGGCATCGTGGTAGAAGGTGTTGGCCTCGTCGCCTGAGATGATGCGGCCGTTCAGACCATGCACCGCCATGTTCATGAAGCACAACTGGGCATTGTACTCCACTTTCTCCTGGCCGTAGAAGGTCATCTGGCTGTTGGCGTTCATGCCGGCGGCGTTGACGAAGTCGCCCGTCTGGACAAACATGCCGCCACTACCGCAGGCGGGGTCGAGCATAACGCCCTGCTTGGGCTCCAGCACATTGACGAGCATCTTGACCAGTGACTTGGGCGTGAAGAAGACGCCGTCGTCGCTGGCGACCGCCTTGGCAAACTTGGAGAGGAAGTACTCGTAGATGCGCCCGATGATGTCGCCGCCCACCTCGTCGATGGTCTTATTGTTGAAGATGCGCAGCAGCTCCCGCAACAGGTCGTCGGCAAACATGGTGTAGGTCTTGGGCAGCACGCCCGTCAACTGCTCGCTCTGGTCCTCGACGAGTTGCATGGCATTGTTGACCGCCTCGCCCAGCGAGTTGATGTCATGGCCGTCCTTGCCCTTGAGGTGGGCATCCAGGATGTTATCGGGAAGGTTGACCAGATAGTCGAACTGGGCCTCGCGGGGCAGGTAGAGCGCGCTCTTGGCAGCAAAGTCACTCGGCTCGACAGGCATCACGCGCCCGCCGCGCATGGGACGGCCCTGGAGAATCTCGGCCTCGACCATCTTATAGCGGCTATAGGCATAGCGCAGGAACAGCAGTGCCAACACCGGCATGCAATACTGGCTGCTGGTCAACTTGCTGCCCTGACGCAGCAGATCGGCCGATTCCCACAATTCCGCTTCAAGTTTCCTGATATTTATCATCATATGTA
>CAMJXD010000003.1 GCA_946409635.1 uncultured Prevotellaceae bacterium
AGGGCGCGCTCGGGACTTACACCCGTTAGAACATGACCATGCCATGCGTACAACAAAAATCGCCGGCAGCATCACGTGTCGGCGATTCTTGTGGTCCCACTTGGACCAATAAACATTTTCAACGATATTAAACAACAATAAATAATATCCCTATAAATCAAGTATTTATAACACACCAAAACAGAATACACCAATCATTATTTAACATTATATAACAAAATAATGACACGATACATGACACAAAACACCTATCTTTGCACCGTGAAACTTAAATACGATTTATTATGGCATCTATTCAAACATCTATCAGCAAGAGGGGCGGCAATGTTGCCGAGGTCAAACTGCGTTTTGTAGCGACACAAACAATCAAGCCCAAGTTTTCTACTGGCATAGCCGTGCCAAGAGCATACTGGAGTGATGCTAAAGGCGAGTTAAAGACCAATGGCATGAACGCTGACCAGGCAGACAAGAATAATGACACAAACAAGCTGCTCTCCAACCTCAAAGCACACTTGAAATCTCGTTACATTGAAAACGGCCAGGGCTACACCACAGCCGAAGACTTACGCAAGTTTCTTGAATTGGAGTGCGACAAGTTCTTGCATCCCGAGAACTACGAGCCGCAAGAGGACAAGCCCAAAACGCTCATGGAGATTGTTGGCGACGTCGTTACACTTGTGAGCGAGAAGGGCGAGATAGATGGTGACACGCTCACAGCAAGCACCATAATCACTTACAAGCAATGCCAGAGCCACTTGAATGCTTATCTAAAGTATAAGCGAGTAACTGACTACGAAACAAGCGACCTCACATCTGCATGGTATGATGATTTCACGGCCTGGCTATATGACAAGCAAGGCCTAAAGCGCAACAGCGTAGGCAAGCAGGTCAAGGTCTTAAAATCAATCCTGCGCAAGCGCATACCGATGGCACAGCGAGGCAGCTGCGAGTTTATTGTTCCCCGCAAATGCCAGGTGGTACGCGACAAGGCAAGTGACATCAATGCTGTATTTCTCAACGAGGAACAGCTAAAGGTCATAGCCGAACAAACCCTATCGCCTAAGCTGGCTGCGCAACGTGATTTATTTCTTCTGCAATGCTGGACCGGGCAGCGATATAGCGACCTGGGGAAGTTGGTAGCCGAAAATATTCGCACCACAAAAAAGGGCAATCATCGTTATTTCTCAATAGTCCAGCAAAAGACTGGCGAACCCGTAGCCGTGCCTATCCTACCCGAAGCCGAGGCGATACTGGCCAAGTATGGCGATGCGATGCCCAAGCCCTGGAGCAATCAAAAGTATAACGATGCTATTAGCGACATTTGTCACATCATAGCCAACACCGCTAAAGGCCGTGAGGCGGGGTTTAACGACGAGGTGGAACACCGACACAATAATTGCCGACTGGTGACAAAGGAGCGTTTCTACGATGCCGTGACCAGTCACACAGCCCGTCGGTCATTCTGCACAAATTGTTATCGACGCAGGATGCCCATCGCCCTGATCATGAGCGTAAGCGGACACCAATCCGAAAAGGTTTTCTTTGATTATATCCGTGAGCCGTTAAGCGAGGGCCGCAAACGTATGGTGGAGGACTTTTTCAACGAGAGCGAAAAGCATTAATAACAACCAAAACTACAATCATCATGACACAAATCAAAATAAACGACAAGACGCAAACAGCAATCAACCTGCTGGCTGAGTTTGACGAACTATCAAACCGCATCACCAACGCGATTGACGAACTACTCTGCATAGAGTCATTAGACAACGAAAGAGTTTCTGTCGCAATGAACGGTCTCGATAGTGCCGAATGCAGCTACCGCAGTGAGATCGTTGATGCCATCACGCTTGCGATAGGCTTTCGGCTTGGGCACGGCCAATATCAAGAAACGGGACTTTAAGCCGCGACGATACCAGGGATTATGCCTCACGTTTAACAGCGTGGGGCTTTTCTTTTTATTGTGCTATCATTGACATAGCATTTTTTGTACAATGTTGTAAACTTAGAAGTTTCTTACTGATGCCGCTCACTAATTTTGCACCAGTTCCAGGCAGCGTGGACTGAGGTTTAACGTATCACCCCCGAGAGCCACAACGCTTAGAGCCGACCGCACGGAGCCAGTTTGATACACTAAGGCAAGGTGCGGATATAATATGGCAGACGATATTATTAATATCATCAAATGCACAGCCGAAGAAACGGCAAAGCGAGTAGTGGAGAAGTTAAATCCCTCACTACAGCACAACTCGGCAGACCCCGACGAACTCATTTCCCAGGACGAGGCCCGCATGATGCTGGGCGGCATATCGTCAATGACTTTGAGCCGATGGAATCGAGCAGGTATTCTACGCAAGCATCACATCGGCAAGCGCATAGCGTATCGTCGAGGCGATATTGATTCACTACTAAGGAAAGGAGCTGGCCATGAGTGACGCAAGTGTAATAAACACCCTGCAAGCACTTTTCGAGAGGCTTGCAGATGAGGTGGCAGAGAGGGCAGCGACGCTGGTAGCAGAGAAAGTGGCGACACAAGTAGGCTGCATACCATCAAGTGTACAAGCAAGCCAAGATGATTTTGTGTATTGCGACGAGGCCCGCAAATTGTTGGGAGGGGTTTCATACATGACCCTTTCACGCTGGGACAAGACTGGCTACTTGCCTAAGCATCATGTCGGCAGACGAGTTGTCTACCGACGAGTAGACATCATTAATCTTCTAAAGAAAGGAAGTGAGAAATGACACAAGAAAAAAAGGAGCCATTGGCCCCAACAAGAACTGACGCAAATATAGTAACTGATTTTCAATCTACCAAAGGATTAGACAATTATTCATCTCCGCGAAGTGTAATAAGTACACACGTTCCTGGCTTTGCCAACATCTTAAATAACAGCAAGATCATAGACAAACCCAAGTACGATGCCTCTAAAATGGCACCAGCAGATGAACTTCTAAACTTTCCTAATTGGCATTTGCCCGAAGATTTGAAAGAGGTTATTGAGTACGTTGCGAAGGGTTACAACGTAACACCCGACATCCCGACCGCGGCAATGTTCTCAGCAGCAGGGGCCGCACTTGGCAAGACGATAAAAGGACACAGCGGCAACCACACCAATCACCCATTTTTGTGGTTTGTCATTGTGGGACCTAAAGCCCTGGGCAAATCAAAACCCGTTGAGTTTTTCTACTCACCACTTGTCGAGGCCGACAACGAATCCGCGCGACGATACAATCAAGAACTGAATGCCTGGAAAGCAGCACCCAAAGACCAACGAGGTGACCCACCGATGCTGATGACCCGCGTTTGCCAAAACGCAACCGATGAAAGGGTATTCCATAAACTCGCCCAAAACGGAGGCGCGCTTGCATGGGTTTGTGACGAGTTTGGGACGCTCATGGGCGGGATGGGACGCTACAGCAGTGGCGGCAACAGCATGATGATAAACAACCTGCTATCTTTGCACACTGGCTTGTTGTTCAGCCGCGAGACCGTAGGCGACGAGGCTTTAAGAGTTGAGGCACCAGCCGTGACCATCATGGCAACAACACAACCCGCAACAATTAAGAAACTCATGACACCTCATCTTGAAAATGGTTTCTTTGAAAGATTCTGCTACATTCGCGCTCATCGTTTGACTGAGGTGCGGCTACCATCAAAAATCCCCGACGAGGCGACCAGAACATGGCGCGATTATATAGACCGCTTAACCCGCAACCAGGTAAGCGACATTTACGAAAACAATCGCGCGCAAGAGATACACAATAATGCCTTATTGAGATGGCAAACAACGAGCCTGGGGGCAGATGATGACACAATAGCAAGCATCTACACAAAAGCCAATTATGTGTGTTGCCGCTTGCTCCCCATTGTCGCAAGACTTAGAAACGAAAATGTCATTGATGCGCCCACAATGTTGTACTCAGTTGATTGCACCGATTTTCTCATAAATCATCAGATTAGAGTATACCTTGAGATGAGGGGACCAATCGAATCGCAACTATCTAAAAAAGAGGTTGGTCAGTTCCTGCTTGAAAAAGGACTGGTAGCCAACAAGTCGAAACTCGCTGGCATTTTAGGAGTCAGCAAGTCTGCAGTAACTCAATGGGGATTATAACCTTGCAACGAACTTAACCTTAACTCCAAAATCGTCTCAAATCACTGATAAACAACATTTTTAGCAACAAAAAGAGTTAACTTAACTAAAAAAACGCCATAGATTACTGATACACAATAATTTAATAATAAAAAGGAGTTAAGGGTTAACTACGGGGCCACTCATTGTAGCCCCTTTTATTATACCGCGTCGCCACCACCCTAAAAAGGGGTTCCAAAAGTTTGGAATCCTGGGGCGCGTGCTATCCCTCTTGGGGGTGTCTTGCCGCGCCCCCATGTGGGGGTCCCATTCGCCCCTGCTGTTTGCCTTGCCCTGCCCTGGTCCGCGTCGCCATCATAATACGAAACAGCAGCCCAACAACGCACCAACTATTCGGTGAGCGATTTTAAGCCGTTCTAAGAACACCGAACCATAAAGATAGCCATCCATGCCACCCAGGGGGAGAAAAGCAAGCAGGAGCAATCTATATGCCATTATTTGGACTGATTCTAAATAAGACACACACGAAACACGCGTTATCGTGTTTTTCATGCATAACAACCTCTACTATATATATTATACTCAATTTATATATAGACTTAATATATTATGCTCAATATATAATAACGGCTGTACTTTGAAAATCACCCAGCAAGGCAGAGCAAGCACACAAAAGACAATCCAGGTAATTGCACAAGTCAAAAATAAGTTTTACCTTTGCACCAAATGCCGCAAGGTATTTAAGTTTCATTTTCGCCTCCGCTTTGTGAAAAGTGAGGGCGATTTCTTCATTAATGACACGTATAATGACACAATTCGCAATTCTAAAGAGAAAATAAAACTGCCTAACAAATTGAAAAACAACGTGTTAGACAGAGTTAAATTGTGGTCCCACTTGGGCTTGAACCAAGGACTCCCTGATTATGAGTCAGGTGCTCTAACCAACTGAGCTATAGGACCGGCTATTGATGGCCACAGCCATACAAAGCGGGTGCAAAGATACTAAAATAATATGAAACAGCAATCTGTGAGACGACTTTTTTTTAGATACAATTATCAATGAGTGCTTGGTCAGAAATCAGTCAGCCTGTCTCCATGACATCACAGGGCGGCAGTATACACTACTGGAATGAATAAAGTTTCAATAATTGTCGATGTTTACGGGCAAGCGAGGATCACAATAGCGCGAAACAAGTCATCGCTGCCACTTGTTTTTACAGTCATCTGCCGTGAGCTACGAATACTGATATAAAGCAAAATAGACAACTTTTTTAGACAAATTTGAAACATGCCTGTAACAATTAGCGCATTTTATTAGCAAAATGCAACTAAAAACGGATTTTTCACATTTTTTAAAACTTAAATTTTCCACATATAGAGATTTTATTCTTTATTTGCATCGCGAATTAAAGAAAGAATTTCAATCTCTGCTTAGACAGATTAAGCAGGAGAAAGAGTAGTAAATGCTTTTATGGGGTAAATATAGTTTTCAAGTATTAGTAATTATTGAGGGTCTCAGCAGTGATGCTTGGACCTTTCTTTTTTCCCTGGACAAAACAGATTCGTGAGACTGATGAGGATTGACCTCACGACACCACACTATTATTCCGCTGTCCCGATTGCTGGCCATGCCGACGAAAAGAAGGCGGTGCCTGTAAAAATTGCAGACAACGCCTTCAAGTGCCACTGCAACCTCGATTAGACATTCACATGCTTCCTTCCGGTCCAATGGCGTAGGGAAATTTAGACTAAATGATTTCAATCTCTCTATGGTTATAAACTCGATTGCTTTAAAACCACTTTATGCTAGTTAAAATCACAACGCAAAAATATATCGGATTTCAACAAAAAGCAAATTTTTGAAAATATGTGATATTTTTCAAAATAAGCAAGTCCCGCTCACCATCGGAGTCATCGTGAGCGGGATTTTCAAGGCGGCAATAGTTCGCTGCAATACAACTAGTTAATTTCAAACTTCAATGTAGCGATTGGCCGGTTCAACCCTGGGCAACAATTCATTAATTATGCACAGCGGGACGGATTTGGCAATATTTATTCGGCCACAGACCGAAAATTGGTATAAAAAGCAAGGCGATTTAACGATTTTTAACCTATTATCAGCCATTTGTCACCATTCGGCGAATCGGCACGACGCAAAACATCACGCGAAGCCGCGAAACCGTGAAACCGTGAAGCGAGGCTGGGTTCAGTGAATTGTTGTGACCCGTTTGCGTATCCAGTACAGGCGCATCAGAGCATCTGGGTGAGGGTGATGACACCCTCGCGGCCCATGTTCATCATCAAGTCAAGTATGCTCAAGTCATTGACAAAGCCCGATGTTGCCGTCCACATCTGGTAGTAGGGGACGTCGGTGATGGGCAAGTCGTCGGGCCGTTTCATGGCGATACGCCCCCTCAGGTCCAGAGCCTCGCAGGAGCCAGTGTCCTGCAAATCACCGCTGCCCACATACCGGGTCACGAGGGGCAAATCCATGAAATCAACGATGACCTCATGCAGCTGGCTGTTAAACTCGTGCAGGAAGCGCTGGTTGCCATGGATGACTCGCGAGAGATCGTCGGCCACATAGTCGAAGTAGGGCGAGCGGCCATAGGCTGAATAGAGTGCCCCCCAGTGCAGCCGCCGCCAGTCGCCGTGTTCCGAGATGAGCACGTCGCGCAGCGGAGCAGCCATGTTGTTTGTAGCGCCCACAAGGGGCACGGTGAGGGTCTGCAGACCGTTAGGCCCGTCGATGCGGTAGCGATGGTGGCTGTGCCTTAAGGGCAGACGCCGCTCGTCCAGGTCGACCAGCAGCGTGCCAGCCTTGACGGCAGCGGCATAGCACCGGACGCTGCCGGCACACATGCTGCCCATGAGTACAGCTTCAACCGACGGCGTCACTTCTTGTCGGGATTGGGCAACTTGAAGATGCGATCCCAGCGAATGCCGCCGTTCAGCACGCTGTGGTCCTTGTCAAACGAGATGAGGATGATCGACGGCGTGCCCACAATGTGATCCTCGGGCACAAAGCCCCAGTAGCGGGAGTCGAGCGAGTTGTCGCGGTTGTCGCCCTGCATCCAGTAGTAGTCCATCTTGAAGGTATAGCTGGTTGCCGGCTGTCCGTTGATGACAATCTGGTTGCCCTCAACCTTGAGGTCGTTGCCCTCATAGTTGCGGATGCAGCGTTCATAGAGCGGCAGATTCTGGAGCGTGAGGTTGATCTTGACACCCTTCTTGGGAATCCAGATGGGGCCATAGTCGGCATGGGTCCATCCATAGTCATGGCCCACGGGATAGGTAAGCAAGGCGTCGCGCGAGTCAGGCTGGACGCGCATCACGTTCTTGACCCAGGGCTTGGCCTTCAACGAGGTGAGCATCTCGCCGGTGAGCGGCAGGGCATATACGTTGGGAATGATGTTGCCATACATATCGATGGCATGCTCGCGGTCTTCGACGCTCACGCCCATCTCCTCAAACAGGTCGTCACCGATCTGAGTGCCGTCGGTCTCGACAAAGTACTTATACTGCACGTTCTTGGGTTGGGGAACGGCTTTGCCGTTGATATAGACGATGCCCCCCTTGATCTGCAAGGTTTCGCCAGGCAGGCCCAGGCATCGCTTCACGTAGTTGTCGCGGCGGTCGACCGGGCGATAGATGATTTCACCAAACCTGGCCTTATCGCTGTGGACCACGTCTCGGCCAAGTTCAAAGCACGACGTGTAGTAGTCGGGATTGGGCATATTCAGCGCCACGGTATCGCCAGCCGGGAAGTTAAACACAACGATGTCCATGCGCTCGACGTTGCGCAGGCCCTTCAATCGATGGTACTCAAGCTGCGGATGCTCGATGTAGGACTTGCAGCCCAGGATGGGCAGCGTGTTCTGAGCCAGGGGGAAGTGCAGCGGCGTTTGCGGCACGCGCGGCCCGTAGGTGACCTTGTTGACCCACAAGTAATCACCGGTCAACAGCGATTTCTCGAGCGAAGACGAGGGAATCTGGTAGTTCTGTCCAACGAACAGGAACAGGAAATAGACCAGCACCAGGGCATAGACGATGGCGTCGACCCAACTCATGATAGTGCGCAGCGTCTTGTTCTCGAGGCCCTTCCAGGCGCCCCAGGGCAGGAACTGCGTCAGGTAGATGTCGCCCAGCAGCAACAATCCCAGCAGCAGCCAGGGGTTGCCCATCCAGATGGTCCACAGCACATAGATCAGCGCCACGGCTCCAAAGCGGCACCACCGCGTGGTTTTCACTCGCCCCAGTCGCTCCTTGAGCGAGCCAGTCTGCCTGACATATTCCTCTTCTTGCTTCTTATCCTTTTTTGTCTTGATGTCGTTTGCCATTATATTTCGGTCATTTTCAAAAAAATTCGCTGCGAAATTACTAAATAATGCGGAAATAAGCAGTAACTTTGCCCTAGTAAGAAACATTTTTTAGGATTCGTTATGAAAATCAGCAAAATCATTGCCCCCGGCGAGACCGTCATCTACCAGCCACGACTGAGCAGGTGGGCCTATCTGCACCTGGGCAACCTGGTACGCAACTTGACCACGACCATCTTCCTGAGCGACAAGCGGTTTTTCCACAGTCATGGCTGGCTGCACCGCCACGCCCACGAGATTGTCATCAGCAAGGTCGAGAGCATCCTGGTCGAGCAGAGCCTGTGGGGCCGCATCTGCGACTATGGCACCATCAAGGTCTCGGGAACCGGAGCCGGCACCATCGTGCTGACCCACATCAAGCGCCCCCTCGAGTTCCAGCGCCAGGTACGCTCCATCCAGGGCGCCGAGCCTCAGCCTTGACCCCATACGCTCCCTTTCAATTCATCATTTTTCATGCCTATCATTGAAATATCATCACTTGACCACCCAGGGGTGGAAGTCTATGGTACGCTCACCGAGGCTCAGCTGCGCAACCGGCTGGAGCCCGACAAGGGCATCTTCATTGCCGAGAGCCCCAAGGTGATCCACGTGGCCCTGGACGCGGGCTACGAGCCGTTGTCGCTGCTGTGTGAACGGCGGCACATCACCGGCGACGCTGCCGGCATCATTGAGCGCTGCGGCGACATCCCCGTCTATACTGGCGACCGAGAGCTGCTGGCTGCATTGACGGGCTACACGCTCACGCGCGGCGTGCTGTGTGCCATGCGCCGCCCCCTACCCCGCCCTGCCAACGAGATATGCCACGGCGCCAGCCGCGTTGTGGTCATCGACGGCGTGACCGACACGACCAACATCGGCGCCATCTTCCGCTCGGCGGCAGCGCTGGGCATCGATGCGGTGCTGTTGACGCCCACGGCCTGTGACCCGCTGAACCGTCGTGCCGTGCGCGTGTCGATGGGATCGGTCTTCCTCGTCCCCTGGACGTGGATCGACGAGCCCGTCACGCCCCACCTGCATGAGTTGGGCTTCAAGACCGCCGCCATGGCCCTGAGTGATGATTCCATTTCACTCGACGACCCGATCCTCAAGCACGAGCCTCGCCTGGCCCTGATTATGGGCACCGAGGGCGACGGCCTCGCCCACCACGTCATCAGCGAGGCCGACTTCACGGTGCGCATTCCCATGAAGCACGGCGTTGACTCGCTCAACGTCGCCGCAGCCGCCGCAGTCGCCTTCTGGGAACTGCGGAAAACACTGAACAACTCACATTCTTAATCATACACAATAATACAAACAATAATACAAACAATGAAAACCCCGAGAATAAAAGTAAGGATGCCGCGCACAGCCCGATACTGGGCGCAAGGCTCCACATGGAGAGAACTGCTGTTGACTGTGGTCGGCACCACCATCTCGATCGTACTCACCTTTGGCACGGCGGCGCTATTGGACCGCTGCCAGCGGGCACAGGACCGCAAGATGTCGGCCATGATGGTGATGAGCAACATTGAGCAATTCTCACGCAACGTGGAAGACATGTCGCAAAGAATCGCACGCTGCGACTCCATCGGGGCCTGGATGCGCAGCCTGCCGCAAGACAAACTTGACAACATTCCTCCCGAAGAAGTCGGCAACTTGATCAACGAGGTGCTGGCACTTGTTGATGTCATCACCCATGACAAGACTGCCGAGAACATCTTCAGCAACAATATCGAGACGTGGAAGAACATGGGTAACTTCCAGTTTATCGACAACGTGGGTGCCTGCTTCTCCAAGATGAATGCCGAGGAGGCCAACTGGAGCCAGTGGGTCAACGAGTATGAGACATGCATCAGCCAAGTGGTATCCCAGATGAAGCCTGGTGAGCACTCTTTGACCAAATTGTTGACCAACAACGTCTTTAGACAGAAGATTGAGGACTTCCACGTCCGCAAGTACTGGCTGGATTATGTTGCGGCCAACATCCGTTACTATAACCGTAAGAACATGGTGCTCATCGGCATCAGCGAGGATGAGGTCATGGCTTTTACCGATCAACGTACACAGGACATCAATATTGATGGCGAGCAACCGATACAATCTGACTTCAGGACCGACACACTCACGCTCAAGGACCTCAACACCCTGCGGCCCTTCATTCAGCACATCGACAGCATCATGCATGGCAAGTAAAATCCCCTCCATCATGAAATCATCACTCCGCATCATCATCGTCATGATGGTTTGCCTGCTTTTCGCCCAATGCAGCAAGGATAATAACGAGCCCCGAGGGAATGTGGACTTCCTGCCCGCTGCGCCCGAGTATGCCGACCCGTCGCAGTGGTACATCACCAGCCGCAATGCCGTGGCCGACGTCTTCTACATCACCTCGACCGAGACGGGCGACTACCGGCTGGCCGACGGCACCATGTGTCACTATGCCGACACCCGCAACGACAGCACGCGAGGCCCCATCCTGAGCGAGATGCAAGGCGTGGACGCACTCATCGGCGGGACGCTCAACTTCTACTCGCCCTACTACCGCCAGTGCTCGTTGCAGACGTTCACCAGCGACAGCCTCATGCAGGCCCGCCTGCCCATCGCGACCGATGACGTGCGCCGCTCGTTCAGGTACTATCTTGACCATCAGAACGGCGGGCGGCCGTTTGTGCTGGCAGGTTTCAGCCAGGGAGCGATGATCATGCTCCAGTTGATGAAGGAGATGGACAACGCCACCTACAGCCGCATGATTGCCGCCTATGCCATCGGTGTCACCATCAGCCAGGAGACCCTTGATGCCTGTCCGCTCATCGTCCCCGCTCAGGGTGCCGACGACACGGGGGTGACCATATGTTACAATTCTGTGCGCGATCCCTCATGCGCCATGCCCGGCTGGACCCGCAGTGCCGTGGCCATCAATCCCGTCAACTGGCGCACCGATGCCACACCCGCCACGCTCATCACCGAGCCCTCGCCGCTCATTCCGCTAGAGAAGCAGCGCCGTGACACCCTCACCATCACCCTCGACCCGTCGTCGGGCCTGCTGCTGGTGGACGGCTACACGGGCACCGACTACATCCTGCCCCTCATCGGCAAGGAGGGCAACTACCACAGCCGCGAGATCTGGCTCTACCGTGACCACCTGCGCGACAACATCGCCCGCCGCACCGCCCGCTTTACACGTCAAGACTGATTTTTTCACTGCTAACGTAAAAAAAAGCGGTCCTCGTGTCTCTTCACTATATATAAATGTCTAAAGTCATGAAACAAATCCTTTTTATCATGTTGATCGCATGGTCGCTTGCAATGCAGGCCTCTAGCGGAGCCGAGCCGTTCGACTCGCTGTCCTATGCCATTGGGGACTATTACACGCGCATCGTCGCCGAGAATGAGCCCAAACTGCAGTCCCAGGCCGACCGCGAGGAATACGTCCTCGGCCTGCAGGAGGGAATCAGCTTCTTCAACCAGGACTCGACCGCTGCCGAGTATTACGGGAAAGGGCTCGAAGTGGGCGGCTATATCATGATGATGATGAACAACGGCTCGGGCACTTTGAAGCAAGACCGCGACCTGAACTGCATCATCGAGGGTGTGAACAAGGTGATTGACGGCAACATCATCTTGCCGCAAGACACCATCGGCATCTATGATTTTATGCTCCACATCTACGGCATGAAAGACGACAACGAGCCGCTAAACGACGAGGATAATTGCCGCTTGGCACGCACCTTTGGCGTCATGATGGCACTGTATCCCGACCAAATCGGAATCACCGATCAGGACTTGAGTGGCAGACCCGACAGCATCGCCCTTCAGCGCAGATATGCCACAGGCATAGCCCATGCGATAAAGGCCTACAACAATTACAATATCGGTCTCGTGTATGCCTACATGGTTTGGAGTTTGGGGGCGGTTGAGGACTTTGATGCCTGGTTGGGCGGCGTCCGGTGCGCCCTGGGGCTTGACCCGCGCAAGATGACCATCGAGCAGGTCGAGCAGTGCATCACGGCATGGCAGATCAAGCAATCGGAACCCGCCGAAGAGATGACTCCCGAGGAATATGAGCAAATCAAAGCCGCCCTCGAGGTAGTCGAAGAAGCGGCTAAAGAAGAAGAAGTTAACGGCGACTGACACCATCAAGCAACTGATTGTCAACATGATGATACCTTCAAACAAGAAAAAAATATTCAACCTAGTGACAGTGCTATTCTCGGTGCTACTGGGTGTGGCGGCATGCTGCCTGCTCGTGATTTATGACTCCTCCTTCGCTCAGTCCATTCTGCCTTCAATCCTGGTCATGGGGTTCTCATGGCTGAGCATATACCTCGCCTGTCGCCGGGAGCACCATGGCTCCTGGATGCTGCTGGGGATGAAAATGCTGCTATACTTCCTCGGGATGCCTTGGGTAACCTTCCTGCTCATCACGTGCAGCAGAGACCATGAGACCTATCCCATGGTCGTGGTAATCCTCCTCAGTCTGGTCTTTCTGGTTCTCGCAGCCATCATCCTCATCATCCCCTTCGGCCTGCTCGCCTATTGGATCTCCTCCCTCGCAGCCAGCAATAAGCCCTAACGCCAATTAAAATTGGCGCAATCGCAGCAAAATATAAATTTGCAGACGGCAATAACCTGAATTATTTGATGTAACAATGGAGATGAATCACGGCGAAACAAGGAGTAAATTTTCGGGAATTTTGATGTTTTCGGGCTGAAAACAGCCCCATGAAAAAAACAAGAAAGACAAAAAACAAAAAAATTGTCCTTCTTGTCTTTCTTGTCTTCACCCCCTGTTCGAGCGGGGTATGCCGTTTCCCGTCAGCCCATGAAAGAGGAGAAAATCTGGATGAGCCAGCCGCTGATGGCCATGTAGATGGTAATGCCCACGATGTCGTTGGTCACGGTGACAAAGGGGCCTGTAGCAATAGCAGGGTCGATCTTCATCCGCTCCAGCACCAGCGGCACCATCGTGCCAAACAACGAGGCGAACATCACCACCAGGAACAGTGAGGCGGTCACTGCAGCGGCTGCGATATTGGACTTGGTCGCATTGTCATCGACAGGGAAGAAGCGGGTGTACAGGAAGATGAGCAGCCCCATCACCAGGGCATTGATCAACGCTGTGCTGAACTCCTTGAACAGGTGCTTGCCCACGTGCTTGATATCCAGGCTGCCATTGGCCAGACCCTGGACGACGATAGCGCTGGACTGGGTGCCCACGTTACCGCCCGTGCCGCCAATCAAGGGGATGAACAGTGCCAGGCCGGGCAGGATGCGCAACAGGTCGGCATCGCCCTCGCCGCCGCCCAGGATCAGGGCGTTGATGATACCGCCAACCAGGCCGATGAGCAGCCACGGCAGGCGGGCACGCACCTGGCGGAAGACGTTGTCATTGGTCTCGATGTCGCCCCAGATACCTGATGCCAACTGATAGTCGTCCTCTCCTTGCTCGCGCACGCGGTCGATGATGTCATCAACGGTGATTCGGCCCACCAGACGACCAATGCTATCGACGACGGGCATCGCCACGAGGTCATATTTTTCAAAGTCGAGGGCCACGTCCTCGATGTGGGTGTCGGTGCGCACGCTGATGGGGTCAGGTTCCATGACGTGCTTGATCTTGCTGGCCGATGGGTTGGTGATGGTGGTCTTGAGCGGGAAGATGCCCTTGAGGCGGTTGTCGTCGTCCACGACATAGATGTTGTAGATCTCGTCCAGGTCCTCGGCCTGCTGGCGCATAGCCTTGATGCAGTCGGGCATCGACATGTTCTCGTTGACGACGATCATCTCGGTGGACATGTAACCACCGGCGGTGTCCTCGTCATACTGCAGCAGGTCAACAATGTCACCGGCCTGCTCCACGTCGTCGATGTGGCTGATGACGTCCTCGCGGTCCTCCTCGTCAAGCTCCTGGATGACGTCGACGGCGTCGTTGGCGTCCATCTGCTCCACCTGCTTGGCGATTTCCTCGTTGGGCATGAGTTCCATGAGGTCGTGGCGCTGGTCCTCGTCGAGTTCGATGAGGACGTCGGCGGCGGTCTCATCATCGAGCAAGAGCATGATGAACAGGGCTTCCTGGTCGTCGAGGTCGCCCACGAGTTCAGCGATGTCGGCCGGGTGCAGGTCCTGAATGCGGTTGCGCACCTGCTCCTCGTCCTTGTTGTCAATCAGTTGGTTGAGCTGATGCAGATATTCCTCGGTAAATTCTTTCATTGCGATTCTAGTGTCAAGGGTAAATGAGTGATGTGGTTTGGTTCTTAGCGGCAGTGGCCCAGCCGGGAAGGGAGGGAGGCCACAAGCCGTCAGGGAACCGATGATGGCTGCTCGAGTGCCAGCCTTGTCAGGGCAATGAAATCTTCCACGCCCAGCTGCTCGGGGCGTTGTCGGAACACGTCGCGCTCCATGACCGAAGGATTGGCGCCAAAGATGGGCTTCAACGAGCTGCGCAACATCTTGCGCCGTTGCCCGAAGGCCGCCTTGACCACTCGCTTGAACATGCGCTCATCCACACCCAGGTCGGTGACCTGGTTGCGCGTGAGGCGTATGACACCGCTCTTGACCTTGGGCGGCGGGTTGAAGACGTGTTCGTCGACGGTAAACAGGTAATCGATGTCATACCAGGCCTGCAGCAGCACCGACAGGATACCGTAGGTCTTACTGCCCGGTGGCTCGGCGATGCGCTGCGCCACCTCGCGCTGCAGCATGCCGCTGCAGCATGCGACCTGGTCCCGGTAGTCGAGTACCTTGAAAAAGATCTGCGTCGAGATATTGTAGGGGTAATTGCCGATGATGCAGAAGGGAGCGTCGCCGTAGAGTCTCTTGAGGTCCATTTTGAGGAAATCCTCGCCGATGATGCGCCCATGCAGCTGAGGATAGGCCGCCTCGAGGTAGTCGACACTCTCGCTGTCGAGCTCGACGACGGTCAGGTCCAGGCCCATGTCGAGCAGGAATTGCGTCAACACGCCCATGCCGGGCCCGACCTCAAGCACCGGCAGGTGGGTGAAGTCGTCGAGGGTGTGCGCAATGCGCTCGGCGATCGACAAATCGGTCAAGAAATGCTGTCCCAGTGACTTTTTTGCTCTAACTTTCCGCATAATTGGTCATTTATTGTTACCTTTGCACGCTCCGATGCGTGGTAGAGATACCAATGTGCAAAGGTAGCCATTTTTTGGCGCATATGAGCACCAGAATTCACATTTTTAACGTAACAAAAATGAAAAAGGCGTGAAAAAGGCAATTTCCTACCTTGTGAAATACGGCATCCCTCTCGTCATAGGCGTGGGGCTGATGTACTTCCTATACAAAAACGTGGACATCACCAGCATGATGGACACCCTGAAAAACGATGTCAACTACTGGTGGTTTGCGGCAGTTGCAGCCGTCAGCATCATGAGCCATGTGTTCAGGGCCATGAGATGGCAATTGCAATTGCGTGCCATCAACGTGAAACCGTCGTTCAGCGCGGTGCTCAACAGCATCTTTGGCACCTATGCCGTCAATCTGGTGTTCCCGCGACTGGGCGAGGTGTGGCGCTGCGGTTACATCGCCAACCGCCAGAAGGCGTCGGTCACCCAGGTCATGGGCTCGATGGTTGCCGACCGCCTGACCGACACGGTGACGGTGCTGGCGCTGACGTTCGTCACCTTCCTGCTGGCGCAGGGGGCCTTTAGCCAATTCATGGACACCTACCCGCAGATGAAGCAGAGCATCATGGCCGTGGCCAGTGACGCCCGCGTGTGGCTCGGTGCAGTCGTAGTCATTGCCGCCGTGGGGTGGCTGATGATCATGAAGACCGAGAACAAGATCATCAAGAAAATCCAGCTCATGGCCCGCAACCTGTGGGAGGGTTTTGCCGGCATTTCTCACATGGAGGGCAAGTGGTGGTTCCTGCTGCTGACCGTCCTCATCTGGGGATGCTATTTCCTGCAGCTTTACCTTGCCTGCAAGGCCTTCAGTTTCACCGGCGACTTGAGTGTGCTTGCTGTGCTGGTGGTGTTTGTCCTGAGCAGCATCGGCATGGGCATTCCCACCAACGGCGGACTGGGAGCGTGGCACGTGGCCACCATCTTTGGCCTGTCGCTCTACGGCGTGGGCGTGTTCTCGCCATCACATTTCGACCCGCGCGCCTCGGCCTTTGCCATGTTTGTTTGGGGCTTCCAGCAGGTACTGATCATCGTGCTCGGCATCTACGCCTTTATCACCATGTCGATTGACCGGCGCCGCATCGAGAGCGGCAAGACCGTTGTCGACACGACCAACGACGAGATCAAGCTATAGAGGTAAAGTTGACGATTGCCAGACTAATCCGCTGACAACTGAAAGCTGACAACTGAAAACTGAAAATAACAAAATGGACGACAACTTCAACGACTATTTCACCGACGAGAACGTTCCCGACGAGGAGCAGCACGTTCATCAAGAGACCGAACAGGAGCGCGAGGAGCGCGAAATCAGGGAAGCGACCATCGAGCGCCGCGGCGCCTCGGTCAAGGTGTTGCTGGCAATCATCATCGTCGCCATGGGCCTGTTTCTGGGCTGGTGGATATGGCAGTACTACTTCCATGCCTATCGCGTCAGCCAGGAGAAGGGATGGGTAATGAGCGTGAGCAACGAGGGCACGTTGTTCAAGACCTTTGAGGGCGAGATGATCAGCGAGGGATATATCCAGGAAGACATCGGCGTGATGCGCAGCAACTTCACGTTCTCGATTCCCAACGACAGTCTGGCCCGCATCGCTTCGCACTATGCCGGCGACGGGAAGCGCGTCATCCTCACCTATAACGAGTACAAGGGTCGCGTGCTGTGGCGCGGCAATTCCAACCATGTGGTCACAGCCATCGAGACGGACAGCATGAAGCCCGTCAACAATCCCTACTGGGAGCCCGACACGGCCAAGGAAGCTAAGAAATGACGATGCCCGCCTTGGCAAGCACAGCCTTGACGGCAGCCTCGGGCGACACCCACTGGTTGAAGTAGTCGAATGCGTTGCGCTTGAGCGACGCCACCAGCTGGGCATCATCGCGCAGCCTGATGATGGCCTGCTCCATCTGCTGGGGTGTGGACACTTCAAGATAGTGCACACCGTCCTGGAAGTTGCCCGGCATCACATTGTTGAGCGGTGTTGACACGATGGCCTTGCCCTCACACAGGTACTCCCCTAATTTCCATCCGTGGCAACCGATGACCGAGGGCGTGTTGAAGACAAACCACGACCGCCTGTTGCGCTTGTCATACTGGGCCATCGAGAGCCGCTTGCGGTAAATCATGTCATGGTACTCCTCGAGATAGCCCGAATAGGTCTTGCTCTCACGCTCGGCATCAGCGACATAAAAGAAACCACCTTCAAATGTATCCATGAGGCGTTGGCAAAGCCTCATGAAAGTTCCACGATAACGATTAGTGGTATTAAATGACAGATCACCCCACCACAATGTATTCAGCGAGAAGAAATAGCCCTGCTGCTCATCTTCGGTGAAACGATGATAATGGGCATACCTCTTGCGGCGAATAATCATATAGGCATAGTCACGAGCAAACGACATTAACGGCTGCTTAAAATCCGCACCACAAAACTTCTTGATAATGCTATAATGCTTGACACATTTAAACAAGGTTGATACCGGATTCCACAAGCTGATGCCAAAGTTTGGTCCTATCGCGACCATCTTCTCCCTAGAAGCATCTTCTGGTCGAAGGTTAACCTTACCATACGCATCGGCCCACTGATACATACCCTCATTGATACCATCACCATCGAAAGAATCAAAAAACAGTCGTTTTTCCCCATCATCAGTCTCGACCTTAGCGGCCATGCCGTTAGTAGTTCCTCCGACGATATCAGATAAACACATAAATTCAATCTTCGATGCTCCAAATAAACTCCTAAGCCCTTCAACGCAGAAGGACGAGTAATTAATGCGACACCTGGGGTCTATGATTATCTTTTTTATCTTTGATGCCATCTGGTTTTAAAAGAGGGTTTTCATTACCAATTCTAACAACATGATGAGTTGCGTTGACTAGAAGATGCAAATTTCGGTATTCTTGAAAAGTTGTGCAAGCATTTGGGCACTTTTTTGGTGTTCATGGGGTCAAAGAACGGAGCGACAAGATACGACGAAGCCGATTTTCTGCCAAAATGTCACTTTTTAACGGTTTTTAGATGTCAGTTCCCGAAAAAACTTTGTAACTTTGCATAAAAATTGCGACGGCCACGCTTCATCTCGTCATTACAAGCATGAGGGTCGCCAGAGATGGCACCGGTTTTGCATGGTCATAGCATCCCGCAACAGTAAAACAGACATGGACGAAAACAACATACAACAAGATAATCATACACAGCAGCCCGACACCAAGCCTATCAAGCCCGATATTCTGGACTATGACGACGTGTGCCAGATGGCGCCCTTCTTCAAGGGTAAGCCCAAGCTGGTCAAGTGGCTGTTCCACCTGCTGGACATCGATGACGTGAACTGGATTCACGGCCACAACTGCGGCACGCCGGGCGTGCCCTTCTGCACCGGCCTGCTCAACGACCTGAATGCCACCATCTCCTACCAGAACGGAGAGGTGCTGGAACATCTGCCCGAAGGACCGTTCATCACGGTAACCAATCACCCCTTTGGCGCGCTGGACGGTGTGATGATGATCCACATCATCGGCCAGCACAGGCCAGACTACAAGTTTATGGTCAACATGCTGCTAAGCAAGATTGGCGGCATGATGCCCAACTTCATCACCGTGGACGCCCTGGCCAGTGACGACCCTGCCAAGCGTGCCGTGTCGATGCAGGGCATCAGCGAGACGATGAAGCACGTCAAGGCCGGCCACCCGATGGGATTTTTCCCCGCGGGAGCCGTGAGCAAGCTGACGTGGAAACTGCGCGTGGAGGACCGCGAATGGCAACCCGTGATCATGCGCCTGATCATGAAACTCAAGGTGCCAGTCATCCCCATCTACATCCACGGGCACAACAGCATCACGTCGATTATACTGGGTGTAATCAGCTGGAAACTGCGCACGCTCAAGCTTCCCAGCGAGGTTTTCAGACGCAAGAACTACAACTTCCGCGTGAGCGTGCATGATCCCATCATGCCCGAACAATACGCGCAATACAAGACGCCCGAAGAATTGGGCAAATTCCTGAAAGCAGAAACCTATAAAATGAAGAAATGGCAACAATAAACGACAACAGCATCCGCGCCATCATGCAGCGCTTTGGCATCGTGGGATCATCTCCCGCGCTGCTTGCCGCCATTCGCCGCGCCATGCTCGTGGCACCCATCGACCTGAGTGTGCTCATCATCGGCGAGAGCGGCTCGGGTAAGGAGAACTTTCCCAAGATTATCCACGAGAGCAGTCCTCGCAAGCACAAGCGATACATCGCCGTCAATTGCGGTGCCATCCCCGAGGGCACCATCGACAGCGAACTGTTTGGCCACGTGAAAGGCTCATTTACCGGCGCCATTGCCGACCACAAGGGATACTTTGAGGAAGCCGACGGCGGCGTAATCTTCCTTGACGAGGTGGCCGAGATGCCCATGAGCACCCAGGCCCGCCTGCTGCGCGTGCTGGAGAACGGCGAATACCTGCGCGTGGGCGACAGCACCGTGCGCAAGACCAACATCCGCGTGGTTGCTGCCACCAACAAGGACATGCTGCAGGCCGTGAAGGACGGCAAGTTCCGCGAGGATCTGTACTATCGCTTGTCGACGGTGCAGATCAATGTGCCGCCCCTGCGCGACCGCGGCGACGACATCCTGCTGCTGTCCAGGCTGTTCATGCGCAACTTTGTCAACCAGAACCGCACTGCCGAGGTTACCCTGAGCGAGGACGCCCAGCGACTGCTCAAGTCCTACCACTGGCCCGGCAACGTGCGCCAGCTGAAAAGCGTCATTGAGCAAGTAGCCCTGTTTGAATCGGGCACCACGGTGGATGCCACGACCCTGAGCCGCTACATGCCCGACTCGCGCAGCACGGCGCTCACGGTGCAGTCGACGCCCAACTACGACTACAATGCCGAGCGCGAGCAACTCTTCACCCTCATCCTGTCGATGCGCGCCGAAATCGACGCCTTGAAGAAGCGCATGGACGGCGTGGGGCCCACGTCACACGTGAGCTCGAGCGCCCAGGAACTCAAGCGCGAGACCAACCCGCTGCTTGACCTGAGAACCAGCGGCAGCGAACACATCATCACATCGCCCTACCGTGACATGCAGCAGCAGGAACCCCAGGAGCTGGGACACATCGACGAGATTGCTGCCATGGACGTCGAGAGCGAGACGGTGAAGACGCTCGACGAGACCGAGCGCGAGACCATCGAGAACGCCCTGAGGCGCAACAACGGGCGCCGCAAGACCACAGCCCAGGAGCTGAACATCTCGGAGCGGACCCTCTACCGCAAGATTAAGCAATATAACCTGGAACGGCAGTGAAACGGCTCATCGTCATATTGACTCTGGCAATCGCCATGCTGGGCTGGCAGGCGTGCGTGCCGCGTTACACGCTCAACGGCGCTTCAATCGACTACAACGTGTACAAGACCATCTCGATCGGCGAGTTCCCCATACGCGCCGCACTGGTCTACCCGCCATTGCAGTCATTGTTCGAGAACCGAATCACCGACATGATTGCCCAGCAGACGCGCCTGCGCGTGACCGAAGGGCGCAATGCCGACCTGCAGCTGGAGGGCGAGATCACCAACTACCAGCTCTCGCCTCAGGCCGTGGGCGAGGATGCCTATGCCAGCCAGACGAGGCTGACCATCAGCGTGCGCGTGCACTATACCGACAACCGCAACCAGGCCTTGTCCAAGGACCTGTCCTTCAGTGCCTACCGCGACTTCTCGAGCAGCGAGCTGCTGGTCGACGTGCAGGACGAACTGTGCAACCAGATCAGCAAGGACCTGGCCGACCTGATCTTCAACGCCACACTGGGCGACTGGTAATCAATGACTGAGACGATGGAATGGATTGACGACATCAAGCGGCTCCATGAAGAGAAGACGGCCCAGCTCTCGCGCCAGTGGCTCGAGCAGTGCAGGCAAGAAGCACCCTACTGCATCTTGCCCCAGCTGTTCTACCTCAAGCAAAACGGACTGAAGGGCAACGAAGACGTGCTCGAGCAATTGGCCATCAACCATCCTGACCGCATGGCACTGGCCGCAGTGCTCGATAAAGAGGGGTATGCCCTCAACGACTTCTATCCACCGCAGGAGAAGCCCGAAACGCCTGATACAATCACCACAATCGACCGTTTCCTTGACAACTACGGCAAGACCAGTCCAGCCGAGGTCGAGGCCATCAGCCGCGCCATCTTCAACCCGCAGCCCGACTATGCCGACGTGCTGGCCGCCCAAGACCAGCAGCAGATAGATGCCCAGGCAACCAGCGGCGATGCTCAGGATGAGTTGATCAGCAAGTTTATCGCCGAGCAGATGCAGCTGGGCGAGCAGGCAGCCCACACGCCCATCACCGCTCCCGTGGGCGAGCAGGAGAAGGCCGAAATTGCCGACGAGACCATCGACAATCCCAGCCTTGAGGACGACACGATGCTGACCGAGAGTTTGGCCAAAATGTACATCGCACGACACAAATATCCTCAGGCACTTGAAATTATTAAGCGATTAAATTTGAAATATCCAGAAAAAAGCATTTACTTTGCAGACCAAATTCGGTTTTTGACCAAATTGGTCTTAAATGAGACACTAAACGCTAAAAAATAAGAAAAAATGTACACTGTTTTTGCAATTCTGATTATGATTGCATCGATTCTGCTGATCGGTGTTATCCTGATTCAAAAATCCAAAGGTGGCGGCTTGGCTGCCAACGTGAACAATTACAACCAGTTCATGGGCGTGCGCAAGACCACCGACTTCATCGAGAAGGCTACGTGGGGCTTGGCTATCTTCATCTGCGTGTTGAGCATCCTTTCGGCATTTGTTTCATCACCCAGCATTGTTGAGGCTGCTCCTCAAATCAAGAAGTTACCCACCAGCGAGACCCAGGCTCCCAACTTCGGCACCCAGGCCGAGCAGGCTCCTGCCGCTGCAGGCGAGGCTGCTGCTCCCGCCCAGCAAGAGGCTGCCGCTCCCGCTGCTCCTGCCAAGGAGGAGGGTAAGAAGTAATTCCCTATCGCATCATTACAGACCAACTTTGAAGGATGCGGTATGTCGTATCCGCATCACAGCGGAGCAGGACATACCGCATCTTTTTTCCCCTTACGCCATTAACCCTGAACTATGAAAATGACATTATTATATATAGTCCTCATCGCAATGGTTACAGCCTGCGGGAGCAACAGCAGCTCTACCGGTACGGCCTCGGCAACCGACACGACCACAGCTGTGCAGGCTGCCACGCGGCAGCCCTTTGACGGCAACGCAGCGTTGCAATTGACACAGCAGCAATGCCAATTCGGCCCGCGCGTGCCCGCCACGCCGGCCCATGCCAAGTGTGCCGACTGGCTCCTTGCCACGCTACAGGCCTCGTGTGACACGGTCATCCTGCAGACGGGCACCGTGCAGACGGCTACCCAGGGCAGTCTGGGCATCAAGAACATTGTGGGCATCATCAATCCCGATGCCAGCCGCCGCTTGCTGCTGCTGGCCCATTGGGACACCCGTCCCTGGGCCGACAGCGACCCCGATCCGGCAAATCAGAGCAAACCCGTCATGGGCGCCAACGACGGTGCCAGCGGTGTAGCTGTCTTGCTGCAGCTGGCCCAGCAACTCAAGGCCGAGCCGACTGAACTGGGTGTGGACATCCTGCTGGTCGATGCCGAGGACATGGGCGTGAATGACAACGAGGAGTCATGGGGCCTTGGCACCCAGTACTGGGCCGCTCATCCCCATGTGCCGGGCTACAAGCCTCTGTTCGGCATCCTGCTTGACATGGTGGGTTCGGCCAACGCCACATTCACTCGCGAGTACTTCTCGGTACAATATGCCCAGAGCTTTGTCGACCTGGTGTGGAAAAACGCCGTTGGCAACCACTTCAGCAACGCTCAAGGCGGTGCCGTGACCGACGACCACACCTTTGTCAACCAAGTTGGCATCCCGTGCATCGACATCATCGACATGCGCAGCGACAGCGACACGGGCTTCTGCCCCGAGTGGCACACCGTGCGCGACACGCCCGACGCCATCAGCGCCACCACCCTGGGCGAGGTCGGACAGACCCTGCTCAACGTCATCGCCGCCCTCGAGCAGTAACCCCCTAATCGTGGACCGAGAGATTCAATCATGCGATATTTCCTGTTCATGTTTTTTTATAACTCATATCAACAGATTTGGATATGACAAGAGATCCTGACAGACTATGGGCAGGGTTTGCACTAATGCCCTACTGCGTGTTTGGAACCGGTATTAGCCTTCTCGTTCTGCCCCTCGGGTGGAATAGGGCGAACATGGAGTGGCGGGTCTTGTTCGTTGTCATCGCGCTGCTGTCGTTTTACGGGCTCTACAAAGCCGTCAGATTCTTGGTCGGGGAGACCGCCGATGAGGTCGAATTTGACAAAAAAAAGGCGAGTCACCACATTGATTTGCACATCAGAAAAATCAAAAAACTGATAGCCGCGAAAGTGCTGATTTCCTGCATGTTTGTCGGCTATTTTGTCCTCTTGTATTTCTGGTATCAGCAAGGCGACCCGGACGCGCCGATGGTGGAAGCGCCGTTGACGATATGGATAGAGTTCATAGCAATACTTGTCTTGATCTTCGTGCTGGCTTACGCAATGGACAAAATCGACAAGGAATTCGAGAAACTCGTGCCCTTGCCCGAGGATACCGACGATGACGACGATGAGTTCAGATTAGACAAAAAAAAGGTGCGTCACTACATGGAGTTGCTCAAGTCCTTCAGCCGCAATGCCATTCAAATCTCATTGGTGGGAAACGGTAACGTCCCATTGACTGCCGGTTGCTCCAAATTAGGCGGACGCCCTGATGTTGCCGATGATTTTCAGTGGCCACATGACAATAGCGGCTACCCCCTGTCGTTGCTGCTGCAAATAGATTGTGCTGAACTCGCGTCCCTCGACCGCGAGGGTTTATTGCCCACGAGCGGACACCTGTATTTCTTCTACGAACTCAGCGAGATGAGACGGGACGGCAAGAAGAACAGTGTCCGAGTCATTTATAACGACAAGCCTTCATCACAACTGCATCCACTCGATTATCCTGAGAATCTCGGCAAACATTACCAGTTACAGGAATGCCGCTTGCAATTTTCCCAAAGAACGAGTTTCCCGTGTCTTGAAGAAGTTGGCCACTTGACACATAAGCGAGTCAAAACCAAAGATAATATTGAATTAGAAGTGGCATCTGACCGATTGGAGGAGAAATACTGTCCTGAGAGTGAAGGCATCGGCAATATGCTCGGTTATGCCTTCCTCATTGAGAAGCCCATTGTCAAAGACCTGCCTGATCATGTGCTCCTGTTGCAACTCGATTCCAGCGAGTATTGGCAAGAGGAAGACAAGACGCCTCATGACCTGCAGTTCGGCAACGGCGGCTGCATTTACTTCTACATCAAGCGTGAAGACCTGCTGGCACGACGCTTTGACAACATAAAATTTGCCCTGCAATGCTTTTAATCCATTATCGCACCGATATGACAATCCAATCAACCAATAACCATAAACAGTAAACAACAATCAAACAATGAAAAAAGAAAGGATTTTACTCATGAGCAGTGTACTCATCGCAGCGTCGGCTGTGACGGCGCAGGCTCGCATCAACTATCCCGACACCCGTCGCGTGGATAGCGTGGACACTTACTTCGGCACTCAGGTTCCCGACCCCTACCGCTGGCTCGAGGATGACCGCAGCGCCGAGACCGAGGCGTGGGTCGCCGCCCAGAACAAGGTCACGCAGAATTACCTGGCCAAAATCCCCTTCCGCAAGGACGTGAAGAAGCGCATCACCGAACTGGCCAACTACGAGAAGATGGGCGCTCCCTTCAAAATCAAGGACAAATTCTACTTCTTCAAGAACAACGGTCTGCAGAACCAGAGCGTGCTCTACGAATACCGTGCCGACGGCAACCACAAGCTCGTGCTCGACCCCAACACGCTGAGCGAGGACGGCACCGTGGCCCTGCAGCAGCTCGACTTCTCCAACGACGGACGCTACCTGGCTTATGTCATCACCCGCAGCGGCAGCGACTGGAACGAAATCTTTGTGAAGGACCTCAAGGAGGACCGCGTGCTCGACGACCACATCGTGTGGGCCAAGTTCACCGATGCCCAGTGGCTGGGCGACGGCTTCTTCTACAGCGGCTATGACGCCCCCGAGGATGCCAAGTCGTCCAAGAACGAGTTCCAGAAGGTGTATTACCACCGTCTGGGCACGCCCCAAAGCGAGGACTACATCGAGTATCAGGACAAGAGTGAGCCGCTGCACTTCCACCAGGTGAGCGTGAGCGAGGACGAACGCTACGTCATCCTGTGGAAGAGTGATGCCGAGGGCAATGACATCTACGTCAAGGACTTGAAGGACCGCAACCCCCACTATGTGCAGCTCATTGGCGGCATGAAGTATGAGCGCGGCATCATCGGCATCGATGGCGGCAAGATCTACGTCACCACCAACGAGAACGCCCCCAAGGGCAAGATTGTGACCTACGACGCCGAGACCCTGTCTCCCGCCAGCTGCGCCGAGTTCATTCCTGAACAGGAGTCGGTGCTCACCGGTGCTGTGATGGCCGACCACAAGTTCATCCTCACCTACGACAAGGACGCGTCCAACCATCCCTACCTGTATGACCAGCAGGGCAAGCTCATCCGCGAGATTCAGTTGCCCACTTATGGTTCAGTAGGCTTCTCCTGCAAGAAGGACGCCAAGGAGGTCTTCTACAGCTTTGCCAGCTACACCTTCCCCGGTGCCATCTACAAGTATGACCTGGAGACGGGCAAGAGTGACCTCTTCTTCCAGCCCAAGGTCAACCTCAAGAGCGAGGACTACGTGACCGAGCAGGTGTTCTTCAACAGCAAGGACGGCGCCCGCATCCCCATGTTCCTGGTCTACAAGAAGGGCCTCAAGCGCGACGGCCAGCGTCCCACCTTCCTGTATGGCTACGGCGGCTTCAACGTGAGCCTCAACCCCGCCTTCACCTACACCCGCACCCTGTTTGCCATGCTGGACTGCGGCGGCATCTGCGCCTATGTCAACCTGCGTGGCGGTGGCGAGTATGGCGAGGAGTGGCACCAGGCCGGCACCAAGATGAACAAGCAGAACGTGTTTGACGACTTCATCGCCGCTGCCGAGTGGCTCATCGACAACAAGTACACCTGTCCCAAGAAGCTTGCCTGCAACGGTGCCAGCAACGGCGGTCTGCTCGTCGGCGCGGTAGTCAACCAGCGTCCCGACCTGTTTGCCGCAGCCGTGCCCCAGGTGGGCGTGATGGACATGCTGCGCTACCACCAGTTCACCATCGGCTGGAACTGGGCCCCCGACTATGGCCGCAGCGACGACAGCCCCGAGATGTTCCGCTACCTGCGCAATTATTCGCCCCTGCACAACATCAAGAACGACGGCACCCCCTACCCCGCCATCCTGGTCACCACCGGTGACCACGACGACCGCGTGGTGCCCGCCCACAGCTTCAAGTATGCCGCCGAGCTGCAGCACTGCAACACCGGCGACCAGCCCAAGCTCATCCGCATCGACAGCAAGGCTGGCCACGGCCACAGCAAGCCCATCAGCAAGATCATCGACGAGTACACCGACATCCAGGCCTTCATCATGTACAACCTGGGCGTCAAGTACAAGTACAAGAAGTGACATTTTCGTCCACTATCGACATCGAGGCAGGCCTGCTGGGGCCTGCCTCGGTTGTTTTCTCTAGATAATCTAGAACTTCTAGATTTACTAGATTAACTAGAAAAGTGTTACCTTTGCAGCTATGAAAGGCGACACCATCATCATCAAGGGGGCACGCGAGAACAACCTGAAGGACGTCTCGCTGGAGATTCCCAAGCATCAGATCACAGTGTTTACCGGCGTGAGCGGCTCGGGCAAGAGCTCACTCGTGCTCGACACCATCGCGGCCAAGTCGCGGCGGGAGTTGAACGACACGTTCCCGTCGTTTGTGCAGCAGTACCTGCCCAAGTATGGCCGCCCCCATGTGGATGCTATCGAGAACCTGCCCATCGCCATCGTCATCGACCAGAAGAAGCCCGCCCAGAACTCCCGCTCGACCGTGGCCACCTATACCGACGTAGCCGCACTGCTCAGGCTGCTGTTCTCCAGGGTGGGCCAGCCCTTTGTGGGCTATGCCGAGTCGTTCAGCTTCAACCATCCCGAGGGCAGCTGTCCGCGCTGCTCGGGCTTGGGCGAGATACGTGAGCTGGACATCCACAAGCTCATCGACTTCGACAAGAGCCTCAACGACGAGGACACGATCCACTACATCGCCTTCGGCAAGGGTGGCTGGCGCTGGATACGCTATGCCCGCAGCGGCCTGTTTGACCTGGACAAGAAAATCAAGGACTACAGCCCCGAGGAGCTGGACCTGTTCCTCAACAGCCCGCAGATTCGGCTGAAGAATCCTCCGGCCGGCTGGCCCAAGAGCGCTAAGTATGAGGGTATCATCCCGCGCATGTACCGCAGCATCATCAACAGCGAGGAGGGCCTGCTGCATGCCGCCGTGCTGAACCCCATGCTCAACATGGGCGTGTGTCCCGACTGCCACGGCACCCGCCTGAGCCCGCGCGTGCTCTCATGCAAGATCGATGGCATCAACATTGCCGACGCCTGTGCCATGTCCATCACGCGCCTGAACCAGTGGGTGCAGTCGCTCACCCAGCCCCTGGCCGTCGACATCAAGCAGGCCATCAGCGCCCGACTCACGGCGCTCGAAGAAATCGGCTTGGGCTACCTGAGCCTGGAACGGGCCGTGGGCACCCTGTCGGGCGGTGAGGCACAGCGCTGCAAGATTGCCAAGTACATCAACTCGTCGCTGGCCGACGTACTCTACATCCTGGACGAGCCCAGCACGGGCCTGCACGACCACGACATCGAGAAGATGAAGCACTCAGTGAGGCGCCTGCGCGACGCGGGCAACACCGTTCTGCTCGTCGAGCATCACCGCGAGATGATAGGTATCGCCGACCATATCGTGGACCTGGGCCCAGGCCCGGGCAGCCAGGGCGGACAAATCATCTTTGAGGGCAATTACCAGCAACTGCTGCACAGCGACACCAGCACGGGACAGATGCTGAGCCGCCGGGGCGACTTCAAGGCCAAGCCGCGCGAGGTCAAGGAGACCTTCGCGCTGCGCCATGCTTCGCTGCATAACCTCAAGGACGTCAGCATCGACCTGCCACTGGGTGTGCTGGCCGTCGTGGCTGGTGTGGCCGGCTCGGGCAAAAGTTCGCTCATGGAGTGTTTCCGCCGCGAGCGTGGCGACGTCATCTACATCAGCCAGAAGAACATCGGCGTGAGCCTGCGCTCCACGCCGGCGACCTACATGGACGTGGCGCCCGACATACGCAAGCGCTTTGCCCGCGCCCACAAGATCAAGGAGCAGTACTTCACCTTCAACGGCAAGGGCGGCTGCCCCGTGTGCGGCGGCAAGGGCGTGGTCATCGCCGAGATGGCCTTCATGGACAACATCGAGACCACCTGCGAGGCCTGCCACGGCCTGCGCTACAGTCCCGAAGCCCTGCAATATACCGTCGAGGGCATGAACATCGCCCAGGTGATGGACCTGTCGGTGCGCCGTGCCAGCGAGTTCTTTAAGGGCACCGTCATCGAGGAGAAGCTGAAGCCCATGATGGACATGGGCCTGCACTACCTGCACCTGAACCAGGCACTGAGCACCCTCTCGGGCGGCGAGTTGCAGCGCCTCAAGATGGCCTCTTGCCTCAAGCAGTACACCATGCCCCTGGACCAGGGCGGCCAGCGCGGCACGTTTGTCATCGACGAGCCCACCGACGGCCTGCACCTCAAGGACGTGCGCCACCTGGTCGACTTGTTCGAGCAGATGGTGGACATGGGCAACACGGTCTACGTCATCGAGCACAACACCGACGTCATCAAGGCAGCCGACCACGTCATCGAGCTCGGTCCGGGCGCCGGCGACCTGGGCGGCACCGTCATCTACCAGGGCACGCCCCACGGCATGCTCGCCTGCCCGGCCAGCATCACCGCCCGCTACCTCACGACAACACCTGAAAAGCCATGAGGGCCTCCGCACTCATTCTTCCAGACAACCCTAACAACCAGGATGACAACAAGGGACAACCTTCACAACAGGATTATATTCACCATGGGTGAGTTGTTCGATGGTTAAAAGCCGCGGTTATTCTTTCTCATGCGGTTCATTCTCTCGGCAAAGCCACCGTTGTTGAGGAAGTCCTGCTCCAGCCGTTCGAGCTGCCTGAACAGCAAGTAATCGGCCTGATGAATGAGGATGATGGCCATGTTGGCAATGGTTTCGGGCGGACGTGTGGCACACAACTGCATGAAATAATCGGCATCGTTATGTTCCTTGCCCAGGGCTCTCATCGCGGTCCATTGGGGCGAGCTTTCTTCCCACTGGCTGTGTCCACGGGTTCGCAGGTAGTCCATATAGTCCTCGAGCAATTCCTGCAGACTTGCCTTAGCGACATTGAGGAGTTTTATCTCGGTCTTGGCCGACGTTGCCGATGCGGCACACCCCTCGATAATGTTCTGCTTGCCGGAACGTGCGGCCTGCACCATCTGATCAATGGTGCGGTCTTTACCGTTCAGGTAGTTGTGGCAAAAGTAGTAGGTCATCTCGTAGATGACTTCGGCCTTCTGGTAAGAGAGCAGCTTGCGGTAATTGCCACTGTGACGGATGAGTTTCTCGTCGCCCATGATTCCACTCGTTTTTTTCTAGTTAATAATTTATGACGTTAAGGACGTTAAGGACCTTAAAGACCTTAAAGACCTTAAGGACCTAAAAGACCTTAGAAACCGCAAATTTAGGGAAAAAGTGGATACTAAGAAACTTTTTTGTACCTTTGTGGTTTGGTATGGAAGAGGAATTTGACATCAGACGGGAGCAGCTCAAGACCGATCAGGACTTTGAGCGGGCGTTGAGGCCCGTGAGGTTTGAGGACTTTGCGGGGCAGGATAAGATCATCGAGAACCTGCGCGTGTTTGTCGCTGCGGCCAAGCTGCGCGGCGAGTCGCTGGACCATGTGCTGTTCCACGGTCCTCCGGGCCTGGGAAAGACGACGCTGAGCAACATCATTGCCAACGAGCTGGGCGTGGGATTCAAGGTGACGTCGGGCCCCGTGCTCGACAAGCCGGGCGACCTTGCAGGACTGCTGACGTCGCTCGACGAGAATGACGTGCTGTTTATCGACGAAATCCACCGCCTGAGCCCCATCGTGGAGGAGTATCTCTACAGTGCGATGGAGGACTACCGCATCGATATCATGATTGACAAGGGTCCTGGTGCCCGCTCGGTGCAGCTGACGCTCGCCCCGTTCACCCTCATCGGCGCTACGACGCGCAGCGGCCTGCTGACGTCGCCGCTGAGGGCGCGATTCGGCATCAACTGCCACCTGGAATACTATGACCACAAGGTGCTCGAGGGCATCATCCGCCGCTCGGCACGCCTGCTGGCAGTCCCCATCGACGACAAGGCGGCCACCGAGATTGCCCTGCGCAGCCGCGGCACGCCACGCATCGCCAACTCGCTGCTGCGCCGCGTGCGCGACTTTGCCCAGGTCAAGGGCAGCGGACGCATCGACCTGGAGATTGCCCGCTATGCGCTGGAGGCGTTGAACATCGACAAGTATGGCCTGGACGAGATCGACAACAAGATCCTGCTGACGATCATCGACAAGTTTGGCGGCGGTCCCGTGGGCCTGAACACCATCGCCACGGCGATGAACGAGGACCCGGGCACGATCGAGGAGGTCTATGAGCCCTACCTGATCAAGGAAGGCTTTATCAACCGCACACCCCGCGGCCGTGAGGCTACCATGCTAGCCTACAACCACCTGAAGCGCGAACGCCCCGGCGGCGAAGTGGGAAACCTTTTTAGTTAACAGTTAAGAGTTAATAGTTAACAATTAAATGGCAAATCTAAAATCACTGGCTAAAGACACCGCCATCTATGGCTTGAGCAGCATTGTGGCTCGTTTTGTCAACTACCTGCTCGTGCCGATACAGACGTTGAAATTTGCCTCAACCGGAGGTGAATATGGCATCATCACCAACGTCTATGCCTATGTGGCGATTCTCATCATGGTGCTGACCTTCGGCATGGAGACCACTTTCTTCAGGTTCATGAACAAGGAAGGCATGGATCGGAAAAAAGTATATTCTACTGTGCTAAGGATGGTAGGAACGGTGGGGGTGGTGACCTCTGTTATCGTGTTGCTATTCAGTGGTGAAATTGCCGCATTGCTGGGTTATGGTGACCACCCGGAATATGTGGCGGTGATGTATATCACCGTTGCACTCGATGCCTTCACGGCCATTGCGTTTGCCTACTTGCGCTGTGAGCACAGGCCGATTAAATTCGCCACCTTGAAGATTGCCAACATCGGGCTGAACATTGTGCTCAACCTGATTTATTTCTTCGGGTTGCCCATGCTGCATCTCAACCCCTTCGGCATCTATGGCGAGACCTTCCACTACGACGTGGTGTGGGTGTTCTACATCAATCTGTTCTGCTCGATGTTCAACCTCGTTTTCCTGCACAAGGAATTGCGTGGCATCAACTCAGGATTTGACAAGAAGATGTGCCGCCAGATGTTGTCCTATGCTTGGCCCATCCTGGTCATGGGTATCGCCGGCCAGCTCAACCAGAGCCTCTCGCAGATCATGTTCCCCAAGGTGTATCAAGGCGGCAACGCGATGAGCGAATTGGGCATTTATGGTGCCTGCATCAAGATAGCGATGATCATGATGATGATCACTCAGGCCTTCCGCTTTGCCTACGAGCCCTTTGTGTTCAGCAAGGTCAAGGACAAGGACAGCAAGGAGGTGTATGCCCAGACGATGAAGTACTACATCATCTTCACCCTGCTGGCATTCCTTGTGGTGATGGCCTACATTGACTTGCTCAAGTACCTGATCGGTGAGAGCTACTGGAGCGGCTTGCGCGTGGTGCCCATTGTGATGGCTGCCGAAATCGTGTTTGGCGTCTTCTTTAACCTCTCCTTCTGGTACAAGCTCACCGACCGCACCATTTGGGGAGCCTATTTCTCGGGCATTGGTGCCGTTGTGCTATTTGTCATCAATCTGCTGTTCATCCCACACTTTAGCTACATGGCGTGTGCCTGGGCAGGACTTGTCGCTTATAGCGTGTCGATGCTACTGTCTTATTTCATTGGTCAGAAGTACTTCCCAATCCGCTATCCGTTGCGCGACATTGCCATTTACACTGTTGTGGCTGGCGTGCTGTTTGCCGCGATGATGCTGCCCGTGGAGAACATGTGGCTCCGGTTGGCCTACCGCACGGTGCTGCTGTTGCTGTTTGTGGGACTCATCTACCGCAAGGAGCACCTGGGGCAGATGCTGGCCAAGTTGCCGGTCATCGGCCGACTGTTCAAGCAATAAGGTGGCGCTTCATCATTTGAAGTTCAGCCATCAGAACTGAATAATTGAATGATTTATTTGCTTTTTTGGCAGGGGTGCATTACCTTTGCATCAGTCAACATGTAGAACCGTAAAAACTACTTCACAATGAAAAAAACTGTACTTCTGTCACTGCTGCTGACTGCTATGGCCGTGCTGCCTGCCCGTGCCGATTTTGTCATCAAGGGCAAGACCTACCCTGCCGACACGCTGGTGCGCCGCCAGGTGGGGCCCGGCATGATGAACACCATCGTGCACATTCCCGGCATACCATTGAACATCTACATGACCGAGGTTGACCTGAACAATCCCAACAACCGCGTCGAGACCACCTACGGCTACAACACGCTGGGCAAGACCGAGCTGCTGAGCAACGCCGTGAAGCGCCACCGCACCCCCACCAAACGACCGCTGGTGGCCTGCAACGCCAACTTCTGGGTCGTGAACGGTTCCTACCCGTGGTGCCACTTTGAGCAGGGCACCCCTCAAGGCGGTGTGGTGTGCAACGACACGACCATCGTCAACGACAACAACACCCAGGACATGTGGTGCGGCGGCCCGTGGAACTCAGGCACCGCCGCCATCACCCACGACAAGACCATCGTGATGGGCCGCCTGAAGTGGAGCGGCTATATCCAGAGCGACAAGCTGGCGCAGCCTCTGGAGTACCACAACGTGAACCGCCGCGCCGTCACGGGCGAGATATGCCTGTATGGTCCCCCGTTCACGCGCGACCGCCACTTTGAGAACAACTGGTCGAGCTTCAACACCTGGGGCAAGAACTACAGCGACAACTACTACCTGACCTTTGCCCAGGGCAGCCAGTGGACCACCAACGCACCCATGACCTTCACCGTGGCCCGCATCGTCAAGGGGCTGGACAAGCAGTCGCTGGGCGACTATGACGCCTGCCTGACGGTGACCGGCGACGGCAACAAGGCCATCATGGACGCCCTGGAAGAGGGCGACGTGATCACCCTGACGTCGAGCTGGACGACACTGGACGCCGATGCCACGGTGACCGTGGACAGCGGCATCGAGAACCTGGTGACGGGCAACGCCATCATCATGCACAACGGCGTGCTCACCGCACGCAACTATGAGGACGGCTACAACACGCCCAACTACTCGCGCACGTGCTACGGCACATCGGCCGACGGCAAGCACCTCTACATGATGGTCATCGACAAGAGCGCCAGCCCGCTCTACGGCCTGTCGATAGGCTGCCCCACCGACGACGCTTGTGAAATCATGCGCCAGATGTGTCCCGACGTCAACGAGATCGTGAACATGGACGCCGGCGGCTCGGCCGAGATGCTGGTGATGGGCAACATCATCAACACCACGACCGAGAGCACCCCGCGCGGTGTGTCCTGCGGCTGGATGATTGAAGCCATCGGCGAGGAGGACAACGAGGTGGCCAGCATAGCGTTTGACCAGTTCAGGCTCGACGTGCCGCAGTTTGCCTCGACCACGCCCCGCATCCTGGGCTACAACAAGATAGGCGAGCTGGTTGACGAGGACGTGAAGGGCTTCACGCTCTCGTGCAGCGACAACGTGGGCACGACCAACGGCGACGTGTTCACCGCCAGCAACGAGGAGGCGCGCGGCACCATCACCGCCACGGTCAACGGCATGAGCGCCACGGCCCCAGTGCACGTAATGCCCGCCAACCCCTACATCCTGCTCAATCCGCTGGTGATCGACAAGCGCGAGTACCCGGTCGAGGTGGTCGCCAAGATGGTGAACAAGATCTACTTCTATGACCCGGCCAACATCGACTGGCAAATCGACGACAGCAACGTGGCCACCATCAACGACGGCGTGATCAGCGGTGTAGCCAACGGCACGACCAAGATCCACAGTGCCATGGGCCCCTATGAAATCACAGGCCGCGTGAACGTCGAGATCAGCGACACACCCTACCGCTACGAGGGCTGGGACGGCTGGACACTGCGTGGAACCGGAGCGACCAACCTGACCATCGATGAGACGACGGGCCACATGACATTTAACTACGTCAACAACCGCCTGCCCAACATCAAGCTGACCAAGAACGTGACCCTGTACGGCCTGCCCGACACCATCGGCTTTGTCTTCAACTCGACAATGCCCATCGACTATGTGCAGATCGACACGCGCAACTTCTTCTACACCAAGACCAACTACGTGATGTTCACGCCCGAGGAGGGCCAGGCCTACTTTGAGCCCGGAGTCGACCACCTGCTGCTGCTCAACCTCAAGGAGCTGGGCGGCCCTGACTATGTGGGCACCTACCCCATCACCATCAAGGCCATCAAATTCACGCTCACCAAGACGGCCGAGGAACGCGACTATGCCATCGACCTGAAGAAGCTCTACTGCCACTATCCCGGCCTAGATGACCCGCAGCCTCAGGTGAGCGGTGACGTGAACACCGACGGCGAGATCAACATTGCCGACGTCAATGCCCTCATTGTGCTCATCCTCACCGGTGAGGGGAACGCCATGACCGGCGACGTGAACGGGGACGGTGAGGTCAACATCGCCGACGTCAATGCCGTGGTCGACATCATCCTGGCCAAGTGAGTCGCCCTTGAGCGATGAGCCCGCCACGCAGCGGCCCAAAGTAGTTATTTTTCGGGCAATAATTGCGGTGGGCTTGCGCAAAATGTGTACCTTTGTGGGCTCAAATCACATAGGGTAACTATATTTGACCAAATGAAAGAGACCGAAAAACCAGAAAAAGGAAACCAAATCATAGAAGAGGCGGCCCAAGCCGAGTATAAGTACGGCTTTGTGACCGACATCGAGACCGAGGTCATCCCCAAGGGCCTGGACGAGGATGTGGTGCGCCGCATCTCGGCCCTGAAGGGTGAGCCCGAGTGGCTGCTCGAGTTCCGCCTGAAGGCCTATCGCCACTGGCTCACGCTCAAGGCTCCCACATGGGGCCATGTGCATGTGCCCGAGATCGACTACCAGGCCATCAGCTACTATGCCGCACCCCGGCAGAAGAAGGGCGGCGAGAAGAAGGAGATAGACCCCGAGCTCAAGAAGACGTTTGACAAACTGGGCATTCCGCTCGAGGAGCAGTTGCGACTGAGCGGCATGGCCGTCGACGCCGTGATGGACAGCGTGAGCGTCAAGACCACTTACCGCGAGCGTCTGGCCGAGCTGGGCGTGATTTTCTGCTCAATCAGCGAGGCGGTGAAGGACTACCCCGACCTGGTGCGCAAGTACCTGGGCACGGTAGTGCCGTATACCGACAACTTCTATGCAGCACTGAACTCGGCCGTGTTCAGCGACGGCTCGTTTGTATACATTCCCAAGGGTGTGCGTTGCCCGATGGAGCTGTCTACCTACTTCCGCATCAACGCAGCCCAGACGGGCCAGTTTGAGCGGACGCTCATCGTGGCCGACGATGATGCCTACGTGTCCTATCTGGAGGGCTGCACGGCGCCCATGCGCGACGAGAACCAGCTGCACGCCGCCATCGTCGAGATCATCGTCGAGGACCATGCCGAAGTGAAGTACAGCACCGTGCAGAACTGGTACCCCGGCGACAAGGACGGCAAGGGCGGCATCTACAACCTGGTGACCAAGCGCGGCCTGTGTCGCGGCGACCACAGCAAGCTGTCGTGGACCCAGGTCGAGACCGGCAGCGCCATCACGTGGAAATACCCGAGCTGTGTGCTCAAGGGCGACCACTCGGTGGGCGAGTTCTATAGCGTGGCCCTGACCAACAACTGGCAAGAGGCCGACACAGGCACCAAGATGATCCACCTGGGCAAGCACAGCACGAGCACCATCGTGAGCAAGGGCATCAGTGCCGGACACAGCCAGAACAGCTACCGCGGCATGGTCAAGATTGCCCCCAAGGCCGAGGGCTGCCGCAACTTCACGCAGTGTGACAGTCTGCTGCTGAGCGACACCAGCGGTGCCCACACCTTCCCCGTCATCGAGGTGGGCAACGACACGTCGGTGGTCGAGCACGAGGCCACCACAAGCAAGATCAATGAGGACCAGATCTTCTACTGCAACCAGCGCGGCATCTCCACCGAGGACGCCGTGGGACTCATCGTCAACGGCTATGCCAAGGAGGTCATGGCCAAACTGCCGATGGAGTTTGCTGTCGAGGCCCAGAAGCTGCTGAGCGTCTCCCTTGAGGGCGCCGTGGGCTAGAACAGCAGAGACAGAGATGATAACAGACGGCATACGACAACTAAAAACTGACAACTGAAAACTAAAAACCAACAACTGCTATGCTAATAATAAAGGACTTACAGGCCTCGATCGAGGACAAGCAGATATTAAAAGGCGTGAACCTCACGGTCAAGCCCGGTGAGGTGCATGCCATCATGGGCCCTAACGGGTCAGGCAAGAGCACGCTCAGCGCCGTGCTCACCGGCAACCCTGCCTACACAGTGACTGGCGGCAGCGTGGAATTTTATGGCAAGGACCTGCTGGCAATGCCCCCCGAGGACCGCGCCCACGAAGGCCTGTTCCTGAGTTTCCAGTATCCGGTGGAGATTCCGGGCGTGTCGATGGTGAACTTCATGCGCACTGCCTTGAACGAGAAGCGCAAGTACTTCGGTCAGGAACCACTGAGCGCTGCCGACTTCCTGAAACTCATGCGTGAGAAGCGCAGCATCGTCCAGCTCGACAACAAGCTGGCCTCACGCGCCGTCAACGAGGGATTCTCGGGTGGCGAGAAGAAGCGTAACGAGATTTTCCAGATGGCTATGCTCGAGCCACGACTGAGCATCCTTGACGAGACCGACAGCGGTCTGGACATTGATGCCCTGCGCATCGTCGCCAGTGGCGTCAACACGCTCAAGAGCAAGGACAACGCCACCATCGTCATCACCCACTACCAGCGACTGCTGGACTATATCAAGCCCGACTTTGTGCACGTCCTTTACAAGGGCCGCATCGTCATGAGCGCCGGTCCCGAGCTGGCACTGGAGCTCGAGGAGAAGGGGTATGACTGGATCAAGGAACAAGTCGATTCACAGCAGTAGAAGGGAAGAGAGATGAACGCGCTCAAGCAATATATCGACCTGTATGACGAGAACCGTGCCCTCATCGACCAGCAGTCACCGGCACTGCTCAACACGCTGCGCGCCAGCGCACGTGAGCAGCTCGAGACGGCCCGACTGCCGCGCAAGGGCAGCGAAGACTATGAGGCGACCGACCTGGAAGCAGTATTTGCCCATGATTACGGCGTGAACATCAACCGGCTGCCCTTTGATGCCGACCCTGGCGAGACCTTCCACTGCGACGTGCCCAACATGAGCACTTGCCTGTACTACAGCAGCAACGATGCGTTTCACAGCAGCGCCACCGCCGAACGTAACATCGGCCAGGTGGTAGTGGCACCCTTCTCGATGGCCGCGGTCGACTATCCCGAACTCATGAGTGCCCACTATGGCCGGCTGGCCCGCATGAGCGACCCCACGGTGGCTCTGAACAGTCTGCTGGTGCAGGACGGCCTTCTCATCTATGTGCCCGACGGCGTGGTTGCCGAGCGTCCCATCCAGCTGGTGAACATCTTCAATGCGGCACTGGACATCATGGTGCAGCGACGACTGCTCATCGTCGTGGGCAAGAACGCCAGCATCAAGATCCTGGCCTGTGACCACTCGCAGAGCGCCGACTACCACTACCTGAACAACCAGGTGATCGAGATTGTGGCCATGCAGGGCAGCACGCTCGACTTCTATGACATGGAGGAGAGCACGCCCAAGACCAGCCGCGTGTCGTCGATCTACGTCGACCAGCACGAGGGCAGCAATGTACTCATCGACGGCATCACGCTCACCAATGGCTTCACGCGCAACAACTACAACGTCGAGGTCAACGGCGAGCACGCACAGACCCAACTGCTGGGCATGACCATCGCCAGCGGCGAGCAGCACGTCGACAGCCACACCTTCATCAGCCACAACGCACCCCGCTGCAACAGCAACGAGATGTTCAAGTATGTGCTCAACGATCAGGCCGTCGGCGCCTTTGCCGGCAAGATTCTGGTCAAGCCCGACTGTCCCCGCGTCGAGGCCTATCAGGGCAACCGCAACCTGTGCGGCTCGCCCACGGCCAAGATGTACACCAAGCCCCAGCTCGAGATTTACACCGACGACGTGATGTGTTCCCATGGCTCGGCGGTAGGACAGCTCGATGAAGAGGCGGTGTTCTACATGCGCACTCGCGGCATCGGCCTCGACGAGGCCCGCAGGCTGTTGATGCAGGCCTTTGTGGCCGATGTCATCGACGGCGTACGCCTCGACGTGCTCAAGGACCGCCTGCACTACCTGGTGGAGAAACGATTTGCCGGCACGCTGAGCAGCTGCGCCGGCTGCCTGGCATGCAAGTAATTAGGAATGTTGCCAACTGAAAACTAAAAATGGACATCAACAAGATACGTGAGGATTATCCTATCCTGCAACGCCAGATAGAGGGGCGACCGCTCGTCTATCTTGACAATGCCGCCACGTCGCAGACTCCGCGCCAGGTCGTAGAAGCCATCGACAAGATGTACTACCACTACAAGGCCAACGTGCACCGCGGCGTGCACACCCTCTCACAAGAAGCGACCGACCTGGTGGAGCAGACCCGCGAGAAGGTGCGCGGCTTTATCAATGCCGACAGCATCGAGGAGGTGATCTTTACGCGCGGCACCACCGAGGGCATCAACCTGGTGGCCTCTTCGTTCGGACAGATGCTCGAGAACGGCGACGAGATCATCGTCACCGTGATGGAGCATCACAGCAACATTGTCCCCTGGCAGCTCATCGGGCAGCGCAAGCGCGTGACGCTGCGTGTGGTGCCCATCAACGATCAGGGCGAGGTGGACCTGGAATCCTATGAGGACCTGTTCAGCGACAACACGCGGTTTGTGGCCATCGCCCATGTGTCAAACGTGCTGGGCACCGTCAATCCCGTCAAGCAGATGATTGCCGTGGCCCATCGTCACGGTGTCCCCGTGCTCATCGACGGAGCCCAGGCCGCACCCCACGTCACGGTCGACGTCAAGGACCTGGACTGTGACTTCTACGCCTTCTCGAGCCACAAGATGTATGGCCCGGCAGGGGTGGGTATCCTGTACGGCAAGCGCCATTGGCTGGACCGCATGCCCCCCTACCAGGGCGGTGGCGAGATGATTGGGCAAGTGTCGTTTGAGCGCACCACATTTGCCGAGTTGCCCTTCAAGTTCGAAGCCGGAACGCCCGACTTTGTGGACATTGCAGCTTTTGGCGCCGCCATCGACTACATCCAGGGCCTGGGGCTAGACAATATCGCCGCCCACGAGCATGAACTGCTCACGGCTGCTACCCGAGGCCTGCAGTCCATCGACGGCATGCGCCTGTTCGGCACAGCAGCCCACAAGAGCGGCGTGATATCTTTCCTGGTGGGAGACATCAGCAGCTATGACATGGGACTGTTGCTCGACAAGCTGGGCTTTGCCGTGCGCACCGGCCACCATTGCGCCCAACCGCTGATGGCGCGCTATGGCGTGACCGGCATGGTGAGGGCATCGTTTGCCGTCTACAACACGCTCGACGAGGTCGACGCCTTTGTCGCCGCTGTGCGTCGCGTGGCCGCCATGCTGCAATAAGATACATAGACAACCCATAATAGACCCAAAAAATACAACCATCATGCAAAGGACAACGCTACTGTTGACGCTGTCGTTGTTGTGCCTGGGCATAGCCCGTGGCGCCGACACGTCGACGACCATCATTGCCGTGGGCGACACGGCCAGGATGCCCCTGCACGAGATCATTGCCAAGGGCTTGCCCGTGCTGGACATCAACACTGTAGACGGCGAGGAGCCCACCTGTGACTATGTGTCGGCCCCGGCCGGCTGCATGGGATATGGCATCGCCAATGCCACCAAGGTGCCCGGCAGGCTCGTCATCTACCGCCTCATGGACGACGTGGACAGCGTCATGTATGACAGCGGCGACTATGAGAAGGATGCGAGCGGCATGACCATCAAGATGCGCGGCAACACGTCGGCCTACGATCCCAAGAAACCTTACAAAATCAAGCTGCAGAAAAAGAATGACCTGCTCATGCGGGGCGTGGACAGCGTCTACAAGGACAAGGAATGGCTGCTGCTGCGCGACGACTACTTCTCTACCCTATCGGGCCTGAAGGTGAACGAGCTGGTGGGCATGACATGGACACCACAGCACCGCTACGTCAACGTGGTGATCAATGGCAGTTACCGCGGCATCTACCTGCTGTGTGAAGCCATCAAGCGCAATCCCGACTGCCGCCTGAACGTGGACAAGAACAGCGGCTTCATCTTTGAGCACGACGCCTACTGGTGGAACGAGAGCGTGTATGTCACGTCAAACAAAGCACCGTCCTATAACTACACCTTCAAGTACCCCGACGACGAGGACATCCTGCCCGAGCAGCTGCAATACATGCAAGACCTGGTGACGCGCTACGAGAACAGCTTGACGGCGGGCAACTACCCCGACCTGATCGACGTGAGGTCGTTTGCCGGCTGGTGTCTGGTACACGACATCGAGGGAACGCAGGACTCGGGCGGCGCCAACCGCTTCTTCACCAAGTATGACACGACCCTGTCGACCAAGATCGTGATGCCGCTGGCCTGGGACTTTGACATGGCCGAGCGAACCACATCGGCGTGGTCGAGAAGCCACGTCAGCCACATGACCGTACTGTTCAACAACAGCAACCGCACGTTTGTAGCCGAGTTTGCAGCCTTATGGCGCCAAGTGAGAGGCTCGCTGGTCAACGACTTCAACGAGTACATGAAGGCCTTCAGGCGGTCTGACCAGGGCATCGGCCTCGAGAACAGCGTCCCGCTCGACAAGCTGGTGTATAGCCGTCCGATATCGGTGTTGGGCTACACGACCGCGCGCGCCGAATGGATACGCAGCCGCCACACTTGGCTCGACAAGTCGATCAACGCGCTCAACCCGGTCGGCGACGTGAACGTGGACGGCAAGGTTGACGTGAGCGACGCCACCCTGCTCATCAACGAGCTGATCTCGGACGCAGCCGGCTGCACCATCGCAGCCGACGTCAACAGCGATGGACAAATCAACATCAGCGACGCCATCACTCTGGTAACCATGCTGTTGCAACAGTAAGGCCTCATCACGATAGAGTTCATCAAAAAAACAGAAAAGACGGGTTTCACACCTGCCTTTTCTTTTCTTTAGTGTTCTGAAGCCTAAAAATACTTTTAACTAAACCCAAATGTTCATGGTATTTTCCTTTATAAACAAGCCTAAAAACAATTATTCTTCTTGATGTTGATGTAGTTGATGTTGTTTCTCTTTTTACCACTACAAAGGAAACACTTTATCTCCAATATCCCAAATAAAATCTATCAACTGCAGCAATTTTTCAATAAAAATGCCAAACATGGCACTTGCCTGCATATTTTTTAATAGAAAATGGTAGTCATGGCTTGGGGGTGTAGCGACGGCCCAGCACCGAGCACAGGAACCATCGTCCCAGATAGGATGCCAAGATACCGGCCTTGTTTTTCAGGCGCACTCGTGGATCCAGCAGGCATGCGCCCCTGAGCCGCTTGATGCCTTGCCAGCAACGGTCCTGCAGGTCGTGGTGATCGGTGGCCTGGTCCTGATGGCTGAGCAACAGGATGTTGAAATAGGCGCTGAGAGTGCGGCTACGCACAGCCTGCAGGTACTGCCTGTCGCTACAGAGCATGTCCTGCTCCAGCTGCTCGCACACGTCGATCACGCTGGAGCGGCGCGGCGAGAACACGCGCATGCTGTTGGTGGCATGCTGGCGATAGCCGTAGAGCACCCGTGCCACGCTAGTGACACGGCGGCATCGCTTGAGCAACGGGTAGATGATGGCCAGGTCCTCATAGATGATTCCCAGGGGAAAGCGCAGGCCATCGAAGAGCGACGCCTTGAACAGGCGCCCCCAGGGTGAATGGGTGAGCCCATGCTGATAGAAGACAGCCAGCATGGCTTCATGCTGGTCGTAGTGCTTCACGGCACTATCGGGAGTGCTGTCGGGGAACCGGGGCTCGCTGCCATAGAAGGCGACATAGTCGCCCACCACGATGTCGGCGTCGCTGCGATGCATGGCCTGCAGCAGGGTGTCGACAAACTCGGGGTGCAGCACGTCGTCACTGTCGACCATGGCGACCAGGTCGCCGGTCATCACGTCGAGGGCTGCATTGCGGGCCGCCGAGTGGCCTGCATTGGGCTGATGGATGACGCGGACACGCTCATCACGGCCGGCCCACGCGTCACACTTGGCAGCGCTGCCGTCGGTGCTGCCGTCATCCACGACGAGGATTTCCAGGTGCCGGTAAGTCTGGTTGACGATGCTGTCCAGACACTGGTCCAGGAAATCCTCGACGTTGTAGACGGGAACGATAACCGATATGAGCGGTGACTGCACCATGAGCTGAAAAAAGTCTAGACCAACTGATTGACTAGACCAGCGATCTAGTTCACTTCACCTTCCACTCAAAGCCGTCCTTAGTGTCCTTGACCTCAAAGCCAAACTCACCCAGCTTGTCGCGGATGAGGTCGCTCGTGGCCCAGTCCTTGGCAGCCTTGGCATTGCGGCGCATCTCCAGCAGCAGGTCGACGGCCTTGCGGTAGGGTTCCAGGTTCACGCTGTCGCCGCCGGCGGCATCGTCGCGGATGCCCAGCACGTCGAACAGGTAGGTCTGGAACACACTTTTCAGCTCGTCGATGTCGGCCTGGCTGAGGGTGCCATGGCCATCGTTGGCCTGGTTGATGACCTTGCAGGCATCAAACAGGGTGGCAATCACGGTAGGCGTGTTCAGGTCGTCGTTCATGGCATCGGCGCAGCGCTGGCGATAGTTGTCGAGCGTGAGCGTCGACTGTGCTGCCGCCGTGAGGGCATTGAGGCGATGCCAGCCGTCGAGCATGCGCTCAAGGGCCTTCTCGGCAGCCTGCAGGGCCTCGTTGCTGAAGTCGACCGTGCCACGATAATGAGCCTGAAGGATGAAGAAGCGGATAGTCATGGGCGTGTAGGCCTGGGTGAGTGCCGGATGGTCTCCGGTGAAGAACTGCTCCAGGGTGATGAAGTTGCCCAGTGACTTGCCCATCTTCTGGCCGTTGATGGTGATCATGTTGTTGTGCATCCAGTAGTGCACCATCTCGTCGCCCTGGCTGGCCACGGCCTGTGCTATCTCGCACTCGTGGTGCGGGAACACCAGGTCCATGCCGCCGCCATGGATGTCGAAGTGCTTACCCAGATACTTGCGTCCCATGGCCGTGCACTCGCAGTGCCAGCCGGGGAAGCCGTCGCTCCAGGGCGAGGGCCAGCGCATGATATGCTCGGGCTGCGCCTTCTTCCACAGGGCAAAGTCGGCCTGGTTGTGCTTCTCGCCCACTCCCGACAGCTCGCGGCTGGCGTTGAGGATGTCGTCGAGGTTGCGTCCCGAGAGCACACCATAGCGGTGGTCGCGGTTATAGGCCTCGATGTCAAAGTAGACGCTGCCGTTGCTCTCATAGGCATAGCCGTTGTCCATGATCTGCTTGACCAGCTGTTCCTGCTCGATGATGTGTCCGGTGGCGTGAGGCTCGATGCTGGGAGGCAGCACGTTGAGCATCTGCATGGCGGCATGGTAGCGGTTGGTGTAATACTGTGCCACTTCCATGGGCTCAAGCTGCTCGAGACGCGCCTTCTTGGCAATCTTGTCCTCGCCCTCGTCGGCATCATGCTCCAGGTGGCCCACATCGGTGATGTTGCGCACATAGCGCACCTTGTAGCCCAGCTGCTGCAGGTAGCGGAACAGCACGTCAAACGTGATGGCCGGCCTGGTATGGCCCAGATGAGGGTCGCCATAGACCGTGGGGCCGCAGACGTACATGCCCACCATGGGCTCACTCAGCGGCTTGAACTGCTCCTTGCGCCGCGAGAGGGTGTTGTAGATGAACAGGGGATGTTCCATGATCAGTTGTCAGTTGTCAGTTTTTAGTTTTCAGTTGGTCCAATTGGGCAAATGAGTCCAATTGGACCAATCTTGTATTATTCAGGATTCAATCAAGCCTGGCCCTTGGGCAGGGGGAAGTCCATGATGCCGCCGTTAGCGGGAGCGCCAGCGGGACGCACGATCTTGATCTCGCCGAAGTTCTGCTCATAGCGATGGATGTTCTCCTGCAGGGCGAGCATGAGTTCCTTGGCATGCTGGGGAGCCATGATGATGCGGCTCTGAACGCGGGCCTGGGGCATGTTGGGGCCACGCAGGATCATATCGATAAAGAAGTCGTTGGGACCATGTGCAATCATTGCCATGTTGGCATAGCGTCCTTGCAACTCTTCCTTGGGGATTTCAATCTTAATTTGGTTCTGGTTCTGATTTTCGTTTGCCATAATAAAATGTTAATGTTCTGTTATTAAATAATTATTTGATAAAATCATAATGCTCGGTATCGGGATAGGTCACGTCGACGAGGTGGACGCGCAGGCAGTGCACCGCATCCTGCTTCCACAACGCTCCCACGTTGAACGACGCATAGCAGTCGCGCCAGAAGGCCGTCTGCTGCCCCTTGATGTCGTGCACCAGGTAGCAATGCACGGTGTCGTCCTCGAGCGTAGCACGGTCGGCAACGAGCATAAACGTGCGCGCCTGGGCCGTGTACTCGACCTGGCAGTGCAGGTTGATGAATTCACCCGTGCGCCACAGGCTACGCAGCTTCACGCGATGGCGCGCCAGGCTGTCGGCCGGCGAGGTGGCCACGCGCAGCGAGTCGCTCACGATGCGGCTGCACGAGAACACGTCGATGTCACGGTCAGGACCGCTCTGGGCGCCGGCATAGTCGTATCGCAACAGCACGCGCTGCTGGGTCTTCACCTCGCTCACGGTCACGCGTGACTGCAGCCTGACGGCCGCCGAGTCGCCATGACCCAGGTACTCAAACACTGCCCCGCGGTCGTTTTCGCCCAGATAGGTCACGATGTCGTAACGGTAGTCGGTATAGGCACGGTCGATGTCCTCCTGCTTGTCGCAAGAGGCAAAGGCCACGGCCATGGCCAACAACAATATGGCGGGCAGGTGTCGCAGGTGTTTCATCGGTCGGTGCGGGTGGTTTGGTCAACTATCATGCCGTCACGCATGTGCAGCGTGCGATCGGCCTGGGCGGCAAGGCCCTCGTCGTGGGTCACGATGATAAAGGTCTGGCCCAACTCGTCACGCAGGTCAAAGAACAGCCGATGCAGTTCCTGCTTGTTCTGTGAGTCGAGGCTGCCCGACGGCTCGTCGGCCAAGATGACCTTGGGGCTATTGATCAGGGCCCGTGCCACAGCCACGCGCTGACACTCGCCGCCGCTCAGCTGCGACGGCTTGTGGTCGAGCCGGTCGGCCAGGTGCATACGTTCCAGCAGGCGCCGCGCCCGCTCCATGGCGTCCTTGCGGCCCGCGCCGCCCAGCAGTGCCGGGATGGCAACATTCTCGAGCATGGTGAACTCGGGCAGCAGTTGATGGAACTGAAACACAAAGCCGATGTTGCGGTTGCGAAAGCGTGCCAACTCCTTGTCCTTCAATGTCAGCACATTCTTGCCATCGTAGCACACCTGGCCCTGCTGCGGCGCGTCGAGCGTGCCGATGATGTGCAGCAGCGTCGTCTTGCCCGCCCCGCTGGGGCCGACAATCGACACGATCTCGCCCTGCGAGATATCCAGGTCCACGCCCCGGAGCACCTCCAGGTCGCCATACCGCTTCACTATGTTCCTTGCCTCAATCATCACTTGTGACATATCAATTGAATTGCAAAATTAGCAAAAAGATTTCAGTTCCCATCCATTGCAACGGTATTTTCGAGACCAGGGGCAGGAAAAACAAAGAATCTTTTTGTAATATCGCCTGATATTGTTACCTTTGCACTTGATGGAATATGATATCTTCATCAGCTATTCAAGGACCGACAGTGCAATCGTCAACACCTTTGTCCAGCAGCTAGAAGCTGCCGACTATAAGGTATGGATTGACCGCGCCGGCGTGTATTCGGGATCCCAATTCAAGTCTATGATTGTTAAAGCTATTGAGGATTCCAAGGTCTTTCTCTTCTTCTCTTCCAAGGACGCCAATGCCTCGCCATGGACTGCCAAAGAGATCGCGATTGCTGCCAACTATCAAAAAACCATCATTCCCATCAAACTGGACAACACACGCTATAACGGTACTGTGGAGTTTGACCTGATCAACCTGGATTATGTTGATTACATAAACAAGTCCAATCGTGTTCAAGAATTCGACAAATTAATGCGCACGCTCAAGACGTTATTGGGCAAGATTCAAACACATACTCCGTTACAGCAACAGCAAACTCAGACTCAATCGCAACCAATAAATACTACAATGAAGTACGATGTGTTCATATCATCAAAAAGCGAAGATTATGGTCTAGCAGAAAAAGTCTATGATTTCCTTATCGAAAGTGGGCTAGACGTCTTTTTGGCAAGTAGAGAACTCGATCGGCTGGGCGAGTCGGAATATTCTTTAGCAATAGATGATGCAATTGATAATGCCACTCATATGATAGTTGTTGCAACTTCAGTCGACAACATTAACTCTAAATGGGTTAAATATGAATGGAACACATTCAGCAACGACCTTAAAAGCGGTTATCGCACAGGTAATCTCATCACCATTCATTCTCATGATATTGAACTAAGAAGGCTTCCAGCCAGTCTTAGACATCAGCAGTCTTTTTGGCTAGATACCTATAAACAACACATTTTGTCATATTTAAAGGATGACAATAGCGTGTTGGCCGCCAAACTTAAAGAGGCACAGAAAGAGATAAAACGCCTCGAGGGCATCATTAAAACAAAGGATCATGAAATCATGGAGGCGCAGGATGATAAAAAACGTCTTATGAGTATCATCACATCAAAGAATGACGAAATCAAAACACTCAAGAAGAAGCTTAAAGATGCAACTGCCAAAATAAAGGAACCGACAGCAGTTAAAAAAACAATTCAAAAACCTACTGAACAAGAAAAAACAACATCTACTCTTTTTGATTTACTTGTAAAAAACGTTAAAAAATCACAAGAAGTAATTGTCCTCATCAAAAAGAATTCAGTAAGAGCCATGAATGATCTATCATATGTTCTCTCAAATAATTCGTTATCACTATCCAATGCGCAGATATCTAGTGGTTTATGGCGAATGAAAGTAAAAGACCGTGCTGCTGCACAAAAACTGATTGCCGAGCTAAGGCAATATCATATACGAGCTGAAATTGAATTGAATCAATAAATAAAGTCAGAAAGTTTGGCGGTGATTATTTTTTTTGTTGTACCTTTGCAGCCACATTTTTAAGTAACATATAGTAACAGTGGACAAATTTGGCTGCTTGCAACCACTTGAAAAAATGCTAAAACTGCGATAATCAATCAATTTTATCGGCTTCTTTAGCGTTCATGTTCCACATGAATGATTTTTTGGTACAATGAACAGTAAGAATTATCTATTCACGTCGGAGAGCGTGTCCGAGGGACACCCCGACAAGGTCGCTGACCAGATCAGCGACGCCATCCTGGACAAGTTCCTGGCCTTTGACCCTCAGGCCCATGTGGCCTGTGAGACGCTCGTGACCACGGGCCAGGTTATCATCGCGGGCGAGGTAACCACCAACGTCTACATCGACCTGCAGCGCACGGCGCGCGAGATGATCCAGAAAATCGGCTACACCAAGAGCGAATACCAGTTTGACGCCAACTCGTGCGGCATCCTCAACAGCGTGCACGAGCAGAGCGGCGACATCGCCCAGGGTGTGAACCGCGCCGAGGACGACAATGCCGACCAGGGAGCCGGCGACCAGGGCATGATGTTTGGCTACGCCTGCAACGAGACGCCCGACCTGATGCCACTCACACTCGACCTGGCCCACGCCCTGATGCGTGAGCTGGCCGACATCCGCCACAATCACTTGAATCTGATGCCCTACCTGCGCCCCGACAGCAAGGCCCAGGTGACCGTCGAGTATGACGGCGAGACACACCGCCCCGTACACATCCACACCATCGTCGTCAGCACCCAGCACGATGACGACGTGGACCAGCAGCGCATCGCCCGCGATGTGCACGACATCCTCATTCCCAGGACACTGGCCCACTACAGCAAGGAGATACAGGCACTGTACGACGACAAGACCGAGGAGTTTGTCAACCCCACGGGCAAGTTTGTCATCGGTGGCCCGCACGGCGACACCGGCCTCACGGGCCGCAAGATCATCGTCGACACCTACGGCGGGCGCGGAGCCCACGGCGGCGGAGCCTTCAGCGGCAAGGATCCCAGCAAGGTGGACCGCAGTGCCGCCTACGCCTGCCGTCACATCGCCAAGAACGTCGTGGCTGCCGGAATCGCCGACGAGGTGCTCGTCGAGGTAGCATACGCCATCGGCCGAGCCAAGCCCGTGAGCTTCTACATCAACACCCACGGCACCAGCCACGTGGACATGAGCGACCCCGAGATTGCCGCCATGCTCGAGGGCATGGAAGAGTTTGACATGCGACCCAAGGCCATCATCAACCGCCTGAACCTGCTGCGCCCCATCTACACCGAGGCAGCTGCCTACGGCCACATGGGCCGCAAGTGCGAGCGGGTGACCAAGAGGTTTGAGTCGCTCTACAACGAGACTTGCGAGGTCGAGGTAGAGCTCTTCCCCTGGGAAAAACTCGACATGACCGAGACGCTCCGGGCCGCCTTTGGCCTCAGTTGACCAGCAAAACAAATATTTGACATAAATATAAGAGCTGCCCACATGCAACTGGGTGGCTCTTTTGCTGACTTTGTGAGTGCAATATCCCGCATCACGTCGATTTGTACCTCGGGAAATAGTCAATTATGGTGAGATTGACATGGCTTTTTCATCATTATTTGTGATTTTTTGGGTAGTCAGTTAGCTGTAATATTGCATGCGTTAATAACTACAGTATTCTATAATGTCTAATAAATTGTTTTAAAATTCTCTTGCCTGCCTGTTGATGGGCACCGCAAGCGTTAATGCCGACAACCTGCTCGACAGTGCTGCCAGTTGCGTTACTGCCGTCGAGCAGCTCCAGCCGGTGAAGCACCGCCTGACAATCGGCGGCTATGGCGAGGCTGTTGCCAGCCGCATGTTTTATAGCAACAACTACAAGCGCTATACCAGTGCCGACATGTACAAGAACGACAAGGGCTTTGGCCAGTTTGACCTGCCACATGTGGTAATCTATCTGGGCTACGACTTTGGCAAGGGCTGGTCGTTGGGCACCGAGATCGAGTTTGAGCACGGGGGCACCGAGAGTGCCGTTGAGGTCGAGGAAGAAGAGACTGGTGAATATGAATCTGAAGTAGAACGTGGCGGCGAGGTCGCTCTGGAGCAGTTCTGGTTGCAGAAGTCGTTTTCCCGTGCGTTGAACCTGCGCTTGGGCCACATGGTAGTTCCCGTGGGTGGTACCAACAACTCCCACATGCCCACCGAGTTCTTTACCGTGTATCGTCCCGAGGGTGAGAATACGATCATGCCTTGCACGTGGCACGAGACTGGTGTGAGCCTGTGGGGACATGCCGGTGATTGGCGCTATGAAGCCATGTTTATTGCCGGACTGGATGCCGACCGGTTTGGCAACAAGGGCTGGATCCATGATGGAGCAGGTAGCCCCTACGAATTTAAGATGGCGACAGCCTATGCTGGTGCGTTGCGCATCGACAATCACAGCATCAAGGGGCTGCGACTGAGCCTGAGCGGCTACCTGGGCAACAGTGCCAACAATACGCTCAATGCCACGGGCAAGTACAAGGGTCTGCATGGCACGGTGGCCATTGGGGCGTTTGATTTCCTGTACAACGACCACAACTTTATCGCACGTGGTAACTTTGACTACGGTCACTTGAGCAACTCGCTCGAGATCACCTCGGCCAACATGTCGACCCGTGCCGACTCGCCCTCTCCCAAGACCAGCATCGGTGAATCGGCAATCGCTGTTGGCATCGAGGCGGGCTATGATATTTTCTCACAGATCGCACCGATGCGTGCATGCGATCAGCGCTTCTACATCTTTGGCCGCTATGATTACTATGACTCGATGTTCACGACCGTCAAGAACATGACCGACGAGAAGATGTGGTCGCGTCAAAAGGTCACCGCTGGCGTGAATTTCGTCCTTGGCGGCATGCACAGCTATGCCTGATGATTGCAGGCGTTACAAGAAAACTGTGTCATCATTGTCAGCTGGTGGCTCTCATCGGGCCGCAACGCCCTCAATAAACCAGCAGGACAATGATGACACACTTCCTTTTACTTGGCCTTCATGGCCTCCTTGATTTTGGTCTCGAGTTCCTCGGCCAGCTCGGGGTTGTCGGCTACCATCTGCTTGGCGGCGTCGCGGCCCTGGCCCAGCTTGGTGCCCTCGTAGGAGAACCATGCACCGCTCTTCTTGACGATGCCAAACTCCACGCCCAGGTCGATGATCTCGCCCACCTTGCTGATGCCCTCGCCAAAGCGGATTTCAAACTCGGTCTTGCGGAAGGGAGGAGCCACCTTGTTCTTGACGACCTTGACACGGGTGAGGTTGCCCACCACCTGGTCGCCATCCTTGATTTGGCCCGTGCGGCGGATGTCTAAGCGCACGCTGCTGTAGAACTTCAAGGCGTTGCCGCCGGTCGTGGTCTCGGGGTTGCCGAACATCACGCCCAGCTTCTCGCGCAGCTGGTTGATGAAGATGCAGCACGTGTTGGTGCGGCTGATGGTGGCCGTGAGCTTGCGCAGGGCCTGGCTCATCAGGCGGGCCTGCAGACCCATCTTGCTCTCGCCCATCTCGCCCTCGATCTCGGCCTTGGGTGTCAATGCGGCGACACTGTCGATGACGATGATGTCGATGGCGCTGCTGCGGATGAGCTGGTCGGCAATCTCCAGGGCCTGCTCGCCGTTGTCGGGCTGACTGATCCACAGGTTGTTGACGTCAACGCCCAGCGACTCGGCATAGAAGCGGTCGAAGGCATGCTCGGCGTCGATGATGGCTGCGATGCCGCCCATCTTCTGAGCCTCGGCGATGGCGTGGATGGCCAGCGTGGTCTTACCCGACGACTCGGGGCCGTAGATCTCGATGATGCGGCCGCGGGGGTATCCGCCCACGCCCAGTGCATTGTCCAGGCCGATGGAGCCAGTGGGGATGACCTCGATGTCCTCGACATGGTCGTCGCCCAGCTTCATGATCGAGCCCGAGCCAAACGTCTTGTCTATCTTGTCCATTGCCACCTGCAGGGCCTTGAGTTTCTCGGGGGAGACCTCCTTGCGCTGCGGCTGGTTGGTCATCTCTTCTTGATTAAAGATTTCTTCTGCCATAATAATGTTGTCGTTGATTATGTATTTATGCTTATCAGTTGTTATTTAGTTGTCGGGAGAACATCAGTTGCCGTTGAGCAACATGGAAATCAGCGCGATGACATCGGCGATATTGACCTGGCCGTCTCCGGTGACGTCGGCACCTGCCTCGTTGAGCGACGTAGTCATCGAGTTGAGCAAGCAATTGATGAACAGCGTGATATCGGCAATGTTGACCTGGCCGTCATCATTGACATCGCCCGGCTGGACGGTGCGGGCAAAGACATTCTCGTCGAGGAAAGCCATGCGCTGGGTAATCCAGTCGGCAACATACTTCATCTCGGCGCTGATGTCCAGCACCTTGCCTCCCAAGTCACTGTCGCCGCTCCAGCGCTCCTCTTCGCGAGCCGCTGCGCCACACTCCTCCAACTCGCTGACGGCGGTGCTGAAGCGGTCCACCAGGCTGGCAGTGCTGAGCCATGTCTTGCGCAGTTCCCAATAGCGCTTGATGATCTGGTCACGATGCCATGTGTGGTTGAACATGTCACCCAGTGCCAAGTGCATAATCCAGTTCACGGGCCGGTCGGGCCTGACGTCAAGCCCGTCGACCGAGGTGGATCCCACGCTGATGTCGAGGTCCCACGGCGTGATCGTGAGGCACGGCGACACCTGCTTGTCATAGCAGCTGTAATAGATGTTCTTGATCTCGTTGTCGATGGCCTGCAGGGCGACGATAAAGATATAGTAGTCCTGCATGACCGGCACGTCGAAGTAGTATCCCAGCGAGTCGCCCATCACCTGCCAGTTGTCGACGGCATCGTAGCGGCGGGCAAACTCAAAGGCATTATAGAGCACACTCCAGTCGGTGGGAGCTACGTCCTCAAACTCGGGATAGGTGACCTCGTTGCCGTTCCAGGTGTCGAGACTGTTGTTGTAGGGCGGGAAGGCGTAGGTGGGAAAGCGCTGCTTGGCCGTCCACTGCTGCCCGTGGAACACACCGGCCACGGTGTCGTGCTTGACCAGAGCCAGCTGCTTGCGGTCGACGGGCTCAATCAAGCTGTAGATGCCGTGGTAACTGCCGTTGAGAAAGACCTCGGTGAGGCGACCGCGGGAACCATTGATGACCGTAGAGTCCTGAGCCTTGTACCAGGGGTCACGTGCCATGTCGAGCCACAAGTCGGTGCACACGCGGTTGCGAATGCGCAGCATGTCAATCTGTCCACCGTCGAGTTTCCAGTGGTTGTCCTTGCGCAGGTCGAGCAGGGTGCGGTTCTTCTTGTTGCCGTTCTCGTCGACAAACTTGATGTGGTAGTTGCGCTTGTGCCTGTCGCCATCGTTGGTGATGCCGCCGCGCCACTTGAGTTTGGCCAGCATGCCGCTCTTGTCGGTGGCATCGTCGGGTGTATACAGCGACACCGATCCCGGGGCATACTCGTCGCCGAACTCACCGTCGATCGCGAGCAGCGGCAGCCAGGTGAAGGTGATAGTACCCACAAGGGTGCTGTCGCCGGCGACGGCGCTGAACGGATACTGCTTGCCGCCCTTGACGGCCTCAAAGGTGACCGTGTCGCCGCTGTTGACAGCCACACCGTTGATGCTGCACGACGTCAGCAGGCTGTCGATGGTAACGACGGCCCGCCAGTCGGTGCCGAAGTGCTGCTTCTCAACAGAGCACAACCAGCGGTTGTGCAGCGCGTCACACAGGGCCCTGTGGCCGTCGATCATCAACGATTGAGCCCATGACGAGCAAGCCGCAGCTATCGCCATCGACACCATTACAAGTCGCAAAAAGGAGTGAGCCATGTCAATTGTTTTCAGTAATCTAATGATTAAGCTATCGCAGTCAACCTGCAAAGTTAGTGAAATTTTTTGGGCCGCATGGCCTTGAAGGACGGATTTTTTTGATTCCGAGACTCACTTTTTGCAACAATAAAAAAATACAGTCAATCATGGGATTCTTGTGAGAAAAAAGCACTATCTTTGCCCAATTATATAGATGTTGAACTTATCCATTATTAACCATTTAATAATTCATTGCAATGAGGAAACTTTTTACTTTATTAACCATGTGTCTGTTGGCCAGCACAGCCTGGGCAACTGTCATCACGTTTGACGCCACCGTCGACGTGGGTACCGGCAGCGGCACCGCAGCCCCCTACACGATTGTCAAGGAGGCCGAAGGCGTGAAGGTCACCATCGAAGTCTCCAAGGGTATGGCAAACGGTTCTCAATACCGTATCTACAAGGGAGAGACGATGACCATCAAGGCCGAGGGCGGCGACATCACCAACATCGACATCACCTGCACCGCCAACGGTGATGCACAGTACGGTCCCGGTTGCTTCACGAGCAACATTCCCGAGTACAACTACAAGGACAAGGTGGGTACCTGGACCGGTGCCACAGGAGCAGTCGTGTTTACCGCCGCTACCAATCAGGTGCGCGCCACCCTCATTCAGGTTACCGTGGGCGCTGCCGGCTTGGCTGCCCCCACCTTCACCCCTGGCGCAGGCGTGTACACCGAGCCCATCCAGGTGTCGATGAGTTGCCGCACCGCAGGTGCCAAGATTTACTACACCACCAACGGCAGCACCCCCACCACGAGCTCGACCCTGTACAGCGCTCCCCTGTCGCTGAACAGCAACACCACCCTCAAGGCCATCTCGGTGCTGGACGGCGAGACCAGCGATGTGGCTGAGGCTGTCTACACGTTTGTCACCCCCGAGAATGTTGCCAACATCGCAGCCTACTCGGGCCTGGCCGACGACAGCTACGCGAAATTTACCCGTCCCGTATATGCTATTGCACAGAACGGCAACTACCTGTACGTGAAGGACAACACGGGCTTCGGCCTGTTCTATGGCAAGCTGGACCAGACCTACCAGCTGGGCGATGAGATTCCCGCCGGCTTTATTGGCAAGAAGACCACCTATAGTGGTGAGCCCGAGTTGACCGACCTGTCAGGCTTTAAGGCTGCCAGCGGCAACATGGAAATCGAGCCCGAGGAGTTCACTACCGCCATGGTAGATCACGCTCACTGGGCACACTACGTTCACTTCTCGAGCGCCACCATCGACCCCGATGCCAAGACGCTGACCGATGCCGTGGGCACCGCTCCCGTCTACTTCAGCATGGGCGTGGCCGCTAACCAGATCACCGCTGGTCAGGAGTATGAGGTTTGGGCCATCGTCGGCTCCTACAAGGCCGCCAACAGCGACAATGTCGTTTATCAGCTGCTGCCCATCAAGGTAAAGCGCAAAGGTCCCGGCATCGGTATCGGCAACATGGGCGAGTATGAGGACGGCACGACGCTCGAGTTTGACTACGATGCCACCGTGCTGATTCACAACAACTCGCGCCTGTTTGTCAAGGACGAAACGGGCTTTGGCCTGATCTATGGTGCTCCCGGCCAGACCTACAAGAAGGGCGACGTGATTCCCTCAGGCTATAGCGGCCAGAAGACCACCTTCGGCGGCGAGCCCGAGCTGGCCAAACCCTTCGCTGGTTTCAAGGCAGCTACCAGCCACGTGGCGGTAACCCCCGAGCCCGCAACCCCGCTGGATGTCAACCACGAGCACTTTGCCCAGTATGTGATCATGTACAACGTGACCATCAGCGAGCTCAACGGCAACAGCTTCACTATTACCGATGCCAACGGCAACACCTGCAAGGGTTACAACCAGTTCAACCAGAACGTTACCGAGGGTACGTTTGAGACGTATGAAGGCATCGTAGGCTCCTACGGCGCTACCAACACCGTATATCAGCTGTTACCCATCATCGAGGAGCCTGCCGTTCCCGTTGCCAGCATCAACGAGCTGTATGCTTTAAACAGCGGCCGCAAGGGCAAGTTCACCACTGCGCTGACTGCTATCTACCAGAAGGGTCTCAGGATGTATGTACAGGACGTTCAGGGCACACAGACCCTCGTCTATGGCAGCGTTCCCGGCACCTTTGTCAATGGTGACCTGATCAACGGCGCCGTTGCAACGTGGAGCATCTACCAGAATGCCAAGCAAATGATTCCTCAGGAGAACTTCGTTAACGCTGGCCACGGCACCGAGGTTCAGCCCGACGAGCCCATGCCCATCGAGGAGATCTCACAGGACATGATCCACCGCTACCTGAGCTTTGAGGATGTTGAAATCATCGAGGAAGACGGCACCCAGTATATCGTCGACGAGACCGGCCGCATCAAGCTGTTCAACCAGTTTGAAATCGAGTATACCGGCAAGGCTCCCTACTATGTAGAAGGCTTCCTGGCCCTCCACAGCGGCGAGCTGGAGATCTTCCCCACCAAGGTAGAAGGCGAGCCCGAGTTTGACTGCGGCATCAAGGGTGACGTGAACAACGACAAGGAGATCAACATTGCCGACATCAATGCCCTGATCGACATCATCGTCGGTGCCAACGTGGATGACTGCACCCGCTGGCGTGCCGACGTTGCCGAGGACAACGAGATCGGTGTTGCCGATGTCAATGCCCTGATCGACTTGATCCTCAACGGCAACTAATCGACGCCACCTAGGCTGCCACACAGCCCATCACATCATCGGGAGGCCCGCATCAGTCCTGCGGCGCCTCCCGCTTTTTTTTCGGACAGGCGGCATTCCCTGGAGTAAATAATAAATTTCGGCAAGCTATTGTATAATTGAAGATTATGTAGTAATTTTGTGACCGAAATCTAAACAAATCCACATTTTATATAATGAATCGGGACCGGAACAAATACCGCCGTCATTCCCTCATGGAGTATCTGAGAGCGTTATACACTCCCACGTTGTCACGTGTGACAACTCCCGAGCCCGATGTCCGAATCACAAGAGCGCAAAGCCTGACATGCCTGGTTTTGCGCTTTATTTATCCATGCAGCCAAGCCACGAGTCTGTGGTCCATGGCTGTGGCCGACTTAACGCCATCACCACCATATGAGGGCCGCAACAAGAGGTTCATCAGGGTCAGCCTCACGGGACGGCCTCCCCAAAAGAGCGTTTACATGACCCCGTATTATTAATTCCAACCATTATCAACTTCTCTCAATGAAACGATTTACATTCTCATTACTGTGCACGCTGTCACTGATGCTGGCAGCCGGAGCCGACCACAACAGCGGCCAGAGCGGGCTGTTCGGCGACCTGAACAATGACGGCGAAGTCAACCTCGCCGACCTGAATGTGCTTGTCGAGGTCATCCTCAACGGCCAGCCCCAACCCGGCCCCGGTCCCGTGGCCACACACACGCCCAACATGACCATTGCTGAGTTCAAAGCCAAACATTGGCAAGACGACCTGAACTGCATCGACACGGTGACCTCCAACGAGATTATCCACGGCTGGGTGACCAGCAGCGACCGGAGCGGCAACATCTACAAGATGCTGTATATCGCCGACGAGTCGGGCCAAGGCCTCGCCATCAGCATAAACAAGAACTACCTGTGCAATGAGTACCCCATCGGACAGGAAATCGTGCTGCCCATGCAGGGCTACTTTATAGGCAATTATAGCAACATGCAACAGATTGGCTATCCCACGTGGTATGAGGGAGGACAAGCCTGGGAGCCCACCTATCTGCCCGCCTCGATGTGGGAAAGCATGGCCGAACTCAACGGTGCACCCGACCCCGACCGTCCCGAAGTACAACCGCTCGACATCAACATCAGCGACCTCATGTTCGACAGCGAGACCAAGCGCCAGTATCAGGGACGCCTGGTGCGCATCAAGGGTGTCACCTTTGTCGAGGCTGACGGAACAGTCACCTATTCCGGCGCGAACAGTATGACCAACCGCACGATTCAAGACGAGAACGGCAACACGCTGATCATTCGCAACAGCAACTATGCCGACTTTGCCTCCACCCCGCTGCCGACCGGCCAGGTTGACGTCGTGGGCCTGATGAGCATGTACCGCACGACATGGCAATTATTCCTTCGCAGCATCGACGACGTGACAGCGTCGGCACCAACGCCCCAAGCGGTCAATGCCCTTGACGAGGGCTTTGACACCTCGCTGCCTGATGACTGGTTCAACATCGTGATCAGCGGCGACAAGCAGTGGTACCACACGGCATATCAGGGCAACGGCTATGCCGCAATGACGGGTTACAAGGGCCAGCAGCCTCCGTTTGAGGCATGGCTCATCACACCCGCCCTTGATATCAAGAATGCCAGCAACAAGGTGCTGACATTCACCACCCAGGTTGCCCCGTACACCAGCACGACCACCCAGTTTGAGGTGTACGTCCTTAACTCGGCCGACCCGACAGCCGCCACTGTGAAGGCCAAACTGAATCCCATTCTGGCCACGCCGTCGGCCACAAGCACCTACAGTGATGTCACCGACAGCGGCGACATCGACCTGAGCCAGTGGACCGACGGCTGTTACTACATCGGATTCCGCTACTATGCCACCGAAGATGTCAACTACGGCACCTGGTGTGTGGACAACGTCCGCTTCAATGCGCAATAAGCTTTAAGGCAATGGTTTTCGGTGCCAGTCGGTGTCTGGCACCGAAAACTTTCATCCGCCCTCTTGATTAATCAATTTCTATTATGTATTTTTGCAATTAAAACTAAAAACTTTGCGGTCATGAAAAAATTTGTTGTATCACTGCTCATATCGTTGATGGCCGTTATGGGGATGAAGGCCACGATTACAGCAACGTTTGAGTATACTCCAGGGACATATTATCCCGCTGTCATTCCTCTGCCACTGTACGATAATGGCGTCCGCCTGATACTCTTTGGCTCGATGGGCCCGAAGATAACTATCCGCGACACCTCATCACTGACTTCCGATGTCGGGCCCATCACTGAAATTGTGTTTGAGCAGGCAGGGTCATCCGCCTTCACTTTCTCTAGCGGCACCTATCATAACGAAGGCTATAACCTGGTATGGGTTGGAAATGAGAGTGAGGTTACCTTCACACCCAACACCAGCGGGTCGGCAAAACGTATCGTCGTGACAGTCGATGACTCCGGACAAGGGTCCGACCCTGAGTTTGGCATCGGCGACCTGTTCAACATGTCCTCAGGAGACGAGTTCATCAGCGCTTTTCCGGCCACCGTACTGTGGCAAAGCAGCAAATACCTCTATATCAAGGATCCGACCGGTTTCGGACTCATCTATGGTGATGTGGGCCATGTCTATAAGCAGGGCGACGAGATTCCCCCAGGCTGGGGTGGCAAGGTCGGATATTATAACGGTTTCCCGGAATTGATGCCACCATTCTTCGGTTTTGATGATCCCATCTTTAATGAGACTGTTAATCCCGAGGAGATTTCCTTCGCCCAACTTGACCGAGCCCACTGGGCCCACTATGTCATGGTCAGGGAAGTAACGATTGACCCCATCAGGCATGTCCTGGTTGACAAGTATGGTAATGAGCTGCCCTACTACAACCAGTTCCAAATCACGCTACCCAATGACCTGACAAGGACATACACCTTCTACGGTATCGTAGGAGTCTATCAGCCGTCTAGCGGTCAGCCCATCTTCCAGCTCCTGATCACCGACTATGACCCCAAAGACCCAATCAATGAGGTCGATTGTCTGGAAGACCTATACCTGCTGCCACAGGGCGAGGTGACCCATTTCAAGAGTCCGCTGGTGGTCATCAGCCAAGCCAGCTCGACCTACCTTTACGTGAAGGATCAACGCGGCCGGTATGGCCTCATCTACGGGAGCCAAGTCGGCGGCCCCTTCATGAACGGCGACTCCATCATTGGCGATGCCAGTTGGAGTACCTACCAGCAGATACCCCAATTGAAACCCGATGGCGAATGGGAGGTGGTGGGCCATGGTCCCTTGCAGCAGCCTAAACGCATTGACGCCATCGAGGATGTCGAGACGGACTGGGCACACATGTATGTACAATTCAGCGGCGTGAGCGTCTACCACGACAATGAGTCATTATCTTACATCATGAGCGACGAGACCGACGAGATGGCCTTGTTTAACCACTTTAACATCACGATTCCCACCTTTAGATACCCCGATGTTGCACCCACTTATGACGACGAGCCCACCATCAGCACCGTAATGAATCTCATCAACTATATTCTGACCGGAGGGCCCGCCCAGTCCGACGGTACAGCGCAGCACCCGTGGAAGAACTGCTACGTAGCAGGCTTCCTGGGAGTCTTCGAGGGCAATCTGGAGCTCTACCCCACCGTGGTCAACACCGAGGCGATACACAACTATGACATCAACGGTGACGGCGAAATAAACATTGCCGACGTCAACGCCCTCATCAACAACATCATCAATTATTAATAGGAAAATATAGGGAAATTACTTGCCTACGATGAAACGGCGCCAGGGCAAGCGCCGCAAGAGCAGCACCAGCAGCAGACACACGCCAAAGGCCAACATGCCGCTGACCAGGCAGTCGACCACCCAATGGGTGCGACCCAGCCAGGAGGCGGTCAATGGCCAGACGACTTGACGCAGGACAAGCATCTGCGACAGGTAGATGCCAAAGGTGCACACACTGAGCAGGGGCCACCACGTCGCAGCGGCGGGGTGGTTCTTGCCGTCGTAGCGGGCAGGAGCGAAACGCTGCACGATGACGTAGATGAGCGTGGCCATTGCCACGTTGTTGACGCTGATGTCGCACGTGACCGTGTCGATGTGCTGTTGCCAGGAGATGCCGAAATGGCCCTGCACCATGAACTCCAGCATCGGCATCAGCACTATGCCCAGCAGGAATAACAATGCCCACTTCCAGCCATGCTCACGTGTAAAGACCGGCAAGCCGTAGCGATGCAGGTAATAGCCCAGCAGGACGTAGCCATAGTAGTTGGCAAACGCGCCAAACATGTTGTGGCTGTATTGCGAGGCTTCCATGAAGATGCCGTGCTGATAAGGGATAAACGACGAGAGAACCCAGAGCACGAGAACGACCTCGACCCCGCGCTTGCCGATGGCATCGATACACTTGCTCACCAGCGGCAGTGTCACATAGACGACCAACAGCACATACACATACCACAGCAATCCCTCGACAGGATGGAACAGGATGGATGTGAGCAGGCGCGGCGTGAAATTGTGCAGCAACAGGGCATGCTCGAGCAGATAGACCACCGTCCACACCACGAGCGGCGGCAACACCACACGCAGGCGGCGCCTGACGAAGCGCTTGCCGGGCATGGTCACGGGCAGCAGCAGGGCGCCAGTGATCATGAAGAACAGGTTACAGTTGACAGCCACCAGCACGGTATAGACCGCACCGGCAATGGACGGCGTGTTATAGTAGACGGCATATTGCCTGATGGGTGTGTGAATGAGAATCACCAGCAGGCAAGCGATGACACGCAGGATGTCAAGATAAGGGATGCGCCGCTGGAGGCGGGACTCGCTCATCATGGCTGCTGGGGCGCTATGGGTTCAACCAGAGCCACGGCATAGGCCGCGATGCCCTCACCCCGGCCCGTATAGCCCAGGCGCTCGGTCGTGGTCGCCTTGATGGAGACCTGATCGGTCGAACAGTCCATGCAGTCGGCCAGCTGGCGCTGCATGGCAGGGATGTGGGGGTTGATCTTGGGCTGCTCGGCACAGATGGTGATGTCGCAGTTGCCCAAGCGATATCCCCGCTGGCCTATCAGCGCCATCACGTGGCGCAGCAGCAGTCGGCTGTCGATGCCCTTATAACGGGGATCGGTATCGGGAAAATGGTAGCCGATGTCTCGCAGTGCCAGTGCGCCCAGCAGGGCGTCACACAAGGCATGAATGGCGACGTCGGCATCGCTGTGTCCCAGAAGTCCCTGCGACCAGGGGATATTCACACCCCCGAGCCACAGTTCCCGCCCCTGGACCAGGCGATGAACGTCAAATCCCATTCCCACTCGTGTCATCGTTACCAACTGAGTTGACAGACGCTGTTACCAGCTATACTAGTTGCGGCCGAACAAATCCTTGATGCCATCCATGTCAAACGACAGGGTAAAGCGCAGCGTCTGGTCGAGCGGGCTGTCCTGAGCCGTCGCAATTATGTAACCGGCATCAATCTGGAGGACCTTGAGCGCAAAACCGGCACCCAGACCGAAGTACTGACGATTGCCGGCAAACTTGCTCTCGTAGTAGTAACCACCGCGCAGGAAGAACTTGTGGTCATAGGAATACTCGGCACCCACCGAATAGGTGATGCGCTTGGCAAAGTTGTCCTTGAAGCTATCAAAGATACCCGAAATCGAGGACTTACTCTGCCATACCTCCAAGGCATCGCCATAGGCCTGGTTGTCGCCATCAAAGTCGGTCAATCGAGGCTTAGCAGGGACGAGCAGCTTGTTGGCATCGAGCGATAGCGTCAGGTTGTTAGCCTCGGCCAGGGGGAAGGTGAAGGCGGTACCGATCTTGAGGTTGGCAGGCAGGTAAGCGGGGTCGTTGCCCTTGTTGTAGGAGACCTTGGAACCGATGTTGGACAGGTTGAAGCCCAGCGACCACTGGCACTCGTTGCGTCCGATGATAGGATAGGTCGTGTAGTAGCCTGAAATGTCGGCTGCAAACGCTGTAGCGCTTGACGACTCGCCCGTGTTCATTGAGCTGTTGTATCCCAGGTCACTATAGATGAATCGCAGAGCGACACCCATAGAAAACTTCTCGCTCAGCTTGCGGCTATATCCGGCATCGACAGCCATCTCAAACGGGTGAATCGACGCTACAGCAGGGCCGTCGATGTCGGACAGCTGTACGTCACCCAACGAGAAATAACGCAGCGATGCGCTCACGGCCTGGTTATCGCCGCCACCCACCTTGTAATAACCGGTCAGGTTGGCCAGATAGATGTCGTTGACCAGCTTGCGCAACCAGGGCGTATAGGACAGGGAGACGCCCGCCTGGCTGTAGGCAAAGGCATACTTCGACGGATTCCAGAACTGGGAGTTGACATCGGGCTCGGTAGCGGCGCCCAGGTCACCCATCGAGGCGCCACGTGCATCGGGCGCGATGGCCAGAGATGTCACACCCGTGGTGATAGGGTTGAACTCGGTGTCCTTGATATCAGTCTGGCCGACAGCCGTCATGGAGCATGCCATCAAGGCGGCAGCAACTATGCATTTGTTCAATTTCATTTCCAATCTCTATAATTTGGTTTGTCTTTACCTAATTAACTACAAAAAGCCCATTTTATTGTATGCCCGTGTCGATTAATGCTACATATCGGTCACAAGCCGTGGTTAACCGCCACCCAGCAGCATGTTAATCATGTCCAGCACGTCGGTGACATTGACCATGCCATCGGCATGGACATCGGCTGCATCTAGGTCAAGACCCGTGGCATCACCGTTGGACAAATAGTTGATGAGGTCCAAGACATCGGTGATGTTGAACTTCCCGTCGGCATTGACATCGCCGGTCACGGCCGGTGCATCGAGATAAGGCAGATAGACGTCGGTCACGTCACGCACCTGGTACTTGCTGGTCTGGGTCGTCACCTCAAAGAAGGCCGTTTGCCTGACACCGGTCACGTCGACCGTCTGGTGGGAGCTGGCCGTGCTGCCGCCCTGGTTGAAGACGAAGTTCACGCTATAGTTGGACCCCGTGATGGTAAAGGTCTTGTAATAGAACTTCTCGCCATGCACCATGCGGGTGTCGGTGATCACCTCGCCAGGCCAGTTGCCGCACAGCTGGGCATTGCCGCTGTCCCAGCAGTAATAGGTCACGCGGGGCCAGTTGTTGGGGGCGGCGGTGGGATCCTTGAGGAAGACGGTGATCTCATAGGGGTCGAAGTCCTCGTTGACGACTGTGTAGTGGCGGGTGATGACACCTGTCACCGAACCGCCGATGAGCAGTCCGGCCTTCATGGTCAGGCACTTGCTGATGCGCACGGCTGTGCCGCTGGGCACCACGGTGCCATTGGTCGCAGTGGGCTCGCTGCCGTCGAGCGTATAGACAATCTGGGCGCCTGACGTCTGGCTCACCGCCGTCAAGGTGACGTCAAACGGGTTCAGTCGCTCGCCGCTGGGCACGCTGGCCCAGGCCGTCTCGGTCGTCTTGCTCAAAGCCAGGCGATAGCCGGAGCCGCTGGCCACAAGCACGTAGGCCGACGGGACGGCATAGACCGTGTTGCCCATCAAGGCCAGCAGCGTGCCACGCGAGCCGGTGGTGCGCTGCACATAGTAGTTATTGGACGGGCTGGACACGTGCTGTACCGTTGCACTGGTGTTGGTGATACCGGCCAGCTGGCGGGCATTAATCATCAGCTTGATGCTCTCCTTGTAGTCCTGCCAGTGCTTGAGGAAGATGCACGGCGTGCCCGGCAGGGCGAGCATATAGGCATTGGCAGCCTCGATATACTGGTTGAGAGGGTCCTGCGGTGTGGAGGCATCGCGGTATTGCGTGTCGTGGTTCTCGACAAAGGTCACGGCATAGCGATTGTAGCCAGCGTCCAGGTTCAGTCCCCGGCCGGCCAGGTTGGTCCACTTGTTGTTGTTGACCGCGTCACGCACACCATAGCGGAACGGGAAGTCAAACGCCGCGCTCTGGACCGTGCCGTTGACCTTGGTGCCGTCGATCCATCCCTTGACGGCACTCACGTTGCCGTCCCAGTACTCGCCCACCGAGTAAGCGGGCCCGGCATAGGCGTTATACAGGCCCGTATAGGACGCGGCATAGCCCTTGGTCATGTCGTAGCGGAAGCCGGCATAGCCCAGGTCGTCGAGCAGCATCTTGACGTAGGCCTTGACACAGGTCTGCACATTGGCGCTCGCGTGGTCCAGGTCGCGCATGCCGCCCCAGTCCTCGCCGCTGTCGTTGTTGGCGCTCAGCGAGTAGCCGTTCTGGCTGGCCCAGTTCAGCGCTGCCCCGCCGTCGTCATCGCGGCAGATGTCGGTCGACTTGAGCTGGTAGGTCACGCCCTTGTAGGTCTCGGCCGGGAAATTCACCCAGTTGGAAAGATTCTGCCTGTGGTTGATGACCACGTCGGCAATGGTGCCGATACCCCTGGCTTTGAACGAGGAAATCATCGCCTGCAGCTCGGCCTTGGTGCCGAACGAGCTGTTGTAATTATTGAACCAGTACAGGTCGTTGTAGCCCATCGAGGTGCCACCGCCGCAGTTGCCGCTTTGGGGAATCCACACCAGCTGAAAGAACTCGGCCAGCTCGTCGGCCTGCGCGGCCAGGTTAGTCCACTTGGTGTCGTTATAGGAGTCCCAGTAGAACCCCTGCAGCATCACGCCGCCGTAATTGGTCGGCCATCCCTGCCCCAGCAACACGGCCGGCAGCAACAGGAACAAGGCAATTGTTGTATAAATCCGTCTCATCCTTTACTCACATTTTGGTTAATAACACGACAAAAATACAACATTCGCCTTAATACACCAAATCCCCGAAAAGAAGGATTACCTCAAAGAGCACCCGTAGGGTGAGGCAAGGCACATGGCCCGACGGGGGTCCCGGAGTATTTTTCTCATTTTTTCTACGCGTGCTGATGTATTACCACGAAAAACACCCTCCGGGTGAGGCAAAACCACGATTAAAATCACCCTGGAGGGTGAGGCAAGGCACATGGCCTGCGCGGGGGGGGCGGAGCCCTGATTAGCCCTAACGGGCTTCAGGGTAAGCCGCCGTCCGCGTCTTCGTGGCCTTCCCCCGACAGCAATGTTTAAAAAACGGCCCTGGCAATTGTCGTCATGCCAGGGCCGTTATGGTTTCACCTCAAGAAGGGGTGCATCAGTTGCGGTTGCCGAAGAAGCGCAACAGGTGCAGGAAGAGGTTGATGAAGTCGAGATAGAGGCTCAGTGCACCCATGGTGGCGACCTTGCCCATCATTGTGGGGTCGGCCTCGGCTGCCATGCGCTTGATCATCTGGGTATCCCAAGCAGTGAGTCCCACAAAGATGAGCACACCGGCACCGCTGATGAGCAGATCCATCGTGGAGTTGTGCAGGAACAGGTTGACCACGCCACAGATGATGAGGCCGATGAGGGCCATGAACAGATAGTGGCCAAACTTGGTAAGATCCTGGCGCGTGACGTAGCCGAAGACAGCCATGGCTCCGAAGGTGCCTGCCGTAATGGCAAACGTCGTGGCGATGGACACGCCGGTATAGGCAATGAAGATGGGCGACAGGGCGATACCGTTGATGATGCTATAGAGGTAGAACATGATGGTCGCGGTGGTCGTGCTGAGCTTCTCGATGCGGGCACTCAGGTAGATGACCAGTCCCAGTTCCACGGCAAAGAGGATCCAGATGGTCGCCGTGCTGCTGAACAGCAGCGACAACAGCGTCTCGCTGGACAACACCAAGAATGAAGAGAGGGCCGTGAGCAGCAGTCCCAGGGTCATCTTGGCATACACCTTACGCATCACACCACCCACATAGCGGCGCAGCGTCAACTCGTTCTCGGCCTGAACGGCAGTCTGATAGCCGTTCTCATAAATGTTACTGTTCCAATTGTTCATATTATTTTCTGTTTTCAGTTGTCGGTTTTCAGTTGTCAGAGGCTGCAAATATTGTGCCAAGACTGGACGGGCCTGTGACTTATTTACATCCTGTCGGGCATCTCGATGCCCAGGAGCGACATGCCGCGCTTGATGATACCAGCCACGGTGTCGCTTAGCAGCAGGCGGAAGGCGCGTACCTTGTCGTCCTGCTCCCTGAGGATGCTGCAGTCGTGGTAGAACTGGTTGTACTCCTTGGCCAGGTCGTAGACGTAGTTGGCGATGAGAGCCGGGCTGTAGTTGCGTCCGGCATCGGCGACAACGAGGTTGAAGTCGGCCAGCTTCTGGATGAGTGACGTTTCCTTGTCGCTAGGTGCCACGTTGCTGATATCCATGGAGTTGTAGTCATCCTCGCTCTTTCGCAGCACCGACTGGATGCGGGCATAGGTGTACTGGATGAAGGGTCCCGTATTGCCATTGAAGTCAATTGACTCGCTGGGGTCGAACAGCATGGTCTTGCGAGGGTCGACCTTGAGGATGAAGTACTTGAGAGCGCCAAGGCCTATCATGCGGAGCACGTCGGCACGCTCGTCCTCGGCCACGCCCTGGAGTCGTCCAGGCTCACCAGCCATCTCGGTAGCCGTGGCAATCATCTCGTCCATGAGCTCGTCGGCATCGACGACGGTTCCCTCGCGGGACTTCATCTTGCCGTTGGGCAGCTCAACCATGCCATAGGAGAAGTGCACCAGGTCCTTGCCCCACTTGAAGCCCAGCTTGTCGAGCAGCAGCGAGAGCACCTGGAAGTGGTAGTTCTGCTCATTGCCCACGACATAGATCATGCGGTCGATGGGGTAATCCTTGTATCGCAGCTGTGCCGTGCCGATGTCCTGAGTCATGTAGACCGAGGTGCCGTCGCTGCGCAGCAGCAGTTTGTGGTCGAGTCCGTCGGGCGTGAGGTCGGCCCAGACGCTGCCATCCTCCTTGCGATAGAACAGGCCCTTGTCGAGTCCCTCGAGCACGGTGTCGCGGCCCACCAGATAGGTGTCGCTCTCGTAGTAAATCTTGTCAAACGAAACGCCCATGCGACGGTAGGTCTCGTCGAAGCCGGCATAGACCCAGCTGTTCATCTTCTCCCAGAGTGCGCGCACCTCCTTGTCGCCGGCCTCCCAGCGACGCAGCATGTCGTGGGCCTCCTGGATGAGCGGAGCCTGCTTTTCGGCCTCGTCCTGGCTCATGCCATTCTCGACCAGCTGCTTGACCTGCGCCTTGTAGTGCTTGTCAAAGGCCACATAGTAGTCGCCGATGAGGTGGTCGCCCTTCTTGCCGGTGCTCTCGGGTGTCTCGCCGTTGCCCCACTTGAGCCAAGCCAGCATCGACTTGCAGATGTGGATACCGCGGTCGTTGACGATGTTGGTCTTGACCACCTTGTAACCGTTGGCCTGCATGATGCGCGACAGGCTGTAACCCAGCAGGTTGTTGCGCACGTGACCCAGGTGGAGAGGCTTGTTGGTGTTAGGCGAGGAGTACTCGATCATCACCAGCTGGCTCTGGTCGGTCACGGGCTGGAAGCCATAATCGGGGGTAGAAGCCACGTGACGGAGCACGCCGGTCCAGAACGACGGCTTGATGGTGAGGTTCAAGAAGCCCTTGATGACGTTGAACTTCTCGACCGCATCACAATGAGCGACCAGATGCTCGCCAATCTCCTGTGCCGTAGCGTCGGGCGCCTTGTGTGACGCCTTCAGGAACGGGAACACCACAATCGTCTCGTTGCCCTCAAACTCACGCTTGGTCGTCTGGGGGACAATCTTCTCGGCGGGAAAATCAACGCCATATAACTCCTTGACAGCCAAAGCTGTAGCCTCGGCCAAAATCTGATCAATCGACATAGTATCTAGTAATTATATATTATCAAACTTGTTTAAATCGCAAAATTACAAAAAAAATGGCAACTATTGAGCGAAAACGCCGCTCAACTTACAAACTGGGTCTTTTAAACTACGAATTTGCTGGTTGAACTACGAATTACGCAAATTCAACTAATTCTGGCATCGGCCGGCAATTTTTACGAATGCAACTAACCACGAATTACGCGAATAGCATCCCGCGCCAAGCCAACAGGGCGCTAGGATGCTATTATTCAGTGAGATACCTATGGTTATAGCTCGCGGCCACGCTCGTCGGCGATGACGCCGCGGGTGGTGTACCACAGGCGGCCCACGACAGGGGCGCCCGGGAAGATGAGGCGCAGCTGTGACATGTAGCCCTGGAGCTGACGCTGGTCACGCTTGCGCATGTGGTCACCGCTCTTGTAGTCAATGACGATGATCTGGCCGTCGGGGCGGCGGACGATGCGGTCGGGGCGCACGTTCTTGATGCCAGAGGCGTCCCAAATGGAGTCGGATGCGCTGGTGATGGTGCGTTCGCTGTAGACCGTGTTGGCCGGGTCAAACCAGGCGGCTACGGGGCCGTCAGGGTCCATGATGAGGTCAACAACAAGCCTGTTGACGTTGTCGAGATTGCAGAGGTCGCCGGGTTCGTCGGTGATGATGCCGTTTTTCACGCCCTGGGCGATGACACGCTGGACGTCGCCCGAGTCGCCGATGCTGCTCAGCAGCCCGTGCAGGCGCTTGCCGGCCTTGCGGCGCGTGTTGTAGAGGTCATCGACCCTGACCTCGAGGTCAAGCGGCAGGTCGTTGACGGTGTAGCCCACGATGTCGAGTCGCTGCACCTGGCGCTTACGGTTGTTGCTGGCCGCCTTTTTGCGGGCCTTGAGCTGCTCGAGCGCCTTAAACTCCTGCACGGTGGGCGGTGTGCCCAGTTCATACCAACCCGTAGCGCCCACCACAGGAGTCATGATGTCGCTTTGGGAGGCATAGTCGGCCAACATCGACGAGACGGTGCCGTCGGCGCCCTTGGCAAAGATGTGCAGTTCGCTGCGCGGACGGGTCATTGCCACATAGGTCTTGTTGAGGTTGTCGATGAGCACGTCGTCGACCTGCTTGTTGACAAAGGCCGACGCCTCCTGGCCCAGCATGCCGGCGCGGGAGAGCGCCACAGCTGTCGACTTGGCGACATGCAACAGCGGCGGAACAAGTTGCTCATCGCACTGCATGCCGTCCAGCGGGAGCGCCTCAAACGCCTTGACAAAGACTTCGCCGGGCATCCAGTAGCTGGTCTCTTTCTTGTTGCTGTCCAGCTCCCAGTCGGCAAACGGAATGACGACGCAGTCAAACTCCAACCCCTTGGCCTTGTGGATCGACATGATCTCGATGGCATTGTCGCGCGACGAGCTGCTCACGGCGAGTGACCCCTTCTTCTCGTCCCAGAACTTGAGGAACTCCCTGACGCTGCCTCCGTTGCGCATCGACGCAAACTGCATCACCGTGTCCTGGAAGGCGAGCAGGAATGCCGTCTCGCGGTCCACGTCGGCGCGTCCCAGGTCGTCACTCTTGAAGTAGCCGATGATGGTCTCGACAATGCTCACCAGGGTGGTCAGCTCGCCGGGGGGCGGCAACAGGCGAGCCATCATGTCGCCAGCGGGAAGCGAGTCACCGGTGGCGGCCTCATCAACGCTGTCAAAGCTCTGTGCCAGCAGGGCGCCGTAATCCAGCGGCGAAGCGCCTGGATGGGCAGCCACGGCCTTGATAAAGGCATTGAGCGCGGCATAGAGGCGACGGTCGCTGGCCCGCTTGAGCAGGATGCGGCGCTTCACGTCGTCGGTGGCTGAGTCGGCCTCGTCTGGAGCCTCGTCCTCGTCGTCGCGGCCCAGCTGGCTGATGTCGATAAAGCGCAGCATGGCGATGATGCGCCTGATGATGGGCGAATTGTTGAGCAGCAGAGACTCGCCCGAGATGATGCGGATTTTCTCGCCCGTTGCCCGCTTGTTGTAGTTGAGGATGGCCTCGACCACCTGGTCGCCCTCCTTGTTCTTGTTGACCAGGATGCCAATGCGGCCCCAGTCATAGCGCTCGTGGAGCCACAGCAGGTAGCCGGGGAGCACGTCAAGCACGGTGAGGGGCTTGTCGGCATCGGCAGCGAGCTCGGGCAGGACGGCCTGGCGCACGACATCGTTGGCCAGCAGGTCGCGGTAGTTGTCGGTGAGCAGCCGCACGTAGCCTGGCACCTTGTCGGTGTCGATGTTGCCAGGCATGTTCTGCTTGACGTCGGCATAGGTGGTGACCACCGTGGGACGGTCGCTGTAGCACTGGCTAATGAATGAGAACAGGCTGTTGTTGAACTCGATGATGTGTCGCGAGCTGCGGTAGTTGGTCGAGGCGTAGCCATCGGGGTCAGCGCCGGCGGGGCGGCCGTCATAGATATTTTGGGCAAACTCCTCGCCCACCCGCTCGCGAAAGACCGTGGGGTCGGCATTGCGGAAACGGTAGATCGACTGCTTGGCGTCGCCGATGAGCATGTTGAAGTTGCCTGAGGACAGGCTCTCGTGCAGCAGACCGCTGAAGTTGTCAAACTGCTTGGCGCTCGTGTCCTGGAACTCGTCGATCATGAAATGAGCAATCGAGGTGCCCACGCGCTCATAGATGAAGTCGGAGCCGCTCTTGAGCACGGCGCCGATGAGCTCGTTGGTGTCGCCGATGAGGATGGTGTTGGTCTCGTGACGATAGTCCTGCAGGAAGAGGTCGATCATCGCCAGCATGCCCAGCAGCCCAAGGTTGTCCTCGATGTGCTGCAGGAAATTGACCACATCGACCGACGAGTAGTGCCGCCTCACCAGGTCGTAAACGGCCTGGACCGTGGTCTCAGGCACGCCAGCCTTGAACTGGCCGCGTATCTTCTCAAGGTCGGCCTGAGACAATCTGTCGGACATGGGCACGAGTTCACCCTTTTCATACCAGGTCTTGAGCGTAAACTTGAGCTGCAGGGCAAACGGGTCGAGGGCGGCACGCAGCTGCACGAGAATGGCCTGCACGCCGTCCTGGGCCGTGGCTACAGCCTCGTGGATAAGTTGTTTGAAAGCGCGAATCTTGCTGAAGTCGGCCTTGAAATTGCCATTGTCGTCAAAAGCGCCCAAGTAGCGGCAGATCTCGTCGAGGCGCTTGCGGAAGAGCTCGCTGTTGATCTGCTTGGCAAACGTGTTGAGTTCGCCACTGTCGTCAAAGAATTTCCAGTTTTTGGTCTTGGCCTCGCCTCGAATCAGGTGGCGCTGGTAGTCCTTGACCCAGCGGTCGACCTGGGAATTGTCGCCCGAGCGTCCCAGCGAGAGCAGGAAATTGTGGACGGCGACCCTCACGGCATAGTCCTCATCGATCTGTATATCGTAGTTGAAGTCGCGGTCGAGCTCTCGTGCAAAGTTGCGCAGGATGGTCTGGAAAAACGAGTCGATGGTGCTCACGTTGAAGTTGCTGTAGTCGAACAGCAACTCGTCGAGCGCCAGGCGGGCCAGATGCCTGACAGCCGCCTCGTCGAGTCCCGTCTCGTCCATAAAGCCGGCCAGGTAGTCGCTGTCCCAACCAGGCTGGGATAGGTTATAGAGCTCGTCGACGATGCGCTCCTTCATCTCGTCGGTGGCCTTGTTGGTAAACGTGATGGCCAGGAGCTGGCGGTGGGCGTTGACCGGACGCGTGTCGCCCTGAGCCCTGCGGGGCACGAGTCGCCCGTCATCGCCCGATGCGAACAGCAGGTGCCTGATGTATTCCAGGGCCAGACGATAGGTCTTGCCCGAGCCGGCCGATGCCTTGATGACCAGCAGTGTGCGTCGTGTTTCTTGGTTAGGCTGTGACATAATGTGGTGATTGTGGATTGAACAGGGAAGTGATCAGATGATACGTGCCTTGAAACCCATCTGGCGCAGCTGGTCGAGCACCCGCTGGCGAAAATCGCCCTGGATGAGGATTTCGCCGCCACGCGCACTGCCGCCCACGCCCAGCGAGCGCTTGAGCGTCGAGGCCACCTGCTTGAGGGCCTCGTCGTCGCAGTTGAAGCCAGTGACGATGGTGGCCTGCTTGCCGCCACGTCCCTTGCGCTCGAGCACGATGTCGAGCCGTGCCGCGCCTTGCTGCTCCAGGGCGCTGCCACTGCGGGTCTCGGTCGGGTCGGCGGGCTGTTCCTGCTCGCCACCGGTCGCGGGCACATTAAACGCTTTGCCCAGGGCGTCTTTCCAATCAATAGGGTTCATGAGATCTCTCTTGTATTTCTTGTCGTGAAAAAAGTTGATGGGGTGTTTAAACCTTTCTTAATCCCCAACATCAAAGGTACAAAAAAAAGCTGAGAAAATGGCAAAGTTTTCCAAAAAGTTAAACATCGCGAGAGAAAAAAGGGCAAAAAAGTGCTATTGATTCAAATAAAAGCATTACTTTTGCACTATTGTTTACTTTACTAATAATTAATTCACTTTAAATCATTGAACTATGGCTTACGTAATTTCTGATAGCTGTGTTGCTTGCGGTACCTGCCAGTCGGTATGCCCCGCTGATGCAATCAAGGAAGGCGACATCTACTCGATCGACCCCGACACCTGCCTGGACTGCGGCACCTGTGCCGACGCTTGCCCCACTGGCGCAATCGCTCCCGGCGAGTAATTGAGAACAAGACAACAACACGTTGCGGCTGTTCCCCCTGGCGGGGAGCGGCCGCACTTCTTTTTCATTGCTGTCCGGGGAAAGTTTAGTGTTGGTATAGCATGTAGAGCCTCAAACTATCGCCCCCTTATCGGGCCCTGAAAGGGCCAATAACGGTGGCAGACCATTCGCCTAAAATGAGTAGCCTTCTTTACTCGTTAATCGTTACTCGTTAATCGTTCAGGATGAGGCGGATCAGCACCGTCACATCGGATATGTTGATTGTGCCGTCCTGGTTCACGTCGGCATTGTCGAGGTCGATGCCCGTCGCGCCGCCGTTCAGGATGTAGCGGATCAGCGCTGTCACGTCGGTGATGTTGACCACGCCGTCACCGTTAACGTCACCGGGCAGCACATCGGTATTGCCGCCGCTGGCCAGCACCGTCACGACGCACTTCACCTCCAGGTGGTTGCCCAGGGCAGTCACGCCGTTGGTCGTCGCGGTGATGACGGCGGTACCCATCCTCGAGGCCGTCACGGCGCCATTAGCATCGACGGTCACGACATTGGGGTTGCTCGACGACCAGCTCACCGAGCGGTCGCTCGCGTAGGTCGGCAGCACGGTGGCGGTCAGGTGGCGGGTCGTGTTGACGTTCATCTGCAACGTGGACTTGTTCAGCGTGATGCTCTCCACGGGGATATATACCGGCTCGCTGCTATTGACCTTGATGACGCACGTGGCACTCAGGTTGGTGCCGTCGGTCGTACGGGCGGTGACGGTCGCCGTGCCGGCTTTTTCGGCTATGACGAGACACTCGTTGCCGTTCCACGATGCCGAGATCACGCCATTGTCCGATACCGACCACGACACATTGCCGTTGGTCACATCGAGCGGAGCGACATAGGCAATGATGCGGGTGACCTCGCCCACGGTCATCTCTTCCTGATAGGTGTTCAGGGCGATGCCCGTCGCCAGGATGGGCGTTACCGTCACGACGCACGTCGCCGTCGATTGGCCCGCCCGGGCCGTGATGGTCGCGGTGCCCGTCATGTAGCCCTTGACCAGGCCATCCTGGGTCACCGTGGCCACGCCGGGGCGGCTACTGCTCCACACTACCGTCGGTTCATAGCCGTCATGGGGCGTTACCGTCGCATTCAGCTGCAGGGTCGAGTACAGCTGGATGCTTGCCGACGACTTGTCGAGCGTCACCGTGTGCTGCACCACCTTGACGCGGCACGTTGCGCTCGCACTGCCCGCCCGCGCCGTGATGACGGCCTCGCCAGGGCCCATGCCCGTCACCGTGCCCCACTCATCCACCGAGGCGACGCTGGGGTTGCTGCTGCTCCACGTCACTTGTGGCGCATAGCCGTCATCTGGCGTCACCGTCGCCCGCAGCTGGACAAAGTCCCCTTTCTCGATCACCGCATTGGTCTCATTTAGCGAGATGGAATACTCCTGCTCAATCGGCTGGATGGAGTAGAAACAATACCACGGATCTGTCGTCATGTACTCATAGAGCGACCCAGCAGGAACGTAGAGCGTGGCGGAAGGTCGATCATCAAACGCATGGCGTCCACAAAATGGTGGATTCTCTGCAAGGCAGGTCACGCTCATCAGGCCATAGCAATTTCTAAATGCTTCTGTACCTATGTTTGTGACAGAACTACCGAGGGCCACACTCGTCAGACTGTTGCAATTATAGAACGCATAGCCGTCGATGGTGGTGACGGAGTTGCCAATAGTCACGCTCGTCAAACTACTGCATTCAGAGAAAGCCCCACCAGAAATCGAGGTGACAGAGTTGCCGATGGTCGCACTCGCCAAGTTGCTGCAATTGTTGAACGCATTGTCGGCGATGGTTTTGATGGAGTTGGGGATGGTCACGCTAGTCAGGCCGCTACAATCCTGGAACGCATGAGAGCCAATTGAGGTGACGGAGTTGGGGATAGTAATGCTAGCTAAGCTAGTTAAGCTACTGCAACCCTTGAACATATAATTGGGGATTGAGGAGATCGAGTTGGGGATGGTCACGCTCGACAGACTGGTGCAATTTAAAAACACGCCATCGCCAATTAAGGTGACGGAGTTGGGGATGGTCACGCTAGTCAGGCCGCTACAACCATCGAACGCATGAGAGCTAATTGAGGTGACGGAGTTGGGGATGGTCACGCTAGTCAGGCCGCTACAACCATTGAATGCGCTGTAGCAGATGCGTATGACTGGGGCTGTAAGTGTGCGACTATGATATGCTCCATTACTGTAATAACTATACTCAAAAGAAACTGAAGGCATAATAATAGCCGCACCACTGAAATCAGTATTTAATCCAACTTCTGCATAGTCTCCCACAGCGCTGGCACCAGAACCTGAATAATAGAAGAAATATTTTATTCCATTATAAGTTATATTAACCTCTCCTGCGGCTGCGGGAAGGGCGGTGGCGAGGGCCAGCAGGAGGAAGAGGGAGAAGTTGAGGAGACGTATCATATTGAGGTCGTTTTTTAGAGTGAGTAATCCTGGATAACAACATGCAAAGTTAAAGGGAAAACCGTTGAAAAACAAGAGAATGGACGAATTTTTCAATCAATCGCCTCAAAATGCTGGCCCTTTTTCCTGTTTTCAGCAATGGGACACGCTGCGATCATCCAAAGTGTAGCAGGTCGAAATCCTGCACAATGCCAGCGGCCCTGCTGGAGAGTGTGTCATAATTCATTTGCTGGCTTTTATTCGGCCTAACGGCCGAAAAATCAAACAAAACCAATTTTTATTTTAATTTTATTTATAATTTTGTTAAATTTTTCCGTGCGCAGCACGGACACCCATGCAGGCTTGAGTTATGACACAGCCTCCTACAGCATCAACGGCCACAGGTAAGCCCCTGCCAAACTAATTATAAACAGCGCATCGTGACATTTCATAAAATCTTCCCTGGACGATAATAGTACTTTTTTCCCGTGCCGGGTTGGCTATAACAGCAGTCCCCGCGACGCTCGAGGCGTTGCGGGGGCTGCTGTTTATAGGCGTCTTGCCTGTCGCCGGGAGGCGAGAAGGCGGGTTGATCAGTTGGCCGTCTTGACGGGGTCGAGCACGATGAGCTTGTTGATCGACGTGCCGCCATAGTTGATGCCGTCGTTGTAGGTACCGAAGTAGCGGTACAGTCCGGCGGGCACCTTGTTGCCATTCATGTCACGCATGTCCCAAGTGAGGGGGAAGTTCTGGGTGGTGGTCATCCACACGAGGTTGCCCGACGCATCGGTCACGCGGACGATAGTCTCGGGCACGCGGGTGAGCTGGCTCTCCACGTCAAATGTCACCTCGCGGTCGAGGTAGGCGGGCATAGCGTCGGCGGTGAGCTCGACAGCGCCCGACTGTCCTACCATAAACGAGATGGTGCGCTCGGCAACGTTGCCCAGCATGTCAAAGACGGTGTAGGTGAGAGTGTGCATGCCCTCCGAGAGGTTGGACACGGGGAACTCAATCTCTACCCTGCGGCCCTCGTCATAGCTGTTGACGTAGTATGTCACGTCGCTGTAAGAGTCCTTGCCGCCGTCGAGGGTGAGCTTCATCGAGCCCTCGATGGAGTTGGTCTGCAGGTTGATGCCATTGTCGTCGGTGGCGGTGATGTAGAGCATCGAGTTGGTGCCGACCGAGGCGCCATAGTTGAAGCTGGCCTCGTCGTTGATATACATGCTGGTGATGACAGGATCCTGGGTGTCGGTGATGGCCATGTGGGCATCATAGGGGAGCATCTTGACCTTGTCGTTGAAGCCGTTGACCATGTAGTCGCTGTTGTCCTTGTGGGCATAGACGCGCAGGCGGACCATCTCGTTGACAGCCTGGGGCGACTGGGGCACGATGACCGAGCCGTGGAAGATACCGTTGACCACTCGACCAGTCACCTCGGCCAGCTTGTCGCGGTTGAAGTAGATCTTGCGCGAGGTGGTCGTGCTGCTGCTGGTGTTAGAAATGGTGGTGAACAAGACTTCCTTGTCATACAGAGTCATGGTGGCGTCGCCGTTGAAGCTGGCGTCCAGATTGCCCTGGGCATCAACGACCTGGGCCGTGACGTCAAACTTCATGAGCGGTCGTATCATGGCCGTCTCCTTGGGGTCGGTCATGTCGGCGGCGTTGATTTCGGTGATGTTGAAACGGCTGTAAGGATAGTTGATCCTGATGGCGGGATCGCCCAGCAGGAAGAAGGCCAGCTTGTTGGTGTTGGCAGTGGTGAATCCCAGTTTGGACTCCTTGTAGGCCTCACCGAGGGTGCGGGGCTGCCAGTTGACGGTGTCGCGCTTGAACATCGCCTTGATGAAGAAGGTGTTGAGGCGGTCGTTGTCGCTGGCATAAACCATGCGGGAGCTGGTGAGCATTGCGATGGCACCGCCGTCACGCTTGTGGAACATGAGCTCGGCAATGCCTCGCGTGTCGCCGTCGAAGTGGGCCACGTCGCAGCAGGCCGTCGACATGATGGGCCAGTGGCTGTAGTTGGTGCGCACCACGTCGCCCGTGGTCCACATCTTGTTGACCTTGGTAAACGAGATGGGGCCGGCGTGGCCGACGTAGGTGGCATAGTAGACACCGTCCTTGAAGACGTTGTTGAGCATCTGCTTGCCCTCGGTAGCGGTCTTGCGGGCCACCTCGGTGTTAGGCTCGTTGTTGGAGCGTGCATACTGGCTGTTGTGAACGGTGGTCACGTGCATGCCGGTACCCAGCTCATTGTCAATGAGGTTCTTGTAGCCCTCGCCCTGGAACATATAGGCGCCCTTGTCGGGGCTGTCGCTGGACACCATGGTGTTGTTGCGCCACACGCCGTAGTCGGGGTTGGCATAGTACTCGACGAGCTTGTCGACGTCGCTCTTGGCCTCCTCGAGGTCACCGGCTGTGATGCGGCCCACGCCGATGCGCAGCTTCTCGGCTGCAGGGTTGGAACCCGAGTTGTCGTCCAGGAATCCGAAGAAGTCGTCGCTGGTGAACGACACGTCCTCATAGTTGCTGTTGTCGCTCTCGTAGGTGAGCAGCATGCCCGGATGACTACCCATGAGCTCACGGTTGTCAAACGTGCCGGTACCAAAGAGCAGCAGGTTCTTGAACTTGGAGGCATCGCGGTCATAGAGCATCTTGCAGAACAGGCGATAGGCCATGGCGTCACGAACGCCGCTGGAGAACTCGTTGAAGATCTTGTCCTGGTCAACGACAGCCACGCTGATGCCGTCGACAGCCGTGTGCAGGTCGGCCACGCGCTGAGCCTGGTCGTGCAGGAGCTTGTCGGTGATGATGAGCAGGTCGGGGACGGGCATGCCGTGCAGGTTCTGGTTCTCAACGCTCTCATAGGAGGTCACCTTCTTGAGCGTCTTGGCCGGGTCAAAGGCGATGTAGGACGATACCGAAGCACCTGTCGAGAAGAAGCACAGACCCTGTCCGCTCTCGTCGTTATAGGGGTTGGTGGTCACCTCGGTGGGGTTGTTGGAACTATTGATGTTCCACACCACGGTCGTGGGCGAGGCATTGGGCAGCATGAAGCGCTCGTTGCCGCGTGTGGCGGCAAAGCCCATGAAGACCTGGTTGCCATCGTCGGGGCGGAGCAGGTTGGTAGCCTTATAGGTAATGATGAAGTAGTCCACGCGAGCCAGTGACACCTCGGGGTCGCTGCCCGACTCGGTGATATTGAGATAGGGCTCAAACTGTCCCTGCTCGGCGGGATGGGTGAGCTTGATCGACTTGTAGGGCGATGCGAAGTTGTAGTGGACGTAGACCGAGGGGGCATAGATGCGCGACATGGCCAGCGCATACTTGCTGGAGTCGGCGACACCGCCACTGTGCAGGATGGCGTTGACATAGGAGATGCTGTTCACCGCAGCGGCGATGACACTCTGCAGCACCACGCTGCTGTCGGCCAGGTTGGGCAGGCTATAGTCGATGCGAGGCACCTGGGTCGAGAAGTCCTCGCCCAGCATCTCCTTGCCCGAGCCGCTGACCGAGATGAGTTCCTTCTCGTGGTAGCAGTAGTTGAGGCTCGTGGGCATGTCGATGTAGTTGTTGACCGTCACCACGGGCTTCTTGCCCGGCTTGAAGTCGCCCTGCGATTCCTCGGTGAGGAAGTAGCAGCCCACCTGGGAATAGGGGTTGAACGTGCGGGTGAAGTGAGGCTCGGTGCTGTAGTCGCTGATCGAGAATTTCACTGCACCGTTGCCGTAGAAACAGATCTTGTCGCCGGTGCGCAGGATGGGCACACGGCGCAGGTCGTCGGGGGTCGCCCCGTTCATCACCTCGTTGATCTTGAAGCCACCGAAGCCATAGACGCCCACCTTGTCGGGGTTGTTGAAGCCCATCTGGCGCAGTTCGTCATAGGTGATTTCATACATGCCACTCTCAGGGATTGTCACTTTCACCCATTGGCCCGTGGCCAGCTTGGAAGAGGTCGCAAAGGTCGAAGGACCGAAAGCGTTGGCATAGCTGGCACAGAACAGGGCCAGGATAGCAACGCACGCGAGTTGAAGTTTTGTCAGTTTGAGCATATCTAATGTTATTGGTTTGATTTCGATTGTCAGCTCACAATGATCTCACATTATATTATTATACACTTAGCCGTTATAGTCTCACTTTGACATCCAGCACACGTCTGCCGCCGATGCTCGCCGTCAAGTGCTGGCCGGGTTGCAACGTCAGCCCCGGGGACACATCGCCGGTGAACAGCATGTCGCCCATCTTGATGCTGCAGCGCGTGCTCACGGCTGCCACGGCATCGGGCAGGGGCATCACCATGTCGGCCAGGCAGGCACGTCCCACCGGGACATCGTCGACACAGAACTCGACCGATTCCCGCAACGGGTCGTCGAGGTCCTGAGCCGTCAGCCAGTCGCCCACGATGGCAGCACCGTCAAAGGCCCGTCCCAGGGCCACCAGCCGGCTGTCGCTGTCGTCACAGGCCTGCACATTGAATCCCGCCGTGAAGGCATCCCAATAGCGATGGGCAAACTTGGGAGCCACACACTTTCCCAGTCGTCCCATTCTCACCACGATGGACGGAGCGGCGACAAACCTGGCTGCAAAGTCGGGGACAAAGAAGGGTCGGCCGCTATACAGTATCGACGAGTCGGCCATGAGATAGCATGCTGCCGATTGATCCACGTCGCCGTAATTGCCGGTAAAGCCAATGACCTTCATCTTCTTGTTGTCCTCTTTTTCGTCCTGTTTAGGCGGCAGGCCCTCAGTCCTGCCTGAATTCAATGTTAGTGTTCTGCATCCTGTTATAGATGATGGCCAGGTGGGCATAGATCGACGTGTTGGCAATGACCACGTCGTCGGCCGCCTTGATGCGGCAGGGCGTGAAGTTCCACAGCGCGGTGATGCCGCTGGCAATCGCCAGGTCGGCAATGTGCTGTGCACTCTCGACAGGCACCGTGAGGATCGCTATCGACGCCCGGTGCTGCCGCTGCCATGCCGCCAGCTCGCTGACGTCATAGACCGGCAGGCCTCCCAGGTGCTGGCCGATGACCTCGCTGCGCACGTCAAAGCCCGCAACGATGTTCAGTCCATAGTGCTCCAGACCATGGTCCTGCATGAGCGCTGTGCCCAGGCTACCCGTCCCGATGACCACGGCATCGTGGTGGCGGTTGAAGCCCAGGAAGTCCTCCAGTTCCTTGAGCAGGCTGGGGACCTCGTAGCCGATGCGCGTCTTGCCCCGAACGTTAAGAAACGACAAGTCCTTGGCAATCTGCGAGGACTGCACATTCAACTCCTTGGAAATCTGGGTTGAAGACACATATTCCACGTGCAGGTTGTCGAGCATCTTGACGTAGGACAAGTACCACGGAAGCCGCCTGATGGTGGGCTCCGGCAGTATTATCCTATTCTCATTGTTCTTGGTCATACTCATCGTATAAGGAAACAATTAACCGACAAATTTACCTCATTTTTTTTAACGGCAAATAGCATGCGCCCGATTTTATTGAAAATACCACCCATTTTTAACAAATCTTATGCCTTGCCAGCACTGATGCAACTATTCACCTAACCTAGCTTCACGCTCAGCCGCAAAGGCGCTAAGTATTTCATATTAAACGGCTTCACTAGTCGTCTTCAACATTTTCATGAAGAACAGCGAGTCAGCATTCATGTATTCGTGCAAGACAAGACGTACTCATGAATATCTTAAAAATAACATCTTAGCGGCGCAGCGACTTAGCATGAAATCGTCACGGATTGGATTAACGTCGAACTTTCATTCAATCGAATCACAGATGAGGCCCAACTGCTGTATCATTGCCCTTAATGTCGCCTGGAATGGCTCTACACTGAGCCCATCGATTGCATCGATTCTGTGTCCATCGCGGAAGGTGGGGCGGGTGACGGCAGAGGCGTCACTCGCCGGCGACGGCCAGTTTGCGGGTCTTGGTTGCGGTCTTTACGCCGTCGGTCGAGATGGTGGCGCGGTAGATGTAGATGCCGCGAGGCACTCGCCTGCCGCCTCCGTCAGTGAGGTCCCAGGTGACTGGCGTGGAGCTGTACATGTCGCTGCGTCCCGACTGTGTGGTGGTCCACACCTTGTGTCCCATCAGGTCATAGACGTCGATGGTGACGGTGACCACGGCGTCGGGGCGGTTGTGCATGACGATGAACGAGGTCTCGTCGCTGGCGGGCGATGAGCAATAGACGTCGGCGATTTCGGGGGCGAGCCCGTTGACGACGTTGAAGGTGATGGTCTTTTCGCTCACGTTGTTATAGACGTCCCACACGCGCAGCCGCAGGGTGTGTAGTCCCGGTGCCAGGTCGGAGAGCTGGTAACTGATGCTGCCCAGTGTGCCCGGGTCGGCAAACATGGGGGTGTAGTAGCTCACGAGGTCGTTGTAGCTGGTGGTGCCGTCGAGGGTGAGCGTCATGCTGTGGCCGATGCCGGCCGAGGAGAAGTTGACGCCGCTCTCGTCGCTGACGGTGGCGAGCACGAGGGGGGACTCGTTGACGTCGCTGAAGTCTACAAACGACTCTTCGTTAAGGGCCAGGGTGATGATATCGGGGCCGATGGTGTCGGCCACGAAGTCGTCCTCGTAGCCGTAGATGTAGAAGTCGCTGTTGGCGCCCTTGGCCTCGAGCGTGTCGCGGCTGTCATAGGCATAGAGGTTGAGCAGCGATGGGCGGAAGTTGCCATACTCGTCGTTGACCTCGCTGGGGATGATGACGCGCACGGTGAACTGTCCGCCGGTGACCGTGTCCATGGAAATGGCCAGGCGGTCGGAGCGTTCCTCAAAGGTCACGGGGGTGCCTTCCTTGCCATAGCCGTGGGTGGTCACTGACTGCATGGGGCCAAGCAGAGTGGAGACGACAGCGCCGTCGAAGTTGGATGCCAGCTCACCCTTCACGTCAACAATCTTGCCGCTGAATTCGACCGACTGGCGTGCCTGGAAGACGGGCATGTTGTCGGGGTCGACCGGCTTGCCATTGATGGTCTCGACAACGGCGGTGTAGGGCGCATAGGCCAGTCGCATGGCGGGATCACCGAGGCAGAAGAAGCGCCGGTTGTTGTCGATGGTGGTGTAGATGCCGTTCTTGGACAAGCGCAGGATGTCGCCCACGCGGCGTGGCTTGCCCTGTTCGTCGGGCGAGAAGGCATACCGGCCCACATAGGAACTGAGCACGCCGTTGCTCGTGACATAGGCCAGCCTGACGGGGCACAACAGTGCGATGGCGCCGCCGTTGGCATTGAGATAGATCCTCGCGCCAGACGAGAGCGTGGCACCGTCGAAGCGTGAATACTCGCAGGTGGCGGCATACAGGACGGGAAGGTGGCGGTAGAAGAGCTGAGTCTCGACGTCGGAGCGCATCATCAGGCCCTCACCGGTCCAGTTCTGGGTGCTGGCGTGGCCGATATAGTTCCACCATAGGGCACCCTCGCCAAGGGTGGTGTACATCTTGTTGCGCGCGTCGGGGTAGGATCTGGAGCCGCCCTCGCTCACGGCGTTGAAGGCGTCGGTGAAGACGTGGCTGTACATCATGTTGCTGCCACCATACTTGTTCATCATGGCCTCCATGTCGACCGACTGCTGCATGTGGACACCGAAGTTCTCGTCGTCGGCGACCATGAGCACCTGGTTCTTCCATGAGCCATAGTTGGGCTTGGTGACATATTTCACGAGCTTGTTGACCATGGTTCGCGCCTCGCTGGGGCTCTTGACAATCATGCGTCCCACAGCGATGTTCATCTTGTCGTTGACATCGATGCCCATGTCATCGTCGAGGATGGCAAAGTAGTCGTCGGTCGTGATTGAGTTGTCATCGTCGTCGCTGATGGGGTCCTGCCATGTGAGCAGGCGTGGATAGTTGAGAGCGCTGGCATCGGTGCCCACCAGGCGGTTGTCGTAGCTGCCGCAGCCCATGAGCAAGAGGTAGCCCAGCCGGTGGCCGTCGTCGCTCATGCCGCGGTCATAGAACATCTTGCACAGGCGACGGTAGGCCATCGCATCCCAGGTGCCGCTGGAGAACTCGTTGAAGACCTGCTCGTGGTCGAGCACGAGCACGCGGAAGCCGTCGGTGGTCTCATGCAGCTCGGCCACGCGTCGTGCCTGGTCGAGATAGGCACTGGGGGCGAGGATAATCATGTCGGGCGTGGGCTCAGCATGGATGTCCTGGTTGGCCACCTCGCTCCTGAATTCGGGATGGGGGAAGGTGCCTGACTCGTCGAAGGCGACAAACTCCCGTGCGCCGTCGACAGCGGACGAGAAGGTGGCTGTGCCGTCGGCTATCGGGGCATTGAGCTGAACCGGGGCAAACGGCCGGGTGACGTCCCACACGCGGGTGGACGCGCCGCAGCCCGTGACGGCATAACGCGACTGGGTGCTGGCATGGCGGATGCCGAAGGTGAGGCGGCCGCTCTTGAGTGCCAGCGGGCGCTCATAGTTGACGCTGACAAAGTTGAGCCGCGCCAGCTTGACCGATCCACGACAGGAATACTCGACGCCATAGTCGAGTGAGGTGGTGCCGTCGAGGGTAAACGTCTTGAGCGCCTTGCGCTCCTTGTAGTGGGTGTGGTCGCCCGGAACCGAGTCAATCAGGCAGTCGTTGGTCACGGGCAAGACCTGGTTGTTGTAACTGTAGGTCACGGTGCCCATGGCACCGGTATTGTAGGCGGCAAATGAGGTCAGCACCTTGACCGTGCTGCCTGGCACCAGTCCCTCGAGGTCAAACTTGAAGGACTGACGCCCGTTGCTCCTGAAGTCCTCGCCCAGGAAGACGCGTCCCGTCTCGCCGGGGTTGACGATTTCCTGCTCGTGATAGAGTCGCTCGACGTAGGTTGTCACCACATTGCCCACGGGCTCGTTGTGTGCCAGCTCGATGTCGATGTCGCTGAAGCGGCTGTCGTTGGTGACCAGGTAGCAGCCCGAGTTGGCATAGGGGTGCTGCACCTGCATGAAGTCGAAATTCTTGCTATAGTGTGACCACGTAATGGGCCCCTGGGCATAGAACAGGATCCTGTCGGCGCTACGCACCACAGGCATCTGCGGCAGGTCGTCGGCATAGTTGTCACCGCTCATCACCTCGCTCAAGGGTGCTCCGCCGTAGCCAAAGACGTGAATCTGTGACAGGTCGCTGCCCAGTCCCCAGCTGCGGATGTCGTCGGCCGTGATTTGATAGATGCCGCTCTCGATGACGGCTATTTTTACCCACTTGCCGCTGGCGAGCTTGCTCGTCGTGGCATAGAAGCTATTGTCCAGCGCCTGTGCCTGAACAGCACAACAGGCTATAACCAGGACGGATACAGCCATACGGACGAAGTATTTCATCATCTTTTTCATCGCGATATTTTTTTCTACTCTAATAACGAGAAAAGCCACATTTTATTGCACGCAAAGTGCAGGGATGGCGCTACTCGGTCGTGGCCACGGTCAGCCAGTGGCCGTCGATGATGCGGCTGGTGAGGCGGTAGCTGTTGTCGCCGCAACGGGCGACAAGGGTGGCCTGGCCGTTCTCGCAGGCATTGTCCGAGGGTGCGAGAACGATGCCGTCGGTCCAGTCGAGGGCGCTGTTGCGCTCGGCCTTGATGACAGCCTCCTTGGCCGTCCAGGCTATGATATGGGCCGTGAGGTCGTGGTGGGCAATAAAACGCTGCTCGCTGGCATTGAGGAACTTGTCACGCACCTTGAGCACCTGGCGGCGGTCTGCCTGCTCAGCATCGATGCCGATGAGACGGGATTCATTCACTGCCAGGGCGACCAGGCCCGTCGTGTGGGTGATGCTGATGTTCACATCCTCGTGCCCCAGAACCAGTGGAGCCCCCTGTGAGGTGTGGTCAAGGGTGACAGGGTGGCCGAAGGCCCGGCACAGCAACAACCGCTCGGCCGCCTTCTCGCGCTGCCGCTTGACGCGCAAGTCCACAATATCGTCGACAGCAATGCCCGCCTGACGGCACAATGACAGCATCTCTGGCAACTCCTGCTCGAGCCGCCAAAGCAGCACTCTCGTGCCAGCAGGATATGAAATTTCCTCAGTAATCACATTTAAAAAAGCATAGAATCCAATCGGTACCCCAGTCTCCGTCCCTCTCATCCCCTACTCCTCAAGTTTTCATGTCGACAAGGGACTTGAATCAAAAAGGCCAGTCTACCCTCAGCCCACGCCGTTCTTGGCCAGCTCGATGCGGGTCAGAGCCTTGGGGTTGTCCTCGCTGGCGGCAATCCACGAGCGGTAGCGGCGGCGGCTGACGAAGCGTTCGACCAGATAGGCCAGAACGAACATCACGGGTACCTGGAGCCACATCATCCAGTAGTGGTGGGACACCTGGTAGAGAGTGGCGCCGTTGCTCTGCATGAGCACATAGCCGTTGCTCATCCACGTGGCAGGGACACAGTCACCCACCACATACCACAGTGGCGACATCAGGTAACGGGGCCATGAGGCACCCGTCAAGAAGACAAACACCACCGACGAGAAGACGAACAGCAGGAACACGCTCTCGCGCTCGTTGACAAAAGCCTGCAGCGTCTGTCCCATCAGCGAGACGCCGATGAGGAACGGCAGAGCCATGCAGGCGATGTGCAGGAAGTTGCCATATTGCGGGAAGCCGAACATCAACGGCACATAGTGCAGCACATAGATGACGGGAATCACATACACGATGAGGTGAGACATCGTCTTGCCGATGACGGTGGCGCCCACCGAGGCCTCGATGGCCATGGGGTCGCGCCCGCCGTTGCGGCGCCGACGCTCAATGCTGCCGCCATGCAGCATGGCGATACCCAGAATCATGCTTTGCTGCAGCACCAGCGGCAGGATGAACAGCAGCACAGCGCTGGCAATGCCCATGGCGGGGTTGCCCACAGGCACCTGACGGCTCTCGATGATGCTGCCGCTCATGTTAATCACTGGCTCGACAGTAGCTGCCAGACGCTCGTTGCCCATGGCCTGGGTGACATTGGTCAGGGCAGTGAACATGGCCTTGTAGCGCATCATCACGCTCATGTCGCAGTAGAGCGACACATGGCCCTGCTGACCACGGCCGATGCTCTGGGCAAAGTCGCGCGGCACGTACAGGATGCCATAGCACTCCTTGCTGTGCATGGCCTGCTGGGCCTCCTGCATGTTGGCGGCATAGCCCACGATGGCTACCTCCTGAGTGGCATCCATGCGGCGCACCAGGTCGCGGCTCATGGCCGTGCGGTTATCGTCGACAACCACGACAGCCTCGTTGCGCACTACCTCGGGATTATAGATCAAGGCATAGAGCACGGGGTACAACGCGTTGAGCACCAGGAAGAAGATGACCACACCCTGGTCGCGGAACACCAGCAGCAGCTCGCGTCCGCACACCCTGAGCACCTGGATGAACCACAGGAAGAGTCGGCTATGTTTAATCTTTTCAGTCATATATCGTCAGGGCACATACACCGGGTTGAGGCACTCTTTCTTCAAGCGCCAGGACAGCAGCATGGGCAAAATCGTGAACCCGATGAGCGCCGCATAATAGAATCGTGAATAATACAGGTCGACGCCGTTGAGCGCCTGGTCGACCATGATGAGGAAGTAGTACTTGATGGGCATCACAAAGCCCAGTGCCTCGACCCAGGGGTACAAGGCCTCCTGCGGCAAGGAGAAGCCCGTAAACGAGAACGAGACCATGCCCAGCAGGGTACACAACATCGTGCCGTAGCGGAAGTTGGGTGTGAAACAGAACATGAGCACGGCAAAACTCTGGTTGGCCACCACAAGCAGGAACATCGCGCTGAGCATGTTCCACGGGTTGCAGTTGAGCGGGAAGTCGTAGCATCGAAACATCATCCACTGTATGAACCAGCCCACGACGGTGAAGAGCACCGTCTGGGGCACCAGCTTGCCCACCAGTGCCAGGAACATGCTGCCGCCCGACGTCTTGAGCCACTGCCGACTGAGGCCCGACTTGAGCTCGGTGCCCAGCGAGAAGGCGGTCACCAGCAAGACGAACAGTGCCAGGAAACAGGGCACAAACGTCGAGTTGAGATAGTAGTCATAGTTGATGAATGGGTTGCCCGGCATGTGGACGTGGGTCTGATAGGGCTGCAGGGTGGTGGCAATGCGCTCGTTGGGCAGGCCCACGGTGCGCAGGGCTGTCTGCACGATGGCCCCGTTGGCCAGCAGCGACATGGTCTTGAAGCCCTTGTACTGCATAGATGCCGGCGCATAGTAGGCATAGTTCACATAGTAGCTCACCACAGGCTGCCGTCCACCCAGAGCCTCCTCCTCGAGATACTCGGGGATGAGGAAGAATCCCAGCACCTCGCCGCGCTGCACGGCATCGCGCGCCTCGGCAAAGTTGGAGTAGCGATGGCTGATGTTGACCTGCTGGAATCCGCCCAGTGTGCGCGACACCTGTCGGGACATCACGCTGTTGTCCAGGTCGACGATACCCACAGGCACGCGGCTCACGCTGCCGCCCTTGATCAGGTCGAGCAGGAACCAGCAGCTGAGCAGCGGCATGATGACGATGAGCAGGAAATACATGGGTCGCCGCACGAGCTGGATCAACCCGCGCTTGAACGATCGCCCTATGTATTTCAATACCATAGTTGTCAGCAGTCTAGCGTCTAACGTCTATTTCTCCAAAATCACCGACATGCCTGGACGCAGGTTGGGGACCTTGGTAACGGGGCGCATCTTCACCTCGAAGGTCTTGCTGTCATACTGGCCCTGGGCCTTGGCGGCCTGCCACACGGCATAGCTGCCCATATCGTGGATGTAGTAGACCGACATCTTGGTGGCCAGGTTGTTCAGTGCGGGAATGCGCACGCTCACTTCCTTGCCCATGGGCAGGTCGTTAAGCTGCTCCTCGCGCACGCTGAAGCTGACCCACATGTCGTCGAGCTTGGCAATCGACATGATGGGCGTGCCCATGGCCACGAGTTCGCCCTCCTGGGGATAGATCTCGCTCACCTCGCCGTCGCAAGGAGCCAGGAGCACCTGGTCCTCGAGCAGGCTCTCGACCTCCATGACAGTACCACGAGCCACGTTGGCCATGCTCTTGGCCGAGTTCTTGTCCTCCTGCTGAGCACCCTTGACGGCCATGTCATACTGTGCCTTGGCAGCCTTGACCTGGGCCGTTGCTGCGTCATAGGCAGCCTTGGCCTCGTCGCGCTTCTGCTGTGTGGCCACTCCCTGCTTGAAGAGGTTCTCCACACGCTGGTAAGTCTTCTCGGCGATGGTCTGGGCAGCGATGGCCTGTTGCCACATGTTGTAGGCGCTCTGCTTGATTTCCTCACGGGTGCCGCGCTCGGCCTTCTGGTTCTGGGAGGCAGCGGCAGCGGCGGCCTGCTGGGCCTGGTAGTACTTGGCGTCGACAGTGCTGGAGTAGATGCTCACCAGCTTGTCGCCCTTGTGCACCGTGTCGCCCTCGTGGACGTAGAATCTCACGATGCGGCCCGGGAGCTTGCCGCTCACGCGCACGGCGTCACAGTCGGCCTGACCCTGGGTTGTGGTTTCGGCCGGATGAATGAGCAGGATGCCCACGATGGCGATGCTGGCCATCACCAGGGCAAACACGGCCAGTGCAGCCAGCAGCGCTTTGTCCTTCTTGCGGACCACGGTTCTCTGTTCGTCTTTTTCCATATTTTAGTTGTCAGTTTTCAGTTGTCAGTTTTCAGTTGCCAGTTTTCAGTAGTTCATGTTGCCCATGACCTTGTTGAGGTACTCACGGGTCATCTGCACGTCGATTTCGGCATCGATTTTCTCGCTGTTGGCCTTGAGCCAAGCCGTCTGGGCGGCAATGACCTCGTCGACGGTGCCCATGCCCTCCTTGAAGGCGATGCCCGCGATGCGCAGGTTCTCGTCGGCCTCGGTCAGGTTGGCCCTAGTGGCCTCGTAGGTCTTGAACGCTTCCTGGTAGCGGAAGGCGGCCTGGTTGACCTGGAGCTCGATTTTCTCCTTGGCGTCGTCCAGCTCAAGACGCTTGACGTCGGCCTCGACCTGTGCAGCCTTGACCTTGTTGCTGAGTCCGCCCCAGTGCCAGAGCGGCACCCTCAACGTGGCACCCACGCTGAAGGCAGCCCCAAAGCGATTCTCGAAGCCGTCATAGGAGTTGGGATTGGTGGCATGCAGGGCGGCCACGGCGGCCAGTTTGGGCATCATCTCGCTGCGTGCCACCTTGACCTGCTTGTCGTAGATCTGGGTAGCCAGCTGCAGGGAGCGTATGTCATGACGCTTGTCGTACACCTGATTCATGTCGATGCTCGTGGGGACAAGCTCGGCGCCCAGCTCGTCACGGCCCTCGTCGGCCAGCGTCATCAAGGTGTTCACGGGCAAGCCGCAGAGCTGGGCCAGCAGCATGCGCGACAGCGCCACGCCGTTGTCCACCTTGGTCAGGTCGACATGGGCCTCGTTGAGTTTCACGTCGACGGCGAGCTGGTTGGCACGGGTGGCCACGCCCTCACTCACCATTGCCTTGACGTCGTTGTCCAGCTTCTCGACCAGACCCACGTAGCTGCGCGCCAGCTTCTGCTTGGCACAGAGCGAGACGACCTGCCAGTAGGCGGCATCCACGTTGTAGATCACATCCTCGACCTTGCTCTCGCGCATCTCGCGGGCGAGTTGCTGGGCGAGGTCGGTAATCTGGTTCATGGCGGTGATTTTGCCGCCCATGTAGATGGGCTGCGTCACCGTGAGTGCCCCACCCATCAGGTTGTGGATGTTATAGGTCAAGCCGCTCTTGGGCAGCAGGGCCACCGTTGTGGGGACATACTGTCCGTCGACCTGGACGGGGTAACCCGTGGACGGGTCGATGAGCAGATTGAAGTCGTAGGCACCGGTCTGGGGATTGAACGACTTGGTGGGCAGCAGCTGGTCCTCCTTGATGAGGGACACCTTGCGCGAGTTGTAGATATAGCCCGCCGTGAAGTCAAACTGTGGCAGATAGGCTGCAGCGGCCTCTTTGCGCTGGTAGCCCGCTTTGTCGATGGCAAGCGACGCCTGCTGTATTTCCTTGTTGTTGCGCAGTGCCATGTTGCGGCACGAGTCGAGCGACACCGTCTGAGCCGACACCGCCAGCGACAGGGAGCACAGGGCCAAAAGAACGATTTTACGCATACATGCAGTTCTTGTAAATATACTTGTAAAAATATAGGTCTGTTTTATGGGTGCAAAAATACACATTATTCGATATAGGAAAAAACAACTGTTCCATTTTTTACACTATTAGTGAAATATGGGACAGTTTTCAGTTGTCAGTTTTCAGTTTTCAGTTGTCAGTTTTCCTTGTAGTAGCACTTCACCTCGCCGACGGGGAGCTTGCCCACGAGCAGCAGCGGGATGCGGTCGTCCTGGGTCGACATCCAGGCGCTGAGGTTGTCGCTTGATTTCTTGCCTCCCTCCTGTGTGAACCTGAAGTCGATGCGGTGGGCCTTGCGCTTGGTGCCGTTACGCATCTTGATGGTCTCGATGCCCTTGTAGTTGATAGTGAGGTACTCCTTCTCCTTGCCCGAGAAGATGATGGTCGTGTAGTTCTTGTTGCGGTTCAGCTCGTCGTAGTCGAGGTTGCGCAGCATGTAGAACACGCTCACCATGTCATAGGCCTGAGCCTTGGCGCTGAGGTCGATGCTCGTTGTTCCGCTCTTGCGGTAACGCGTGCAGTGGGCGCTGGTGTGGCTGTAGTTGTAGGAGAACTTGATCACGTCGCGTGCATAGTAGTCCTTCTCGTGGGTGAGCTTCTCGTAACGCAGGGGACGCATCGCCGAGTTCATGGTACACTTGAGGGTATCGCGCACAGGATAGACCTTGTCGGCCCAGGAGCGGGTCTTGCCCGTGAGCCGGGCCTGGTAGCCGTCGCCGGTCTTGCGGGTAGTCAATGTCGCGTCGGCGGCATGTTTCCAGATCATGCCCCAGTGGTACACAATCTCGTAGTTGAGCGTCTCGTTGGCGAAGCTTCTCGCCATGACCTGCTGCGGCATCACGATTGACACCGCCAGCAACACTATAGCCAATATCTTTTTCATCTTCTTCACTATAACTTTTTTAATGCCGCCACGCTCCATTGCCATGGTGTGCGGCCAGTTTTCGGTCATTAGACCGCCATTGTGGCCGATGGTTTAATGGCTGGGATGGCACAATAGTCTAGTCCCGCTTGTTAAAGAACTGGCCTTCGGCCGGTTTCTGCTCCATGGGAATACCTATCAGCGAGGCTTCGGGCACCGTCACCTGCACGGCATCGCCGCCCATGACAATCGTGTGGTTGTCCTTAGTGGAGCCCCGGCATTGCCACACGTCAATCGTGCCGCCCTTGAAGTCGCTACTGGCCGCCAGCGTCAAGTTGATGACGCGGGCCGTGTCGGGCGGGAAACACACGGGACGCGACGGAACGAGCAGCAGCATGTAGTAATCTTGATCGGCCTTGTGACGGCAGGTAATCGACATCTTGTACTTGACGCTATAGGGCGTCTCCTCGTAGTCGCCCAGCGTGAGGCCCTGGGGCAGCGTCAGGTTGAACTGGATGCCGCGCGTGGGATCCACGTTGGCCAGCATGACGGGCACCGTCACGGTCGAGTCACGGTCTATCTCAAAGTCGTCGATAAAGATGCGGTTGTCCTGAGCAGCCAGGGTCATTGCCGTGAGCAGCGCCATCAAAGTCAACAGGTAGTGTTTCATATCGCTTGTCATGAATGATTGAACTGACCGCAAAGGTACAACATCTTTGCCACACTGGCAAAAATAGAAGAGCACCGATAGCCAGCACGCCACAACATGCTGAATCACAATCATTACCACATCACGCTTGCAGCACACTAAGAACCACGCTTAAAAATATTTTTGAAAAAAGACGGGCAAAAGTATTGACAAAGTGCCAATAATGTTGTAATTTTGCAACACAAAAATTATCATTTTACCATTTAAACTCTTTTTATCATGCAAAACACTCAACAACACCGCTTGTCGTGCCAGCAGCGGGACCAAGAATTTCTGGCACTGTACCACCCCACCCTGGACGCCATGCTCGAGCAGGGCATCAACATGAACGCGGCCAAGCGCGCGGCGGTGGAGTTCACCATAGCCAACGGGCATCCGCACTACCACGTGAACTATGAGCGAGCCTACCGCTGCGTGTGCCAGTTGCTGGCTTCGGACGAAAAGCGCTCGAGCAACGCCCGCGACTTTGACGACGACGAGATTGACCTGTCGCAGGGCCGTTTGCGCCGACTCATGTGGCTGGAAATCACCGACCGCGTCAGGCAGTTGCGCCAACTGGGCATGAGCACCGGCGACGCCGTCGAGCACGTGCTGGAACACTGCCGCGCCTCACGCTTCTTTATCACCCCGGCCACCGCACGCACCAAAATCTGCCCCCAAAGCCGAAGCCGTGCACTGCGATGAACAACGACCAACCATCAAAAAAAAACAACAATAACGCCAACAACACAAAAAAATCTCAAGCCATGAATTACCGATTTGACATCACCATCGACCTGGACGAGATCCAGCAAGCCATCTACACCGAAGGGCAGTGGCACCCCGCTGCCAACGCCACCGCCTGGGGCGTGAACCAGAGCAACGAGCCCATTGTGGACCGTCGCGTGCGCGAGGGCCTTGACGACCTGCTGGCACGCATGAGCGGCTACATCGAGCGACAGAACATCAACTTCAACATCGAGCGCCAGAACATCATGCTCTCGCTCTCGATCAACAAGCGTCCGCTGCTATCGCTGGCCAGTGACCTCAAGAACGCCATCGTCAGCGCGCTGGCCAACTACACGCTGATGTCGCTCTACGGCGACGAAGACAGCATCTACGGCACCGCCTGGCGGCTGCACCGTGCCCGCGTTCTGCTCCTGCTTGCCCGCCCCTGACATCACTGCCATCGACCATCATGCCCGGCCTGCTTCCCACTTTGAGCAGCCGGGCATGCTTCATTTTCAAAAAATATAAGTACCTTTGTCATTGAATTTCAACCTCAATATCCTCGCTACATTAATTCATCGCACATAACTTAAAATCGATTCAAGCCAATGAAACCAATGCGACATCTAGCACTTATGTTATGCCTGGCGGTAATGACCACCGCCTGGGCAGAGTCTATCAACGAGAATCAGGCCCGCGCCATTGCCAGCCAGTTCATGGCAGGCCGCTCGTTGCCGTCAACAGGGCTCAAGATGGCCCGCAAGGCACCCCGCATGACTGCACCCACGGCCAGCAGCACGGCCTCCTACTATGTGTTTAATGCACCCACCAGGGGCTATGTCATTGTGGCGGGCGACGACCGTGCGCCTGCCGTGCTGGGCTACAGCGACCAGGGCACCTTTGACAGCCAGGACGTGCCCGAGGCCCTGCAGGACTTGCTTGAGAGCTATGCCGCCCAGATCGAGGCTCTGGACCAGGGTGCCACGGCAGCACCGCGCCTGATCACGGGTAGCGCCATCGCTCCGCTGGTGACCGCCACATGGTCCCAGAACAACCCGTTCAACATCCTGCTGCCCTATCTGCCCGATGGCAGCCATGCCCACGTGGGCTGCGTGGCCACGGCCATGGCCCAGGTGATGTACTACTGGCAATGGCCAGCGCGCCCCACGCGCCCCATTCCGGCCTACACCAGCACCTACACCAGCGCCAATCAGACGCTGAGTTTTGACATGCCCGAGCTGCCGGTCACCGACTTCAACTGGCCAGCGATGCAGGACACCTACCTGACCAGCGACACCGCCAGCACCGCTGCCCTGGCCGCCGCCACGCTGAGTCTGTATTGTGCCCAGTCGCTGGAGATGAATTTCAAGCCATCGTCGTCGGGTGCCGTTTCTTCTCACATCCCGTGCCGTGCGGCCACCTACTTTGACTACGACCCCAGCGCCCACATGGTGAGCCGCAGCAACTACACCGCACAAGGGTGGGCCGAGCTCCTCTACACCGAGCTGGCCGCCGGACGCCCCGTCATCTACAGCGGCAGGAAGGCGAGTGGCGGTCACTCGTTCATCTGCGACGGCTATGACGGCAACGGCCTGTACCACTTCAACTGGGGCTGGAACAGCAGCAGCAATGGCTACTTCCTGCTCAATGTGCTCAACCCCGACCAGCAGGGAACGGGCAGCGCCAGCGGCACCTATGGCTATATCCTGGAACAGGGCGCCATCGTGGGTTTCCAGCCCAACAAGGGCGGGAGCCACATTTTTGAGCTCACGGCAACCGACGTCACGCTCAACAGCTACACGGGCACGCGCAGCTATACCAACGACCCGTTCATGGCCGTTGTCTCGGGCAACCTCCACAACTACACCAGCGACACGCTAGACGTGCGCTTTGGCTGGGGACTCTTCAAAGACGGAGAGATGGTCAAGAGGCTCGCGAGCTCCTACAATCACACCCTCAGGCCCGGCGTCCACCAGGTCTACAACAACAAGGAGCTGGAGTTTGGCGAGAACATGACCAGCGGCACCTACCGCATCATGCCCATGTTTGCCGAGTACGGCACCGACAACTGGCGCCCGTGTGCCGGCGCTGACAGAAACTACATCGAGGTGACCATCACCGGCAACCAGTGTTCCTTCACGGGCCAGGGCTCCCTGTCGACCCGCAACTACACAGTCAACGACATCACGGTATCGGGCACCTTGCACAACGGCCGCACGGCCGACATCAGCCTGACGATGACCAACAACGGCACGTCGCGCAACGACGAGCTCTACATGTTTGCCAACGGCACCCTGGTTTCGGCTGGGTACCTGAACCTCGAGAGGGGCGAGACAGCCGATGTTCCCTTCAAGTTCATGCCCACTACCGCCGGCAACTACACGCTCACCTGGTCATGGAACGATAACGGCAGCAATCCCATCTACAGCCACCAGTTGACCATCACCGCGATGCCTGCAGCCAACCTGAGCGCTAGCGTCCAGGTGCTCAACGTCACCGACAACGAGCACATGATTGTCACCGGCCAGGCATTCAGCATCGAGCTCACGGTCACCAACAACGGCTCATCGACCTATGACGAGGACATCTCGGCCAAGCTCTACAAGAACATCTATGACAACACCGGGTCAGGCATCCAAGGGCTGAACCAGCGGGTCACCCTGGAACCAGGCGAGGCCAAGACCCTGCGGTTTGACCTGGACAATGTCATCAACGGCTGGAGATACTTTGCCAACACCCTGTACTACAGCGAGGGCAAGGCCGTATCGCTTGCCAGGACCTCGATCTACACCATCGCAGTGCCCGAACCTCAAGAGCAGCACCTGGGCGACATGAACGGCGACGGGCAGGTCAACGTCACCGATGTCATCCTGCTGATCAACCACTTGATGGACAGCAACAACCCCATTTTGGAATATAATGCCGACATGAACCAGGATGGAAACATCAACGTCACCGACGCCATCCAGCTCATCACCCAGTTGAGCCAGGGCCAGTGACCGTGCGAACGAACTACGAATTGCGCAAATTATACTGGCATCCGCGGCCAATTATCAGGAATTCAACTAACTAAGAATGCCTCTTGCGCAATTTGTAGTTTCTCTCTATTTGATCTCAGATTAGGACAACTGTAGTATCATCGACTATAGTTTTATATATCAATTAACCAAAATCAGTATAAACATGATGACTAAAAAGCGTATCTACCTGTTGCTGGCCAGCCTTACCGTTGTCGGCATGGGCTGGGCCGGCACAATCAACGAGAACAGGGCACGGGAAATCGCCTCAGGCTTCATGGCATCTCGCGCGATGCCCGTCGGCAAGCCAGTGATGGCCATGAAGGCCAATCGCCTGAATGCAAGCGACATCCCTGCCGCCTTCTATGTGTTCAACTCACCCGTTGCCGGGCACGGCTATGTCGTCGTGGCCGGCGACGACCGTGTGCCGGCTGTGCTGGGCTACAGCGACACCGGCAGCTTTGACGTCGACGACGTGCCGCCCGCCATGCGGGAATGGCTTGACAGCTATGCCGCCCAGATCGACGCCATCGTCCAGAGCGGCAGTGCACCCGAGGCGCGCCCGGCGTCCCGCCCCGCCATCGAGCCGCTGCTCAGTGTCAGGTGGGGCCAGGGCATGCCCTACAGCGTGCTGTTGCCCCACATCAGCGGCAGCAGCAATGCCCACGCCTATGTGGGCTGCGTGGCCGTGGCCATGGCCCAGATCATGGCCTACTGGCAATATCCGGCCCGCCCCTCGACCACCATACCCGGTTACACATCTAACAGTGGCAAGACCTATGCCGTGACCATGCCGTCGCTGGCACCCATCGACTTTGACTGGGAGAACATGCACGACACCTATTACACCAACGACAGCACCAGCGCAGCTTGCCGCGCCGTTGCCGACCTGATGCTCTACAGCACCACGGCCATGAAGTCCAACTTCGGCCTGAGCTCGACAGGCAGCTACACCCGCAATATCCCTGCGCAGCTCATCACCTACTTCGGCTACAAGAGCTCGGCCCACTACCTCTACCGCGAGTATTACAGTACCCAGGCATGGGAGGACACCATCTACCGCGAGCTGGAGGCCGGCCGCCCAGTGGCCTATGGCGGCAACAAGCAGTCGGCTGGACACGCGTTTGTGTGCGACGGCTATGACGGCGACGGGCGATTCCACATCAACTGGGGATGGGCGGGCAAGAGCAACGGCTACTTCCTGCTCAACCTGCTCAATCCCAGCGATGAGGGCATCGGCAGCGCAGCCGGAGCCTATGGCTACGTCAAGGGACAGGGCATAGCGATCGGTATCGAGCCTGAAGGCCACGGCGAAGGGCAAGGCTCGGCGGCCTTCACCTTCGATGACCTTACCATCAACTCCTACAACAGCACCCGCAGCTCGGCGTCCTCAGCCTTCACGGTCACCGTGTCGGGCCAGTTTGTCAACTACACCAATGTGCCGGCCCAGTTCCGTCAGGGATGGGGCCTGTATGACGACCAGGGTCAGCTGGTCGACGTGCTGTTCATGCGATACAGCACCAGCGTCATCGCCAGCGGCGGCAAGATCTCGGTGAGCGGCAGGTCGTTGAGCTTTGGGGCAGGCATCACCAGCGGCACCTACCGCATCCTGCCCATCTACTCCATTTATCCCAATGAGGACTACAGGCCCTGCATCGGGTCGGACGTCAATTACATCGAGGTGAATTTTGACGGCGCGTACTCATGCATCGTGCGTGGCTACGGCACGGCGGGCAACAGGACGTCGTACAACGTCAACAGCTGCAACGTCGAGGGCACGCTCAACCACGGCAAGCCCGTGACGCTGACCTTGAACCTCTCCAACGTGGGCACCTCGAGCAACGACCTGATCTACATGATGGTCGACGGCGAGTTCACGGCCATGGGACTGGCAGGCATCGGGGCCGGCGAGACGGGAGACCTCGTCTTCAGGTTCACCCCTGAGAGCGCCGGCACCAAGAAGGTGACCTTCTCGCTGAACGAGAGCGGCGTGCCCACACTCTACACCCAGAACGTCAACATAGCAACGATGCCGGCCGCGACACTCGACGTGTCATACCGCATCCTCAACATCACCGACGAGGACAACCGCCTCATCACAGCCGACCACTACAGCATCATCGCCGACGTGACCAACACGGGCACGACGGCCTATGACGAGGACTTCTCGGTGCGCCTGTACCGTATCAACAACGACGAGACCAACGTGGGCACCGAGCTGCTCAGTCTGACCCAGCCCCTGCAGCTCGCAGCCGGCCAAAGCACGAGCCTGCAGTTTGACTTTGACCACGACCTCATCGACGGCTGGAAGTACTTCTGCTACCTGTACTACTACAGCGCCGGCGAGACGGTGGGCAAAGGTACCAAGTGGTACCAGCTCAACTTCCCCACAGGGCCGATCCAGACCCATGCCGTCAACACCATGAGCATGCCAGAGCAGGGCGGCAGCATCACCATCACGGGCGGCGTAACCGACGGGCAGGCACAGCCTGGCAAGACGGTATCGTTTACAGTGGCTGCAGCCTCGGGGTTCCTGTGCAGCCAGGTCGAGGTGCTCGGTCAGGACGGCGAAGCGGCCCCCTTGAGCCACAATGCTTCGACCGGGCGCTACAGCTTCGTCATGCCCGATGAGGATGTCACCGTGACTGCCTCCTTCAGAGCCCTGCACGCCATCACCGCCACGGCCAGCAAGGCCATGGGCGGGAGCTATGTCCTGAGCCGTGACCAGGCCACCGCCGGCGACACCATCACCGTCACCGCCAGCCCCAACGTGGCCTGGCGTTGCACGGGCGTTACCGTGACCGACGGCTCGGGCACCGTCGACACGCTGACGGGCGACGACGGCAGCTACACGTTTGTCATGCCCGACGATGATGTCACGGTCAACATAGGGTTCATGCGCTCGACCGGCAATGTGTTCCAGCTGGTAGAGAACCGTGCCGGTATCACCAGCGACGGCATCTATGTGCTGGTGAGCTCAACCCACGACAAGGTGATGAAGCACTGGAGCGAGGGCGACTACACCTACCAGGCTGCCGACGTGGATGCCTGGCTTGACGAGGGCAAGACTCGCGTCAGGGTGAGCGACGAGGCCTGCTTCTTCACGATGACCCAGGCGGCCGACACGACCGTGTCGGGCAACGCCCGCACTGCGGCCTACCTCACGACCGGCAACGCCTACCTGCGCACTGCAAACTACAACGTCATGCAGCAAGCCGCCATCACTGCCGAGAGCCGCGCCTGGATGTACATCGGCAACGCATCCAACTGCCTGATCCGCTTCAAGGACTCAACCAGTGGCAGCAACGGTAACTGGATTGTGAGATATGACAACGAGAGCGATGAGTTCAAGGTGATGAACTGGAACGTGACCGGAGCCGAGACCACTCGCGTGTGGCTGTACAAGCTCCTTGACGAGTCTCCAGTACTGCCCGGTGACGTCAACAGCGACGGACAGTTCAACATCACCGACGTGACCCTGCTCATCACTTACTGCATGGGCATGGATCCCGGCATCAACCTCGATGCCGCCGATGTCAACGGCGACGGCAAGGTCAACATCACCGACGTCACCCAGCTCATCAACCGCCTGTCGAACGGCTGACCGTAATCATTACCGATGTCCTCCTGGACACAATGAAAAAAGTCGCGCGGCCCCGTCGTAAGGGAGTCGCGCGACTTATTATCGGGTTCAGGAACCCCTAGGCAGGGCTACTTGAAAATTTTCCTAGAGGTCATGGAGCCGTCTCGATAGCGTGTCACCTCGATGTTAATGCCATCAAAGGGCGACTTGCTCTCCTGGCCCATGATGTTGTAGTAGCGGATGCTCACAACATCGGTCGATGCAGGATTAACCGTCTCCAGGATTTCACGACTGGCCGTCGTGGTGCCCTTGTGGGTGTCCATATCTAGCGGGAAGACTTCATAGATATACCCATTTGGCGCATCAATCCCATCAATCGGCCGATATTCAAGCGGAGTATCCACCCTGCGAGGGCCACGGACATCATCATAGATAATTGGGATTCGCCTGATGGCAATATGGAACAGATAGGCCGAATCCATCTTCAGATCGATGTCGCCCGACTGATTTAAGGGTCGTCCATAAGAGCTGTCGGTATAGCCGGGATCCTTGCGGTTGTAAATCCAGTTTCCAAGGAGAACAGGGAAACTACCGGGCAAATCGTAAACGTTCTGGGTAACCGGAGGATTATAGCAATAGTCATAGACGGTGAACTTGTCAATCAACGACTCAGGATCGTTCTCATCGGTCAGCTCTGAACCATTATAGACGGCCCACACCTGAGCGACTTCCTGGTCCTGAGGCGGCAAGAAGAAGAGTCTCAAGTGCTGATCGTCGAGCCACTCGTAAGCACGCTCACCTGGCGTAAAGACACAACCATTTAAGCGTTCATAATCATAAATCTCTAACGATACAAAGTAATCATTCCAACTGTAGAAGTTGGTGGGCACATAGTGATTATAACTATAGTTATAGATCTGATTATACTTGTCCTCCCTGGGGTCTTGCAGGTATCCGGGATAGCCTAGCGTGGCCTCGGTGATGACATCAGACTCATGAGGAACGATGGTGAGCTCCATTGTCAGTTTAATCTCATGATGAGCCTTCAGCAACACTCTCAAGGAAAGGTTCTCGTCGGTTACATACTTATGGTAAACACCCTGGATGGTACCGCCTGCAATCTTGTGGTCGACAAATGCGTCCAGCTTCTTTCTCCTGGCCGTGACGTCAGTAATTTCGGGATACAGATCGCTGCAGTCGAGTATTACCCAGTTGCACTCGGTCCAGTCTTTCTTCTGCATTTTGATATCATCTTTCACATAATCACGGACAGTAATGTAGTCGGCGGAATCGTCACCAGGATCGATACCGGGATCGTCTCCGGGATCGTCTCCGGGATCGTCACCGGGATCGCCGGACAAGTCTAATACTCCGTAGTTGGGCTTTGCCATGTCCCTGGCCCAGAGATAATCCTTGGCTGCCCAAACGACAATCAAGGTGTCGCTCACCACGACTTCAGAGCCGTCGTCGACCGCTTCATAATTGTCATTCTCAATCAACTTCAATGGCGTGTAAGGCTCGAAAACGGCAGTCACAGTGACATCGGCCTCAGGCATGGTAAACGAAGAGTAGTAAGTCGTGACATTATAGTCACCAGCAGTGTCACTCCAACCCTCATCTACCAAGCTGATGGGTTGCTGGGTATCATCGATGGTCGCAGTCAAGCTCTTCAGGATATATCCAGGGGAGGCGAGCACCACGTTATGAACAGCCTCATTGGGTGCATAGTAGCCGCCATATTCATAGTAGCCTGAGCCAATAGACTGATATCCATAAGCCTCACCGGCGTCCTCGGGCTCAAAAACATAGGTCACTCGGTAGCCCTTATGGAAGTAAGCAGTAATGGTCACGTTGTCAGCCGGCATGTCGAATGAATACCAGTATTGCTCGTCATCACCAAGGTAGATTTCTCCATTACTAGAGAAGAGTTCTTCTTCTTCTCCGGTTGTCTCATAGGTCATAGTGACCCGATAGAGGACATATCCCTCGTTGGGTGCCACACGGAACGAAATTTCCTTGCCCTCAATGGCACTAGGATAATAGAGGTCGTGGAATTCACCGGCCCCATCTGGATTGACAACCTTTGTGATTGTGTAGCCGCCAATCTCATAGTTGGCGGTAACAGTCGCATCGCCCACGGGCATCTCGAAGCTATAGGTGCCGTCCTTGTTGTCGATGACCTCAACGGTCGATGTTGAGCCGTCGATTGTCACAGTGATGCTCTCGAGCGCATAGCCCAATGCAGGTGTAGGACGCACTGTTACCGTATCCCCATCAAAGGCGATATTACCATCGGTCACACCACTGACGATTTCTAGCGTTCCTCCGCCACCGGGATTACATGCCGTAGTGACATGGTAGGTCTCGGGCAACTTATAGAGCATGACATACTTCGTCGAAACGTCATGAGTGAAGTTGAAAGTATAGTAATACCGCATTTCATATTGGCCAGAGTTCAGCTTACTCCAAATTGGATACGTCGAGATGTACTGGTTGTGATCTGCATCATAATAATTGTCATTAGGCACGATATAAGAGGTAAAGCGAACCGATGCGTCATCACCCTGAGGAATCTCATCTACCATGATGACTCGTTGCGAGTCATCCATTGACAGATAAGTCCCTTCACGCATTACCTTCCAATAGAAAGCCTTGGCTGCAACCGGATTGCCATTCTCTTGCACACAGGTCGTATCGTTCACATACTCGGGTGTGAGGAAAGCAGACCAACCGTTGACCTTCACTTTATGCCTGTTAGGTGTAACCCATTCCACAATATCTGTTGAAGACATGAGCGGACTGGACATTGTCCTGGCCATTACTTTTTCATAGGATGGACACACATAGATGTAGGTCTTGCCAGGGATGATCTGCTCGGTCTTCTTGACGACACGGAATAGCACGCCCTCACCCTGGTAACGAACATTTAATGTCACATTATCTTTAGGCATTACAAATGTGTATGTGCCATCGCCGTTATCGGTATAGTCAATATAGCCATATCTTGAAGTAATCTTAATATCCTGAACAGAGAATCCCATGGCCGGGTCGACCTTGAAAGTTATGGTATCTCCGACGTAGGCCTTACCATCATACCCATCGTAATCTATAGGCTCACCATTGATCGAGACGACACCGCCGAAGGCAGGATCCTCGTCAACGGTAATGTTACACTCATAGGGTATAAAAGTAAAGTAGCATGTAACCGTCACATCACAGTCTGGCATGGTAAAAGTATACTGGCCGTTTTCATCGACCGAGAAATCAATCGGATTGTTGTAGGCGTCGACGATGGTCAAGCTGTCGAACTGATAGTGCTCGTTGGCACTCACCGAGAAATGGGCAGTGTTGCCAGCATATGTCCCCACAGTGGCATTCGACACTTGACCAGCGCTCCCTACGGGCATATAGACATAATGAATCCAATAAACCTCAGACTCGGTGATGCTGTACTCGGCAGTACCATTCACGCCGATGTGGCCAATCCATGCAGTTGCGTTCACCCATGTGGTACCTAACTGGTTAAGGACGGCGGTGTTGTCGTTCTCCTGATTTGTCCAGTTGTCGGTGGAGTTGGCAAACTGCTGGTTCTCTTCCTGAATGCCATAGGTGCCGGCAATGCCATGAACGATCGATTGCAAATCGCTGCTGATGGTCACTACCTGGCCCGTGTGAACGGCGCTGCCGCTCACGGGGTCGAAGTACAGGTGGAGGGGAATGGGTTCAATGCTCATCGAGGTCTTGTCCTTGTTGACGGTGATGTGGTAAACGCCGGCAGGCACCTGGAAGGCATTGTCGGCATACTGGCCCTGCAGGGTCTTGCCGGAATCGGTGCCCGTCAGAACAGTGGGATTACTCTCACCTGCCAGGCGGCCTGTAGCCTTATCCCAGTCACCATCGGTGACAGTGTTGTCTTTCCAGTCAACGTTGGGATCAATGCCCGAAGCAAAGCTGAAGTAGCCATGGGTGTCACCACCCACGCCCTTGAAGTAGGCGTCGATGTAGTAGCACTCGTTAACGGGGTCATAGGTCATCTCGGGACCTGCGGGAACCCAGCTCGTGCGTCCCATGGCGGTACCCAACAGGAAGAGCGGGGTGTGGAACTCGGCCCGCACGGTTACACTAGCGGCAGGCATGACAAAGGTGTAGTCGTTGCCCGCATCTGATGCTGTGACCGGCTCGAGGACTGTCACCTCGCCTGTCACGTCGTTGGTAACGGTGACCTGGCTGATGCGGTAACCATAGTTGGTGCCCACATACAGTTGTACCGTCTCGCCCTCCTAGGACTTGCCCTCGACGGCGCCCTGTCCCAGATTGATGTAACCGCCATTGCCGGGGTCACACACCGTGGTGATGTTGTAGGACTGGGCCAGCTTGTAGAGCCACACGCGAGACTGAGGATCATTAATGTCCATCACCTTGAACGAGTGATCGCTGTTATCATACCTGATCGTGTGGCTTGAGTTGCTATAATTGTCACCCTTGAACCAACACAGATAATTGCTGCTGGTACCGAAGTACATGATGCCTCGGGAATAGTCGTTGAGCGAGGTCGTGACAAGCAAGTTGCCCTGATCGTTGCCCGTTCCCACACGGATGTAGCCGTTGTTCAGTGTGCTGAGTCGCGCCACCCTGCGGGTATTGTCGCTGTAAGTCGAGTCTTTAGCCCCTAGCATCTTGATCATGCAGGTATTGCCATCCACCTTGACCTTACGTTTCACATCACCTTCAGGTCCCACCCATTCAACAATCGGTATAGACGGGAAAGTCGGGTCATCGGCCAATTTGAACCTCATTGCCTTGTTGTCGTTCTGAGTCACCAGGACGTAGGTCTGTCCATCAACAATCTGGTCGCGACTTGTCACGAGCTCAAAGATGTCACCGTCCAGTTTGTCGTAGGTAATCTCTACCGAGCCAAAGCGCACCGGTTTACCGGTAGAGGTGGTGAACTGGAGTGCCATGGTCTGGCCCTCCCACACACCGTCGTAGCCGTTGTTGGTGATGTAGTAATTACCTAACTGTCCCGGGTAAGTGAAATTGTTGACGACACTGATTGTCGTGGGCCCCCAGTAGAAGTTGGGATCCCCTTCAAGGACGTTGTCCACGCAGTGCATCACAATCTTCTTGATGATGTAGTTCGCCGAACGGACCTCAAAGGTCAGATTACGGCGCTCCACGAGATAATTCTCATTGTCAAGGCCATCGGTAAACGTCATCATGATGCCATCCTTGACACAATAATAGGCTAGGACGCCAGACACATTGCCATGCTCCAACACCTCGCCGCGGCTGATGGTCACCGTGTGCTCGCTTGCCCATATCGGGATGGACAACACGAGCGCAATCATGAGTAGTAGTAATTTTTTCATTTGCCTGTAAAATATGGGTTCTTCCGACTTACGGGCATCAACAAGGACGAACCCGTTACTCCCTGCATCTGCCATGACTATTATTTACACTTGTATGCCATCCTGAAATCTATTCATTCACCTTGATTGAGCAAGTAATTTCATAGAAGCATCATTCAACCTGCAAATATAGAAATAATAATTGTAAATACGGCCCAATTGTCCACTATTTTAACTTTTTTCGCCCCAAGAACGTCAATCTACCAATAAAACATTGTACTTTTGTAAAGAAATAAACACTCAAGAAATGAACAGGCGAGAAATGATCAAGATGACGGGCACGGCAGCCCTGGGAGCGACGGTGCTGGGCCTGCCCGTGGGCGCAACAGCCCAGACCAATGGAGATAACGGCAAGACGGCACAGCGGCGCCTCAAGGCGCTGGTCATCGGGGCCCACCCCGACGACCCCGAGACCGGGTGTGGCGGCACGATGTGCCTGCTGCACGATGCGGGTCACGAGGTGGTGTGCGTGTACCTCACGCGCGGCGAGGCCGGCATTGCGGGCAAGAGCCACAGCGAGGCGGCAGCCATCCGCGTCGTCGAGAGCGAGAACGCCTGCCGTGTGACAGGCGCCCGGCATATCTTCATGAGCCAAGTGGACGGCAACACCCAGGTGAATCTGGAGCGCTACAAGGAGATGCGCGAGCTCATTGACCGCGAGAATCCCGACCTGGTGTTCACCCACTGGCCCATCGATGCCCACCGCGACCATGCCGTGTGCGGCACACTGGTGCTCGATGCCTGGCGACGGCTGGGACGACGTTTCCCGCTCTACTACTATGAGGTCATGACCGGCGAACAGACTCAGATGTTCCATCCCACCCACTGGGTCAACATCGAGCGCGTGCTCGAGCGCAAGCACCAGGCATGCATGTGCCACGTGAGCCAGGGCATGAAGGAGCTCTATGACGGCTGGCACACGACGATGGAGCGCTTTCGCGGCATCGAGAGCCGCTGCCCGGCAGCCGAGGCGTTTGCCCTCCACAGCGACGCCCTGACCACTCTGCCGTGACCGCCGCCATTGCTATAAACCAACTACGAATTACGCAAATTAAACTAAACCGGCTTCCGCTCTCAATCAATTATCACTAATTAAGCGTGATGATTATGTCCTATCTTTCAATCGAATTCCGGATTAGGGCCAACTGATATATCATACAATACACTGAACACAACGAGGCTGTGCCATCATTCTGTTGCAGGCTTTTAATCGGCCTAACGACCGATTAAAAGCCTGCAACAGAATGATGGCACAGTGCCCTTGATATGGCAGGGGGCGAGCTGCTAGAAGGTGAAGCCGGCACCCACCATCAGGCCGATGCGCTGTGCGCCCATGCCGTACAGGATGTCGTAGCGGCGGTTGAGCAGGTTGGAGGCCTCCAGCCACAGGTTCACGCTGCTGTTGAGGCGGTACTTGGCTCCGGCATGCAGGTTGATGACGTCGGCCATGTTCAGGAAGGTATAGCCCTCGTTGAACTGGGGATACTCGGGCATGACGGTGGCCATGGGGCCAAAGAGCGCCATGCGGCCGCCGCGGTACTCGAGGCCGACGTTGATCGACAGGGGCCGCCACGGGGTCACCTTGACGTCGACGTTGGCCACCGTTGACGCGCGGTCAACACCCAGCTTGTAATTGGTGTAGTGGCCATCGGTAGCAAACATCTCGTTGTCGTGGGGCGCATACTTGACAGCGGCCTTGGCCTCGATGAGCGAGCGGTACTTGTAAGCCACCTCGGCGCTCACATAGTAGCCACGCCCGTCGATGACGGTGTAGGTCGACATGAAGCCCGTGTTCAGGGCCAGCGCCTGAGGATAGTCACGGTAGCAGATGCCGGGCTGGTCCTTGACGATGGCGTAGCCCAGCGATACCTTGGCGCTCAGTCCCTGGAAGGGTCCCACCTTGATGCCGCCCTCGGCATCGAGCGGGGTGTAGATACTGCCATACATCAGCAGTGGCATGTCGTAACGCGTGTTATAATAATGTGTGGGCACGCGATAGCCCAGCGTCTTGCCGCCAAGGACGTTGGCAAACAGCGAGAAGCCGTCGACCAGAGCCAGCGATGCCCGCACGTTGGGCGACAGCCTGAAGGCTGCGCCGTCGCTGAAGCTGATGTGGGCATTCAAGCCCAGCTGCAGCTTGAACATGTCGCCGCGAATGGTATAGGTGGGTGACAAGGTAATCATGCCCACCTCATCAAACAGGTCGTAGTCGCTGCCTGACTTGGCCTTGGCACCGCGGCGCAGGTACTCGCCCCTGATGCCCAGCGCAGCCGTGGTCAGCTCGGTCACGTCGTAGGTTCCGCCCAGGGTCACGACACCCCAGTTGTCGTGGGCACCGTGATTAAACATGGGATTGAACGACTTGTCGTAGGCTGCATGGCCATACTGCAGACCCACGTTGTAGCGCAACGGAGCGTCGCGCAGCATGAGCTGGCTCTTCCAGCCGGCATTGATGTTGAAGTCAAAGAAGGTCTGCTTGTCGGTCTGCCAGTTATAACGGGGTGTCAAGTTCATCTCGCCGCCATTCACGGGTTCCAGGCCAGTGACGTTCCAGCCGCCATAGTAGTTGTAATTGTCGACGTGTACATTCAGGCCCAGCGAGAGCGTGCCCTTGTCGAGCGCACGGCTGTAGTCGACGCCCAGGGTGTTGTCGTTAAACTTCTGCTTACTGCGGTTTTCATCCAAGGTGATGACCCTGGAGGAATTCTTGCCGTTCCACGTGCTGTTGTGGTTAAGCCAGATGCCCAGCTTCTCGCGCTCAGCATCCAGGATGCGGTAGCCGAAGTCCATCCTGAAGTTGGCCTGTGTGCCGCCACCGATGTCCAGGTAGCCGCGCTTGTCGCTGAAGTTGTGCGCCGTGCGGTAGCCATAGGGCAGCAACGTGGGGATACTGGTGGGCACATCGATGGGCGACGTCAGGTCGCTGTACCCCAGCTGGGTCTTCTGTCCCGTGGCCACGGGTTTCTTGACCTTGGGCAGCTCATTCTTCTTGACGGCCTTCTTCTCGAGCGGGGCGATGTCCTTCTCGAGGGTGATTTCCTTGTTCAGGTTCTTGTTGTCCTGAGCGTAAGCCCCGTTGAGGGCAAACGCAGCCAGCAACATGGCGATATATATCTTTTTCATCTTCATATCTTAATGATTGCTTGCGTGGTGAGTGAGGGGGTTAGTTCTTCTTGCTCTTGGTGCTCTTCTTCTTGGCGTTGTCAGAGCTGGAGTTGGCCGTGGAGCTGGCATTGCCGCCTTTCCACTTGTTGAGCCTAGACTCGATCCCGTTGAAGATTTCCTTCTCCTTGCCAGGATAGTTGCTCTTGAGGCTCTGCAGATACTCGCGTGCCTGTGCCACGTCGCCCTTCTTGTAGTAGACGTCGGCCAGGGTCAGGAAACTCTTGCCCAACCAGTAGTTGTGGGGCGTGCCGGCCTCGATGAGCGCGTTGATGGTCTGCTCGGCACCGTCAAGGTTGCCCATCTCATACTGCATGCGTGAGAGCTCATAGGAGGCCTGTGCACCCTGCTCGCTCGAGGGGTCCTTGGCCAGGGCACGGAAGGCCGCCTCGGCACCGCGGGTGTCGCCCGTCTGGGCCAGTGCCAGGCCACGGTCGAGGGTGACTTCACGCTCCTCGGCAGCAGTGAGTCCGCCGCGGTCGATCAGTGTGCCGGCGATGTTCTTCACCTCGTTCCAGTTGCCGGTCTGCTTGGCGACGCGCATGGCGCCCAGTTGGGCCAGCGTGCGGTTATCGTCGCTGGTGGCCCGCTCGGCCAGCTCGTTGTAGCTCTTGATGGCCTCGTCATACTTGCCCTGACGGGCCAGGATGTCGCTGCGCATGGCCATCGCATCCTGGGCATAGGAGGCATCGCCGCCGCCCTGCAGGGCCTCGTTGATGGCGGCCATGGCCTCGTTATAGTTGCCCTTGCCGTAGTGGTAGCGGGCGATGTAGTACTTAGCCTTGGCGACATAGGCGCCTGCCGGGTAATCCTTGAGGTACTTCTGCATCTTGTCGATGCTGGGTTTGGCATCGATGGCGGCCTTCTCGGCGGCCTCAAAGGTGAGTCGTTCGACCTCATTGACGTCAATCTTGGGCGCATTGGGCACGCTGCTCAGGAACTTGCTGAACTCGGCCAGCTGGTCACGGTCGGCATAGATGAGCTTCATGTCCTCGGCCGCGGCCTGAGCCTCGGCGCTGGTGGGATACTGGCGCACGATCTTCTTGTAGGCCTCGATGGCATCGTCCTCCTTGCCCATCGACTTGTTGACCAGGGCGCTCTGGAGCAGACCCTTGCGAGCCTCGACACTCTTGGGATAATTCTTGAGCAGTGTGGCATAGGTGGCCAGTGCATCGCTGTTCTTGCCCAGCAGGGCCTGGGCGTTGCCCTTCTCGAGCAGGGCCTGTGGGGCGAGCTCGCTCTTGGGATAGTTGGCCACCAGGGCGTCCATCTGTGCAATCTCGTCAGCATACTGGTGGCTCATGCCCATCATGATGCCCTTTTGGTACATCGCATAGTCGCCGCTGGCGCTCTTGTCGAGTCGCATGGCCTGGTCGTAGGAGGCCTGTGCAGCGCCAAACTCGCGGGCATAGTACTGTGTGTCGCCGATGCGGTTATAGGCGTCGGCGGTCAGGTCGCTGCTCAGCTGCTTGCTGGCAATCGCGTTCTGGAAGGCCGTCTTGGCCTCGGCATAGCGTTTCTCGTGATACAGGCTGTAACCCAGGTTATACTGTGCCAGGCCGTAGTTCTCGTCGGTCTTGCTGATGCTCTTGACATACTCCTGCTGCTGCTTGGCGGCCTCCTTGTAGTTACCCTCGCGGTACTGCGACTCGGCCAGCCACAGGCGACTCTCGTTGAGGGCCGTCTTGTCGTAGTTGCCTACGGCTATCGACTGCTTGAAGTAGTCGTTGGCCTCCTTGTTGCGGTTGTTGGCCAGGGCCTGCACACCCAGGTTGTACAAGATGTTCTGCTTGGCCTTGAGCACGCGTGCACCCGGTTTCTTGATGCGGTTGATGCTTGTGAGTGCCCGCTGGTAGTCGGTCGTGCTCATGTAGGCATCCACCAGGTAGCCCTCAACATTATCTTTATAGCGCGAATTGGGATACTGGTTCAGGAAGTCCTCAAACAGGTCGATGCTCTTGTCAAACGGCGTGCGGGCGCCCTTGCTCAAGCCCACGGCGTAATTATAGTAGGCCGTCTCCTTGACGTTGCGGTCGCAGTCCATCATCGCAGCCTGCTGGAAGGCCATGTTGGCTCCGTTCAGGTCATTGAGCCGACGCTTGGACTGTCCCATATACAGGTAGGCGCTCTGAGCCAGCGCGTCGCTGCCGTCGATGACGTGCAGCATGTCGTCGACAACCGCCTGGTAATTGCCGTCGCGATAGTCGAGCACGCCGACCGTGTAGGCTGCCGTGCGATAAGGCTCACCCTCGGGGTTGTTCATGTATCGACGCAGATAGGTGCGGGCCTCGACGTCGTTGCCCAGGTGGTAATAGCTCTCACCCACCAGGCGGTTGAGCTCGGCGTCAAAGTAGTCGTTGGCATGCTGTGCCAGCAGTTCCTTGCCCTGGTTGATGACGTCGTTATAGCGCTTCTTGTTATACTCGATCTGGGTGAGGTAATACTGTGACTGGTAGCCCAGTTCGGTGTCGCGCTGGATGCGTGAGAATTTCTCCTGGGCCTCGTCATAGTTGCCCTGGGCATAGTCCAGATAGGCCTTATAGAACTCACTGGCACCGCCATAGCGCGACGTGTGGTCGAGCTCGTTGTACTGTCGCTCGGCCTCATGATAGTTGCCCAGGCGCAGGTTACAATAGGCGCGGCGATACTCCAGATCCTCGTCACCGTCCAGGTCCAGGGCCCTGTTGCGCACCATCGAGTAGCTCAGCAGAGCGCTCTCCCACTGGCCGCGGTAGAAATAGTAGTTGCCCACCTTGAGCTGGGCCTCGGTGGCCAGCGGCGACGACGGATAGGTGTCGATGAAGCGCTGCAGCGAAACGACGCTCGACTCCAGTCCGCGCTCAAACTCACTCAGGGCGATGTAGTAGTCGGCCTGCTCACGCATCGAGGCGTCGGCTGGGAGCTGCTTGAGGTGCTGCAGCTGGTCGATGGCACCGACATAGTTGCGGGACTCATACATCTGGAGTCCGCGCTCGAGATAGCCGACTGCTCCACTCGACATCATGTCGGGCTGTCCCATCGCCACCACGGGGGCGGCAACCAGGGCCGACAACAAAAGGGCTTTCTTGATTCTCTTCATATATATTTAGCTATCGTTTTGATTGATTTTCACTTGCTTGCCGCCCAGGACATAGCCGGGCTCATCTTTCACATTAATATTAACTGCAAATTTACGGATTAATTGCCACATAGCTGCAACTGTTCATCTAAAATTATGCTAAAATTAGCCTATAAATGTTTTGGCAGCGGGGCGCCAGGTTGCCACCGACAGGACACCATACTGCCCTGATTGATAAAAAGTGAGAAAAAATTAATTCTATTTTTGCTAGTATGCAAAAAATAACTACCTTTGCGTGTTTATTTGGCGAAATACCCAAAAAGATAGAAAGATAACGTAATAAAAATAATTGTAAATGGCTACATTAGAGAAGATTAGAAAACAGAGATTGTGGCTCGCCATCATCATTGGTGGTGCTTTGCTCGCATTCATTATCGAAGTAGGTGTTGAGGCATTCGGTCGTTCGGGTGGCAGCACCACGGTCGCCAAAGTCGGCAATGAGAAGATTGATATCACGTCGTTACAGCGCCGCGTCGAGCAGATTGCCGCTGCCGAACAGCAGCAGAATCAGACGCAACAGATCGACGCCGCCACCCGCCAGCAGCAGGTGCTCGACGAGATGATCAACGAGGAGCTCCTCAACCAGGAGTACGAGAAGTTGGGCATCTATGTCAGCGACAAGGAAATCAGCGAACTCATGATTGGCAAGAATCCCGCCCCCATGGCTGTACAGTTTGCCCAGCAGGCTGGAGCCAAGTCGCCTGCCGAACTCTACGACTTCATCATGAACCCCGGCAAGCAGGGTGTTCCCCAGGAGCAGGTCGCCGAGTTGAAGGCCAAGTGGGATGAGCTGAAAGACGAAATCGTAAAACAATATAAGTACGCCAAGCTGCAGACGCTGCTGGTAGGCTGTCTGCAGGCCAACGACCTCGACCGCGCCCAGATGGCCGAGGAGTCAGCCACGACCAACGTCGTGTTGTTCGCCAAGAAGGACTACTCATCGATTCCCGACGACAAGTTCCCCGTGAGCGACGCCGAGCTGCAGGCCGAGTGGCAGAAGCTCAAGCCCCTGTTCAAGCTTGACGAGGAGGTGCGCGAGATTCACTACATCGCCGTCAACATCGAGCCCAGCGCCGAGGATATCACCGCCGCAAAGAAGGTTGCCGACGCAGCCTATGCCGCCCTGCAGAAGGGCCGTGGAGTTGACTCAGTAAGACTCCTGGGCACCGTGAACATCGACACCGCTCTGGTACTCAAGCAGAACCTTCCCAGCAGGGTGCGTGACTACTTTGCCAGCGCCGAGGTGGGTGCTACCATGCGCGACACCGTGGTCAACAACCAGCACAAGATGTACAAGCTCATGAACAGGCAGCAGCTGCTCGACTCGGTCAAGATGGACTACGTAGTCATCCAGGCCGACGCCAAGACCCAGCAGGAGGTTCTCGCCCAGCTCAACAGCGGCAAGTCGCTCGACGAGCTCAAGAAGGCCTACCCCCAGAAGGTAGACGGCAAGCTCGACGACTGGCAGCGCATCTACAACATGCCCGACTCGACCAAGAACAAGATCAATGCAGCCACCACAGGCAGCTACTTTGTTTACACCACGAGCGACCAGTTTGGCGCCGTGATGCGCATCACCGAGAAGAAGCCCGCCAAGACCTTCTACACACTGGCCACCATCAAGTATGACGCCTATGCCAGCACCAAGACCAGCGAAGGCCTGCGCGACAAGCTGCAGGATTTCCTGAACAAGAACAAGACCATCAAGGCGTTTGAGGAGAATGCCGCCAAGGCCGGCTTCAACGCCATGAATATCTACATCACCCCCAGCATGCCCCAGGTATCGGGCATGAAGGACACCCGCAAGGCCATCAAGTGGGCCTTCGACAGCAAGAAGGGTGATATTTCGCCCATCTTCAGCGACAACAACGACGTGATGCTCGTGGTAGCTCTCGACGACATCTACAAGGACTACATGCCCTACACCTTCGACCAGGGTAAGGAAATGCTGACCCAGATCGTGCGCAACCGCAAGAAGGGCGAGGCCCTGGTTAAGCAGTATCAGGGCAAGGCCAGCGACCTGAACGGCTATGCAGCCGTGATGGGCGCCAAGGTAGACACCGCCCGCGTGGCATTTGCCTCGAACGGTGACCCCATCCTGGGCAACGAGCCTGGCATCGTGGGACGCATCGCCACCGCCAAGGTGGGCGCTCTGCAGGGCCCCTGGAAGGGCGAGAACGCCGTGTTTGTTTACCAGGTAGTGAAGCAGGAGAAGGAAGAGCGCAAGCCCAGCAAGGAGGAGCTTGACAACCGTTATGCTCAGACCCGCGGTGCACAGCTGTTTGCCAACCCGCGCAACCCCCGCGTCATCTACAACATCCTGAGCAATGCCAAGGGCAGCAAGGTGGAGAAGCACCTCATCGACTTCTATTGATGCCCAGCGGCTCTCACTAGAGACACCAAGCCCCGCAACCACAAGCTGCGGGGCTTGTTTTTGGGGTACAAAACGCATTTTTACACGTTGAGATACACCTTATTTAAAAAAAAATCTATAATTTTGGAGGTTAAACCACAATATCATTACATTTCAATGTCAACAATCAACGATCGACAAGACGAAATCATAGAAGAATTTGAGGGTCTGGACGACTGGATGGACCGCTACCAGGTCATCATCGACATGGGCAACGCCATGCCAGCGCTCGACGAGCAGTACAAGACGGCCGACAACCTGATTGACGGCTGCCAGAGCCGCGTGTGGCTGCAGGCCGACTGCATCGACGGCCGCATGCGCCTGCAGGCCGACAGCGACGCCATCATCGTCAAGGGCATCATATCGATGCTCGTGCGCGTGCTCGACGGCGCCACGCCCCAGGAGGTGCTCGAGAGCGACCTGTACTTTATCGAGCGCATCGGCCTGCGGGAGCACCTGTCCCCCACGCGCAGCAACGGCCTGCTGGCGATGATCAAGCAGGTCAGGGCCTATGCCATCGCCTTCCAGGCGGCAGGTCACAGCGGCTGCTAAAAACTCATGCGATACATTCATTAATCATTAATTCTATAAAAAACCAATCGAAGTTATGTTTAAAAAACATCCCAAGGGGTTAATCCCTGCCGCGCTGAGCAACATGGGCGAGCGCTTCGGCTACTACATCATGAATGCCGTGCTGCTGCTGTTCCTGTGCTCCAAGTTCGGCCTTGACGAGGGCACCAGCGGTGTCATCTACAGCATCTTCTATGCTGGTATCTATGTGTTAAGTCTCGTGGGCGGTGCCATCGCCGACAGCACCCAGAAGTACAAGGCCACCATCCAGTGGGGCCTTATCATCATGGCCATCGGCTACGTGCTGCTGTCGATTCCCATCACTGCCAATCAGGGCAACATCACGTGGCTGCTCACGTTCACGTGCATCGCGCTGTTCCTGATCGCCTTCGGTAACGGCTTGTTCAAGGGTAACCTGCAGGCCATCGTGGGCCAGATGTATGACAACATGGAGGCCGACGCTGTTGCCGCTGGCAAGAGCGCCGAGGAGATCAAGGAAATCAAGGAGCGCCGCGACTCGGGCTTCCAGATTTTCTATGTGTTCATCAACATCGGTGGCTTGATTGCCCCGTTCGTGGCTCCGCTGCTGCGCCAGTGGTGGCTGGGTGTCAAGGGCATGGTCTATGATGCCGGTCTGCCCGCATTGTGCCACCAGTACATCAACGACGCCGCCAACATGGGTGCCGAGCAGATGACCAACCTGAGCGCACTCATGGAGAAGGCCAACCCCGCCGGCTTCAGCGCCGGTGACATGGGCGCCGCTTGCAGCAGCTACCTGCAAATCTTCAACGAGGGTGTGCACTACAGCTTCATCGCATCGGTTGTCGCCATGTTCATCTCGCTGGCCATCTTTATGACATTCAAGAAGATCTTCCCCACCCCTGCCAAGAAGGAAGCCGCTGCCACCGAGGGTTACACCGAGGAGGAGAAGCGCGCCATGGCCAAGGAGATCAAGCAGCGCATGGCAGCCCTGTTTGCAGTGCTGGGCGTGTGTGTGTTCTTCTGGCTGTCGTTCCACCAGAACGGCCAGTCGCTGTCGGTATTCGCTCGTGACTATGTCGTGACCGACAGCATCGCGCCCGAGATCTGGCAGGCCGTCAACCCGTTCTTCGTCATCGTCCTCACCCCCATCATCATGGCCATCTTTGCTTCTCTGGCAAGGAAAGGAAAAGCCATTTCCACGCCTCGCAAGATTGTCATCGGTATGGGTATCACGGGACTGGCCTACTTGTTCCTCGTGCTGCTGAGCATGGGTTACGATTATCCCAATGGTGAGACCTTCCGTGCCATGGGCATCGACCAGCAGGCAGCCATGAAGTCGCAGTGGTGGGTACTCATTGCCACCTACTTCTTCCTGACTGTTGCCGAGCTGTTCATCTCGCCGCTGGGCCTGTCGTTCGTCAGCAAGATTGCTCCCAAGCACCTGCAGGGTATCTGCCAGGGCTTGTGGCTGGGTGCCACCGCACTGGGCAACCTGCTCATCTGGATTGGTCCGGTCATGCTCAACAAGATGCCCAAGCTGTGGATGTGCTGGGCCGTGTTCCTGGTCATCTGCCTCGTCGCCATGGGCGTCATGTGGGGCATGGTCAACTGGCTGGAGCGCGTTACCGGCGAGAAGCAGTAAGCTACCGACCGCGCAATACACATTATTTTAATTAATAATAACCACCACGAGAATCTAGAGGATCTAGAGTAGCTAGATTTTCTAGATTCTCTAATTAAAAAGAGAATAATTATGTTTGAAGGACAACCTAAAGGACTTTTCGCGTTGGCACTGGCCAACACGGGCGAGCGCTTTGGCTACTACACGATGATAGCCGTGTTTGCCCTCTTCCTCAGGGCCAACTACGGCCTGTCGCCCGCTGTGGCAGGTTGGATCTACAGTTCGTTCCTGATGGTCGTGTATTTCCTGCCGCTCATCGGCGGCTTCATGGCCGACAAGTTCGGCTTCGGTAAGATGGTGACCATCGGTATCATCATCATGTTCCTGGGCTACCTGCTGCTGTCGGTGCCCCTGGGCGGCAACACGTTTGCACTGCTGGTGATGATTGCCGCACTGCTGCTCATCGGCCTGGGTACCGGCCTGTTTAAGGGCAACCTGCAGGTGATGGTGGGCAACCTGTATGACGACACCCGCTATGCCGCCAAGCGCGACGCAGGCTTCTCGATTTTCTACATGGCCATCAACATCGGCGCGCTGTTCGCTCCCACGGCAGCCGTCAAGATCAAGGAGTATGCCGAGACGGCGCTGGGCTTCTCGTCCAATGATGCCTACCACTTCTCGTTTGCCGTAGCCTGTGTGTCGCTGATCATCTCGATTGCGATTTACTACGCCTTCCGCAGCACCTTCCGTCACGCCGAGGGCGGCAAGAAGGACGCTGCAGCGGCAGCTGATCAGGCCGCCAATGTCCCCGAGCTGAGCAAGGAAGAGACCAAGCAGCGCATCGTGGCCCTGTGCCTGGTGTTTGCCGTGGTGGTATTCTTCTGGATGGCATTCCACCAGAACGGCTTGTCGCTCACCTACTTTGCCGACGAGTTCACGGCCAACACGGCCACTGGCCTGCAGAGCATGGCCTTTGACGTGTGGAACCTGGTGCTCATCATCTTCATCGTCTATGCCAGCTTCTCGCTGTTCCAGAGCAAGACGACCCGGGGCAAGGGCATCTCGGGCGCCATCATTCTGGCGGCGCTGGGCATCCTGTACTACAAGTATACCCGCACGACGGGCAGCATCGACGTTGCTGCACCCATTTTCCAGCAGTTCAACCCCTTCTATGTCGTGGCCTTGACTCCGGTGTCGATGGCCATCTTCGGCTGGCTGGCTGCTAAGGGTAAAGAGCCCTCGGCCCCCAGGAAGATTGCCTACGGTATGGTCGTTGCCGCTATCGCCTATGCACTGATGGCATTTGCCTCGGTGGGCCTGCCCATGCCGCAGATGGCACCCGATGCCGACGGCAACATGGTGGGCCAGCATGTGGCCGACGTGACGCCCAACCTGCTCATCGGCGTTTACCTGATCCTGACCTTCGGCGAGCTGTTGCTCTCGCCCATGGGCATCTCGTTTGTGAGCAAGGTGGCCCCGCCCAAGTACAAGGGCATGATGATGGGTGGCTGGTTTGTGTCCACCGCCCTGGGCAACCAGCTCGTGCTGGTGGGTGGCCTGTTGTGGGGCAAGGTGCCCCTGTGTGCCTGCTGGTGCGTGTTCCTGGGCGTGTGCCTCGTGGCCGCCGTTTTCATGTTCGCCATGATGAAGCGCCTCGAGAAAGTCGCCAAGTAATCATCCCCCACAGCGAGCCACAGGCTCGCAATACTCCGACGGGCCAGTCGAGGTATTGCAAGCCTGTGGCTTGCAATAAAAAACCACATCACAATGGACGACAAGCGCAATGAGGGACGCAAGCAGTGGGCCCAGAGCCATCCTGACGTGCCTGCCACCCCATCGATGAAGCGCCGCATGGTGCAACACGATTACCAGGGCAGGGCCGTTTACCTGATCACGATGAGTGTCGCGGGGCGCACGCCCCGGTTGGGGACGTTGTGCGGGCCCGATGAGAGGCACCCGCTGCCGTGGGTAAACCTGTCGCCGCTGGGCGAGCGCATCAAGGCCGAGTGGCAGGGCATACCCCGCTACTACCCTCAAATCAGGATGCTGGCTCTGACCCTCATGCCCGACCACCTGCATGGCATCCTGTTTGTCACCCAGCCGCTGCCGGTCCACCTGGGCAAGGTCATCAACGGGTTCAAGACAGGCTGCAACAGGGTGGCCAGGGAATTGGGCCTACCCGTTCCACTGTGGGAGCAGGGCTATACCGACGGGGTGCTGCGCGGCAAAGGGCAACTTGACCGCTGGATTGCCTACTTGGACGACAACCCTCGACGCCTGTGGGTCAAGCGGCATCATCAAGAACTCTTCGCCATCCAGCATCCCACCATTGCAGGCTCGACAGTAAGCACCCTAGGCAACCAACGGCTCCTGCAACAGCCCTCTATCCTGCAGGTGTACTGCTCGCGCAGGATGAGCGATGAGGAAATCGCCCGCGAGGGCGACCGACTGCTGGCCCAGCATGCAGTGCTCGTGTCACCAGCCATCAGTCCAGGAGAAAAGGCCATCATGAATCGTGCCCTCGAGGCCGGAGTGCCTGTGATACTGATCATCAACAACGGCTTTGATGCCATGTCAAAGCCCGGTGGAAAACTCTTCGACGCTTGTGCCGCCGGCAAGGTGCTGCTTATCTCCCCCTTCGACCACCACAATGATTACCAGCCCTTGACCGCAGAATGCTGCCGCCAGATGAATGCTCTGGCCCGCGCCATCGCAACCCGGCACCTTTAATCATCCCCCACAGCGAGCCACAGGCTCGCAATACTGCGACTGGCCTGTCGAGGTATTGCAAGCCTGTGGCTTGCATAAAAAAAACGCACGTGGAAACCGATAAGTGAAAACTTATTTGTACCTTTGCGTTTTAATTATTTTTATCTCATGGAAGAAGTAACTTATCAGGGCCTGACGTTTGAGCCGTATATCAGACGTGAAGAGATTGCCAAGCAGGTCTACCGCCTGGCTCAGGAAATCAAGCGTGACTATGCCAACGAGAAACCCCTGTTCCTGTGTGTACTCAACGGTGCGTTCATCTTTGCAGCCGACCTGTTCCGCGCCTGCAACCTGCAGGATGCCGAGATCACGTTTATCCGCTTCAAGTCTTACCAGGGCATGGAATCGACAGGCACAGTCAAGGAAATCATGGGCCTGACTGAGGACATCACCGGTCGCAACGTGCTCATCGTCGAGGACATCATCGACAGCGGAGTCACTGCAGCCCAGCTGCGTAAGGAGCTCGCCAAGCACAACCCCAAGAGTGTCAAGATGGTTTCGCTACTGTTCAAGCCCGAAGCGCTGACCGTGGGCAGCGGCCCCGAGTATGTGGGATTTGAAATCCCCAGCAAGTTTATCCTGGGCTATGGACTGGACCTTGACGGCCTGGCACGCAACCTGCCCGACATCTATGTCCTGAAAGAGAAATAACCAAGAAACCATTTTAAGAACCATATTAGATATATATTTCTTAATCATTATGTTAAACATTGTCATTTTCGGTGCGCCCGGTTCGGGCAAGGGCACCCAGAGCGATAAACTCATTGAACATTACAACCTCTACCACATTTCTACCGGCGACGTGCTGCGCGACAACATCAAGCGCGGCACCGAGCTGGGCAAGACTGCCAAGGGCTACATCGACCAGGGTCAACTCGTCCCCGACGAGCTCATCATCAACATCCTGGCCCAGGTACTCGACGAGAACAAGGACAAGGCCAGCCAGGGCGTCATCTTTGACGGTTTCCCCCGCACCATTCCCCAGGCCGAGGCACTCGAGCAGCTGCTGGCCGACCGTGGCACGCACATCGACGCCGTTGTGGGCCTCGAGGTTCCCGAGGACGAGCTGATCAAGCGCATCCTGCTGCGCGGCAAGATGAGCGGACGCTCGGACGACAACGAGGAGACGGCCCGCAAGCGCCTGGACACCTATCACAACCAGACCTCGCCCCTGAAAGCCTACTACGAGCAACAGGGCAAGTACCGCGCCATCAACGGCATGGGCAGTATCGACGGCATCTTTGACCTCATCAAGGCAGCCCTCGACAAGTAATCATCACAACACCAGCGGGACGGCTCTTCTTGACCAAGATAGCCGCCCCCTGTTTATACAGGCCGACCATGAGCGAGAAAGGAGACAAGAAAGGCGACAGCCTGTGGCAACGCGTGATGCAGTGCATCAAGTACTGCATCGACGGCGTGTGGAGCGACACGCGCAATCTGGCATCGGTCAAGGCCATCAAGATTGTCAACCTCACCGTGCACGCCTTCATGGACCGTGACCTGCAGCTGCGGGCGTGCGCCCTGACCTACAACACGGTTCTGGCCGTTGTGCCGGCCCTGGCCATGCTCTTTGCCATCGCACGCGGATTTGGCTTCCAGAACCTGATGCAGAGCGAGCTGTTCCGCTACTTCCCCGCTCAGCGCCAGGCGCTCGAGTCGGCCCTGGGCTACGTCGACAACTACCTCGCCCAGGCATCACAGGGCGTGTTTATAGGCATCGGACTCATCTTCCTGCTGTGGACGCTCACCTCGCTCATGAGCAACGTCGAGGACACCTTCAACCACGTGTGGGGCGTGACCACCAGCCGCTCGCTGCGCCGCAAGTTGACCGACTACACCGCCCTCTTCCTCATGCTCCCCGTGCTGATGGTGTGCTCGGCGGGCATCTCCATCTTCTTGAGCGACACGGTGCAGCACGTGTTTGCCGACAACCCCATCACTCCCATGATGCACCGGCTCCTGGCCTTCATGCCCACCGTCATCTCCTGGATCATCTTCACCGCCGCCTACTACCTCATCCCCAACACCCGCGTCAGGTTCAAGGGCGCCCTGCTGGCAGGCATCATCAGCGGCACCCTGTTCCAGATCGTGCAGTGGCTGTTCGTCAGCGGACAGGTCTATGTCTCGAAGTACAACGCCATCTACGGCAGCTTCGCCTTCCTGCCCTTGCTGCTGGTGTGGCTGCAGCTCTCATGGCTCATCGCCCTGGCCGGCGTCGGGCTCTCCTACGCCTGGCAGAATTTCGACAGCTTTGCCCATCAGGACAAGGCCAAGGATGTCGCACCGGCCTATGCCGGACAGATGGCCATCGCCATGATGACGCTCATCGCCTCACGCTTCAAGCGACAAGAGCCTGCCGTCACCCGCCACGACTTCATCAACCAGTACGGCCTCCCCGGCAACCTGGTCGACGACCTGCTTGACCGCATGGAAAAAGCCGGTCTTGTCCGTGCCATCACCGACAACACCGACAACGACCACCAGCTGCAATACCTCCCCGCCTATGACCCCGACGACATGACGGTCAACACCGTGTTCAACGCCATTGCCGACATGGGGAACGCACACTTCATCCCGCAGTTTGACAGCCGTTTTGACAAACTGATGGGCCGCATCGCCCAACTGCGCAACAGCCAGCAGACCGCAACCGGGGACATCCGCCTGCTCGACTTGCTGTAAGGCTCATGACGCCTAAAGCAAAAAAAAACGCCCAATAACGCTCATTGTCGGCAAAAAGTAGTATCTTTGCCCCCGAATCAATGCCGCAAGCCTGAATGGTGGAATCGGTAGACACGAGGGACTTAAAATCCCTTGGCCATTGCGGCCGTGTGGGTTCAAGTCCCACTTCAGGTACTATTAACGGCTGATAATCGATTGATTATCAGCCGTTAATATTTTATTATTGACACTTATCAGGCTTAATGCCAATTACTTCATCACCGACATGATGGCCTTGCCCAGGTGATTGATAATGTCACCGGCCACCATTCCATAGGTGCCGTGCTCCTGGGCAGCCAAGTCACCGGCCAGGCCATGAAGATAAACGCCCAGCACTACCGACCAGTCGGCCGAGTAGTTCTGTGCAATCAGCGCCGAGATCACGCCCGTGAGCACATCTCCGCTACCGGGCGTCGCCATGCCAGCGTTGCCACTGCTGTTGACATAGATCTTGCTGTCGGGCCGCACGGTCATCGTGTAGTGTCCCTTGAGCACGATAGTGATCTTGTAGAGCTTGGACACGTCAAGGGCCTTCTTCAAGCGCTCCTCATCGGTACTGTGGTCGCCAAACAGGCGATCGAATTCAATCGCATGGGGCGTGATAATCGAGCGCATGGGGATACTCTTGAGCAGCTGGGGACGGCGGGAGATACAGTTCAGTGCATCGGCGTCGAGCAGACACGGACGCTTGAAGTTCATGATGAACTCGTGAATCGCATCGAGCGTCTCGTCGTTGCAGCCCATGCCGGGGCCCAGCGCCACCACGCTGTGGGTGCGGTGCAAGTCAATCTTACTGGTCACGATCTCATTGAGGTCGGGCTCAAACAGGGCCTCGGGCACCGCCGTCTGCAGCACTTGGTAGCCGCAGCGCGGGGCATGCACCGTCACCAGGCCGGCACCCGTGCGCAAGGCTGCACGGGCCGAGAGCACCGCGGCACCCATCATGCCATAGCTGCCCGCGACAAGCAGCACGGTGCCGTTGTCATACTTGTTACTGAACGGGTTGCGGGGGCGCATCACGTCATGCACGTCATCGCGCTCGATGAGATAGAAATCTGAGGGCGTGCGCGCCAGGCTCTCGCTGTCCAGGTCCAGGTCCAATACCTTGCACTCGCCGACGCACTCGGCATTCTCGGCGAAGTAGAAGGCCAAGCGCTTGCTCTGATAGGTCAGCGTGAGGTTGGCACGGATGATGTTACGACGGTCGTTGCCCATGTTCCACTCGCCGAACATGCCCGAGGGGACGTCGATCGACACGACATAGGCATCACTCGAGTTGATGTACTGCACCAGCGCGGTATAGCCACCACGCAACGGCGAACGCAGCCCGTTGCCGAACAGGCCGTCGACCACCACATCCCCCTTGTTGAGCTCGGGAGGGCTGAAATTCTGGATGACCTCAATAAAGTCAATGTTCTCGCCGGCAGTCTGCAGCAGGCGGTCACGGTTCACCAGGCAGCAGGGCGAGAGCTGGGCCGAGCGGATGTTGAACAGGTATACCTCGGGGCGGTAACCCTGCTCATACATCATCCTGGCAACAGCGAGCGCATCGGCGCCGTTGTCACCAGGTCCGGCAAAAAAGACGAACCGCTTGGACGTGCGCCAGCGCGAAATCAGTTCATAGGACACTGCCGACGCCGCCCTCTCGATGAGGTCAAGCTTCTGAATGCCTTCCTTTTCCACAGTGCGGTCGCAGATGCGACGCAGACCATCGTTGGTGAATATTTTCATTATGGTTGAGTGATTTTCAAGTTTGAGTGAATTGAGCCAACAAAGTTACTTCTTTTTTATCGCATGAGGAGTATAATGGCAACAAAATAGTGAAGTTTTTTTCTTAAAAAATGTGATAAGCCCTAATTGCCTCACATGCCCCTATCGGACCCTCGGCCCAGGTCCCGCTTCATGCCACGAGAAAAGCAATTCGTCCCGTTCTCACCCATTTTTGTCAAATTAAAATTGAAAACTACTGGTTATGGACAGCACTTCCCAACTTTTTTACTAACTTTGCGCCCAGTTAACTACATCACATCAATACTATTAAGGTTTTCAATAATGAAAAAACAGCTACTCTTTTCTTTGGCAATCATGTTGACCGGCTTGGCCACTATGGCCCAGACACTCAACATCGGTGGCCATCGTGCACCGCTTGACAGCCTCAATCACATGTGGCTGTGCAGCGTGCCGCAATCCACATTCGGCAACGACTTTAACGCTACCGTCAGCTACGGTGCCGAGCTCACTGACGTCGTCATCGACGGCACAGCCGTCGAGAGCGGCGACAACTACGTGTTTGAGGCCATCGAGGGCAGCAAGCAATACACGCTCACCGCCCACATGGGCGACAGCCTCATCACCGGCTACATCACCTTCACGTGGTTGCCCATCGTTGAGATCATGGGCGACATCACGCAGGTCTTCCATGACGGTTCGGTCATCATCAGCGAGCCCGACTCGGCTTACGCCGAACCCATGTATGCCAAGATCAAGACACGCGGCGGTGCCACCGATGCAGCCACCAAGCACAAGCGCAACTACCGCATCAAGTTCATGAACCCCGACAGCACTAAGCTCAACAGGCGCTTCTTCGGGCTGCGCAACGACAACAGCTGGAACCTGGACGCCGGACAGATGGACTTCCTGCGCGTGCGCAACCGCGTCAGCACCGACCTGTGGCTGGACATGGCACGCAAGCCGTGGTACAGCGACACCGTGGCCAACGTGCGCAACGGTTCCCGCGGACAGATGGTCGAGGTCATGCTCAACGGCGAGTACCGCGGCATCTACAACATGTGTGAGCCCATCGACCGCAAGCAGCTCAAGCTCAACCGCTATGACGAGGAGAGCAGGCAATTCCACGGCATGCTCTACACCGCCTACACGTGGACCCGCACCGTCTCGATGAGCGATCCGTCGTCGCAGTTCAACGTCACCCGTTGGGACGGATTTGAGGCCAAGTACCCCGACTACGACGAGATCAAGCGCGTCAACTGGAAGCCCCTGCGCGAAGCCGTCTGGTTTGCCCACCGCTCAGATGCCGATGCCAAGCTCATGGCCGACAGCCTCGACTACTACTTCGACATCCCCGTCATGCAGGACTACTTCATCTTCATCGTCACCCTCCAGGCCATGGACAACGAGAGCAAGAACATCTACTATGCTTGCCGTGACATCAACGAGCAGCTCCGCTTTACCATGATTCCTTGGGACCTCGACGTCTGCCTAGGACAGAATTACGCCCCCGGCGTCAACATCCCCTCGATGATTGACCCTGAGCGCGACATCACCTGGATCACCCACCTGCCCATGGTGAACATGTGGAACAGGAACGAGGAGTATCACAACCAGGTCGTTGAGCGCTACCGCCAGCTGCGTGAGGGCGTGCTCAGCACCGACAGCCTCGTCAACCGCTACCGTAACGCCATCAACGAGCTCGAGAACTGCGGTGCAGCTCAGCGCGAAGAGGCACGCTGGAGCAAGGACCTTGACCTGGCCAAGAAAGAGCTTGACCTGAGCGCCGAGATGGACTACGTCGAGAACTGGCTGCGCCTGCACATGCCCTACATCGACAAGTATGTCTTTACCGAGTATGTCGAACCACAGCCCCAATACAAGCGCGGTGACGTCAACGGTGACGGCGAAATCAACATTGCCGACGTCAATGTCATCATCGAGATCATCCTCGGCAACACATTTGATGACGGCACCATGAAGCGCGCCGACGTCAACGACGACAGCGAGATCAACATCGCCGACGTCAACACCGAGGTCGACATCATCCTCAACCTGTAAACGACAACTCATATCCATTATTCAATCCCGAGAGGAGGAATTGCCGCCACACGACAATTCCTCCTCTCGCTTTTTCCTTGCCCCAACAAGGCGAGGCCCTACATCCTATACCAACACTAAACTTGCCCCGTACAGCAATGAAAAAAAACGAAACGCAACCCATTGAAAGCTGCGTTCCGTCATTGTGATTCGCGTGGGGCTCGAACCCACGACCCCATCCTTAAAAGGGATGTGCTCTACCTGCTGAGCTAGCGAATCTCCCAAAAAGTGGTGCAAAGGTATATCAAATTTCGCACCTGGCCAAATTTATTGGCTGTTTTTTGCTTTGTAGCAAGGGCTATTAAGGCCCTTGAAGGGCTCTTGAGTCGTTACTGGGCCACGAGCTTGCAGATCTCGACGATGGTCATCATGGCCTTCTCCATCGAGGGGATGGGCACGTACTCATAGCGGCCGTGCATGTTCATGCCACCGGCAAAGATGTTGGGGCACGGCAGGTTCTTGAACGAGAGCTGTGCGCCGTCGGTACCGCCACGGATGGGCTGCACCTTGGGTGTAACGCCAGCGTTCTCCATAGCCTGCTTGGCAATGTCGATGATGTTCATCACGGGCTCAATCTTCTCGCGCATGTTGTAGTACTGGTCCTTGATCTCACAGGAGGCGCAGTCGGGGAACTCGGCGTTGATCTTATTGCACAGGTGCTCGATCTCGCGCTTGCGGCTCTCGAAGCGGGCACGGTCGTGGTCACGGATGATGTAGTTCAACGTGGTCTGCTCCACGCCGCCTTCCATGCGGATGAGGTGGTAGAAGCCCTCGTAGCCCTCGGTGTGCTCGGGGGTCTCCCAGCGCGGCAGCTGCATGGCAAACTGCATGGCCACACGCATCGAGTTGATCATCTTGTGCTTGGCGGCTCCTGGATGCACGTTCAGGCCCTTGAAGGTAATCTTGGCGCTGGCGGCATTGAAGTTCTCAAACTCCAGCTCGCCCACGGCTCCACCGTCCATGGTATAGGCCCAATCGCAGCCAAATTTCTCGACGTCGAAGTGGTGGGCACCCAGGCCGATCTCCTCGTCGGGGTTGAAGCCCACGCGGATGTCGCCGTGCTTGACCTCGGGGTGCTGCTGGAGCCACTCCACGGCAGTCAGGATCTCGGCGATACCGGCCTTGTCGTCGGCACCGAGCAGGGTGTCACCGCTGGTGACGATGAACTCCTGCCCCACGTAGTCGTTCATTTCGGGGAACTGCCCTGCGTCGAGCACGATGCGGGGCTCCTCACTCAGCACGATGGGTTGGCCGTCATACTTCAAGATGCGGGGTTTCACGTCATGGCCGCTCATGTCGGGGGCGGTGTCCATGTGGGCGATGAAGCCAACGGTGGGCACAGCCTTGTCGGTGTTGGCGGGCAGGGTGGCAAACAGGTAGCCATTGTCGTCGAGCGAGATGTCGCTCAGACCCATTTCATGCAATTCACGCTCCAGCTCCTTGGCAAACACCATCTGGCCAGGGGTTGAAGGAGTGAGGTTGGTGAGTTCGTCACTCTGGGTGTCGAACTTGACATACTTCAAGAATCTGTCAACTAATTTTGTTGTCATAGCGATATACTGTTGTTAATGGTTATATGCTTTTTCAATCGGCAAAGATAATGAAAAATCAACAACCAACCATCAATCATCAATAATTTCAAGAACTGGTCTCAATCATCGCGCATGCTCACTCGGGCACGTTCATGATGTAGTTAATCATCATCATCACGTCGCTGACGTTGACCGCGCCGTCGCAGTTCATGTCATAGACGGGATCAGTAATCACCTCGCCGCCGAGCAAGCGATTGAGCATGACGGTGATGTCGCTCACGTTGATGCGGCCGTCGCTGTTGACGTCAACAGGCAGGTAGATGCCCTCGATGTGGGCAAAGTCCTTCCACCCGTCGGCATTGCGGTATTCCTCGATGGTGCGCATCGGCACATAGAGCGTGGCATTGGCCAGCGCATCGGCATGGAACACATTTTCACCCATCTCAGGAGGTGTCAAAGCCTTACAGGTGACCGAGGTCAACAAACGACTACTTGAAAATGCACCATTACCAATAAACTTGACTGAGTCTTGCAGGGTTATCGTCTCGAGTCCGCCGCAATAGCTGAAGGCGTTATTCATCAAGGTCCTTAGCAATCTACCAAACGTAACATCTTTCAGTTGACTGCACTGGCTAAACGCGTATTCCTCAATGCAATCAAGCGAATCACCGAAGCTCACTGTTTCCAAATCAAAACAAGCATCAAAAGCCATTCGTTCGATGTATTTCACTGAATTGGGAATATCAATGCTGTACATATCCTGGCAGACGTAAAACGCTTGCTCTCCGATTGTATCAACCGAGTTAGGAATCACGCTGCATGAAAGCCCGTTAATCAGTGTGTTTGTGGCCGTCTCTATAATGGCATTACAGTTGTCGCGTGAATCATAAACCGGGTTCCCTTCTTCCACGACTAACTCTGTCATGTAGTTATCCCAAATGAAAGCACAGCGACTAATGTTAGTCACAGTATTTGGGATGAACATGCTCTTTATGCTTCTACACCACTCAAATGCGCCATAGCCGATAGAAGTGACTGACCGAGGAATGATGACTTCTTTTAACTTTGAGCACGAACGGAAGGCATCACCAGGGATAGACTTCAAGTTCTCGGAAAGCACGACGGTTTCCATACTTGAGCAGTCCTGGAAAGACTGGTAACCGATGGAAGTAACAGTATTGGGCATGACAACACTTGTCATTTTGCAGCCTTTGAAGGCCTCATTCCCTATAGTGATAAGTGAATCAGGGATGTTCACATCCGCCAAACGATAGCATGAACTGAAAGCTTCAGCACGGATATACTTGACCGAGTTAGGGATATGGATGCTCTCCAACTCTCTACGATAGGTGAATGCACCCTCTCCAATCTCGGTAACGCCCTCGGGGATAACCGTCAAGGAAGTTCCGGCAATTAACTTGTTGGTTGCCGTCTCTATAATAGCATTACAGCTGTCACGTGAATCATAAACCGGGTTCTCGCTGTCTACATCAATATAAGAAAGGTATTCACAACCTGTCAGTAGAGCCTTGCCAATGTGGGTGACATTTTTGGGTATGCGAATACTTTTTAGCTTGATACACCACCAGAAGACTTCAGCGCCAAGGTAGGTGAGGCTTTCGGGCAAAGTGATACTCGTGAATTCACAGTTACAGAAAGCATTATCACCTATTTTAAGCAGACCTTCGGGCAATGTTACACTAGTCAAATTATCACATCCATTGAATGCCGAATGCTCAATAATAGTGACTGAATCAGGAATTACGATTTCAGTAAGACCACTGCAGTTATCAAATGCACAGTAATGAATGATCTTGATTGTGTTGGGCAACTGGATGCTTGTCATTGAAGTGCTCCAATAAAATGCATCATCACCGATGGCGGTTACTGTATAAGTCACATCATTATAGGTCACCGTCGGCGGTACAACCACGTCGCCAGAATAACTGGCCTGCCTGTAAGCCTTGTTGGTCACCTCGACGGTGTTGGGGCCGGTGATGTAATAGTAGATTCCGTCAACATAGAAGCTGTAGGCATTGGCGCCGAGGGCGCACAGCACACAGGCCAGGATGGCCATCAATCGGAATTTGAATGTAATTGTACTCATAATCTTCTTATTTTGGTTAGTTTATGTTGGTTAAGACTAGATATTCGGTTCAACAAGCAAAAGTAAAAAAAATCATTGATACCACATATAATCATGAATAAAAAAATGGACTGAGAGTCATATTTTTTCACCCCGTTTGACCTCACACCAAGACGGCAGAACAGTTGCCGATAAAAAAGTAACTATTCATCGAAAACACCTCACTGGGTTTCACGCTAAGCCGCTAAGTCGCTAAGATGTTGATTTTAAGACTTATCCATATTTTTTCTTTGGTGGCTGCCATAATCGATTCTGAACATATTGAGGCCTTAAAAGAAGACGTGTATATTCATTATGGCTTTGATAACCAAGACCTTAGCGACTTAGTTTTTGCGTCGTGCCGATTCGCTGAATAGTTGCCAATAAAAAAGCACAATAGTTAAAATTTGTTAAATTGTTGGTAATATCCATTGCTATTCCAAAAAACGCCTATATCTTTGTGATATCAAAACGATATCATTTTAATTATTCACTTCTAAATAACTACGATTATGGAATCCAACGAATTTAATTTCAAGGGCACGACCCTTAACGGTTTTTTGATGGTCTTTGTAGGCATCGTGTTGCCGGCGCTGGCCGTATGGAGCATCATTGAGTGCATCGGCTCATACGACAAGGGCAACAACACGTTGGGCACGATTCTGCTCATTGCGGGCATAGTAGCCGGTGTGTGCTCGATGCTGGTGTGGATCGGCTTCCTCATGCTTGAGCCCAACACGGCCCGTGTGACCACCTGGTTTGGCAAGTACAGCGGCACGTTCACCCGGACGGGCTTCTACTGGATCAACCCCTTCTATGGCACCAAGTCGGTGTCGCTGCGTGCACGCAACCTCGACATTGAGCCCATCAAGGTGAACGACAAGGTGGGTAACCCCGTGATGATTGGCCTGGTGCTGGTGTGGAGATTGAAGGACACCTACAAGGCGCTGTTCGAGGTCGACTCCCAGACCATGGCCTCATCGGCTGTGGGCGACACCAAGGGTCTGATGAGGGCACTGGAGGACTTTGTCGCCGTACAGAGCGATGCAGCCCTCAGGCAAGTCGCCGGCCAGTATGCCTACGATGACAACGATGACGACAACTCCACCCAAATCACCCTGCGCTCAGGCGGCGAGGAAATCAACGAGGAACTCGAGGCCAAGCTCAACGAGCGACTGGCCATGGCCGGCATCGAGATTGTAGAGGCTCGCATCAACTATCTGGCCTATGCCCCCGAGATTGCTGCCGTGATGCTGCGCCGCCAGCAGGCCAGCGCCATCATCAGCGCTCGCGAGAAGATTGTGGAGGGTGCCGTGAGCATGGTCAAGATGGCCCTGGACAAGCTCTCGAGCGACGACATCGTGGAACTCGACGAGGACAAGAAGGCCTCGATGGTGAGCAACCTGCTCGTGGTGCTGTGCGCCGACGAGTCGGCCCAACCCGTGGTCAACACCGGCACATTGAACCAGTAAGATTATAAGTTTTCAGTTGTCAGTTTTCAGTTGTCAGCGGCATCCGCGTTCAACTGAAAACTAAAAACTGAAAACTGAAAACTGAAAACTGAAAAACCGCCATGGCAAAGAAAGCCACCAAGAGTTTCATCCTGCGTGTCGACAGCGACACCATGGATGCTATTGAGAAATGGGCAGCCGACGAGTTCCGCTCCACCAACGGACAGTTGCAGTGGATCATCACCGAAGCGCTGCGCAAGGCCCGCCGTCTGCCCAAGAAAAAGAAATCCGACCCCGAAGACCAGACCGACGACAGTGGCAACGATTGACCGGACCGGGTGCGATGAGCGGCATCGCAAATATCAGCAAAGAATGAACATTAATCAATGAGTGAATTATGAAACTGGGCAAAAAGAGAGTGACGATAATCACTTCGATTATCTCAATTGCTTTGTTAGCTGGCTATCTTGGCTTAAGGGCGGCCAAAGTCATAGGCGAGGACCATACATGGCTGCCTTTGCTCATCGTGGGAGCCGCGGTTATAGGAGTGAAATTAATTCAGAAACGAGTTGATCCAGAGTCCTATAAGGCCGATCTTATAGAGATGGGAAAAGAAGAGAAGGCCGAGGAAGAAATCCGCAGCATCCCCATCAGCCGCACCTGGGGTGGCACCATCTGTGAGTTTATCACGGCCGTGTTGCTCATCGTGTCCTGGCTACTGATATTGCGGGATTACTCATCGCTTGCCGCCGACGGTGAGGAGCTCAAGATAGCCGGGCTCCTCTCGGTTGGCGCCATCTGGTTTCATGTCTCGGCCTATTTTCACAAGACGATGGGTTTCCCCTCATCCACTGTCAACCAGTTGAAAATGTGCATCTACCGCAAGCGGGTCTTGGGCCTCTTCTGCGCCATCTTCCTGATTTGCGCCATACTGATACCTGATGAGGGCAAAATGGCCCAATGGCTCTTCTTTGTTATGGGCTTGACGTTCGTGCTGCTCTTCGCGTCAAAGTTTGTCATAGGATATGTCAAATAAAGATCCTAGATTATGAAGCATCTGAGTAGTAATACCGCATTCAACCTGCTGGGCATTGTTTTCATGCTTGCCGCGATCGGAGCCCTCATGCTGGCTGCCTGGGCCGGATTTTCTACGGCAGGAATCATCGTTACGGGTGTTGTCGTCGCCCTGATCGGCAACTTTGCGGCCATCATGTTGCTGGCCAAGTACCGTAACGAGCGACGTGAGGCCATCGACGGTTTCAACATTGATGATATCAGGTTGTCACGCACAGCCGTGGGCACTTGGGTTGAAATCCTCGTGGCTATTCTGACAGCCCTGGGATGGGCAATGACATTGAAAAACGGACTTTTCACCAAGGACGACGGCAACTTCGACTACAGGTCGTTGTTCGGCCTGATTGTCTTCACTTGCGGCATCATCTTCATGCTCTGGGACACCTACACGCCTGGCGACATCAATAACGCAGGCAAGCTGACCAACTTCAAGCAAGTCTCACTGGCAGTGGCCATGAATCGCCTGATTGCCCTGTTGCTTGCCGCGGGCATGCTGTTATCCTCATTCCCTGCACTCAGACCTCAAAACTGGATCTGGATTGTGCTGGTCACGATTGGGGTTGTGGTCTTTGTCACTTTCCGCATCCTCATCCACAGGGCAAGAGACTAAGCTAACATGCAGCGAAACTGAATGAGTCATCATTGAAAGAGAAACACTCCATGTTGTTGAGTAATCAGTAATGAAAAAGCAGGTTGAACAGTTGTGGCAACGGTGGGGCGACACCGTCAGGTTCCTCTTGTGGGGCTTGACGGGGGCTTTGGTATGCTTTTTGCTATACAAGGTTGTGATGAACAACAATGCTCCACATCTGGTGCCCTTGAGCGAGGGCGGGCGCGACAGCCTGATGACCGTCACCACGGCGAGCGACACGCTGGTGAACTACGGCAACGCCTTTGCCGTATACTTCAACAGCAGGCACGGCATCGCCGACTGTGCGGCCTATGAGCTCACTCGCAGCGAGCTGGACGGCACGGCCGAGCGCAGCAACGAGTTCATGGCCGACCCGGGCGTGAAGGGGTGCCCGTCGCCGCTGGACTATTCCGGCAGCGGCATGGACCGCGGCCACCTGGTACCCGCCGCCGACTTGAAGTGGAGCCAGCAGGCCATGCGCCAGTCGTTCCTGCTCACCAATGTGGCCCCGATGCACAAGGCCCTGAACGAGGGCGGCTGGGCCAAGCTGGAAGAGAAGGTGCGCGAATGGACCCAGCGCGACAGCGCGCTGCTGGTGTTCACGGGACCCGTCGTGAGCGAGGGTGACTCCACGCTCGCAGGCGGACGGGTGACGGTGCCCAGCGGCTATTACAAGGTCATCATGGCGCCCTGCGTGAGACCCAGGCGCGTCATCGCGTTCATCTACCCCAATGGGCACAGCGGCGGGCGCCTGCGGCAGTATGCCGTGAGCGTCGACGAGGTGGAGCGACGCACGGGGCTGGACTTCTTCCCCACCCTACCCGACGAAGAGCAAGCGCGGCTGGAAAGCGGCGTTAAACTGGACGTGTGGCTGAATTAGATAAGAGATAAGTAAGAGATAAAAGATAAGAGATAAAAGATGAAGCGAATAGTCAAAATCTGGATTCTGGTAGCTGCGATGGTCATGGGCGGCGCCTTGCCTCCTCAAGTGATGGGCGGCGACACAATCTCCACCCAATGGAGCGCTCAGGCCAAGAGCAAGAAGAAGAAGAAAAAGGACAAGAAGTCACGCAAGTCCCGTAAATCGGGCCAGTCGCGCAGCAAATCAGCCAAGTACAGCCCTTCTTCCCTGGCAAGTGTCCCCGCCATAGGCAAGACACAGTCCGCCGCCGCCGTGCCGCAACAGAGCAGCAATGCCATGCTGGCAGTGACCATCCCCAAGGGCGTATCCAACCAGGTGCTCAACTATCAGGCCATCAGAGTGAACTTCAACCCCACGCTGCGCATCCCCAACTGTGTAGCCTATGAATTGACGGCCACTATGGTCGATATGGCCGATGCTCCGGGCCACGAGAACCGCAAGAGCTACAACTATGCGCGCGACCCTAACGTGAAGTCCTGTCCCGAGAACTGGGAGTACCGCGGCAGCGGCTACAGCCGCGGCCACATGGCGCCAGCCATGGACATGAGATGGGGCAAGACTCCGATGGCCGAATGCTTCTACATGACCAACATGTGCCCCCAGGACATCAAGCTCAACAACGACCACTGGCGGTCGCTCGAGGAGAAGGTGCACCGGTGGGCCAAGCGCGACAAGCGGCTCTTAATCTTTACGGGTCCCATCATGGGCAAGAGTCCCATGATGATAGGCAAGGAGAAGAAGAATATCGCCGTGCCCGACGCCTTCTTCAAGGTCATCTACGCGCCCGAGAAGGGACGGGCCATCGCCTTCATCTATGACAACAAGCCCTGCCCTGGCGGCATCACCAAGTATGCCGTCACCGTCGCCGAGGTCGAGCGCCGCACCGGCCTCACCTTCTCCTCCTCCATTCCCAAGCGCCAATGCAATATCAACGACTGGCTATAACAGCGCCATGTGAAGATTTTTGTTTATATTTGCAGCCAATAAGCTTCAGGAAGTGGAATCACAATGAGAAAACAATTGATTTACAGCGCGTTGCTGATAATATCGGCAATACTTTCGGGCTGCGGTGGAGGCAGCAGGCCCAGTGAGGAAACAGCTCAAGTGGACTCGTTCTACAAGAGTGCCTATAATGATGAACTCCCTGACCAGGAGAGCAAGCGTAGCAATCAGGAGGGCAAGGAGTATAAATCGACTGGCGACGCGTCGTTGCTCGACGTCGCCCTGCCCGAGAGGCTTGATAACCAGACGGTGCGTTACAAGTCTATCGTGGTCTACTTCAACAAGTACTACCGCGTGCCCAACTGCGTGGCCTATGAGCTGACCAACACGATGACCTCGATGGCCGACTCACGCGATGCCGAGAACCGCGCCAACTACAAGTTTGAGCGCGACCACGACGTCAAGGGCTGCCCCGACTGGTGGGAATACAAGGAGAGCGGCTACACCCGCGGCCACATGGCACCGGCCATGGACATGCGCTGGAACAAGACGGCCATGCAGCAGTGCTTCTTGATGACCAACATCTGCCCCCAGCTCGACGAGATGAACGACGGCGAGTGGCGCCACGTTGAGGAGGCTGTGCACAAGTGGTCGCGCACGGCAGGGCGCCTCATTGTCATCACGGGGCCCGTCTTCAGCGACCACATGAAGCGCATCGGCAAGCACCAGGACATCGCAGTGCCCGACCGCTTCTTTAAGGTCGTCTATTCGCCCGGACAGAACCGTGCCATCGCCTTCGTGATGGAGAACAAGAAAATGCCCAATAGCTGGACCAACTATGCCACCACCATCGACAAGGTAGAGGCCCTCACGGGATATGACTTCCTGGCATCGCTCGACGACAAGGTCGAGGACGTCGTCGAGAGCAAGCAGAACATCAAGGACTGGCCCGCTTATTATCCACGCCGATGAATATCACCGAACTGACTGGACTCACGGGCGACACCATCTGTGCCGTCTCCACGCCTCCCGGCAGGGGCGGCATTGCCGTCATACGCGTCAGCGGACCACAGGCCTGCGAGCTCGTGCAGCGCCGCTGGCAGGGCAAGGCGCTGGCCGATATGCCATCACACACGGTCCACCTGGGAGAGCTCATCGACTCCGACGGCCAAGTGCTAGACCAGGCCGTGCTCACGGTCTACCGTGCGCCCCGCTCGTTCACAGGCGAGGACGTGGTGGAGCTGGCTTGCCATGGCTCAACGTGGATTCAGCAACAGGCGGTGCAGACGCTCATCGACGCGGGCTGCCGCCACGCATCGGCAGGAGAGTTCACACGGCGCGCATTTGCCAACGGGCGCCTCGACCTGTCACAGGCCGAGGCCGTGGCCGACGTCATCGAGGCCCAGTCGCGTGCGGCCCATCATGTTGCCATGAGCCAGATGCGCGGCCACTACAGCGACCAGCTCAATGCCCTGCGGGACAAGTTGTTGCACTTCACCGCACTCATTGAACTGGAACTGGACTTCAGCGAGGAAGACGTGACCTTTGCCGACCGCAGCCAGGTCACAGCGCTGGCCCGCGAGATTCATGCGCTCATCAGCCGCCTGGCCGAGAGCTATCGTGACGGCAATGCCATCAAAGACGGCATCCCTGTCGCCATCGTCGGCCAGACCAACGCCGGCAAGTCGACCTTGCTCAATGCCCTGCTGGGCGATGACCGCGCCCTGGTGAGCAACATCCACGGTACCACGCGCGACACCATCGAGGACACCGTCATCATGGGCGGCATGCTGATGCGCTTCATCGACACCGCCGGCATACGCCAGTCGAGCGACACCGTTGAGCAGATGGGCATCGAGCGCTCCTGGCAGGCGATCGACAAGGCCTCCATCATCCTGTGGGTCATCGACGTCACCAGCGCCGACACCAGCATGGCACATGACATCCTGGGCCGCTGCGACGGCAAGGCACTCATCGCCGTACTCAACAAGACCGACCTTGACGACGATTTCGCCGCCAGAAGCGAACTCAACCACCTCCTGCCCCAGGGCACGCCTGTGGTCGCCATCAGCGCCAAGCACGATAGCGACATCGAAGCCCTGCGCAATCTCATAGTCAGCACAGCCTCCCTGCCCGACGTCGACAGCGACACCGTCATCGTCACCAACGCCCGCCACTACCAGGCACTCACCCGCGCCCGTGACGCCATTGCCCGCGCCATCGACGGCCTCAACAGCGGCCTGAGCGGCGACCTGCTGGACCAAGACATCCGCGAGTGCCTCCACTGGCTCGGCGAGATCACCGGCACCATCACCACCGACAACATCCTCGCCGAAATCTTCTCCCACTTCTGCATCGGCAAATAGAGCCTTAGAAACAACTCTGAACAACTTTGAATAACTTGAAGTAAACCGCTAATTTATAGCGGTTTACTCGTTTTTAACACTTCGGGTTGCATATTTTTTTCTTCAACTTTCTCGTACTATTTTTGTATCATATTTCTACCGCGAGTGTAAACTGTGTTCAAATTGTCTTCCATTATGCAATATTTGGGACAAACATGGAACAGCATGAAACTTATCCAAAACGCTACTGACGGGACAAAGTGGAACACAGTGGGAAATTGCGGAACTGAATGGAACAAAAATGGCGGTTTTTCCGCAGAGTTAAACCTTTATAATGACGCACATTTATGGAAATAGAGAAACGATGTCAGTGGTGCGGGAAACAATTCATAGCACACAAAATGACGACTCTTTACTGCTCTTCAAGCTGTGTTAACAAGGCTTACAAGGCAAAAAAGAAACAGATGATGAAAGAAGAAGTCGAGCAGGAACAACACTCCAAGTTGCCCATCGTTGAAAGTCTTGGAGACAAACCATACCTAAACCCAATGGAAGCTGCAAAGCTTCTGGGTGTGGGAAAAACAACCATATATAGGTATATGGCTCAGGGGCAATTCAAGGTTCTTAGACTACCGGCCAAGACCCTCGTAAGAAGAATTGATTTGGAGGCCATGTTTGACAATGCCCCCGCATATGTCAAGCGGAACAACCACAGGCATAAGATCGAGCACGATAGCTATACAATGAAGGAGATTTGTGAGAAATATCAAGTGACCCGAAAAGTGGCCATGCGACGGATTGAGCAGTTCGACATCCCAAAGATATACGAGGGACGCAATGTGTCCTTCTCAAAAACTGCCGTTGACAGGTACTTTTCCGAACTCATCGAGGACTTTGATAAGGAGAATTACTACACCATCCAACAGGTTATGGAGAAGTTCAACATGTCCTACTCTGCCGTCATTTCTTTTGCCAAACGGCATAAGTTACCAAGGGTAACCAGGCGAAGGGAAGTGTTCTATTCCAAACCCCATATCGACAGCCTGAAAGGTATTGGTGAAGCTATTGATCCTCTCTACTACACTTTCAAGGAGGTGATGAAGAAGTACGGATTCACAAAAGATCAAGTAAGCCATTATCTCCATACCTATCATATAGACCGCTTCAAACGAGGTACTTTTACAATGATTAACCGGAAGGAGTTTGACAAGACAATCAAGGAACGCATGCATGGATTCACAAGCATCTCTGAACTCAACGCAAAGATTGAAGAAGCAAAGGAAGACCGAACAAGAACAGAGCAAATCACACTTCATTCTGGTAGCATTGAAATCATACCAAGTGTGGAATCAGAGAATGATGCAGATGGGTACGAAGGCTATATTAGTGCCGAGGAGATTGCTGCACGATACAAACAAAGTAAAAAGTGGGTTGGCTTCCTACTGCGTCAGAAAAAAATACCGAGGGTGCAGGTAGCAGGAATCCTGCTCTACGATGAGACAGCGGTTGACGATGTATTCAGCAGATACTCGTCACCAGACTCTATCACAGAATGGTACACCACAGATGATATAGAAAAGATGTACAACATGACACCTGTGGCCAGACGCAGCTTTACTCATCGTCACAATATCCCTACAAAAAAGGAGTATGGCATCACGTATTACTCCAAGCTCCATGTTGACTTTGCACGTAATCCAGGGCTCCAATATGCCGAAGACTACTACATGGTCGAGCAGATTATGGCCAAGTATCATGTTGACAGGGAGACTGTGTATGGTATTGTCAGATACAAAAAAATCCCGAGCGTCAAAGACGGCCAGTTCAGAGTGTATCTTAAATCCGCCATCGATAAGTACTTTTCCGATAAACAAGAGAAGGACAATAAGAAATAATAAGCTCAGACTTATCCCAGCATTATTCTCAATTATAATCCGCTGATTGCCATCAGCATAAAATAAGTCAAGACATTTGCAAACTAATAAAACAATAAAGACATGCAGTACTGCAAGACAATCACACTTCGGAAACGCATCCTCAAATGCGGGATGATTTCCCTCTATCTGGACTATTATCCAGGCTATCGTGACATCATTTCTATGAAGACCATCCGTCGTGAATCACTTGGTATTTACATTTATCCCAAGCCTCAAAACAAGCGTGAGAAGGACTTCAATAAGGTAATGATTGAAAAAGCTGAAGCCATCCGTTGCAGGCGTTTTGAGTCCATCGTGAACGAACGTTATGACATTTTTGACAAAAAAAGATTCAACGGCGACTTCCTTGCCTACTTCTATCAGATGCTTCAAAACAAAGACCCCAAGTGGAGGTTTGTCTATGAACACTTCTCATACTTTGTTGGCGGCAAGTGCCGCTGCGAAGAAATCGACGTTGATCTGTGCAACAAGTTCCGCGAATACCTTCTGACAGCAAAGAACATGCGCAACGGCAGACCGATGGCCATCAACTCAGTCGCTGGCTATTGGTCTACATTCCGTGGCTTCCTGAATATTGCTTACCGTGACAAGATGATCCGAACTAACCCCAATGACTTCTTGGACAAAATCAAGACCATTCCTGTTGACAAGCAGAGTCTGTCAATGGAAGAGCTTCGCAGGCTTTACCGTACTCCATGTGACATCGACGTACTGAAAAAGGCATCAATTTTCGCTTGCTTAACAGGTATGCGCCGAAGTGACATCATCAATCTCAGATGGGAAAACATCAAGGAATACGCCGACGGCAACAAGTATGTCGAGTTCTATGCACAAAAGACTAAAACACGTAACCTTATCCCCATCACCATGGGAGCATACGAACTCATCTCTGAGGGACGAAAATCCTTATATGGGCCCGTATTTGACGGGTTTGAGATAGACATGGCACGGAAACCGCTGAAAACCTGGCTTGCTAAGGCTTGTATCAGAAAGCGGATAACATTCCACTCATTCCGGCATACTTTCGCATCGCTTCAAGTGGAACTTGGCACGGATCTCTACACTGTCCAGCAGCTCCTGGCACACAAGAGTGTCACAACCACACAAATCTATGCTTGTCATGCCGACCCAAAGAGACGGGAAGCTGCCGAAAGGATATCATCCATGCTTCTCGGTGATGATGGTAAAAAAGTAACGGCTCAAACCAAGAAAACGAAGAATTGTGGCTAAAGATTGCGAAATACCTCAATATATTGAGGCGACGCAGAAATATGCCAATTAACCACAAAATCCATAATTATGATGGATTGATTGCTGTTATTAGTGGATAATTCCGTAACTTTGCGCTCAAATTATTGATATTTCATTAATATGAAGAGCAAAAAGGTTACGGAACTTTTCTTTTTGGTTGTAGGCTGTATTGCAATGGGTTTATATATAGCAATGCTTTTCGAATGGATTGATTGTGCCGACTGGTTCATACTTCCCTCAAAGTTCATCAGCGGACAGTATGAGCAAGCAAAAGCCTTCACACCCATCTTATATATTACCCTGGCGCTGCTGGTTCTTATCAGGATGACATTCATCAGTTATGCAATGGGCAAGACGGTAGTTGTTATCCCTCATAGTAAGCAGCAGTTGCGTCTTGTCACTGGATCAAAAAACGATTTAATGACAGAAGAGCCGGAGAAAGATAAGACTGAGGTCATCAGAGAACGCCATCAGCAGCAGCTCATACAACGTAAGCGTCAAATTATGACATGTGTTTTGGATTACGTGGAGCTCACACTGGCCCCCTACATGAAGACCTCTGACCTCCATGTTTTTTGTAACAACATCAAAAATTGGGAGACCTCAAAGGACATTGAACCTTCGCCGTCCATAACCAACGGGCAACTTTCAACATTGGACCTCAGACATTTAGCCTGGAACATCGGAGAACGTTTCAAGTGGAATGGTGAGCAGCGGGCCATATTTATCAAGCGGTCGTTCCCCAATGAATTCAGAGATCTTGAAATCAAATCAATCCGGCAAAACCTGCGACAACATGGAACTTGCATCATCCCGATAGACATCCCGGACAAAGGCTGTTTCAAGTTTCATACCCCATCCGCCAGCTTGCCATAAAACATTTACCTGCTTGTTACAACTTATTCTGACTTATTCCAAACTTAACTTTTGATGACATCATCCAGCATTGAATCAGTCTGTTACTTTGCCCTCGGAATCATAATAATTTCGACAATATGCAAGAACAGATTACATTCAACGACCTTCCCATGATGGTCTCACAGGTGCTCAGCAAAATGGAGCGGCTTGAACGTGTAATTGAAACCATCAGAGAACGGATAGACGGCAATTCCACATCTTCAGCCGAACATATTCCAATGACTATTGACGAGGCATGTGACTTCCTGAAGATGAAGAAATCAACAATGTACTATCACGTAGAACGTGGCAACATCACAGTCACCAAACGAGGGAAAAACTTCATTTTTTTCAAAGATGAACTTGTGCATTGGCTTGAAGGCGGCAGGAAAAACCAGGAAAGCAGCATGAATACAGACGAAGAGAATGACATGCGCCTGGCTTCATTTAGACGAAAACCCAAAGGATTCTATCCAAGAAGATGACTCATCCCCACCCAAGATGCGCCCATGCCAAATTTCTGTGTCTTTCTACTTGCCAGCCATTGGCATCGCTTTTGTCCATCACGTCTCGGCCTTTCGTGCAAACATGAAAGCCTTCGCAGTATTGGACAATGACCAGTGAGAGTCGCCGAGAAACTCTGTGATGTATGTATTGGAGAATGCAAGTCTGACAACAGACATGCCTTCTCTTTTCCGTACATATAACACGGAGTTTCTTTTTCGACGACACTCACAGGTCACCACCATGCAATGGCCTGGCAGGCAGATTCATTGTTGGCATGGACTGCATCACCACCCTCATTCATCTGAAATATAATAGCTTCATATGAGATTGCTTTATTTTCTTGTAGCGATGTAGCGAAGCACAAACAACCCCATTGTTCTTTTTAAATATCAGCGACTTACGCTTCGCTACATGGTTTATTTTAGGTTTTGTTTCGCTACAAAAAACAGGGGCGGCCTGCCAAAGGTGACCCCTGCATTGTTTTATTAAAAACTAGTCGTATGAAATGAAAAAAGTTAGTTGGTGTTTGTATTGCTGCGGTTATTTGAACTCATTACACTTTGGACAGAACCAGTATGATTGCTTCTTCTTTTTGCTGAACACGCTTATCAGCGGCAGACCGCATATCGGGCAAAGCTTGATGACAGGCTTCATCCGCAGGTCCGCATAGAAGATTGGTTTCAGAGTGGTCGGATGTACACAAGAATTCTCCTGACAGATCCAGAAGTGCTTCTTGGTCTTCGGGGAATACTTGCGTACAAGCGTTTTACGATGGCATACAGGACATTCCCTATTGGGAACCTCCTGGCCTTCAGCTGCTTTGATTGTCAATGACATACGAGGAGAGGTCTCTTCTGCGAACTTAATGTTTTCGCGAACCATCCTCTCGGTCTGCTCCATAAAGTCACCTAACCCCATCTTTCCATCGGCAATGGCCGAGAGATTATACTCCATTTCTGCCGTGAGGTCAGGCTTGGTCAATGATTCGTGAATGTTCTCGATCATTGCCACGCCGAAGTCAGTCGGAACGAGTTCCTTACCCTTTTTCTGAATACAGGGAAACGAATGAGACTTTCCTGACGATATGGCGAGCAAGTCAGCAATGATGCTATCACGAGTTGCCGGCGTTCCAATGCCTTTGCACTCCTTCAGTTTCTCTCTGTTAGGATTGTCCGGGTTGACAAAACGCCAGATATTGGTCATCGCTGCCAGCAGCGAGCCTTCCGTAAAACGCTTAGGGGGAGTGGTCTTCTTATCCTCTATAATATATACAGGTATAGGGAACTCATCGCCAACCACAAGGTTTGGAATGTCTTTGACTTCATCCTCCTTGTCATCCGACTTAGCAACACTACGCCATCCTGGACTGACAACCGCCTTGCCAGTTCCTGCGAACATACATCCTTGTGCCTCTATTTCGTATTTGATGGCGTTGTATTTACAAGGTGGAAAGAACTGGATGATGTACCGCATGGCTATCATTTCATAGATCTTGCGCTCCCATTCGTCCAAGTTTTTTGGGACAACGCCAGTAGGTATCAGCGCATGATGTGCGCTGACCTTGTTGTCATTGAAGCAGCGACTCTTTATTGTGGAGTCGGCATGGAGTGCAGCCTCCATGCCATAATCGCCAAGGGATTTCAAAATTCGGACACCATCCTGGTGTTGACTTGATGGGATGTAATTACAGTCAGAACGTGGATAGCTCACGAACTTCTTTTCATACAAGGACTGTACCCTTGCAAGCACACTCGACGGAGACATGCCATAACGCTTATTGGCTTCCACCTGCAAAGTATCGATGGAGTAAGGCAATGGCGAACTTTCAGTCTGGCTATGCCTCTCGCAGTGGGTGACCCTTGCGGTTTTATTTTTGATTTCTTCCTTGATCCGCTCCAGATATTTCCGGTCAATGATACGCCCTTCGCAGTCAGTCGGAGCATCCGCTGTCGATGTCAATGTTGCCGTGAAGGGGATGCCGCCCTTTGAGAGGTTAGCCTTCAATTCATAGTAGTTGATGGAATGGAAATCTTTTATCTCCTTTTCCCGATTGACCACCAAAGCAAGCGTGGGTGTCTTCACACGCCCTACACGCCAGACACAACCATTACCGCCTGTCCGGGCACTGATCGTATATGCCCTCGACAGATTGATGCCTACTAACCAGTCTGCCCGTTCACGCGCCATGCCTGCATGGTACAATGAACGAAACCGTTCATTCGGCACGATATTGTCAAACGCCCGTTTCATACTGTCGCTGTCTTTGGCATTGATGAGAATGCGCCGTACATCCCCCTTATAGCCTACATATTCCAATATTTCGTCAATCAGCAACTGCCCCTCACGGTCAGGGTCACCGCCATTGACTACGACATCGGCCTTCTTCAAAACAGTGCGGATATACTCAAATTGTCCCTTGGCTGTTGGCGAGGGGAGTTTCTTCCATTCTGTCGGGAATATGGGATATTTCTTAAAATCAGCATATTCCTTACCGTAGGCCTCAGGCATAGCCGTCATCAAGATGTGGCCAAACGCCCATGTCACGATGACATCATCTTTCTGGTAGCAGTGCTTGCTCCTACAAGCGGCATAATCAGTCCACAAGTAAGACGCTATAGCTGTGGCGATGTCCGGCTTTTCTGCAATATAAACTGTCATAACGATTATGTTTACAGGTTCCTTTGAATGATATTTGGTGACTGGTGTCTTGTGCGGACCATCGTTGGGTATTCCAGCTCCACATTGTACATGTGGAGAATCCTGTAGATGTTGCTCTTCCCGTGATAGCCCGTCCTTGACATGATTTCCTTGATGCTGTAACCCGCATTGTACATATTGATGACCATGCGGTATTTCTTCAGTTTCTTCTCCTGGTGCTTATCTGCAATGAGTTCCGCCTCAAAGTCATCAAAACCTTCATCACGCTTGTCTGTACGCACATTGACAATGGCAGAGAGCACATTCCTGGTGCTGCCATTTGGGAACAACTCATCGGAGGTGTCCAAACCATCGAACAAAGAAATAATCCGAATGTGCCGACTTAGGCAGTATTTCAGGAAAAACACCAGATCCGTGTGATTCTTGAAGGCATTGTCAAATGACAGAAGCACCGCTGCGTCGCCTTCATTGAGTTTGCCGAGAAAGCACTTCCATTCAAGACGATCATTGTCATCCTTGTCCTCAATATGGATAGGGGAACATTGAAGCTGTTTCATCTTTGAAACCCCCACTTCAATACTATCAACATATTGAGCATTATTTATATAGCCGACGCAACTCATGTTGTACCTCTTGCTGCAAATATTGAGCGCAAAGTTATATTATAATTATTTAATAGACACTTTATTTGTCAACTTTAACACTTTGTTTTGCAATCAAATAAGCAATTTGGTTCTGTTTGGTTCTATTTCTCAATAAAATGATACCAATAATTAAAATATTAGGAAAAAATATCAATATTTTGAGCAAAACACAGTAGTTTTGCATCCTGTAAATCAACCCAAACATATTTATAAGGATATGATCACATTTAACACGTTCAAAAACTCAAAACATTTGACATTAAAACTATGTTTATTATGCCTGACGGTTTTCCTGTTTTCATCATGCTCCAGTGATGACAAACTTGATTTCAGATCTTCAAATGATGCGTTAAGAGCATATCAGGATTATCTGAGTTCCGTCAAAGAAACAAAGATCTGCAACACTTCATCATTCTGTAAAGAAATCAAGGTATGGAAGGATATCTCAGATACCGTTTACCACTTTCTGATGAAGGATTCCACATTCATTAAAGACTTACATTGTGCAAATGACTATGCATCAATCCACGACTCCATTCGTTTTGAGTTTCTCAGACTGACTGAGACATGGCGGTACTCATACGAGGATGTTCTGCAAATCAAGGAGCAGACATCCATATTCCATGAGGACAATGAGCTTCACGAGGCCGTCATTGAAGCGCAGCCTTTCTTTATCGCATTAGACAGCCTTCCTGTCATAGAATCCAACAAGAAAGATATTCTTTCTCAATATCGTAGCCTACTGAAGCACACCATACAATCCGGCATCCATGATAAGGCTGCCATGCTTGACTTCATCGGCAGGGAGGATAATTTGTTCCGCTCATTCCTGGTTCACATCTATGAGATGGATAACGAGCCGTTATCTGACATCACACAAGAAACGGAACGGATTTGCCGGAACATCTTTATTGCTGCGAGAAACGGAGAGATTGCTGCACGTGACGCCATGGTCTATATGTCTATGCGGACGGTCAGACGGCTTTTGCAAAACTCCACCGCCTGCATATCGGACATCAACAATCAGAAGACAATGAGCAAGGCTCAGGGAAATGCCTATCTATGGATGATTATTCAGCCGTTCATCAGCATTGACCAGTTTTCGATCGCCACACTCACGCCACAGGAACATAGTCATTTCAACTACATCATCGCACAACTGCCGAAGTCGGTCAAGTTTGCCGAGACATTCGGCATTGACCAACGTGCCTTAAACTATCTCCTTCCTCAACAACTCTTGAAAATGTATGTATTAACACTCTAAATATTCAAGGATATGATTAAAGACGAAGTAACCAGATTTATGACCTTAGCGCCGCTCATGCTGCCAAAGTTGATAAAAAACACGACAGCCGAAGAAACGGACATCACTGACGATTCCGCCATATTGTATTTCACATTGGAGGAGGCATTGCCAATCAGCCTCGTGATGGATATGCTTGAAGATGACATGGAACTGTCATTGCTTTATCATGGCACAAGTAAGGACAACACAAAGCTGCATCATTGCTGTTTCTTTACAGCCAATGGAAAGAACATGTTTAAGTTCAACATGGTCTCAGATAACCGTGAATATGTCAGTGACCTGACCATTTCCATTTTTGACTCACTTGACACGATGGAGAGTGAGCTGGAATCAGATCTGACGTCACATGCCAAAAGTTTCGACTTCATACAGGCCATGGAGGTTTCTGAAGTGCTTGGCTTATTCTGTCTGTTGGAATGAGAACAGAACTCCTATATAAGATAGCCGACATGATCAACGCCAACAGCACGAAATACCGTGCTGTCATCCCTCGCGCTAAAAGGCAGTATATGACACAACAGGGCAAAATCCTTGTCAAGTCCACTTGTCTTGTCCTTAATGTTATGGTGACGACCCGACCGAAGAACCATGTGAATCGGAGCATCTGGAACATTTATGAAAATGACATTGACAGAATTATCACAAAAATCAGTCGCAGGGATAAGGCGTTTGCACAGCGGATTGACAATGGTGAGCCGACCCTGTTTGACATTGAGGTCATTGTGCGTCGGGCATCATTCCAAGCGCTAAAACTGAAGCTAGTCAGTACGGCCTTCGACATCTACGCAGAGAACAGTTAATTCAATATAATCCATATTACTTGTATTACTGAAATCACATATGATAGCAAAGATCATATTCTTCGTATTTCCCTTATTACTGATATTGCTTCCTTTTTTGCTTTATCGGAAATACAAACCACCGTACATCAACGCATGGCTTCGCTTGGCATTTGACAACAATGCCAGAAAGATGGCAACGAATATCACACAACTCGTACTCATTTTCTTTCATGTCACATACTTCGCCGTCTTTCCCGAAGACTACGGTTTTATCTTTTCCTCCTTTATTGTATTCTTCATGTTTGCAACCAAAACATCTGTCCGGCTGATGCTCGCCACCAGACGGAACAAGATCTTGTATCGGCTCATGGCCATTGCAAGCGTTGCTCTGCTATTCGCACCTCACACATTCTCGACTTCTATATCTTTGGCATTGATCCTGGAGTGTGCAACATTCTTTCCATCCAAAGAAGTTGAGGACTTTCATAAGAAGCATCTTCATGAGGAGGGTATGAACAAGAAATTCGTTGACTCCTATTTTAGTTGAAAATAAACATTAACACCATAATAAAAACAATTCGTCATGAAAAAGAATCAGATAAATAGAACCATCCATAAGATGACGTTTGACATCACTCTCCTGGATATCCTTAAAACGAAAGACAATCACAAGCTGTCTCGTTTTGACGCATTCATGTGGTTAGCGGAGCATATACTTGATGGATTTCCTTTTTCCCAAAAAGAAGGCCAGTTACAACTGTACAAAGTCACAAACAGTGAACTGGCAAAACTATGGCATTGGAGCCGCCCAAGCGTCCAGAAATTCACTCAGGAACTCATCGATCTGGGTTTACTTAGACGGGAGCGTTTCGGCAAATATTTTGCCTATTCGCTGAGTGCCGAAGCAGAGAAATTTATCAAGTGAATTGATAGCATACTCTTCAATCTTCTCGAATATAAGCAGGCAGCCACAATCAAAGATCGGAACTTCACTCTCCCAAATTGGGAGCTTGCTCCTCCGAACAAAGAGATATGATGTCGAACAAAGGGATGGGAGTTTTATAAAAACTCTTAGCCTAATAAGAGTTAACATTCATTAACTCGTTAGGCTGCCTCTCCTGAAGGAGTTCCTACGGGGAGCAAGCTCAGGCAGAAGAGATTAATAGACACAAAAAAATGGCAGAAAAGAAACAAGTAATGGATGTGCGTCCGAACAAGGATGGCATATCAAAACAAGAAAGCAACGAGCAGCAGCGCAACTGGTCAGAAAACCTTTGGGAAAGAAAATCCAAAGACAGCCTTGCCAATTACGACTTGACTCGTGCCCATCTGAACTTCGAGGTCACAAAAGGAGGAAAGGTCCAGCCGATAGACAAGTCCAAGAGCATTGACGAGAGGATGAAAGACATCCTCAACTCACGTGGTATCAAGAATCCTAATGCCAGGGCTATGGCACGCAGAAAGCAGCGGATCCTTGCTCAGATGATATTCGGCGGCAGTAGAGGGCGCATGTTGGAAATGGCGTTCGGAGAGCAGGACGTAAATCTCAATAAAGGGGCGGATAACTCAAAACTAACAAGAACCAAGGACATTGAGAAATGGGCGGCTGATGTCTATCGCTTTGTTGCCCGAAAATTCGGCGAGGAAAACATCGTCAGTTTCTACGTTCATTTGGATGAAACGAATCCTCATTGCCACTGTACCGTCCTTCCCATTGACGAAATGAACCAACGGATTTCATGGACAAGCGTTTTTGGGAAGAATCCCATGGAAGAGAAAGCAACTTTTACACGACTTCACAATGAACTGTACGAGGAAGTCAACAGTCACTGGGGACTTGAACGTGGCAGCAATAAGGCTGAAACAGGCGCAAGGCATCGCTCGACAGAGGAATACAAACGTGACCTCATCAACCAGGTGCAGGAGTTGGAGAATACCAGAGAAGGATTACAGAGGCAGATTCGTAGAGCCGAGATCAAACTGAAAGGATTGTCCACGATGATAGCGAACTTACAGACCCGGAAAGAAAAAATAAACGAAGAAATAGAACTTATCGCTCAGCAACTTGGAGAAGATGGACAGAACAAGGAGCAGTTAGCCAATCGCATGGAAGAACTCCGTAAACAGATGAAAGACATCGATCAGAAGATAGCGGACAAGCAACGAATGCTGGACGAAGCGGAATCCGAACTATCGAATGCCAAAACGGAACTTGAAAAAATGAAGCAAGCCCATAGCAAAATGTCTAGATTCATCGGAGATGACATTGACAGAAAGGCTGAAATAGTTCACTCAAACATCAATGCCACGTATTATAAGATGATGGCTTCTTCGATGGAGCCTCTTTTGCCTACCCTCAATGCGGAACAACATGAGATTTTAGATAAGTCCGGCTTCTTTGACCTCAGAAACAATTCTCAACACATCATCAACTGCGCCCTTCTGTTGGCCATCAACTACATCAGTCAGGCCACGACCTATGCAGAGTCTTGTGGCGGCGGAGGCAGCGGTAATATGTCTGGATGGGGACGAGACAAGGATGACGATGATGAGCGCTGGTGGATGAGGTGCATCCTACAGGCAGCCGCAATGGTCAGACCTGCGGGTCGAAAAATCAAAAGAAGCAGATAATCATCAATATGAGTAATACAAGTCATATCAGTATCATTAGTAATATCAAAATCAATTACATCATGAAGAAAAGTATTCTGATTTCACTTTTAGTCTTGTCAATGGCGACAAGCGTCCACGCAAGTATGATTGACAGCCTTCAACGAGTCACAGTTGACAACCCGGATTTACATCGTCTGACTCCGACATTGACGACTGACTATGTACAGCTGGGCATAGCAAGTCAGCACTGGTTTGTTGGTGCCCAAGGTGGTGCATCGGCATTCATTGGGAACCCGATAGGATGTGGCGACCTGTTCGACCGCATCATGCCTTCATTCAATGCCTATGTAGGCAAATGGATCACACCTGCTGTTGGTGTGCGATTAGCTTTTCAGGGATTTAAGTACAAGAACAGTAACCTAGACATGGGTGACTACCAGTTGGGACATGCTGACCTGATGTATAACGTCGCTAACTTGTTCCGACTGCCATCGGAACGCTTGTCCAAGTTTGACTTTGCTCCTTTTATAGGTGCAGGACTCGTTCATGGCGCTGACCAGTTCTGTGTCGACGGTAGCAAGGATCGGAACTATTTGTTTGCCCTTACCTATGGCATCCATACACGATGCCATTTCAGGGAACGTTTCTACCTGTCTGGGGAATTGGGGAACTTCACTACATTCCGAGATTTCGACGGCTATGGTTCACATGGAAAGCTATGCGACAACATGCCGTCTTTGACGTTCGGCATCGGATTCAACTTTGGAACGCCACGATGGAATCATGCCGTTGATGCAAATCCTTTCATCAATCAGAACGACAATCTGCTTGCTTACGTAGAACGGCTGGAACAATCCAACAAACATCTTCGTGACCAACGCAATATCGACCGAAAGACTTTAGATGAACTGAAAAAGATTTTGGAGATTGAAGGACTATTGGGCAAGTATGGCTATCTTTTTGATAACAGCGACGATGGTAATGCCAAGAACAATTACAGAGGACTGCTTTCACTGCGTTCTCGCATGAAGGGCATGAATGAATACGCCCCGCCTTACTCATTACAGGACAGACCGAATGTTTTGAACATACCCATATACTTCTTCTTTGAGCTGGGTAAAGCTAAGTTGACAGATAATTCCCAATTGATAAACCTGGACGAATTGGCAAGGGTGGCTATCGAGCATAATCTCAAGGTACATATTGCGGGTGCAGCCGACAATGCAACGGGTTCTGAGAATGTCAATTCCGCATTAAGCAAGGAGCGTGCCAGGTTCATTGCAAAAGAACTGTCAAAACGTGGTGTGCCAACAGATAGGATGAAAGGCGTTTCACTTGGGGGCATACAGGAGTTCAGTAACCCGAAAGACAACAGATACAGCAGAGTGTCACTCTATCTGGAAATTGACGACGAGCAATAGGTCAATTAAATGGACGATTATCGAGTCATCATAGCTGGCAGCCGCTCCTTCAGTAACTATGAGTTGCTGAAGGAGCATTGCCTTTCCCTGCTTCAAGAGAAAAGGAGGACACATCGGGTCATCATCGTGTCCGGCCATGCCCATGGTGCTGATACAATGGGTGAAAGGTTTGCCAAGGAACAAGGCCTAACCGTTGAACTTCATCCTGCAAAGTGGAGAGCCTTGGGCAAGGCGGCCGGAATGATACGCAATGCAGAAATGGCAAGAGCCTCTGATGCTCTGATAGCGTTCTGGGACAGAAAAAGCAGCGGAACGGCTCACATGATCAGTTTTGCCAAGCGAAGAGGATTGAAGGTCTCTGTCGTGGAAGAATTGAATCTGAAATCCTCTTTCACATCACACCCAGACAAACCTGTAACTTCCTTAGTACATGATGAGAAACAGTCATCAAAATCATGGCATCGATGAGTGTTTTTGTAATGATGACAAAACCGTAAAACAAGGTATTGATTGCATGTAATATTAAAATAAGGCCTTGAATGTAAATAGAAGTATCGAATGCCCCGACCAAACAATGTGAATGGTGGTGTTCCAAAGTGCTACAAGTTGCCAAAACTTTGAATGATTATGACGATTTGAATAATTATCCTGCATCGATGAAGCAGGCCCTGACTAACAATCGGATCTCCAATGATGTATTATTTCGTAAAAGGAAGCCTCTCGAACGGTTGGAAGAATTGAAGTGGTTTATACTTAATTAACGTGAGTTTGACTAAAAGAGTCAAAAAATAGTCAACTGGTTATCAATTTCACGCTCCAATTGTATCATCGGTTTCTTGGGAGAGAAGCTGTAGGGAGCTATTCCAGACATAAGGTTATTGATAACGTTATTTAATGACCTGTGCCTTGAGTGCTCAATCTGAGCCATGTTCTTTAACTCGTCATGAACCAATTCGATGATTGATCTTTTCCTGAGCAGCACGTCATCCGAGACGCTCATCCACTTACCTTCAGGATGGTTTTCATAAAGACGGTCAGTTTGATGATAGCCCGTTTCTGCAACTCTACAAAGCGATTGTAGGACAATGTTTTAGGAGACAGATGTTTCATATGCTAGTACACATATTCAAGGTAAAAGTGCTTGGGGCATCAATAACCTGAATTGTGAAACTAGATCAGAATAGTCATATCCTCGGGGTACGACATATTACCGTCACGATAATAGTCATGTTTATTTTCGCTATCGCCATCAGTTATCGCATTTTGGATACTTTTGTCAAAAATCTTGCTAAACACATCACACATAAAAAATATTTCTGTAATTTTGCAATTAGGAAACGTAGCGGTTGTTTTTAGTATTTGTTTTTAGCACTATATAATTTCTAGAAATTCCGCTATGTTCTTAATTTTTAGCTAATTAATTTTCAATGGACTCATGTTTATTAAGTTAATGATTTGGGATAATGGCAAGAAGAGGTTTAAACTATTATTACCTTAGAGATCGTTATAACGGCGTACTCCCACGGCCAACGTTGGAGAAACCAAGGGTCTTTATTAGTCATCAGAAGAATGATTCCGATGCAGCGAGGGCTATTGCCGACTATCTACAGGATGCAGGCATCGATGTGTACTTTGACCAATACGACAGTAGCATCAATAGATCCGATCCACATTCAGTGGTTAGTGCAATTAAGAGAGGTATTGAGAATAGCAGTCACATGTTAGTACTGTTCTCACCCAACACTTTTGGATCTATGTGGGTACCTTGGGAAATAGGCTATGCTTATAATTCTGTTGTCACGCTGAATGTTCTCCGCTTAAAAGGCGTTGAGAAAGATAAACTGCCCGAGTATTTGAAGGTAGTAAATACTGTAATGAGTATTTATCAACTCAATAGCTTGATCGCAAGTATTAGAAGAACTAACAGAGACCAGTTTATATTAGAAAACCGTTCGTTCTCTGAGAGTAATGCATCGCATGTACTTAACAAAATTATGGATTCATACGCATGAAAAAGAATTTAGCTGTTTACGTTTTGTTTCATAGTCAGTATGAGCAAGGCAAAGCCACTTATAGTGATATCTATAAACTACTTTGTCGTGATGCAAACCATCCTTTTGAGGACGGCTTAGACATCCCTGTTTATCTGCGAACTGGAGATGACGAGAAGATGAGCGATATAAAGTCAATCAGTTTGGATAATACAGACAAAACATTTATCTTACTATTAGTAGATGACGAAATGTATTGTAGTGATGTGTGGAAAAAGTATTTAGGAGAAGTGGTGGCACTAGAACATGATAATCCTGATAAGGTACAGATTGTTTGTGTTGAATTGAGCAAATTTGCCTTTGACATCGGTCATGGTCTATCTGACAAACAGTTTATACGCTTGAAGTCATTCTCCATACGAGATAATTGGGAGGAATTTCAGATACGATTATTTGACAACATTATCCGTTTTATTATCAGAAAAGAACTGACAAAACTAAAGATTTTTATCAGTCACTCAAAGAAAGATGAGAATAAAATTGGTCAAAAACGTGCAATAGAATTCAGAGATTTCATTCGCTCAAAAACAAAGTTGGATTCATTCTTTGATGCTAGTGATATTCTCGATGGACAGGACTTTGAAAATCAAATAAAGAACAATGCAGCAGGAGAACGATCACTACTCGTCATCTTGAATTCAAATACCTATTCTGAAAGAGAATGGTGCCAAAAGGAGGTCCTCCTTGCAAAGAGTAATAAGATACCTGCAATAGCAGTGAGCCTACTTGATGGTGAAGTGAAACGTTGCTTTCCATACATTTCTAACATACCGTATATCCGTTTCAACGACAACTGGGTAGATGTTCTGATACTGATATTACGAACAGCATTAGATCAATATTGTCAAGCACAGTATTTGGAGAACCTTCGTAAGGAAATGGAGGAACCAGACAGAAGCACATTTAAGGTATTACCATTTTCACCTGAGGCCTATTCTTATGTATATGAAGAACTTGCATCGAATATCATTTATCCTGAGCCACCTCTTACTAAGGATGAATTGGATGTCTTGAAGAAGATAGCAGGAAAAGAAAAGCTGTTTCTCACTCCGATGCAATTGCTAGCACAAACAGTAAATCTAAAAGGAAAGAGTGTAGCGGTTTCCGTGTCAGAAGTTCCAAATTCAGATGTACTAGGATATGGAACAGATATGATACGAGACTTGACCATAGAACTCTCACGACATTTGCTAATAGCAGGTGCTAATATGACATATGGGGGCGATTTAAGGCGAGATGGCTTTACGGAACTTTTTAGCGACATGTCATTACAGTATAAGAATTATCAAGGCAACGTAGATAGAGAAACATTCTTTTTTCGCAATTATTTTGCATGGCCAATTCATCTTAGTTTTACCACTGAGACAAGATTGCAATATGTAAATAGTCGTGTAAAACCAGTATTCGTAGAATGCCCTGAAGAATACAGTGGAGATAAAAACAAACCAATTGCACCGATCAATAATAATAATAACTATATCTATGCGTTATCATTATTGAAAATGCGAAAGCAGATGGAAGCTGATACGGATGCTAGAATTATACTTGGTGGACGCACAACTGGCTTTAGTGGTTTTATGGCTGGCGTAATAGAGGAATTCGTTCAAGCAGTGGAAGTTGGTCATCCAGTATATCTGTTAGGTGGATTTGGTGGTGCCGCTTCTCTACTTACATCTTTGATAAAAAAAGAAAAAGTGGTTGATGATGTAATAATAGAAGCGAGCAAGGCACCTCGTTATGCTGAGTTCATGTCTTTCTGCCGTGATAAGAATATAGACATCGGCTATGACAAATTGGAAGAATTTGTAGCAGATGGTTTATCCTGCCTTAACAATGGGCTGGAAGATGAAGATAATTATATCTTATTCCAATCTACAGATGTTATCGAGATTGTAGGTTTGATAATTAAAGGACTAAAAAATACTATTGGACATGCATAGAGTATTCGTAAGTTTTTACCATCGTGATGATCAACATTATAAAGATTGTTTAGTAGAGTGGGCTAAAGAAAATGACATTTTTATTGATGGCTCAGTTGATACGGGAGACATTCCAGACGACTGGGATGATCAAAGAATACGAGAGACAATTCGTGATGAATATCTTAGAGATACTTCTGTAACAATTCTACTTGTAGGGCCAAACACTCGACACCGTAAGCACGTGGATTGGGAGATTTATTCAAGTATGTATGACGGTAAGATTAATAAAAGATCAGGGATTGTTGTAGTAATGTTGCCAGAAACCCATTGTGATGATTGCCATATACCATATGCTAATGAGAAGGCGCAGATATATCCTGAAATTTCAAGTTGGGTTCATGTTGATTCAAGAAGTGAATACGAGAGACGTTACCCTGATATGCCCGAACGCATTATAGACAATTTGTTGAAAGATGGTGTCAAGATATCGGTGACAACATGGAAAAAACTAACACCTGAAAACCTCAGAATGATGCTAGACAACGCCTATAACAACCGACAGACACAGCCCTATGATTTGAGTAGGAAGATGAGGAGAAAGAATGGTAATTATTAAGTTTTCATTTTTGATGCCATACTTAGTATAAGAACTGGATGCTAATGATTGGTAGCAAATAATGTAAAAAGGGTAGACTGCTACAACAAAACTGTAACAGCATAGTCCGTTTTGGGGTATTGTATTTTCATCTGCGGGTGGCACAGCACGCTCCGATTATCCTGTCAATGGTTTGCTTTTCACCCCAAGTGTAAAAAAATACTTCGTTATTCATTGGTAACGAGCGAATAGTAAATTTTCTACTCCCTGATTAGCAATCATCATTAATTGCGTAACACGACAAAACGGCCGTAATTGATTCATCCTGGTACCTGTAACAATATGCTCTGTTATTCCATAGATACAGCATTTAATGGTTTGACTTATCCAGATTGAGAGCTGTACGGTTTTGCACATATAGTTAATGGAAACTTTGTAGATTGAAAGCGTTGAATCTTCCCACGCAGGATTTGGCAATTCTCATTTGTCTAATGCCGAATGAACAAATTATTCGTTGGGAAATGCTGCAATATCGTTGTTGTTCGTTAGAAAAAGTGTGTCGAGGTTTCATTAATTCATTGAATACAAACCAGATGAATGCAGCTATATCGTCTTCAGCTATTTAGGACAATAACACAAAAGATAAAGAAATTTAAAATCCGTATTAAAAGCCAGCTCAACGGATTAGAATCAATAGTATATGATATGACGGTCATAACTCAAGGTGCCGAAGATGCCCCATCCATTGACGATGTTGCTGTATAAGCCAATAGGATTCATATATACATCATCGGTGGAGATGCGAAACACCTGATAGGATTTCAAGAAATAGTACAGGTCTTGGCTGATTGTTTCAAGTTCAACAATCACGCGAGGATTGTCGCAGTATCTTTTCCGAGATTCAACTGTAAAGGTGTAACTCTGGCCATTAAACAAGTGATCATCGAACACGTTGCTGAATCCCGCTTTCCAATCGCCAAAGGGTTTAGTCAATTGGTTGTCGGCAAAAATGATATCATCTGAGTCAAAGACATCACAAAGCGAATAAAACCGACGAGTGATTGAGCCAACAATTACTTCTTCTCCCTCAGCGACACCGCGCACTTTCAGTCGGTAGAAGTTGTGTTCCCCAACAGGGTCGTTTAGACGCATTGTTATCAACATCACAGAATCGACCCCATATTTGAATAACGGATTTACCATTATCGTGGAACCATCATAGCCATTCTCTTTATAAACCACTTCAGTTTTGACTATCTCTACTTTCTGAGCTTTCTCAACTTTGGCTGTAGCACTGATGGCCTTATATCCCGCAGCATTGACTGTTATGGCAATATTGTCGCCCTCCTTTGGTATGTAATCGCAAACGTAAACATAGGGTTTTGTTTCATCGTAATGCAAGGAATATTTGTCGGCACCATTTACGATTACTTCGGCAGTAGCATCTTTTATCACGATCTCAGAACGATAGAGGGAATCAATTTCGCTGTAGTACTCCGAGTAGTGAGAGTAAATGACAACCGGGTTGTCGTTCACGCTGAACGAACGCGAAACTCTCAAAGTAAAGGGCTCTCCGGGCATAACGAGGGAATAAATCGCTATGCCGCTTTCATATTGACTGTTGAAGTCAATGTCTTTCTCGCAACTCGTCAAAAAGACGACCAAAGTGGCAAGAATAATTATTGTTGATTTCAATTCATTCATGGACTAAAACTTTTGGGTGAAACTGATTGACGGCATAAATGGGAAAGGACATATACCTTTTAAGACGGCTTTATTATCCCTGTAACCGATATACACATTGCTAACGTTGTAATGATTATAGACATTATAGATGCCGAGGCCTATCACGCTTTCACCAAGTCGGTGCTTGATGGACAAGTTGGCATTGACGTCAAGATGGTGTGAATCGGGAAGTTTATAATCGTTGATATTTCTAAATGAATGGAAAGGCTGCACGTCTCCTGCCGGGCTACCCAATCGGGTATCAATCCCGATATCGCCTAAAACAGTTGTCCAATTTTCTATGTAAAACAAGACCTCTCCATAAGCTACCACAGGATAACGACCGACAAATTCATATATACTTTGACCATAGGTGATGCCATACGGCACTGTGCCGCGACGGCCAGACTGATAACTCCAAGCGGCGCTAAAGTCCAGCCCCAATTTCTTGGACAATGCGAAATGATGCATCACATTGACAGAGAAATTGTGTCGGTGGTCAGTTGATGCATAGAACTCTAGACCGCCATTGATTTCATTGCCGGGGCGGTCAAAAGTACGAAGTGCTTTAGACCATGTGTAACTCAACCAACCAGTAGTGTTGCCAACCTTTCTCTCGACAAGCACCTCAAAGCCGAAACTACGCCCCTTGCCAATGGCTACTATATCCTGCCAGTTGCGGGCGGTGATGAAATAAGATGCGCCATTACGGTATTCAAGCACATTGTCAATGGTCTTGTAATAACCCTCTACAGCAAAGGTGATCCCCTTCCACTCATAGTTTATTCCCAAACCATAGAGATTGCTTTTCATCAGTGGAACATCTTTTGTTATCGGCACCCAGATGTCACTGGGCATGATTAGGTTGTTTGTAACCAACCGGTGAATACCCTGAGTCATATTGGAATAGGAGACTTTGAGTGATAAGTGGTTACTAAACAGATACCGTAACGATACTCGCGGTTCGAGGGCAAGATAGGATCTGTCGGTGACGAAATATGAACTTAGACGCAGTCCATAGTTGAGTTTGAGATTGTGAAATAGCGAGAAGTCGTCCTCAGCATATAACGCGAGATTGTTGATGTTCATTTCCTCACCACTGGTGTAGTCGATATATTCACTTGTCTCATCATATTTCGGGTTATATAATGATTCATCGCCATCATAGTTCAAGCCGCCACGGTAGCGTTGAATCGTGGCATCCTTGAAAACCGAAGTGTTTGGATTGAGCCACTGCTTGGATAGCTTGAGACCATAGCGCAACCAATGGTCTTCATTTGCTTGCCACGAAGCATCAAATGTCAATGCCAAGTCTTTGATTCCCGAATGTGAGGTGATACGGCTCGTTTCTTCATGGTTATAGTACAAACGGTATAGGTCGGTGATTTTGTCGTCAATCCTATTACTGATCGACATATCATACTCATATTGGCTATAGTTCAGATTGATGTTCAAGCGGTGGCTTTCGTTGACAAACGATGTAAAATAGAGGCTCGAAAGCAGATTGTTCCACCGGCTCTCGTTGCTGCTTGCACGGTAATCATCCTCCTTGTATTGCTTTTCGGTCAAGATATCAACTCTGCCTATGGTGCTTTCACTGCGGCGGCTATCAGTGGGTGATTCATTGTCAATGTCCTCCCCATAGTAGAATACCGCTGAGAGGCGGTTACGGTCGTTGAACCGGTGTACGACCTTAGCAGTGATGTCATAGTAGCGCATATTGCTATAAGGCTGCAACGCTTCGGGTCGGTCATAGAAGTGCTTCAACACTGGCTTGGCAATCAAGTCAAAATAGGACAGGCGGGCCGCCACATTGAAAGATGTGTGCCCTTTCCAGATGGGGCCTTCGACCTGAATGCGGCTAGACAATGTTCCCAGACTTAACAGACCGTGATAACGATTATAGTCGCCCTCCTTGATACCCACGTCAATTACGCTTGACAGGCGCGAGCCATAGCGGGCAGGAAAAGCACCTCGATAGAAGTTGATGCTCTGCACCATATCTGGATTGATCGCCCCGACATACCCTCGCATGTGTTCGGCATTGTAGATGGCCGAACCGTCAAGGGTGATGTAGTTTTGGTCGTAATCACCTCCACGTACAAAAATCCCTGCACTGCCTTCAGTGCCCGACTGAACACCAGGGAGTTTCTGGATGGACTTGAGCACATCAGGCTCGCCCAAGAACACGGGGACAGACATGATTTGCTCCTTGTTGAGTGTTACGGCACTCATCTGAGATGAAGCCACACCGAAGTTGTTGCGGCTGCCATAGACCACCACATTCTCGAGATGCACGCCACGAGATAATGTGCTGCTATCATTATTAAGGGCGACTGTTGTCGTGTCAACCGAGGCCGCCCCTAATGGTAACGCGCACATTGTCAGAAAAAACAATAATGCGGCATTTTTCATACGCTAATTTGCCATTTTAGCTTTCCAAACCATTCGTACGTAGAGAGAGTTTGTCAAGTAACCATCAACATCCCAACTGAGTTTTCTGTCCATGACAATTCTTCCGTAAGATTGAGTCAAGTCAAGTGCAACAACCGTAAGGGTTTCATCAGGATAATAGGAACCCGATATTGGATCATGTCGCATACTTACAGTGATCTGTTTTCCAGACACGCTCATGTCACGTAATCTTGCAGATTCAATTGGAAAGTCAAATTCAATAGTCATGTCAGTATGCATGAGAATGGGCATCGCGCTGATGTCAGTTTTGTTCGAGATTGTTTTATTGTCATAATAAAAACAATAATCTCGCTCCCATTCATAAGTGGTTAGGGCATTGATCAAGTCATTTTGGGTATAATTCAGATTTGCTTCAACAAGCAAACCGTTCTCCAAAAACACTTTCCCATTGCCATCCTGCACACGAGTTACTGCATTAGGATCATCCGGCTCGTCATGGCCACACGATGATAACGCGAAAGCCATCAAAAACAAAATAATAATGATATTTGCTTTCATAGTTAAAACTTTATTGAGTTACAACAGGTTCAAACCAATACGACCCTAAAAGTTCATTGAATTGGTTGTAGAAATTTAGGTACATTTCATAAATGCCAGCGCGTGTGAAAGTCACATTGACACCATTGCTGAAAGTGTTGTTAACAACGGCATAACCTTCTTCAATAGCATCATCGCCTTTAGCAGTCTCAATGGAGCAAACCATCGTAATAGTACTTGACGAAGACATTACTGCACAGTAATTTGCTGCAACATTTCGTCCTATAGAACCGATTCCATTACTACAAGTAATAAAACCTGTCGTCGGGGTAGGCACTATATGTTTGTAGTACTTACGATAACTCATATTTAAATATGGTCCATAGGAGGGAGCATGTCGCATTAAAGGAGCCGATCCCCATTTAGACTCGTACATTCCTGTAACCGTCGGAGAAACAATAGCAGAGTGATCGCTTAAATAGTAAAAAACCTTAACGGCATTCGCCTCTGTTGTCTCTGAATAATAATCATTAGTCCAATATTTTGATAAGTTTGCTTGACCTGATGCAGTAAATTGATTAATCCAGCAAACGGTGGTGCCACCATCTGATAGATTCCATGCATAGCTATGGCAGTTGTAGGTTGAAGTCGCATCAGCCAAGAGTGTAGCCAATGGGAAATCCTCACAACATTCATCGTTAATTTCTTGTATTTCAGTTTCGCTATACCATTCGTCTCTAATGATTACTTCAATTGCTTGTCCGCCCTTAGTATAGATTGTGGAGTACGTGTCTGCATATGCTGATGCACAACAAACGATTAATAATATATAATAAACTAGTTGCTTCATAGTTCTATGCCTATTTTGAAATAATTGTTGATACAGTAGTATAAACTTGTGGGTCTTGCTCTTTACCACCAGACAAGACAAACGCTTTTAGGACTTTTTCGTCCTCTTGTGATAGATTTCCTCTTTCAATCGCTATTTGCGAATTTATAAGAAGAGAGCGACTTATTGAATGCATTTTTTTGACGGGTTGTGCCAATTTCATATCAAGAACTTCATTTGAGATACGTTCCAAATACATAAGATTAGAACCCTCATATAAATCCGGCAACTCCTTTGACGCCAAATACAGTTCAATAAATCCTATATAGGTGAATTTTGAGAAGTTTTTACGTCTTAGGTGTTGAGCCTTTGTATTGAAATTGACATCTGAGTAGAAATCAATAACCTTTTCGGGTGCATCGCTTCGTCTCTTCAGTTCTTGAAAACCATTGAAGTTTTCAAAAACCACCTTTGCTCCGTCTAACTCGTTATCGTAAGCGAAATAGATTGAATGTAAAGGGTGGCTCATACAGACTTCAATAAGTTCATCTGTAGACATAGAAGAAAGCTTGACTTCAGGAATTTGGCATGCTTCAAGCATCTCCTCTAAGGACTGATATGTTCTCCAGTTGGCTGGAGATGTAATCGAATCAAACGAGAAGGTAACATTGGAAGCGCCCAAAATTGCTTGATGATTTTCCTCATTCAGGATTTCGTCTGAACAAGAGCAAACCATCAAAAGTACTACGAATAATAAAAATAGTTGTTTCATATAGAAAGAATATAACAGTTATAATTTTGTCATTAATAACAGCATTGATTATTCATTCTGTAATCAGATGATCATCATAATTCAAGTATTCCGTAGAAGGAATGGTTCGCCGACGAGATCCTTATGACATA